>JADCGR010000017.1 GCA_020248905.1 Curvibacter sp. | reverse complement strand
GGGTGAAGCGGTGACGAACATGGACCAGGCCACGCAGCAGAACGCTGCGCTGGTCGAAGAGATGGCCGCTGCGGCCAGCAGCCTCAAGAGCCAGGCCCAGGAGCTGGTACAGGCTGTGAGCGTGTTCAAGCTCTCGGGCCAAGCAGCTATCATGCCGAGGCTGGCGCCGGCGTCCTCGCCAGCGCAGGCCTCCCGCGTCGCAGCGGGCCATCCATCGCCGGCTCGGGCAGGCCCGTCGCCACGGATCGCGGCGCCCAAGCCTGCGGCACCGCCCGCGTCGAAAGCGGCGCCCCCGAAGGTGCCCCCCAAGGCGCCCCCCAAGCCCGCCGCAACAGACGAGGGAGAGTGGGAGAGCTTTTGAGGACTTGCTGAAGGGCGGGCTATTTGATGTCCTTGGACCGCGCACGTGGATGGGCGGCGTCGTAGGCCTTGGCGAGGTGCTGGAAATCGAGCCGCGTGTAGACCTGCGTGGTTCCGATGTTCGCGTGGCCCAGCAGTTCCTGCACTGCGCGCAGGTCGCTGCTGGACTGAAGCACATGGCTCGCGAAGGAGTGTCGCAGCATGTGAGGGTGCACGGGCGTGGCCAGGCCAGCCTGCAGGCTGCGCCGCTTGAGTCGCTGCCAGACCGACTGGGGCGTGAGTCGTGTGCCGTGGCGGCCGATGAAAAGCGCCGCCTGATCCGACGCCCCGCTGGCCTGTGACCGTACGGCCAGCCAGGCCTTCAGCGCGGCAATGGCAGCCGCGCCCACGGGTACGCTGCGGCGTTTGCTGCCCTTGCCCAGCACATGAGCCTCAGCCGCCTGCAGGTCAATCCAGCCCCGCGCCGCCGCACTTGCGACCGCATCCAGGCCCGTGAGCTCGCTCACGCGCAGGCCACTGCTGTAGAGCAGTTCGGTGATGGCGGCGTCGCGTGCCTGCAGCCAGGGATCGTCAACTTCGTCGCGGTGGGCGGCCAGCTGGACCGCATCGTCCACGCTCAGGGCTTTCGGTAGCGGCTTGGCCACCTTGGGCGCGCGTACGTCCTGCACCGGGTTGCTTGACACCCGGCCTTCACGGCCCAGCCAGGCAAAAAAACCGCGCCAGCCCGAGAGGATGAGCGCAATGCCTCGCCCGCTGCGCCCGCCGCCATGCATCTGCGCGATCCAGCGCCGCACATGGGCGCTGCGCACCTGCGTCAGGCCCACACCGGCCTGCGCCGCAAACTCGGCAAGCTTGCGCAGGTCCAGCGCGTAGAGCTCGACGGTGCGCGCCGCCAGACGCTTTTCCACCCGCACATGCTCCAGGTACAAATCGACCATCTGCTGGTCGTCGCTGCCCGGTGGCACAGGCGTTGACATGGTCACCTCAGGCGCGACAGCGCTGCGCTGGCCACTTCGGCGATGCGCGTGAGGAACTCGGTGCCCATGGTGCTGGTGTAGCGCTGCGCGTCGGGCGAGGCCAGCACGAGCATGCCGAAGGTCGGGCCAGCCTGGCCTGATTGCAACGGACGCAGGGGCAGCAAGGCCATGGAAACCGCCTGCGAGGGATGGGGCAGCCATTGTGTGGCCTCGAAGCCGGAGTTGACGCCGCAGAAGGGCTCTCGCAGCGAATCGGCCAACAGCCGCGCGTCTTCGCTGACGCCGTGGGCCCAGGGCTCGCCGGCAAAGGCCTCGTCCACGCCCCAGAGACGGAGCGCCGCCTGGGGCACGGCAAACTGCAGCTGGATGGACTCAGCAATGCTGACCGGCAGCCGCTCCACATCCTCCACCAGGAAGAGATCGCGCGCCCAGCGCAGCAGCTTGTCGGACAAGGCGAGGTTCTCGCCGCCGTGGCGGATCATGTCCATAAGCCGGCCTTCGAGCATGCGGATCTTCTCGCGCAGCAGCTCGGCCTGGCGCTCCTGCAGGCTCACGGTGCGTCGGCTGTGCGGGCTGATCAGGCAGATTTCGGCCAGCAGATCAGCCTGGCGCTCGAAGAAGGCGGGGTTGCCGCGCAGGTATTGGGCGATATCTTGTTCGGTCATGGGACGTTGGACGTTAGGCGGGCGAAGGTCAGAGGTCCGGGACGTCGATGTCGCCGGTGAACACGGTGGTGGCCGGGCCGGTCATGAGCACCGGGCTGGCACCGCCGGCCCATTCGATGGTGAGCACGCCACCGCAGGTCTGGACGTTGACGCGGCGGTCCATCAGGCCCAGGCGGATGCCAGCGACCACGGCTGCGCAGGCGCCGGTACCGCAAGCCAGCGTCTCCCCGGCGCCGCGCTCCCACACGCGCAGCTTCACATGCGTGCGATTCAGCACCTGCAAAAAGCCGGTATTCACGCGGCGCGGGAAGCGGGGGTGGTGCTCGATCAGCGGGCCCTGGGTGTGGACGGGCGCGGCGTCCACGTCCGCGACCAGCTGCACGGCATGGGGATTGCCCATGGAGACCACCGCCAGCGGCACCACTGCCTCCTGCACGGCCACGGGCCAGGTGTGCCAGCCCCCGCTGGCCACCGGCTGCAGGCCCGTGGCATCAAACGGGATGCGCTCGGGCTCGAAGACGGGCGCCCCCATGTCCACGGTCACCCGACCATCAGGGTTGAGCCGGGGCTCTATCACCCCCCCCAGGGTCTGCACGCGGATGCGGTCCTTGCCGCTGAGCCCTGCGTCGTGCACATAACGCGCAAAGCAGCGCGCGCCGTTGCCGCACTGCTCGACCTCGGCACCGTCGGCGTTGTGGATGATGTATTCGAAGTCGATGCCCGCAGCCGGGGCCGGGCGCACGGTGAGAATCTGGTCGGCACCGACGCCGAAGTGACGGTCGGCCAGCCAGCGGTACTGGGCGGCGCTCAGGCCCCCGGGCACGCTGGGGCCACGGGTTTCGTCGAGCACGACGAAGTCATTGCCCGCACCCTGCATCTTGGTGAAGCGAATACGCATGGCCGGAAATTATCCGTCCAATCTGCGCGTATGCTGGTGGCACCGCACCGAGAGCAACGCTCAGGCACGCGAGAAAACAACGAAGGCCACAGCATGCGCATCCCCGAATGGACCACCGAACGCAAACCGCAGCCCGCCGAACTGGTGCAGGCCATCCTGGCACGCCGGGGCGGCACCCTCATCAACCTTGACAAAGCGCTGCTCTGGAGCGAGCCGCTCGCGCGCGGCTGGAACACCTACCTCAAGGCCGTGCGCAGCGAACTGCCCACCAGTCTGCGACTGCGGGAGCTGGGCATCTGCACCGTGGCGCTGCTCACTGGCGCCAAATACGAATATCACCATCACGCACCGGACTTCCTCGCTGCGGGCGGCACCCAGGCGCAGCTGGATGCGCTGAACGCCTTTGTGCGCGTCGATCCGCGCGGGCTACCGAACGACCCCGCGCTCAATGAACTGGACCGGCTGGTGATCCGCTATGCGGCGCAGATGACGCTGGACGTGCAGGTCAGCGACGACGTGTTCGATGCTCTGCGCCAGCATTTCGACGAGACGGGTCTGGTCGAGCTGACGTGTGCCATTGCCACCTACAACATGGTGGCGCGGTTCCTCGTGGCGCTACAGGTCAGCACCGAAAAATAAGTGTCAGCGCTACCTGAAGCGCCCCCAGAAACATCGCGGAACCGGATTCGTCGGGCCGCTGGCCTTGGCCCTGAAGGGATGGCGTTGCGAAAGGAGGGAGCAGGTCCCGGGTGGGGCACTCAATCCGGCTTGATGTTGTTGTCCTTCACCACCTTCGCCCAGATGTCCATCTGGCGCTCGATGAAAGCCTGACCTGCCTGCGGGGTGCCGCCCATCACGTCGATGCCCTGGGTATCGAGGCGCTTGGCCAGTTCCGGGTTCTTCATGATCTTGTTGATGGCCTCGTTCATGCGCGCCACGATGGGCGCGGGCGTCTTGGCAGGGGCCAGCACGGCCCACCAGGCCGGGGCCTCGAAGCCGGTGAAGCCGGCTTCAGCAATGGTCGGCACATCAGGCAGGTCGGCGGCACGCTTGCTGGTGGTCACCGCCAGAGGACGCAGGCGCTTGCTGTCGATGTGGGGCTTGGTCACAAAGACCGATCCGATGGACAGCGGAACGTGGCCGGCCACGGCGTCGTTCATCAGCGGGCCGCCCCCCTTGTAAGGAATGTGCGTGAAGTTCAGGCTGCCGTTTCTGCCCAGCAAGGCCATGGCCAGATGCCCGAGGCTGCCGGAGCCGATCGACCCATAGCTCGCGCCTTTGGGGGTCCTGGCGGCAGCAACCACGTCTGCGAAGGTCTTGAACTCGGAGCCGGCATGCGTGGCCAGCACCATGGGCGAGGTGCCCACGACGATGACAGTACTCAAGTCTTTCTTGGTGTCAAAAGGCAGATTGGGAATCAGGCTGGGGTTGACGGCGTGGGTGTCAAACACCACCGCAAAGGTGTAGCCGTCGGGCGGGGCAGACGCCACAGCGGCGGCACCGATGGAGCCGGAGGCGCCGCCCTTGTTTTCGACGATGAAGCTCTGCCCCAGCTCCTGCTGCAGGGCAGGCGCGAGCAGGCGCGCCACCTGGTCCACCGAGCCGCCCGGCGGAAAGACCGCGACGAGCTTGATGGGCTGTTTCATCGGCCAGTCTTGGGCCTGCGCCGCCCAGGGCAAGACGAGACAGGACGCAGCGGCCAGGCCAAGCAGCAGACGGCGGACATCGTGTTTCTTCATGCGCGTGGCTCCGAGTTTGTTTGGTATCGTGCGATGGTAAGACCGCTTACTTCCATGCTGACTCCGCATGAACCCCTAGACACGCTGCTGGCCCGCCCGGACTGGCAGCACGAGCAGCCTGTGGCCCTGCGCCCGCATGTGCTGCGCCTGACCGCGTCCAACCCGGGGCTGATGACCGGGCCGGGTACAAACAGCTATCTGGTTGGCGCTGTGGCCACGGGCTGGTTGGTCATTGATCCTGGCCCGCTGGAGCCCGGTCACATCCAACGCCTGTGGCACGCGGCAGGCGGCGACATCCGGCTGATCGTCTGCACCCACTCGCACGCCGACCATGCGCCTGCAGCCCGGCCGCTGCAGGCCCTGTGCCGCGAGCGCGGCGGCAGCGCCCCGCCGGTGCTGGGCCTGCCCTCAGCGCCCACCGCCAACGACGCAAGCCACTTTGTGCCTGACCGCGCCCTGGCCAATGGGGAGCAGCTTGCGCTGAGCGACACCAGCGGGCAAACGCGGCACGCTCTGGAGGTCATCCACACACCGGGCCATGCGGCCAACCACCTCTGCCTGCTGCTGCCCGATGTACCGGGTGCCGGCCTGCTGTTTTCGGGCGATCACATCCTCAATGGCAGCACCACGGTCATCAATCCGCCCGACGGCAATATGACGGCCTACCTCGATGCGCTCGATGCGCTCGACTGGGCCTGCGTGCACCTGGCCCTGGACTACATCCTGCCGGCGCACGGCCATGTGCTGCCGCAGGCGCGCGAGGCCATCGCGCGGCTCAAGGCACACCGCTTGCAGCGCGAGGCCAAGATCCGTCGCGTGATGCAAGAGCTGCCCCATGGCACGCTAGATGACTGGCTGCCCCGCGCTTACGACGATGTGCCCGAGGCCGTTTGGCCGGTGGCGCGCCGCTCCCTGCTGGCGCATGTGGAGCGTCTGCAGGAATCGCGCTGAGCATTCAGCGCCGCTGCTAAACTGGCCCGTGGGCACCAAGGGGCACCCACGGAGCACGTTTGCACATGAGCACCACACGACACGGCATCACGTCTTACCGGCTGCGTTTCACCGGCACGGGCGGCGAGTACTTCCGGGTCTGGATCGTCAACCTGCTGCTGTCCATCGTGACGCTGGGTCTGTACACGCCCTGGGCGCGCCGTCGCACCGCGCGCTGGTTCTATGACCACACGCAGGTTGCCGACAGTTCGCTGGAGTTCACCGCACCCTTGCGCAAGATGGTGGTGAGCTTCCTGATCTTCGCCCTGCTTTACCTGACGTATCACATCGCCGCCGAGACCGGACAGGACACCGTGGCGCTGGTCTTCATCGTTGCGGCGGCGCTGCTGGCACCCTATCTCTGGGGCAGCGCCATGCGCTTTCGCCTGGCCAGCACGCGCTGGCGTGGCCTGCAGCTGCACTTCGCGGCAAAGTGGAAGGAGATTTACCTCGCGAGCTGGCCCATCTTCGCGATGGCCGCGCTTTGGATCACGCTCACCTTGAGCCTGCAGATGCTGGGCTCGGCCGAGCCGCCAACGCCGACGCCTGACGCGCCACGCATACCGGCGGCGGGCGTTCCATCGCTGCCCGATATCGGGGTGCATGGCTGGGGCCTGCTCGCTTTGGGTGTACTGCTCAGCGTGCTGTGCATCATCCGCGTCGAGTTCAACTACAAGAGCCTGCTGGTGCTGCGTGGCGGCATCGGCCACCAGCACGGGCGCTGGAAGCCGGTCTACAGCGACTTCGTGCGCATCTGGGCCGCGACGGTCCTCGTCTTCCTCGCAGGGGTGGCAGTCATCCTGGCGCTGGGCTTCAGCGCGATGTACACCCTGGAGGCGGTGGTCCGGCAGGCGAAGGGCCCGGCCCTGTTAGTGCTGATGTTCGTTGTCGTGATCGGGGTCTTCATCGGGCTCGTGCCCGCCTCTGCACCGGCGCGCGCCTACCGCGAGGCGCGCATGTTCCAGCTGATCTGGAGCAATGTGGGCCTGAGCCGGATCGCGCGCTTCAAATGCGATCTGCGCCCGTGGGCCTTCGTGCGCCTGCGCCTCAAGAACCTGCTGCTCACCCTGCTGACCCTGGGCTTCTATCGGCCCTTTGCCCGCGTGAACGAATACCGCATGAAGGCCGACTCGGTGACCCTGCATGTCAAGGGTGGCCTGGATCAGCTTGTGGGTGAGCTCGTCAGGCAGCAAGAGGGTCTGGGCGATGCCCTGGCCGATGCTGCCGGCCTGGACATCGTGGGCTGATCGCCAGGACACCCCGCCGCACAGCCATGACCAGCTCCGACCACAGCGCCGAGGGAACCGCAGCCAGCCCGATACGGGTGCGGTGGTTCGACGGGCACAGCAGCCGCGCGCGCGAGGTCCTGGTGGCGTTCGAGCCCGGCCCCCGCGGGCCGGGATTGCGCCTGCACGTGCTGGACCAGGGCCACGCAGCCTCGCGCCGCTTCGAGCACGATGAGGTGGACTGGCCCGCACAGTGGACAGCCGGCCGGGCCCCCGAGCGGGTCACCGTGGCGCTGCATGCACATGGCAGCCTGGAGATCGACCAGCCCCTGTTATGGCAGCAGGCCCAGCTGCAGGCGGGCCTGCGCCCCGGACTCGCCCAGCGCATGCAGACCCGCTGGTCGGTTCTGTTAGTTGTGCTGGTGGCGGCGGTGCTGGGCCTGGTGGCTTTCTATCGCTACGGCACGCCCTGGGCGGCGGCCGAGCTCAGCCGCCATGTACCGCTGCAATGGGAACTGAAGCTGAGCGCCGAGGCCCTGGCCCAGGTCGATCGCGCCTGGCTCAAGCCCAGTCAGTTGCCCCTAGAGCGGCAGCAGGCCCTGCAGGCCCGCTTCGGCGAGCTGCTGGGGCATCTGCAGCCCGCGCTCAAGCGCTACCCGGCTTATGCGCCGCGCTACGCCTTGTTGTTCCGCCGCGGGATCGGACCCAATGCCTTCGCCCTGCCCGGCGGCACCCTGGTCATGACGGATGAACTGGTGGAGAGTGCAGCCCGCGCCGGCCTCAGCGACGACGCCCTGCTCGGCGTGCTCGCGCACGAGATCGGCCACGTTGAGCACCGGCACGGCACGCGACTGATCGTCGAGCAGGGTGTGCTCAATGTTGGCCTCGGGCTGGCACTGGGCGATGTCTCCAGCGTGGTTGCGCTGGCCAGCACCACGCTGACAAGCCTGGCCTACCGCCGCCAGCACGAAAACGAGTCCGACTGCTTTGCGCTGGCCCTGATGACACAGGCCTCGCTCCCCACTGCGCCCATGGGCGAGCTGCTGCTGGGCTTGTCCATGGGCGGTGTGCCGCGTGCCAATCAGGCCGAGCCCGCCGAACGCAGCGGGCCCGCCGACTGGCTCAGCACCCACCCGGCCACCCCGGAGCGCGCGCAGAGGCTCAAGGCCGGTACGCGCTGTGCCGGCTGAGCGTGAACCGAGCGGTCACGCGTGAAAAAGGCGGCCGCGCGCCGCCTGCGTGATGGCGGCCACGGCCGGGTGCTTGATGCGCCGCTCGACCGACACGGCGTAGAACTCCTCGACCAGTTCCTCGTCGCCATGGCCGATCACGTCAACGCCGTAATGCGCCACGGTCTCAGCCTCCAGCACGGAGGGCGACATGAAGACACCCCGACCCTCGCGCCCGAAGGCCGTCATGAGCGCGCCGTCATCGAACTCACCGACGATGTGCGGCTGGATCTGGTGGCGCACCAGCCAGGCATCAAGCGCCTGACGTACCGATGAGTTCGCCCCCTGGATCAGCATGGGCGCACCGTCCAGGCATTGCGGAAATGCTCCCTGCAAGCGGCCACGTAGTGAGGGCGCGCAGAAGAAGCTCATGCGCGACGTGCCCAGCGCGTGGTTGTAGGCCTTGACGCTGATGCGCCGGGTCAGCGGCTCGTCGGCAATCACCAAGTCCAGCCGGTGCAGCGCCAGCTGTGCCAGGAGGTCGGGAAACTTGCCCTCCACGCCGATCAGGCGCAACGGCGCGTCCAGGTCCATGGCGGGCTCAAGCAGCCGGTAGGCCACGGACTTTGCCACCGAATCGGCCACGCCTACCCGGAATTCCAGCACCCGCGGTCCGCTGCTGGGCTGGCGCAAGGCGGCCTCGAGCTCGGCCCCGAGGGTGAAGATCTCATCGGCATAGCCCAGCGCCAGGCGGCCATCGTCCGTCAGCTCCAGCTGTCGGCCACTCTTGCGAAACAGCTTGCGGCCCAGTCTTTCTTCCAGCAGTTTGATCTGCCCAGATAGCGTCTGGGGCGTTGTATGTAGGTGCTCGCCCGCCTTAATAATTCCACCAGACCTTGCTGCCACCCAGAAATAGTGCAAATGCTTGAAGTTCATGCTGATCTCTTTAATTCGTTTTTGACGAAGTAATTTAATCAAAAATTCGAATTTACTGAAATGTCGCAAGTTCCTATAGTTCTTGGCGTGCGGGCGCGATCCTGCCCCGCATCCGCATCTGCACGAAAGGAAATGCCATGCGTCTCAGCGCCAAAAGCCGTTTCGCCGTCGCCGCCATGATTGACCTTGCCTTGCGCGAGGCCTCCGGTCCCGTGCCCCTGAATTCCATCGGGCAGAGGCTGCGCATCTCGCTGTCTTATCTGGAGCAACTTTTCAGCAAGCTGCGCCAGGAAGGGCTGGTGGAAAGCACCCGAGGACCCGGCGGTGGTTACACCCTGGGCCGTAGCGCGCAGCTCATCAGCGTGGCGGACATCATCCGCGCCGTGGAAGGCCCGCGGGGCCTGCAGGCCGACGAGGACGGCGAGGGCAAGGAAGCCGGCTGGCAGCTGACCCAGGACCTCTGGAGCGGCCTCAACAGCCGCATGATGGATCACCTGCAGGGCATCAAGCTGCTGCAGCTGTGCGAGGAGCAGCGCGCGAAGGGCGTGCAGGTCGAGGAGCGCGCAAGCGCCGGCCGTCGCGGCATCTTCAGCCAGCGCAAGCTCGAGGCACCGCGCACGACGGCGCCCAATTCGGTGTTCGCCCTGGCCGCCGCACTGGCTGCCAAGCGCTGAGCCCGACCGGTAGAGAAAACGGGTGCTGCCCATGCAGCGCCCGTCTGAATAAGTGTGAAGCCGGCCTGTAAGCCGGATTCTGTGCACCACGCCTGAACTGGGATTCAGCCGCGGCGTGACCGCCATTTATCTGGGCCGGGGGTCGCCCGCCCGGCTCGGTGCTACCTACCCGCACACTCGGGGGGCCCCGTCATGGTGTGCCTATTTGGTATTGCTGCGCGTAGAGATTGCCCGTTTCACCCGCTGCAGGTTGCCCTGTAGCGACTCGTCTCTGTTGCTCTGATCCTCACCTCGCGGTGGAGAGGTGTTACCTCCTACGCTGCCCTGCGCAGTCCGGACGTTCCTCCAGTGCCTGGTTTCCCAGCTCGCACCAGCGGCGGTCCAGCCGACTTCACGGGCGTGATTATCCTCGCAAGCGCGTCACCGAGGGTCTGGACGGGCCGCGCGCGTATCATGGCGGCCTTTCTTGCTTGATCGACACAAGCCATGATCCGACTAACCGAACTCAAGCTCCCGCTGGAGCATGCGTCCGACGCCCTGCCCGCGCTCATCGCCAGGACCCTGGGCATCTCACCCGCCGAGCTCAAGCGCCACACCGTCTACAAGCGCAGCTTCGACGCGCGCAAGGCCGAGCTGCTGCAGGTCTACATCGTGGACGTGGAACTGGCGCCCGAACTCGAAGCCCGGCTGCTCGAACAGTTCGGCAAGCACCCGCACATCGGCCCGAGCCCCGATCTGATCTACCGGCCCCCGGTGCAGGCCCCAGCCGGCCTGCAAGAGCGTCCGGTGGTCGTGGGCTTTGGGCCCTGCGGCATCTTTGCCGCCCTGCTGCTGGCGCAGATGGGCTTGCGGCCCATCGTGCTGGAGCGCGGCAAAACCGTGCGTGAGCGCACCAAGGACACCTGGGGGCTGTGGCGCAAAAAGGTGCTGCAAGCCGAATCGAACGTGCAATTTGGCGAGGGCGGCGCCGGTACCTTCAGCGACGGCAAGCTCTACAGCCAGATCAAGGACCCGCGCCACCTGGGCCGCAAGGTGATGCAGGAGTTTGTCGATGCGGGGGCGCCGCCCGAGATTCTGTTCGAGGCCCATCCGCACATTGGCACCTTCAAGCTGGTGAAAGTGGTCGAGGGCATCCGCGAACGGATCGAAGCCCTCGGCGGAGAAATCCGCTTCCAGCAGCGTGTCACCGACCTGCTGATCGACGAGACGCCGCAGGGCAAGACGCTGCGCGGCCTGCGCTTGCTTGACCAGGCGACAGGACAGAGCCATGAGCTGCCGGCCCGGCATGTGGTGCTGGCCCTGGGCCACAGTTCGCGCGACACCTTTGCCATGCTTTGGGACCGGGGCGTGGTGCTGCAGGCCAAGCCCTTCTCCATCGGCTTTCGAATCGAGCATCCTCAGGGCGTGATCGACCGGGCGCGCTGGGGCAATTTCGCTGGCCATCCCATGCTGGGAGCGGCGGATTACAAGCTGGTGCACCATGCGAAGAACGGACGCGCGGTGTACAGCTTCTGCATGTGCCCCGGCGGAACCGTGGTGGCCGCCACCTCGGAACCCGGGCGCGTTGTCACCAACGGTATGAGTCAGTACTCGCGCAACGAGCGCAACGCCAACGCCGGGATCGTGGTCGGGATCGAACCG
Organism: Curvibacter sp.; assembly: GCA_020248905.1. Lineage (GTDB taxonomy): Bacteria > Pseudomonadota > Gammaproteobacteria > Burkholderiales > Burkholderiaceae_C > Hylemonella. The sequence continues at coordinate 94,506 of JADCGR010000017.1, read as the reverse complement.
GAAGACTATCTGAACCCGGTAGATGCGACCGCAGACTGGCTGGCCGCCTTCGGCCCTGAGGACGGCGCGCGTTACGCGACCGAGGCAGCGGAGATGGCCCGACTGCAGCCGGCGCAGCACCACCCGCTTGCCGGCGTCGTGATGCAGCGCAAGCTTGAAGCCCGCGCCTTTGTGCTGGGGGGCAGTAGCTACGAGGCACCGGGCCAGCTGGTCGGTGACTTCATTGCGGGTCAGCCGTCAACAGACTTTGGCAGCGTGCTGCCCTCCTACAAGCCAGGCGTGAAGCTCGGCGACCTCCATGCAGCGCTGCCGGGCTATGCGATTGAAGCGATGCGCGAGGCGCTGCCGGCTTTCGGCCGCAAGATCAAGGGCTTTGACATGCATGACGCCGTGCTGACCGGCGTGGAAACCCGGACGTCTTCACCCATGCGCATCCCGCGCGGCGAAGACTTCCAGAGCCTGAACGTGCGGGGCCTTTACCCGGCTGGCGAGGGCGCGGGCTATGCGGGCGGTATCCTCTCGGCGGGGGTGGACGGCATCAAGGTCGCCGAGGCTGTGGCGATGGACCTGGCGGGCTGACCCCGCAGCCGCCTAGCGGCCTGGGGGCTGTGGCGCACCCGGTGCCGCAGGCTTTTCGGGCGGCCGGGGTGCCTGGGGTGGCCGGCGGATGATGCGCGGCGTGTCCGTGCCCGGCGGCACTGGCAAGGCCTGCGCGCCGCACAGGGCCCGCACATTGGCGCCGTACACCGTGTAGGCATGGCGCCCCGGCTCCATCTCGTTGCGATCCTTGAACTCGTTGTACTGGGCCCAGGCTTCCTCGCAACTCTGCGGCGCCTGCGCCGAAGCTGCGCCGCACGCGGCGGCACAGAGCAGGATCAGCAGTGGTGTGCGGTATGTGGTCATAAGGCCCCCGTCATCGGTGATTGGCACGCCCGACCGAGTCTGCCAGAACCCGGGGCGGTGCGGGCATAAAAAAGCCGGCCCCGCGTACGGGGCCGGCCGGATCGGAAGTGCGTGACGCTCAGCCCAGCTTGTTCTGCAGCGCGGCGATACGCTCTTCGATGGGCGGGTGGGTCGAGAACAGCTTGCCGATACTGCCAGCAATGCCCATGGCTGCCATGCTCTTGGGCAACTCGGCCGTGTGCAGACCGCCCAGCCGCGCCAAAGCGTTGATCATGGGCTGCTTGCGACCCATAAGCTGGGCGGCACCGGCGTCGGCACGGAACTCGCGCTGGCGCGAGAACCAGGCCACGATGATGGCGGCGAGCACGCCCAGCAGAATATCCATGACGATGGTCGTCACGAAGTAGCCGATGCCGGGGCCCGAGCTCGCCTCGTCATTGCGGCGCAGGAAGCTGTCCACCGCATAGCCCACCACGCGGCTGATGAATACCACAAAGGTGTTCATCACGCCCTGGATCAGGGTCATGGTGACCATGTCGCCGTTGGCAATATGCGCCACTTCGTGGCCGATGACGGCCTCCACCTCCTCGCGAGTCATGTTCTGCAGCAGGCCAGTGGACACCGCCACCAGCGCCGAGTTCTTGAAGGCGCCCGTGGCAAACGCGTTGGGGTCGCCCTCGAAGATGCCGACTTCAGGCATGCCGATGCCTGCCTGATCAGCAAACTTGCGCACGGTGTTGACGATCCAGGCTTCATCGGGCGTCTGCGGCTGCTCAATGATCTGCACACCTGCGCTCCACTTGGCCACCGGCTTGCTGATGAGCAGTGAGATGAAGGCCCCCCCAAAACCCATGATGAGCGCAAAGCCCAGCAGCGCGCCTAGATTGAGACCGTTGGCAGTAAGGAACTTGTTGACGCCCAGCAGGCTGGCGACGATGCCCAGCACGACCACCACGGCGAGGTTGGTCAGGACGAAAAGAATGATGCGTTTCATGCTTACCCTCAAAAACAGCCCGGCAAAGGCGGACCGATGCCGCAGATGGTAAGGCTGAAAGAGTCCAAATCAAGCCCAGGCGGCCCAAATCCATATCGGACGTAGCGAATTGAAACGTCAACCGCCCAGGAGGGATAAGCCCCGCCGCCGAAACACGTTGGCATCGTCATAGAAGGCGCTCACTTCGTTAGCTGCCCACCATCCCGGCACGCCCAGCACCGGCAACGGCTCAAAGGGCTTTCGCGCCAGCGACTCTGGCTCCAGGTCGCAAGCCAGCCAGTCGTCGATTTCTTGGGCTGGGAGTTGCCACGGCAGCCGGTAGGCATGAGCGGTGATGTCCTTGCGCGGCTGCACCAGCTTCTCAATCAACGCATGACCAAAGAGCGTGACCTGCGTCTGCGCCCACTGCTCGCGTAACTCGACAAACAGGCGTCGCCAGTCGCGGGCGCGCAGTGCTTCCCACAGTGCCTCGGGCGCCTGCAGCAGGGCGGCGTTTTCGTCAAACAGTGTGGCCGCATCGCGCACGGGACCGCGCACAGAGCCGATCCCGTCGCGCGCCATGGCCGAGGCCTGCAGTGCGTTAAGCTTTTGCTTGGTCTGGGGAAAATGCAGCCAGATGAGGCCGTTGAAGAAATCGTGCAGTCCCTCGCGCGTCGGCACGCGTCCGCTCTCGAAGATGTAAGGCTCGTAGGCCGCGCCAGGGGGCAGTTCCGCCTGAGAGATGAATCGCACGGAGCCGCTTGCAGCATCGAGCGCGCTGGCGTTGCTCAGGCCCTGGTTCACGGACTGTGCCAGCGGCGCCCCCACGTCCCGCAGCGGCGCCAGCCACGGCGCCGACCAGTCGATGGGCAAAGCCTCGGCTAGAGCATCCGCCAAGGCAGCGCCTCGCCCGAGCGCAGCGGCTTGAGTTCGGCCTCACCGAAAGGAAAACTTTCGGGCGGCGTCCAGCTCTCGCGTCGCAGAGTGATAGTGCCATTGTTGCGCGGCAGACCGTAGAAATCGGCGCCATGGAAACTGGCGAACCCTTCAAGCTTGTCCAGTGCACCTGCTGCGTCAAAGGCCTCGGCATACATCTCGATGGCGGCGTGGGCGGTGTAGCAGCCAGCGCAACCCGTGGCGTGCTCCTTGAGATGGGCGGGATGCGGCGCGCTGTCGGTACCCAGGAAGAACTTCGGGCTTGCGCTGGTGGCTGCGGCCACCAGCGCCTGGCGATGGACTTCGCGCTTGAGCACGGGCAGGCAGTAGTAATGCGGGCGCACACCGCCAGTAAAGATCGCGTTGCGGTTGTAGAGCAGGTGATGGGCCGTGATGGTCGCGGCGGTATAGCGGTCGCTTTCTATCACGTACTGGGCCGCTTCCTTGGTGGTAATGTGCTCGAACACGATTTTCAGCTCCGGGAAATCGCGCCGCAGGGGCTTGAGCTGCTGGTCGATGAACGCGGCCTCGCGGTCGAAGAGGTCGATGTCGGGACTGGTGACTTCGCCGTGCACGAGCAGCAGCAGACCCTCGCGCTGCATGGCTTCGAGCGTCTTGTAGGTCTTGCGGATGTCCGTCACGCCGGCATCGCTGTTGGTCGTGGCGCCGGCCGGGTAGAGCTTGCACGCCACCACCCCGATTGCGCGGGCCCGCTCGATTTCCTCGGGCGGAAGGTTGTCCGTGAGGTAGAGCGTCATCAGGGGCTCAAACGCGACACCGGCAGGCACGGCCGCGCGGATGCGCGCGCGATAGTGCGCGGCCTCGGTGGCCGTAGTGACGGGGGGTCTGAGGTTGGGCATGATGATGGCGCGCCCAAACTGCCGCGCCGTGTGCGGCACCACGGTCGCCATCGCCGCACCGTCGCGCACGTGCAGATGCCAGTCGTCGGGACGGGTGATGGTGATTTCTTGCGTCATGCCGCTATTGTCCCAAAACGCCAATGCCTATCCAGCGCGTAGCGAGCGGGATGCAGTGCGAGGCGCGGGCGCCCTCAGAAAACCGGAGCGACCTTGAGGGTCGTGAGGATTTTCTGTGGGCTGCAACGAAGCTATGCGCCCGCGCAGTAGCGCCGATGTCAGTGCGCGAGGATCTTGTCGAGGAAATCCTTGGTCCGCGGCTGGCGGTTCTCCGGATGCTCGAAGAACTCTTCCTTGCTGCAGTCTTCCAGGATACGGCCGCCGACGTCGATAAAGATCACGCGGTTGGCGACCTTGCGCGCAAAGCCCATTTCATGCGTGACGACCATCATAGTCATGCCCTCTCGGGCCAGGGTGACCATCACGTCAAGCACCTCGCCAACCATTTCAGGGTCGAGCGCGGACGTCGGCTCGTCGAACAGCATGACGATGGGGTCCATGGAAAGGGCGCGGGCGATGGCCACACGCTGCTGCTGCCCGCCGGATAGCTGGCCCGGGAACTTGTCCTTGTGTGCCATCAGACCTACGCGGTCGAGCATCTTGAGCCCTCGGACCTTGGCTTCGTCCAGGCTGCGCCCCAGCACCTTGACTTGCGCGAGGGTCAGGTTTTCCGTGACGGACAGATGGGGGAAGAGCTCGAAACTCTGGAACACCATGCCGACGCGGCTGCGCAGTTTGGGCAGATCAGTGCCCGGTGCGTACAGGTTCACGCCGTCGACCAGTATCTCGCCCTGCTGGATTGGCTCCAGGCCGTTGACGGTCTTAATCAGCGTGGATTTGCCGGAACCCGACGGACCGCAGACCACCACGACGTCGCCCTTGCCGATATTGACCGAGCAGCTGTTGAGCACCTGCACGGGGCCATACCATTTGGATACGTTCTTGATTTCGATCATGGGGCCTCAGTCAGCGGATGATGGCGATTTTTTTCTGCAACTGCTTGACCAAGTAGGATAGCGTGTAGCAGATCACGAAGTAAAAAACAGCGGCGAGGATGTAGGCCTCGCGCGGGTGGCTCAGATTGGCGCCGGCCGTGGTGAAGCCATGCAGCATGTCGTGCGCGGTGATGATGTAAACGAGCGAGGTATCCTGGAACAGGATGATGGTCTGCGTCAGCAGGACCGGCAGCATGTTTCGAAACGCCTGCGGCAGGATGACCTGCTTCATATTCTGGCTGTAGGTCATGCCCAGCGCCTGGCCAGCAAAGACCTGTCCCCGCGGAATGGACTGGATGCCGGCTCGCATGATCTCGCTGAAGTACGCGGCCTCGAAGGCGATGAAAGTGATCACGGCCGACCACTCGGCGCCGATGGGCCGGCCGATGAGCAAAGGCACCAGCAGGAAGAACCAGAGCAGCACCATGAGCAGCGGTATGGAGCGCATGCCGTTGACGTAGAGGGTGGCCGGGATCTCCAGCGCCCTGATACCGGATAGGCGCATCAGCGCCAGCAGGGTGCCGAATAAGATGCCACCCAGGGTAGCCACCACGGTCAGACCCAGGCTGAAATAAAGCCCCCCGAGCACGTAGCCGCGGAAGACCTCCCAGGTGAAGAAGGAAAAATCCAGTGCCGGCATCTCAGTGGCCTCCGCCGCCGGTGCTCGCCACGAAGCCGGGAACGCGTACGCGCCGCTCGATGTAGGCCATGATGCGATTGATCGCAAGGGCCGAGACGACGTAAAGCAAGGTCACGCCCAGGTAGATTTCGATACCGCGTGACGTTTCCTCGCCCGCCTGCTGGGCGAAAAAAGTGAGCTCCATGATCGACACAGCAAACGCCACCGAGGAGTTCTTGAAGATGTTCATGCTCTCGCTGGTCAGCGGCGGGATGATGATCCGGTAGGCCATGGGCAGTAGCACGTAGCGATAGCTCTGGAAGGTCGTGAACCCCAGGGCCTGGGCGGCGTAGCGCTGCCCGCGCGGCAGTGCCTGGATACCGGCTCGCAGCTGTTCGGCGATACGCGCCGACGTAAAGATGCCCAACCCAAAGACCACGAGCAGCAGTTTGGGCGTATCGGCGAAAACGGGAAAAAGCACCGGCACCACGTGGTACCAGAGAAAAATCTGCACCAGAAGGGGGATGTTGCGGAAGAGTTCGACCCATGCATTGCCCAAGCGCACCAGCCAGGGGCTGTTGGGCAGGGTCCGCAGGGTGCCGATCAGCGACCCCACGATGAGCGCCACGATGAGCGAGAGGACCGCGACCATCAGGGTCTGGCCCCAGGCCTCGATGAGCCACCCCAGATAGGTCTGGTTCTGCCCGAAACCGAGGCAGCCTTTGACAGGCTCCCGGTCGATGGTATCGAGGCAGAAAACCTGCCAATCCAGATTCATGAGGGCTCCGGCAAGTCACGCGGCCGACACCCGCCTGACGCGGGTGCCGGCTGGGCGTTGCTGCTCACTTCTTGTTGTATTCCTCGGCGGGCTTGTCCGACGGGTTCTTGATGACTTCCTTGAGCACGTTGCCCATGGCCAGGTTCACACTGGTGTTGCGGGGCGGGATGGGCTGCAGGAACCACTTGGCGTACAGCTTGTCGAGTTCGCCACTGTTCATCTGGGCCTTGATGAAGTCATCAACCGCTTTCTTGAAGACTGGGTCGTCCTTGCGGATCATGATGGCAATCGGCTCGATGTTGAGCGTCTCACCCACGATGGCGTAGTCACGCGGCGACTTGGAAGTGGCGATCAGACCAGCCAGGATGTTGTCATCCATGACGAAGGCGTCGGCGCGGCCGGATTCGAGCAGCAGGAAGCTGTCGGCGTGGTCCTTGCCGTACACCTCGTTGAAGTTCACACCGGTGGCGCGCTCATGCCTGCGCAGCAGGGCCACCGAGGTGGTGCCCGTCGTTGTGGCGACGTTCTTGCCATTGAGCTGGGCGATCGAGTTGATGCCCGAACCGACCTTGACGGCCGTGCGGACCTCGGTCACGTAAGTGGTCACCGCAAAAGCCACATCCTTCTGGCGGGTGGCGTTGTTCGTCGTGGAGCCACACTCGATGTCGACCGTGCCGTTCTGCACCAAGGGAATACGGTTGGCCGAGGTCACGGGCGTGTATTCCACCTTGGCTGCGGGAGCCACCGCCTTGATGATCCGCTCGCACAGTTCCACGTGGTAGCCAGCGTACTTGCCGTCGCCCAGCGTGTAGGACAGCGGCGTCGAGGACTCGCGCACACCCATCACGATCTTGCCTGAGGCCTTGACCTTGGCCAGGGTGTCGCCAGCCTGCGCATGGACGCCACCAGAAAAAAACGCTACCGCCGCGAGGGCCAAAAGATGCTTCGTCATACGACTCCTTTCATTGAGATTCCAACACAGACAAACAGAATTGAACCACAGAACCACAGTTTTCAGCCTCGTGATAACCCGGGATTGTTAAGAGGATGCTTTGCCCGCGACACGCAAGCCGCTTCGCGGCGGGAACTGCGCCCCTAGAACGGCACCCGGTCCGAAGGGTACTTCCAGAACTCCTTCAGCAAGTAGCTCATGGGCATCTTCAGGGCGGTGTTCTTGAGCGGGATGGGCCGCATGAACCACTTGTCATAGATCGGGTAGATTTCGCGGCTCAGGATGAGGCGCCGCATTTCATCATCAACCAGCACCTTGAAATCCAGATCGCGTTTGTTCAACATGATGGCCAGCGGCTCCGTGGTTACGAACTTGCCCACCACCTTGAACGATGCTGAGTCGGGCCGAATGGCGATCAAACCGAAAAGCAGCACGTCGTCCATCAGGAAAGCTTGCGCTTCGCCCTTGTCCACCATGTCCAGAGCTTTGGCATGATCCGGCGCTTCAATGATGGAGATGCCCAGTAGACGATCGGTGTTGACTTGCTGAGCCGCCTTAAGCGGCGTAGTAGCCTTGGTAGAAGCCAGCTTCTTGCCTCTCAGGTCCTCAAGTCGCTCGATCGTGCTGTCGGCCTTGACGGCCATGCGTGCGCCGGTAATGAAGTGCGGCACGGTGAACGCCACCTTCTCGCGCCGCTCCGCGTTGTTGGTCGTAGAGCCGCACTCCAAGTCTGCCTTGCCTTGCGCAATCATGTTGATGCGATTGGCCGGCGTCACCATGAGGAATTCAACCGGTACCGCCTTAACGCCAATCTTGCGCCCCAGGGCATCAGCAAGTTTGAGGCAGATGTCCACCGCATAGCCCATCGGCCTCTTGGTGTCCGGATCGATGTAGGAAAAGGGAACCGAAGACTCGCGATGCGCAATCACGAGCTTGCCGCCCGCCTTGACGCGTTCAATGACTGACTGCTGGGCATGGACCACTCCTGCCGCCAGCAAGGCGATGATCACAAAGGCTTTGTCCCACAGCATTGCGCGATGTTTCATTGGCAGTTCCGAGCTCGTAGGGCTTGCGTGCCCGGGCCGCTCATGCCGCTGACGTCACCGGCTAGGTCAGCTTTTCCGCCACGAGTAGTACTTCGATCTCCCTTGTGCTTGGTATACCGAGCGACTGCGCCACATCGACCACTCCCGGGCCTCTGGCAATGACGGTATTGGCAATCAATGCCGACTTTTCGTAGCCGATGATGAGGTTTGATAGCCGTCACCAGCCTGATGGATTCAGCCACGCGGCACGACAACACGCCGTGGTTCCCCTCAATCCCGGCCAGGCGTTTGAGCTGCAAGGTCCGACAGGCGTGGGACAGATGCTTGATGCTCTTGAACAGAGACCCGTCCAACACTGGCTCAAAGGCGTTGAGCTGCAACTGACTGACCTCCGAAGCCATGGTCACGGTGATGTCGTTGCTTATCACCTCGAACGCTACTGGGTTCATCACATCGGGGATCGCCGGGTTCACCTTGCCCGGCACAACGGACGACTCCGCTTGCCGCGCCAGCAACCGAATGTCGCCAAAGCCGGTATGGAGCTCGATGGCGAGGAGCCGCAGATCGTTGCAAGACTCGCTAAGCTTGGTGGCCACCCGCTTAAGCACGCCTAACAGCTGGACAAAGGCGTCGGTGTCCTGGGTCGCCTCCACCGGGTTGTGAGCTTGGACCACGGGCACACCGCTTTGCTCAGCAAGATGGCGACAAGCCAGTTCCGTATTGCCAGCGGGCGCGTCACGACCTGTGCCCATTACCGAGGCACCAAAATTGATCTCCCGGATCAAGGCGCGCGATTCACGCAAGCGCGCCTCATTTCCGTCGAATATCACGGCATACGTAAAGAACTCCCTTCCCGGTGTCATTGGCACGGCGTCTTGCGGCTGGGTGCGGCCGCTCTTCAGCTCACTATTGAATTGCGCTGCCCTGGCCTCGAAGCCTCCCCGCAGGCCGACCATGGCGGTCAGAAGCCGCTCTCTGCCAAACCACAGGGCCAAGCTCACCCTCGTCGGGCAGACATCGTTGGTGCTTCGAGAGGCGTTGACGCGGTGCCTAAGATGCAGCACATCCTCGCGCCCCTCTGAAAGATCCGCAGACGCGAGCGCAATATTGGCAACCACATCGTTGGCGTTCATATCGGTCGATGTGCTCGCGCCACCTCGGGCCACCTCAAGCAAGAACTGGTCGTGAAACTTGCCTTCTTCAATCAGGCGAGCGCGAGCGTTCATCATGGCCGTGGCTCGGGGATGGTTCCGCGCCCCCAGCTCCGCGTTGGCCCGCGCCGCCGCCTTCTTGACGTAGCCGAGGGCGCGGATCAAGTCAGGCATCTTGATAACCGACGCACCCGAGATCGCAAAGTTCTCAATGGCCCGCGCTGTGTGGATGCCCCAGCAATCGTGTGCGGGAATCTGCGGCCCACCCGGAAGATCGTGGTCAATGCGAAAGCCCGATGCCATGTTTCCCATCTGTACGTGCGATGGCGCGAACTGTACTTGGGGGCGGTCACAAAGACCAATGCAGATTGGACGTCGCCTTATGCAATAAATTAATAGGGGTTACCGCAGGGCCTCAGCGACTCGCTGCCTGGGTGGAAAGATATTCCCACAGCGCCGCTGCGCCGCCTTTGGCTGCGTGCCGGCTAGTCGGCTTGCAGCGGTAGGCGCGTATTTCGATGGCGGTCTGCAGTGCCTCCGCCATGGCCCTGGGTGCCGCGCTCACCAGCCGGCCGGATTGCACTTCATTGCGCACCGCGCTGGACGGCAGGAATGCCAGACCGTGTCCTTCCAGCGCCATGGCTTTCAGGCTCTCGGCCATATCTGTCTCGTAGATGCGCTCCAAATGGATGGTCGTGCCCGCTTGTTTGAGCAGAAAATCCACCACCTGGCCCAGGTAGGCGCCCGGGGCATAACCTAGATAAGGTAACGACTGCCCGGCGAGGCTGGGCAGTTGGAAAAGCGGCTGCCCCTGCGCGCCCGGCTTGGCATAGGGCGCCACGGTTTCCTCGCCCAGACTCACCATCTCGTATCGCTCAGCATCCAGCGGCACCGGGTGGGCGCTGTGGTGATAGGCCAGGAGCAAATCGCAACTGCCCTCGGTCAGACGCATCACCGCATCGTGTACGTTCAGGGCAATCAACCGGCTCTTGAAAGCACCAAACTTCTCCCGAAGCTCCGAGAGCCAGGCTGGAAAGTAGGCGAAGGCCAGCGTGTGCGGCACGGCAAACTCGATCATGTCTTCACCCGCCACCGCATGACCGCGCAGCATGGCACGGGTGTGCTGCAAGGCCTGCAGCAAATCCAGCGCCTGCGCGTATAGCGTTTGACCGGCGGGTGTGAGAGACGTGGGGTAGGCGCTGCGATCCACCAAATCAGCGCCCGCCCAGGCCTCAAGCGACTGGATGCGTCGCGAAAACGCCGGCTGCGTCACGTGGCGCAGCTGCGCCGAGCGGCTGAAGCTGCGGGTTTCGGCCAGGCTGACGAAGTCTTCAAGCCACTTGGTTTCCATGGGCCGGATGATACGCGGCGGGGCCGCCTGAGGACCGGCCATCGAAAAAGCCTTTGCCCCAGCCTTCAGGGCCGACCGCTTTTGCACGGGTCCCCTCTACCGCAGGCTCAGGCGCGGGTATGCAACCCCAGCGAACGCCACCGCTCGACCACGTCAACCTACGCCCACTGCTTGCGCGCGCGAGCCCCGGGAAGACGCCAGGGCCCGTTCACACCATTTTCTTGACATGCGTTGCGGATCAAGAAGGCCAAGCGCAAGGCGCGAAACGCAGTCGCGGTAGTCCTGCGGCAAGGCTTCGCACCGCGGCGCATGGCCTTTTGGGCCACCATCCGGAGGGAACAGGCCCTAATCAGCGCGCTGCTGCAGTGCCCACATGCGGGCATAGACCCCATTCTTCTGCAGCAAGCTTGCGTGGGCACCCCGCTCGACGATGCGCCCGCCTTCCATGACCAGAATCTCGTGGGCGTCGACCACGGTGGAAAGACGGTGCGCGATGACCAGCGCCGTCTTGCCCTGGGCCACGCTGCGCAGCTCGGCCTGGATGGCACGTTCGTTCGCCGAGTCCAGCGCCGAAGTTGCTTCGTCAAAGATCAGGACGGGCGGGTTCTTCAACAGGGTGCGGGCGATGGCGACACGCTGCTTCTCGCCGCCCGAGAGCTTGAGGCCGCGCTCGCCGACCATGGTTGCGTAGCCCTGTGGCGTTGCGGCGATGAAGTCGTGGATGTGCGCGGCGCGCGCCGCAGCCTCCACCTCGGCGCGGCTCGCATCAGGCCGGCCGTAGGCGATGTTGTACTCGACCGTGTCATTAAATAGCACCGTGTCCTGGGGCACGATGCCGATGGCTCGTCTTAGGCTGGCCTGCGTGACGCCACGGATGTCCTGGCCAGCGATTTCGATGCGCCCCTGCGTCACATCGTAGAAGCGGTACAGCAGCCGCGCGAGCGTGGACTTTCCGGCCCCGGATGCACCGACCACCGCCACCGTGCGGCCTGCGGGAATCTCGAAACTCAGGTCGTGCAGGATGGTACGCGCCGGGTCATAGGCGAAGCTCACATGCTCGAAGCGCACGGCGGGTGCGCTGGCCGGCGGGAGCACCAGCGGCGGCGCTGCAGGCGCGTCGTCCACCTCGCGCTCGCGCTCAAGCAGGGTGAACATCTTGTCGATATCGGTCAGGCTCTGCTTGATCTCGCGATACAACACCCCCAGAAATCCCAGCGGGATGTAGAGCTGGATCATCAGCGCATTGATCATGACCAGATCGCCTAGCGTCATGCGCCCGTCGATCACGCCTTGCGTCGCACGCCACAGCATGGCCACTAGGCCTGCGGCAATGATGAGCTGCTGGCCGGCGTTGAGCAGGCTCAGACTGGCCTGGCTCTTGACGGCAGCGCGCCGGTACTTCTCCAGGTTTTCGTCATAGCGACGCGCCTCGAAGTCCTCGTTGTTGAAGTACTTGACGGTTTCGAAGTTCAGCAATGAATCCACCGCCCGACTGTGGGCCGTGGAGTCCAGTTCGTTCATGCGCCGGCGGTAGCGGGTTCGCCACTCGGTCACCGTCACGGTGAAGGCGATATAGCTCACCAGCGCCGCCAGCGTGATCCACACGAACATCAGGTCGAACTTCACGGCCAGCAACGTCAGCACCAGCGCGAACTCGATCAGCGTGGGCACGATACTGTAGAGCGAATAGGAGATCAGCGAGTGCACGGCCCGGGTGCCGCGCTCGATGTCGCGCGTCATGCCGCCGGTCTGGCGCTCCAGGTGAAACCTCAGGCTCAGGGCATGCAGGTGGCGGAACACCTGCAGCGAGATGGTTCGCGCGGCGCCCTCGGTGGCCTTGGCGAAGACCAGCTCGCGCAGCTCGGTGCACAGCGAGGTCAGAAAGCGCAGCGCGCCGTAGGCCAGCAGCAGGGCCGCCGGCACCAGCCACAGGGCATCGGCAGGACGCGCGTCCATGCGGTCCACCAGCTCCTTGAGCAACAGGGGCACACCGACGTTGGATAGCTTGGCCCCCACCATGAAGGCCAGCGCCGCCATGACCCGCCACTTGTAGGTCCAGAGGTAGGGAAAGAGCAGGCGCAGGGTGACCCAGTCCGAACGACCCTGGGGCTGGGCCGGCGCCGTGGACGAGGCCACGGTGCCGACAAGTGAGAGGCGTTCGCCATGGCCACGCATGAGTGAGACAATCCAGTGAGTTGCTTTCCACGATTGTCCTCGATGTCCTCCAGTTCCACGCCAGCCTCCCCCCTGCCCCCCTCCGACGAGGAACTGGTGCTCAAGGTGATCCCCATGCCCGCCGACTGCAATGCCAACGGCGACATCTTCGGCGGCTGGGTCATGGCCCAGGTCGACCTGGCCGGCTCGGTGATCCCGGCGCGCTACGCAGGCGGGCGCATGGCCACGGTGGCGGTGAACGAGTTCATCTTCAAGCAACCCGTGCGGGTGGGCGATATCCTGTCCTTCTATTCCAAGCTCACGCGCGTGGGCCGAACGTCCATGACCGTGAAGGTGGAGGTCTATGCCGAGCGCTTCCAGGCGCAGGGTCGCTACGTCAAGGTGACCGAAGCCAACCTGACCTATGTGGCCATTGACGAGAACGGCAAGCCGCGCGAGGTACCAACCCGCCCGACACCCTGACGCCGCTCAGGAAACAATGTAAGCTGCGGCGCCCGTCGACAGCAGCTTGCCATCAGCGTCCAGAAACTCCATGCGCGTGGACGCCACGCGCGAGCCCAGGCGCAGCATCTCGGCGCGCAGGGTGAAGGCCTCGCCCAGGCCAGGGCGCAGGTAGTCGACCCGCAAGTCAATCGTGCCTAGCTTGGCAAAGCGCTGCAGCCGCTGCAGCGCTGGCTCGTCCATGTGGCGCGCACCGATGGCCGCCATCACGGCCAGGCCTCCCATGGCATCCAGCCCCGCGCTGATGACGCCGCCGTGGATGCGCTGATGCCCGAAGTGCCCGATCAGCTCCGGCTTCATGGCGATGCGCGCCGTCACTCGCTCCGGCGCGATCTGCGTGATCTGCAGCCCCAGCACGCGGTTGAAGGCGATCTTTTGTTCGAAGATGTCCTTCAGGGCCGTGATGAACTCTGGCTCGAAGCCGCTGGCCGGGAAAGGCGCGGGATGCTTCACTCGGGGTTCAGAGCTTGCTGAAGTCGGGCTTGCGCTTGGCCATGAAGGCGCCGAAGGCTTCGCGGGCTGCCGGTTCGCGCAGCATGCGGCCAAAGCTCTGCCCTTCCTCGGCCATGCTGGCCATGACCTGTGCGGCCTGGCCCCTCTTCATCAGGCGCTTGGTCTCAACCAGCGACGACAGGGGCTTGGCCGCAAGCTTGCGCGCCTGGGCCTGGGCATAGGCGTTGGCCTCGGTCGGCGGGACGACCCGGTTGATCAGCCCGACCTCCAGCGCCGCCTCGGCCATGAAGGGCTCGCCCAGCAACAGGGCCTCGGCCGCGCGGTGGTAGCCCAGCATCTGCGGCACCAGCAGGCTGGAGGCGAACTCCGGGCACAGGCCCAGGTTCACGAAGGGCATGGAAAACGCTGCGTTATCGCCCGCGTAGACCAGGTCGCAATGGAACAGCATCGTCGTGCCAATGCCCACCGCCGGGCCGCTGACCGACGCAATCACAGGCTTGGGAAAACCAGCCAGCGCGCGCATGAAGCGCCACACCGGCGCCTCGGGATCTGCAGGCGGTGCGTTCAGGAAGTCGCCGATGTCATTGCCGGCACTGAACACAGTCTCGTGCCCCTGGAAGACCAGCACACGCACGGCCGGGTCGTCCACCGCCGAACTTACGGCCTCGGCCAGGGCCGCATACATCGCCGCCGTGATGGAATTCTTACGCTCCAGCCGGTTGAAGCTGATGGTGCGCACACCTTCTTCGGTATGGACGAGGATCTCCATGGATTCACTCCTTGTAGTAGACGATCTGGTGCGAAGTGCACAGCAGGGTGCCCGCCTCGTTCCAAAGCTGGGCAGACTGGTCGAAGAAACCGTTGCGGAACTCCTGCGCGCGCGCCTGGCCCAGCACATAGCCACTGCCGGTCTCGCGCAGCTGCGGCTCGCCCGCATGGAAGTAGGTGGTGATGGACACGGTACCGGCCGGCACGCGGGTGGCGCGGCGCAGCCAGACACGGGGGTAGAAGATATCGGACAGGGCCAGCAGGGAGCAGAAATCCAGCGGGCGCGCTGGATGGTCGCGCATCCATAGCTGCGAGACGCTGCTGTCGTTCTGGCGGCCGTCCCAGTGCTGCGGAATTACTCCGCTGATGGGTCGCAGCTCGTAGTGATCGAGCCAGGCCATCGCCTTGTCATAGCGCATGGGCTGCAAGTCCCCTGGCCGGGGGACATCGGGCATGGACAGGTCCGACAGCCCCCAGGTCTCGCGCCGCGCGGCCGTGATCACGGTGGCCGTGGTCGCCACAACCGGCTCACCGCCTGCGTCCGGCTGCACGATGGCGGCCGTCCAATGCTGCGTCGAGCGGTTGGTACGCGCGGGATGCAGCTGAACCTCGAAAGGCCCCTGAACCAGGGCGCCTGCGTAGTTGACCGTGATGGAGAGCGGCTCGCCCAGGCGCTGCCGATGCTGCAGCACCGCAGCCAGCACGGTGGCCGCAGTCGTCCCGCCGAAGGGGCCGACCATGTTCCAGTATGCGGTGCTGGTGGCGCCAGCGTAGCGGCCGGCGGCCACAGGCTCGAGCTTCAGGGCGGCATCAAGTGCATGGATGGTCATGAGGCCACAGTGTCGGCGTTTTCGACGGCAACGGCCGTTGCTCCCGGGACGGGCGCGGTCGCCATCCCGGCCAGTGCGCGCAGATCCCTGAGGCTGCGCTGCCACAGCGTGGATGCCATGGCCTCGCGAAAGAAACCGAAATGACCAATGCGTCGGGAGGGAACCTCGACCGGATGGATCACCTGCACGCGGTGCGGCGCCGCACTGTACAGGCCCAGCAAGCTGCGCGTGCCGCGCAGCGTCATCATCTCGTCGTCACTGAAGGACCACGCCAGCACCGGAAAGCGCGCGCGGGCATAACGTTGCGCCATCTCCACGCCCTCGGCGCCCACGCTGTAGCGCGGGTGCATGCACCAGCGGCGCCATTGGTGGATCACGCCAGCCGGCAGATTGCCGACCATGCCCAGGCGCTTGCCGGGAAAGTAGCCGCAGACGCGTGTCGCCAGGGGCACCATGACATGCCAGAAAAATAGTACTTTGCGCTTGAGTTGGGGTGCGTTGTCCCGCCAGTAGCCACTACCGGCCGCGATGCTGAAGAGCCCGTCGACCAGGTCATGGTCTCGGAACAGCCCGGGCAGCTGAGCACCCAGGCTATGCCCCACGAGGTACAAGGGCAGCAGGGGCCGCTCGCCCCGCGCCGCCAGCAGCACGGCCTCGTAATCACAGGCCCAGTCGAGCAGGTCGGCCTGAAAGCCACGCAGCGAGCGCCTTGGCACATGGTCCAGCGAGTCCCCGTGACCGCGGTAGTCGAAGGTCCACACCCGGTAACCCTGCTGCGCCAGCCACTGCGCATACGGGCCGTAGTAGGCCTGGGGCACGCCCATGGCGCCGCCGATGATCACGGTGGCTTGCGTCGGCGTGGCCGGCTCGTAGACGCGCAGCGAAATCACGCCGCCGTCTTCAGCCTTCAGATCCCGACGCTGCATCTCCATCTCTGTTCTCGCGTTTCCCTCGGGAAGAGACTCAGACACGCTCGAAGATGCCAGCGGCCCCCTGCCCTGTCCCCACGCACATGGTCACCATGCCGTATTTCAGGTTGTGGCGACGCAGGGCATGCACCACCGTGGCTGCGCGTATGGCTCCCGTCGCGCCCAGCGGGTGGCCCAGGGCTATCGCACCGCCCATGGGGTTGACTCTGCTCGGGTCCAAGTCCAGCGTGTTGATGACTGCCAACGACTGCGCCGCGAAGGCCTCGTTGAGCTCGAACCAGCCAATGTCTTCGTGCTTCAGGCCAGCGTAGCGCAGCGCCGCCGGGATGGCCTCGATCGGGCCGATGCCCATGATCTCGGGCGGCACGCCGCGCGCAGCAAAGCTCACGAAACGCGCCAACGGCTTGAGGCCGAACTGCTTGACCGCCTTCTCGCTCGCCAAGATGAGCGCGCCAGCGCCATCGCTGGTCTGCGAGCTATTGCCGGCCGTCACGCTGCCGCGCGCCGCAAAGACGGGCTTGAGCTTGGCCAGCGCTTCGAGCGTGGTGTCGGCGCGGGCACCTTCGTCGAGGTTGACCGTGCGTTTCCTTATCGCGACCTCGCCGGTCTCGAGGTTGGGCGTGCGCTCGACCACTTCGACGGGCGTGATCTCGGCGCTGAACTCGCCAGCTTTCTGCGCCTTGATGGCGCGCTGGTGCGACTCCAGCGCGAAAGCGTCCTGCATCTCGCGCGTAACCTTCCACTGCTGGGCCACCTTCTCAGCCGTCAGGCCCATGCCGTAGGCGATACCGACGTTCTCGTCGCGCACGAAGACCTCGGGGTTGAACGAGGGCTTGACACCGCCCATTGGTACCAAGCTCATGGACTCGGCGCCACCGGCGATGAGCACATCGGCCTCGCCCACACGGATGCGGTCGGCCGCCATCTGGATGGCGGTCACGCCCGAGGCGCAGAAGCGGTTGACGGTGACGCCACCCACAGGATGATTGAAAGCCAGGCCCACGGCGATACGCGCCATGTTCATGCCCTGCTCGGCTTCGGGGAAGGAGCAGCCGATGATGGCGTCCTCAATCGCCTTGGGGTCTAGCGTCGGCACCTGGGTCATCGCGCTCTTGATGGCGGCCACCAGCAAGTCGTCGGGGCGCGTGTTGCGGAAGAAGCCGCGGCCCGAGCGCCCGATGGGCGTGCGCGTGGCGGCAACGATGTAGGCGTCTTGAACTTGTTTCATGGTGATTCCTCTTTGACGTTACTGGCCGATCAGTTGCGCACCGGTTTTCCGGTCGAGAGCATGCCCATGATGCGTTCCTGGGTCTTGGGGTGGACGATGAGCGCACAGAAGGCCTGGCGCTCCAGGGCCAACAGGTATTCCTCGGTCACCAGCGCGCCGGCGTCCACGTCGCCGCCGCAGACGACGTTGGCAATCAGGCTGGCAATGTGGAAATCGTGTGCGCTGATGAAACCGCCGTCGCGCATATTGACTAGCTGGGCCTTGATCGTGGCCAGGCCGTTGCGGCCCGCCACCGGGAAGGGTCGGCGGTGCGGCGCGCGCCAGCCGCCCTGGTACATGGCGCGCGCTTCGTTGAGCGCGGTGTAGAGCAGTTCGTCCTTGTTGGGCACGACGATATCGCTGTCCAGCAGGTAGCCCAGCTTGCGTGATTCCAGCGCACTGGTGCCGACCTTGGCCATGGCCGCTGCGGTGAAGCCCTCGGTCAGGAAGGGCAAAATGTCCTTGCCTGTGGAGGCGGCCATGTTTTCGGCGGCGCGTCGTGCGATATAGGTCAGGCCACCGGCGCCGGGAATCAGGCCCACGCCCACCTCAACCAGCCCGATGTACGACTCCATGGCGACGACGCGGCGGGCAGAGTGCACAGCGAGCTCACACCCACCCCCCAGCGCCATGCCACGCACGGCAGACACCACGGGTACGCCTGCATAGCGGATGCGCAACATGACGTTCTGCAGCTCGGCCTCGGCTCCTTCGATCGCGCTGACACCGGCCACCATGAAGGCCGGCAGCATGGCCTGCAGGTCGGCGCCCACGCTAAAGGGTTCGTCGCCCGACCAGATCACCATACCCTGGTATTGGCTTTCGGCCAGCTCGACACCGCGCGCTAGGCCTTCGGCCACGGCCGGGCTGATCGCGTGCATTTTGCTCTTGATGCTGGCGATCAACACGCTGCCAGTCACGGCTTCGCGGTTCTCGTCCAGCGTCCAGAGACGGATGGCCTCGTCCTCGAACAGGGTCTTACCGGCGGTCTTGTAGTCTGGCGAACCGTCTCCGCGCAGGCTTTCGCGAAAGTACTGGATGCCGTAGACCGGCAGCTGGCGGCGCGACTGGAACTTGCCCGTCGTCGGATTGAAGGAGCCCTCGGGCGTATGCACGCCGCCAGCCTGAGCCACGGGGCCTTCGAAGACCCACCTGGGCAGCGGCGCCTTGCTCAGCGCTTTGCCAGCAGCGATGTCTTCCTGAATCATCTTCGCCACTTCAAGCCATCCAGCCTCCTGCCAGAGCTCGAAGGGGCCCTGCTTCATGCCAAAGCCCCAACGCATGGCCAGGTCCACGTCGGCCGCAGTGTCGGCGATGGTGGCCAGGTGCACCGCCGCATAGTGGAAGCTGTTGCGCAGGATGGCCCAGAGGAACTGGCCTTGCTTGCCTTCGGCGTTACGCAACAGCTTGAGGCGCTCGCCTGCGGGCTTCTTGAGCATGCGCTCGTAAACCGCATCGGCCTTCTCGTCGCCGCGCACATAGTCCTTGCTCTCCAGATCGAAGCGCAGGATGTCGCGCCCCACCTTCTTGTAAAAGCCAGCCTTGCTCTTCTGGCCCAGATGGCCCATCTCGATCAGGGTCTTGAGGACGGGCGGCGTGCCAAAGCTGCTGTAGAAGGGATCGGTCTTTTCATCCAGCGTGTCCTGCAGCGTCTTGATCACATGAGCCATGGTGTCCAGGCCCACGACGTCGGCGGTGCGGAAGGTGCCCGAGCTGGCGCGCCCGAGCTTCTTGCCGGTGAGGTCGTCCACCACGTCATAGGTCAGGCCGAAGTTCTCGACCTCCTTCATCGTGGCCAGCATGCCAGCGATGCCGACGCGGTTGGCGATGAAGTTGGGCGTGTCCTTGGCGCGCACCACGCCCTTGCCCAGGCCGCTGGTGACGAAGGTTTCCAGCTGGTCCAGGATGGTGGGTTTGGTGGTGGGGGTGGCGATCAGCTCCACCAGGTACATGTAGCGCGGCGGGTTGAAGAAGTGGATGCCGCAAAAGCGCGGCTTGATTTCCTCGGGCAAGGCCTCGGACAGCCTGGTGATGGACAGGCCCGAGGTGTTGGAGGCCACGATGGCGTGCTTGGCAACAAACCGCGCGATCTTCTTGTACAGATCGAGCTTCCAGTCCATGCGCTCGGCGATGGCCTCGATGATGAGGTCGCACTCGCCCAACAGGGCGAGGTTCTCTTCGTAGTTGGCGGCCTGAATCAGTGCAGCGTCATCGGCCACGCCCAGCGGTGCGGGCTTGAGCTTCTTCAGGTTCTCGATGGCCTTGGTGACGATGCCGTTCTTGGGGCCCTCCTTGGCCGGCAGGTCGAACAGCACGACCGGCACCTTGACGTTGACCAGATGGGCAGCGATCTGCGCGCCCATCACGCCAGCGCCGAGCACGGCGACTTTGCGGACTTGGAATCGTGACATGGTTTTCTTTCCTAGGGATTTATTCCACCCGGACCCAGACCTGGGTGCGGTAGAAGGGGCCGATGTAGCCCCGGATCTGCAGCTTTCTGCCCCCTTCGAGCGGCGTCATGCGCAGTGTGTAGTTCTTGCCGTTGTCGGGGTCGAGGATTTTGCCCTGCTCCCAGATATCGGCGTCCCCGGCCTTTTTTGCGCCGCGGATGATCTCCAGTCCGACCTTGGGCTTACCCTTGCGATCATCGGTGCAGAGATCGCAGTTGGGCTGGTCCGAGGTCACCAGCGCGCGCTCCACAACACCGCTGAGCACGCCGTCGGCGCTCGCACGGATGCGGATCTCGGCCCGGGGCGTCCCGGTCTTGTCGTCGATGCTTCGCCACAGGCCCACGGGCGTGGCCTGGGCCAGCACCGGCAAGGTTGTCAGTGACAGCAGGCAGGTCAGCAGGGTCTTGCGCATGGTGAACACCTCTTCAGGCAAGCGCGAGGTCCGTGTCCATGAGGACCTTGGAGCCGGCGCGGGCCGTGCGCATGAGCGACGCAGTCTCGGGGAAGAGCTTGGCGAAGTAGAAGCGCGCGGTCTGCAGCTTGGCCTGATAGAAGGGGTCGGTGTTGCCGGCGGTGATCTGCCTGAGCGCCACGGAGGCCATACGCGCGAAGAAATAGCCGAAGACCAGGTGGCCGGCCACGCGCAGGTAGTCCACGGCAGCGGCGCCCACCTCGTCCGGGTTCTGGAAGCCCTTGAAGCCGATTTCGGTGGTGAACTTGGTCATCTGGTCCCCTAGATAGGCCAGTGGGTTAATGAACTCGGCCATCTTCTCGTTCACGCCCTCCTCTTCGACCAGCTTGCCGACCAGCTTGCCGAACTTCTTGAGCGTGGCACCGTTGTTGCCCAGGATCTTTCGGCCCAGCAGGTCCAGCGACTGCACGGTGTTCGTGCCTTCGTAGATCATATTGATGCGGGCGTCGCGCACGAACTGCTCCATGCCCCATTCCTTGATGTAACCGTGGCCGCCAAAGACCTGCTGGCACATCACCGCAGCGTTGAAGCCGTTGTCGGTCAGGAAGGCCTTGATGATGGGGGTCAGCAGAGCCAGCATCTCGTCGCTGTCTTTGCGCACCTTTTCATCCGGGTGGTAGAGGTGCTGATCCAGCAGCATGGCGCAGTAGCAGGCGAGCGCCCGGCCGCCCTCGGCATAGGCTTTGGCGGTCAGCAGCATCTTGCGAACGTCCGGGTGCACGATGATGGGATCGGCCTCCTTGTCCTTGGCCTTGGTGCCCGAGAGACTGCGCATCTGGATGCGGTCCTTGGCGTAGGCCAGAGCGTTCTGATAGGCCACTTCCGTCAGGCCCAGGGACTGGTTGCCCACGCCCAGGCGGGCGGCGTTCATCATCACGAACATGGCCTGCAGGCCCTTGTGGGGCTGGCCCACCAGAGTGCCCACAGCGTTGTCCAGAATCATCTGGGCCGTAGCGTTGCCGTGGATGCCCATCTTGTGCTCCAGGCCGCCGCAGTAGATGCCGTTGCGCTCACCCAGCGAGCCGTCGACCTTCACCTTGTACTTGGGCACCAGAAACAGGCTGATGCCCTTGCTGCCCTTGGGCGCGTCGGGCAGGCGGGCCAGCACCAGGTGCACGATGTTCTCAGCCAGGTCATGCTCACCCGCACTGATGAAGATCTTCGCGCCGTTGATCCGGTAGGTACCGTCGGCCTGCGGCTCGGCTTTGGTCCGCAGCATGCCCAGATCGGTGCCGCAATGAGGTTCGGTCAGGCACATGGTGCCGGTCCACTCGCCGCTGACCAGCTTGGGCAGGAATTGCTTCTTCTGCTCCTCGGTGCCGTGGGCGTGCAGGCATTCGTAGGCGCCGTGCGAAAGGCCGGGGTACATGGTCCAGGCCTGGTTGGCCGAGTTCATCATCTCGTAGAAGCACTGGTTGACCACGAAGGGCAAGCCCTGGCCGCCATACTCCGGGTCGCAGGAGAGCGCGGCCCAGCCGCCTTCGGTGTACTGCGCATAAGCTTCCTTAAAGCCCTTGGGCGCGGTGACTTCGTGCGTGTTCTTGTCCAGCTTGCAGCCCTCGGCGTCGCCGCTGATATTGAGCGGGAAGATCACCTCGGCGGCAAACTTGCCTCCCTCTTCGAGCACGGCGTTGATGGTATCAACGTCGGTGTCGGCATGACGCGGGATCTGCTTCAGCGATTCGACGACGTTGAGTAATTCGTGCATGACGAACTGCATATCGCGCAGCGGCGGGGTGTACGTGGGCATGGTGCTTACTCCTGTTGGGTTGGGGTGAGTGATCGGGTGGCCGACTTGCGGGCGGTCTTGACGCTGCCCGCTTTGGTTGTCACGGCCTTGACGGGCTTGTCTGTCGCCGCATAACGGGCCAGGATTTGCTCGAAGGCCCTGTTAGCCCGGGCTATGGAACCCAGGGTCTTGAGAAAACGGGCTTCGTAATGCACGGCCAGGATGAGACCGTGGATCTCGAAACAGATCTGGCGTTCGTCGGCGTCGGAGGCGAGCTGGCCCTCTTCCTTGGCCTGCACGACGGCGCGCTGCACCGCGGCCAGCCAGATCTTGACCGAGCTGGCCAGGGCATCGTGTACCGGGCCCGGACGGTCGTCGAAGTCCACCGCGCCACTGATGAAGATGCAGCCCGACTGGATTTCCACAGTGACCCGATTCATCCAGTTCGAAAACAGGGCCTGCAGGCGCGGCAGGCCCCGGGGCTGTTCTAGTGCGGGGTAGAAGATCTCTTGCTCGAAGCGGGCGAAATACTCACGCACCACGGAAATCTGGAGTTCCTCGCGCGAACCGAAGTGGGCAAAAACACCTGACTTGCTCATGCCCGTGACTTCGGCCAGCACGCCGATGCTCAGGCCCTCCAGGCCAATCTGGGCGGCCAGGCCGAGCGCGGCGTCGATGATGACGAGCTTGGTCTGCTCTCCCTTGTGCAGGGCTCGGCCCTCGCGCGCCGGTGCACGGGCGGCGCTGCGGGACGATTTGCTGGCCGGAGGGACAAGTGACATGGGAAGGCAACAAAAAGAACGGTCGTGCTATTTTGCACGAAAAAATCCGTTCGTCAATTGGCTCACCGCAAAAAAGTGGCGGCAGCGCCCGCGTGAGCGCGCTCCCCAATCTGTCAGCGCCGACGGAAAGCGACCACGCGCTGCGTCTGTGTGCCCAGGCCCTCGATGCCCAGGGTCATCACGTCGCCGGCCTTGAGGAAGCGCCGGGGCAGCATGCCCAGCCCCACGCCAGGCGGGGTGCCGGTGACGATGACGTCGCCGGGCATCAGCGTCATGTACTCGCTCAGGTGGCTGACGATTTTGGCCACGCTGAAGATCATGGTCTTCGTGTTGCCGGTCTGCATGCGCTCGCCGTTGAGGTCGAGCCACATGCCGAGCTTCTGGGGATTGGGCACTTCGTCCCTGGTCACCAGCCAGGGACCGAGCGGGCCAAAAGTATCGCAGCCTTTGCCCTTGTCCCACTGATTGCCGGCGGCGAACTGGTACTCGCGCTCGCTCACATCGTTGGAAAGCACGTAGCCGGCCACGTGTTCAAGTGCCGCCTTCTGCGTGACGTAACGGGCCTGTTTGCCGATCACCACGCCCAGCTCCACCTCCCAGTCACCCTTGAGCGAGCCTTTGGGCAGCATCACATCATCGTCCGGCCCCTGGATGCAGCTGACGGCCTTGCTGAAGACGATGGGCTCCTTCGGGATGGGCATGCCAGCTTCCTTGGCATGGTCGCTGTAGTTCAGGCCGATGGCGATGAACTTGCCGATGCCGGCCACCGGACAGCCCATGCGTGGCTTGCCCCGCACCAGCGGCAGCTGGTCGGTCTTGAGCTTCGCCAGCCTGGCGAGCACCTTTTCGTCCATCTGGGCTGGTCCGAGATCGGGCAGCACGGCGCTGAGGTCCCTCAGCTTGCCTGACGAGTCGATCAAGCCTGGTTTTTCCTTGCCGGGCTGGCCATAGCGCACGAGCTTCATGCGGTCTCCTTCGTTCTTTTTCAATCGAGGCGCAGCGAGTTGCTCGACTGCCGGAACGAGGTTTAACGCAGCATCTGGCCGAGGCTGGCGTCGAGATGCTCGGTGGGAGCGCGACGGAAACCAGAGCGCGCAAAGCGCTGCAGGCGGCCCACCACAAAAGCCGTGAGCACCGAGGCCTGGACCTGGACGTCAGCCGTGGGGGTGACCGATCCGGCCGCGCCATCGCGCAGGCACTGCTTGAGCGTTGCTTCGATCTTGTCAAAGAACTGGTTCATGCGCTGCTGCAGGCGCTCGTTCTCGTAGACCAGGGCGTCACCCACCATCACGCGCACCATCCCCGGGTTCTTCTCGGCGAACTGCAGCAGCATGGTGACCACCTTGCCGGCGTGACGCGTGCCAGCAGAGGGATCGGTGGCGCCCGCCTCGCGCTCAGCGATCTGGTTGACAAGAGTGAAGACGGCCTGCTCGATGAACTCGATCAGCCCCTCGAACATCTGGGCCTTGCTGGCGAAATGACGGTACAGCGCGGCCTCACTGACCTCCAGCTTGGCGGCCAGGGCCGCCGTGGTGATGCGCTCCGCACCGGGCTGCTCCAGCATGCTGGCCAGGGCCTGCAGAATCTGGATGCGGCGCTCACCTGGCTTGGGTCGCTTGCGGACCGGCGGGGCGGCGGATTCGGTGGAGGTGGTTTGGTCGGCGTCAGACATGGTGGTCACAAGTCCCTTTGATTGATTCTCGCACAGAGCCGGTTGCGGGTTAGCCCTCAGTGGTCACCCACTCCGCAAAACGGCATCGCGCCGAGCTTGTGTGCTGGCCATCAGATGGCCCAATTGGCGAGTTGCAATGCCTCTACACGCTCAAACTCGCGCAGGTTGTTGGAAACCAGGGTCAACCCCTCGCTGCGGGCGTGTGCCGCGATATGCAGGTCGTTGACGCCTATGGTTAAGCCCTTTTTCTCCAGGGCGCCACGTATGCTCCCGTAGTGCTGCGCCGCCTTTGGGCCGTAAGGCAGCACATCCAGCCGGCTACAGAAATCTTCTACCGCAGCCAGGGCGCGAGCCGGTGCATTGCTCTTCTCGGCACCGTGCAGCAGCTCGGCCAGCGTGATGCAGGAGATGGCCATGTGGCCCGAATGCTCGTTGAACAAGGCCAGCGCCGAAAAAGGCCGGCGCTTGATCACATAGATGACGATATTGGTGTCCAGCAAGTAGCGCAGCATTACAGCGCCTCGCGCTCCGGCTGGCTCTGGCTGGCGCGTGTTTCCATGAAGTCGTCCGCCGCCTGCGGACCTTCTATGAAAAAGCTGTCCCAAGTCTGCCCCAGCGGGGCAATGATGCGCTCGTTGCCCCGAGCACGTACATCCACCCGCTTTACGTTTTCAGGCAGGCGTAATTCGGCGGGCAGCCTGATGGCCTGGCTCCGATTGTTGATGAACACCGTCGTGGCAGTCATGGCGCAATCCTCCTTGTTCACCATGGATATGGCGGCAGTATATGCCACGAAGACCCCTTGGCAACAGTACCCTTACTCTCATCCTGCCCAAGCCGGGAAGGGTTCAAGCCAAGTCAGTGCGAGCGGATCATCGTGCCGTAGGCCTGCTCGGTCAGTATTTCGAGCAGCATGGCATGCGGCACGCGGCCGTCGATGATGTGCACGGCATTGACGCCGCTTTTGGCAGCGTCCAACGCACCCGCAATCTTGGGCAGCATGCCGCCCGAAATGGTGCCGTCGGCCACCAGCTCGTCGATGCGACGCATGGTCAGCTCGGGCAGCAGCTGGCCCTGCTTGTCCAGCACGCCGGGGATGTTGGTCAGCATGAGCAGCTTTTCGGCCCGCAGCACGGTGGCCAGCTTGGCCGCCACCACATCGGCGTTGATGTTGTAGCTCTCGTTCTGCTCGCCAAAGCCAATCGGGCTGACCACGGGAATGAACTGGTCGTCCTGCAGGGCCTTGACCACCGAGGGGTCGATGCCCACGATGTCACCGACCTGACCCACGTCGTACTCGATGCTGGGGTCCTTCTGGTCGACCATACGGAGCTTCCTGGCATGGATCAGGCCACCATCACGCCCGGTCAGGCCCACGGCCTTGCCGCCGGCCTGGTTGATCAGGCCCACGATGTCCTGCTGCACCTCGCCGGCCAGCACCCACTCGACGACCTCCATGGTCTCCGCGTCGGTCACCCGCATGCCCTGGATGAACTCGCCCTTCTTGCCCAGACGCTTTAGCGCCGTCTCAATCTGCGGTCCGCCGCCATGCACCACCACCGGGTTGATGCCCACCAGCTTGAGCAGCACCACATCCTCGGCAAAGGCTTTCTGCAGTTCCGGATCCGTCATGGCATTGCCGCCGTATTTGATCACCATGGTCTTGCCGTGGAACTTGCGGATGTAGGGCAGGGCCTGGGCCAGGATTTCGGCTTTGGCGCGGGGAGCGGAGGATGGGGGGGTGATCATTTCGCTTGCTTCGTTTTCTTCAATGGCAATAGTTCCTGCTCGATGGGCAAGGCCCTGAATTCCGGATCCTTGTGCACCAGAACTGCGCCCTGCTCCACGGCACAGGCGGCGATCCACGCGTCTGCCAGAGACAAGGTGTGCAGGGCTTTCAGCGCAGCCGCGCGCAGCAACAGTGTCTCGCTCTCATGCACCCATTTGATGGGCAGCGCCAAGCATTGCTGATAGGCCAGCCGGCCGCGCAACTCATTCTCGTCGCGCCAGACACGGTACAGCACTTCGGTTAGCGTCATGAAACAGCCGTAGCACACGGCCTTGGCGCGTGCTGACAGCTCCAGCAGCTCTGTCACGCGGTCGGCCCCGGCTTCGTCGTCGCGCAAAGTCAGCAGGGCCGAGGTATCCAGCAAGTACCGCTTCACTCCGGGCCCCGGTCATCCCGGCGGTCAGCCAGCAAGCGACGCGTGCCACCCCCCTGCCCCTGCCCACGAAAAGCTGCGACCGGATTGGCCGGCACGGGCACCACACGGATGGCGCCATCGTCCACCACCCACTCCAGCCGATCTGAAGGACCCAGATGGAAACGACGGCGGATTTCTGCGGGCACGACCGTCTGCCCCCGCTCGGTAATGGTGCTACGCATGACAGGCTCCAGTTGAATTACAATTTCATTGTAATTGTAATTCAATCGATCGCGCGATCAGGGCACAACTTCAGGCTCAAAACCCTGCACACAGGCACGCAGCACAGTGCGTATGCCCGCCTCGTCGCCCAATTCGGCCGCCTGTCGCAGCCGATCAAGCTGCAACTGCAACTCGGACCACGGCAGGCAATCCTCATGGGCCTTCATGATGCGCGGGTGGCTCGTGGGCGCGGGGTTGTCGCCGATCAGAAGCTCCTCGTACAGCTTCTCGCCCGGGCGCAGGCCGGTGATGGCGATCTCGATGTCGCCCTGCGGGTTGGTGGCGTCTCTCACTTTGAGGCCCGAGAGTTCGACCATGCGCTGCGCCAGGTCCAGAATGCGTACGGGCTCACCCATGTCCAGCACGAAGACCTCTCCGCCCTGCGCCATGGCGCCGGCCTGCAGCACCAGCTGGGCCGCTTCCGGGATCGTCATGAAGTAACGCGTGACCTCCGCATGCGTCACCGTGAGCGGACCGCCGGCTTCCAACTGGCGTCGGAACAGTGGAACCACACTGCCGCTGGACCCCAGCACGTTGCCGAAGCGGACCATGCTGAAGCAGGTACTGCCCGTCCCTTCCGCGGCTATGGCCTGCAAGACCAGTTCGGCCATGCGCTTGCTCGCCCCCATGATGTTGGTGGGACGCACCGCCTTGTCGGTGGACACCAGCACAAAGCGGGCAACGCCGCTGTCCCGTGCCGCACGTGCCATGTTCAGCGTGCCAAAGACATTGTTGCGCGCCCCCTCTACCGGGTTGGACTCCACCAGCGGCACGTGCTTGTAGGCCGCTGCGTGGTAGATGGTATGGGGCCGGTACGCGCCGCAGACCTCACGCAGGCGTACCTCGTGGTTCACGCTGCCCAGCAGGGGCGTCAGTTCAGCAGCAAAGCCCTCATGATGACAAAGCTGCTCCAGCTCCTGGTGAATGCTGTAGAGCGCAAACTCGCTATGGTCAAGCAGCAGCAGGCGGGCAGGCTGCTGGCGCAGGATCTGGCGGCACAGCTCGCTGCCTATGCTGCCGCCGGCGCCCGTCACGAGCACAGTCTTGTGCGCCAGATCGCGGGCCAGCAGCTCAGCATCTGGCGGCACGGGGTCGCGCCCTAGCAGGTCTTCGATATCCAGTTCACGGAAATCCTGCACCGTGACCCGACCACTGGCCAAGTCCGACAGGCCCGGCAGCGTACGAATGTGGACCGGCAGCGGGCGCAGCGTCTCGATGATGCGGTTGCGTCGCTCACGCGATACGCTGGGCAGGGCCAGCAGAACATCGGTGATGCCGAGCCCAGCCACGAGGGCAGGTACCTCGGAGGCAGCGTAGACCGGCACGCCGTTGACGCTACGCCCGATCTTGAAGGGGTCGTCGTCCACAAAGCCCAGCAGCGTGTGGCTGCCGCCCATGCCCAACGCCGCCGCCGTCTGCGCGCCGGCCATGCCTGCACCATAGATCAAGAATCGCTCCGGCCCGGATGCAGTGCGCCCCTGGCCTGCGAGCCAGAAGCGGGCCAGCGAGCGGCTGCCCCCTACCAACAGCAGAAAGATCAGTGGCTGCAACACGCCCAGGCTGCGCGGCACATTGTCCCAACGCGCCCAGAGCAGAAAGCCCAGGAGCACGGCACCGTAAATCGCCACCGCCTTGGCCGTCGTCAGCAGCGCCGCCTGTCCGGTATAACGAAAAATCGCACGGTACAGGCCCAGGCGGATGAACACAGGGATGGCCAGCAGCGGTGCCAGCAAGTAAACGCGCCATTGCGCCCCTTCGGGCCAGTGCGGCTCGTCCAGACGCAGGGAAAACGCCAGCCAGGTCGCGAGCACGGACAGGGCCACGTCCATGACCAGCACCACCAGTCGCTTGAGCGAACGCGGCCAGGCCAGTATCTCGTGCTGCATGCCTCCCCCCGAGCCCTGTTGGCTAACGTCAGACCGCGAAACTCTCGCGCGACTTGCCCGCCGCCACAAGCTCGGCCAGCCAGCGCGGCATGGAACCGCGGCCGCTCCAGGTCTCTCCCTTGGGCCCACGGTATTTCGCTGCGAGCTTGGAGCCCTTGGGTACCGAAGACTGGCGCGCCACCCTCCCGGCGACCGCCTTCTTCGTCCCGGGACGGCCCGGCTTGCCCCTTTTTTTCGCCGTCTTGCGCGGCGCCTTGCCGCCCGCCTGCCGCAGATCCCGCAGCGTGATACCGAAGGCATCCATCATGGCCAGAATCTGCTTCACCGTCTTGTCGAACTCACGCGACTTGATTTCGTCCGCCTGCTTCTGCAGCTTCTCGATCTGGCTCTGAATCTCGATCAGGTTTCCCATGCTTGGCTCCTTGATGAATGCTTTGGTAGATGCAAGGTGCGGGTTCAGGCCCCAGCCTCGGCCAGCACCGAACGCACAACCTCGCACGTCTTCTGGATTTCTGCAGGCGTAAGCGTGGGGTGAACGAGAAACATCAGGCTGTTCTCGCCCAAGGCATGGGCCACGGGTAGCCGCTCCACGGGGCGCCAAGGGGTGCCGTCAAAGGCCCGCTCGCGGTAGACCTCGGAGCAGGTGCCCTGGTAGGCCGGCACACCACGCGCGTTGATTGTCTCGACGATGCGGTCACGGCTCCAGCCAGCGGCCAGGTGCTGAGGCTGCACGTAGACATAGCACTTGTAATAGGCGTGCACGCTGCCAGCCGGCGGTTCCGGCACGCGCACGGCGGCCTGGTCGCGGCAGGCGTTGAGAATGGCCTGCGCGTGGGCAGTGCGCTGTATTGTCCAGCCCGCCATTCGACGCAACTGGATGCGCCCGATCGCGGCCTGCATCTCCATCATCCGCCAGTTGGTGCCAAAACTTTCGTGCAGCCAGCGAAAACCCGGCGGGTGCTGCCGCTCGTACACGGCGGCATAGCTTTTGCCGTGGTCCTTGTAGGCCCACATGTCCCGCCACAGCTGTTCATCGTTCACAGTGACCATGCCACCTTCGCCGCCGGTGGTCATGATCTTGTCCTGGCAGAAACTCCAGGCCCCGACATGGCCGATGCTGCCCACACTGCGTCCTTTGTAGCTCGCACCATGGGCTTGGGCACAGTCCTCGATGACTTTGAAGCCGTGCTGCGCCGCCAGCGCCATGATCGGATCCATATCGCAGGGCCAGCCTGCCAGATGCACGCAGATCACGGCCTTGGTGCGCGGCGTGAGCACCTTCGCGATGGTTTGCGCGGACAGGTTGCCACTGTCGGGATCAATGTCTGCGAACACCGGAGTCGCACCCGCGCTAACGACGCAAGACACGCTGGCAATGAAAGTGCGTGGCGTGACGACCACCTCGTCGCCGGGCCCGATCCCAAGGCCCTTCAGCGCCAGGTCCAGCGCCAGGGTGCCGTTGGACAGGGCAATGGCGTAGCGCGTACCGCACCAAGTGGCAAACTCGCGCTCGAACTCCCGGCATTCGGTGCCAGTCCAGTAGTTGACCTTGTTGGACAGCAGCACCTGCTGCACGGCCAAGGCCTCTTCTTCGGTGTAGCTGGGCCAGGGGGAAAACGGCGTGTTCAGCATTATGTCGATGACTCGTGGTTCAAGGCTTACGGGTTTGGAGGGGTACGGCCGGATTGCCTGCGACCGTGAGCCCGTCGGGTATGGCGTGCACCACCACGGCACCCGCACCGACCGTGACGCGCTTGCCGATGGTCATACCCTGCTTCACTGCGGCCCCCACGCCCACCCAGCTGCCATGCCCGACCTGAACGTTGCCCGACAGGTGTGCGCCTGGACAGATGTGCACGGCGTCGCCCAGGCAGCAGTCGTGGTCCACGGTTGCGCCGGTGTTGATGATGCCTGCCGGGCCGACGACGGCATCGATGTTGACCACCGCGCCCGCCATCACCACCGTGCCGGCGCCCAGCACGGCATGGCGGCTGACCACGGCCGCAGGGTGCACCACCGTGGCCATCGGTGCGCCGGCAGTCTGCAAGGCCTGGTGCTTGTCCCAGCGCAGGGCGCAGTCTCCGATGGACACGATCACACCCTGGAACTCCCGCAGGCGCGCCAGCAACGCGGCGCTGTCGCCCGTTACAGGCCAGGGGCCATTGCTCTGGCGCTGCGGCCAGGCATCGTCAAAGAACGCCACTGCGTCCCAGCCGCCGGCCAGGGCGGCATCGGCGACCACCTTGCCATGGCCGCTGGCACCGAGCAGGGCCAGAAGCTTCATGGCTTGTTCCCCGTGAAGCGGGGCATGGTGGCCTCGCCCTGGGCGCTGATGCCCTCTCGCAGAAGCACCTTGCGCACCGTAAGCCACAGGATGCGGATGTCCAGCCAGAGCGAACGGTGGTCGACATACCAGACGTCAAGCTTGAAACGCTCCTCCCAGCTGAGGGCGTTGCGCCCGTTCACCTGGGCCCAGCCGGTGATACCCGGGCGCACCTCATGGCGGCGCGCCTGCTCGGGCGAGTACAGCGGCAGATACTCCATGAGCAGAGGCCGCGGGCCCACCAGGCTCATCTCGCCACACAACACGTTCC
Source organism: Curvibacter sp. (assembly GCA_020248905.1). Lineage (GTDB taxonomy): Bacteria > Pseudomonadota > Gammaproteobacteria > Burkholderiales > Burkholderiaceae_C > Hylemonella. Next base: position 62,951 of record JADCGR010000017.1, on the reverse strand, counting down.
AGAGTTCGGGCAGTTCGTCGAGGCTGGTGGCACGCAGGAAACGTCCAAAGGACGTCAGGCGGCGGGCATCGGGCAAAAGGTTGCCGTCCGCGCCGCGTTCATCCGTCATGGTGCGGAACTTGACCATCATGAAAGGCCGCCCGTGCATGCCGGGGCGGACCTGGCGGAACAACACCGGGCTGCCGAGCTTACGGCGCACCAGAGCCCAAAGCAGCAGCAGGGGCAGGGCCAGAACCAGCAAAGCTGCCCCCGCCACAAAGACATCCACCAGTCGCTTCGCCATAGCTCGTTATTGTCTCGTTATTGTCTCGTTATTGTCCCGTTATTGCTGGTCCACTGATTGGTTCAGCGCCAGCTCCAGCCAGTCCACCCACTGGTCGGCCAGACGCTGGCGGTCGAACTCCAGCCGCGCCAGTGCCAGCCCCCGCTCTCCCATAGCCTTGAGCCCGACTCGGTCCGCTGCCGCCTGCTCCAGTGCGTTGGCAAACGCTGCCGGGCTGTCGGGCGGTACGGCGAACCCGCAACGCTCCCGTTTGATCAACTCGGCGAGCCAGCCTGGGTAATTGTTCAATACTGGCAGACCGGCGGCAATGTAATCGAAGAACTTGTTTGGCGACGTGCCATAGTAAAAGGCCGGCACATTGGCCAAGATCTGCAAACCCAAATCCGTTGCCGCCATCAGCCCGGCCAACCGGACTTTGTTGACCGGATCATGGAAGACCACACAATCCAAGCCCTCACGCTGCACGCGCGCCTGCAGGACAGGTTTAAGTCTTCCCTGACCGATCAGCAGCAGCTTAATATCGGATCGCCCCCTGCGTTTGAGTTCGGCTGCCGCATCCAGCACCGCATCCAGTCCATTGGCCATGCCGTGGGTTCCAGCAAACACGGCCATCAAGTCGTACGGGCTGACGGACGGCGGGCGCCAGGGCACAGGACTCCCTCCGAACAAGCCCAGATCACAGCCATTCGGCACCATGGTCACACGTTCGGCCGGGGCGCCCCGACGAACGATACCTTCCACGATGCCGGGCGACAGGCCGACCAAACGCTGAGCTGAACGGTAGCTAGCCCACTCGAGCGCAGACATGGCCCACAGCACCACAGGATTGCGTATCACCCCCATAGCTTTGGGCAATTCGGGCCACAGGTCACGGACCTCGAAGACAAAAGGCTTACCCCGCAGCCAGCGCGCAAATATGCCCGGGATTCCCGCAGTCAGTGGCGTAGTCGTCGCAAAAACGAGGTCGTACCGCTCGCTAAACACCAGACCGATGCTGCGCGCGGCAAACTTCAGAAAGGTCAGTGTGCGCTTCAGAAAGCCGTCGTTGTTGGAGTAGCTCAGGTCGAACTCGATGATGTCGATGCCGTCCACCTGGCCACGGCGACTCCCACGCTTAAACGGCTGGGGCAGGCCGGTCTCACCGCCACCATAGCTACCGCACACCATCGTGACCTGGTGTCCACGCGCCAGCAGACGGCGCGCCATTTCATACGAGCGGATCCCCACGGAGCCACTCGGCGTCGAGAAATGCTGGTGAAAATACAAAACCCTCATGCCACCCACCGGTAGTCTGTCGTCAAGATGCCGGGCTGCCCTATCTCGACCTCAAGCACGGGCACCGGGGTCTTTTCGAGGTAATGTCGCGATTCCCAACCTTCGGTTATCTCGCAACGCAGGATGGGCATGCTGCCTTGCACTGTGAGGATCTCAACACCATTCGTCAATCGGCAGCCATCCAGAGTCCAGGGCCCGGGCGCCAACCGCCAACGCAGGAGCGCACGCTGCCTGAACCCGCCCACCTCGTCCTCGACCCGCAGATGCGCTGCCGCCAGATGGATCCGGCGCCGATGACGGGCGCCTTGCGCGTCACGGTAGGCTGCAGAGAAATGCACGCCTTCCGTATTCTCAGTGAGCCCTTCGATCGCTGACGTCCTCAACCAGCGCCCCCAGAGGAAGCGGCCCAGCCTGGGCATCTGGTCACGCCCGTCGAACTGCACCGTGTTGTGTCCGGTCGTGCCCGCGAAGTAGTCCATCCATTGCGACTCGGTGTTGTAACCGTAGGTGCCGGCGTCACGCAGCAAGTTGTCCCCGTCCTTCCAGAGGTCCAGATGCAACACGTCCGCCTGGCTGGGGCGGAAACGAAAGCGGGGATATCGCAGCATGGCCATGGCCCGCCCCTTGCGCAGAACGGCAAAGCCGCCTTCATTGCCCTGACAGCTGGAGGCAGGCTTAGCCACTTTGAGAGGCACGTTCAAACCCAACCACGAGAGCGCATGATTCCACACGCCTGGTTCGTCCACAGCACGACGTCCGGCATGCAGCACCATGGCCAGCTGCAGGCTGGGGCGGAAATCGCGGTAGGGCGAATCAGTTAGTTGCAGCAACCGCGCCCCGTCATTGGCGCCAACATTTGGCACGTCGCCGCTAGACGGATCGACCATGGCATGCAACCACCGGGTCGCAGCCAGCGCGCGGCTCGACCATCTCGCCGAAAACGCGGGTAACCCCAGGTGCCGACGCCAGACCTCCGCCATGCTAAAAGTGTCCAGCATCACCCGGTGGTAGTTCAGCGAATACTGGCTGAAGCACCCGTCCTCGCTGATCAGCTGCACTGCCCGGTTCTCCACCCAACGCCGCCCCAAGGTGGCCCAGCGCAAGCCGTTCGACGCACCGAGAGAGCTGAGCCAGCTACCGCCGATGAACAGGGCGGCTGCCTCGGATGTGCCATGGTTGTTGTCCTGCCCTATGGCATACGACAGCGTGGGCGCGATGCGCTGCAGATGCAGTTGAATCAGATCCCGCAAGGCCGGGGTTGCCTGTCGTGTCTGGCCCAGGATCAGCGCCGCCATGGCCAGGTGCATGACACGGATCGACGCTTCCTGACCGCACTTCCAGTTGGGCCCCCTATATGGCGGGTTGTGCTGGCACCAGTCGGCCAGCCAGACGTTCAGGCGCTGCAAGGCGGCAGCGTCACCGTTGCGCGCCCGCTGTGCGAATGCCAGCACCCAGTCCATCCGCGAAAGCTCCCAGACGAGCTTGATGTCGCCAACTCGGGGATCAAAGTCCGGAATCTGCCACCACATACGCCCGGCGTCGGGAACACGCTGCCCTGTCAGCGGATTGGCCAGCCAGTCAGGTGGCTGCGAGCCAAGCGCCACGACCCAGTGCCCGAACAGGCTGGCACTGTGCTGCCAGTCGGTGACCGGGGGCGCAGTCACCGGCAGCAGATCCGCAGGGCATGGAGCGAAGAACGGCCCCTGAGGTACCGCAGCGCGAAGGCGCCGGACGGGGTTAAGTCCCAGACGCACCCCGATGCGGTAGCTGAGCACCCGCGCGATACTCGGCGCTCCAAGTGCCAGCGCAGTTCGCAGCAGCGTCAGAAAACGGCTCATTGCCGGCGCAATTGCCAGGCCGCCTCGATGGTGACACGAGCCACCTCGAAGATTTCTTCGGGCGGTATCGCCGGCACACCCTGCTGCACACCGTGCAGGAATGCGGCGGCACATGCGTTCTGGCCCTTGTCCTGCTTCCACAGATTGAACTTGCTGAAGCCCGGCCAGCCGTAGCCCCGGAGCTTGCGGAAGTTGTCCAGCTGCAGCACACGGCCGGCGGCAAACACCTCCACGCGCTCTTTCGGAAAGCTGGCCGCGCCGTTGGCCAAGTACATGATGGTGCCAAAGGATCCGTCCGCGAACGCCAGGGTTATCGATGCCTTGTCCTCGGTCAATGTCATCCCGGGCGCATCCCCCATGCGTCGGGCATGTACCGAGGTGATCGGGCTGCCCGCCAGGAAGCGCATCAAGTCGATGAAGTGGCAGGCCTCGCCGATGATGCGCCCGCCCCCCACGTCGACGTCCTGCGTCCAGTGACTGGCCGGAATGGCACCTGCGTTCATCGTCATGAGGAAGGACTTGGGCTCTTTCACCGCCTGTAGCAGCGCCTTCATCTTCTGCACCTGTGGGGCAAACCGCCGATTGAAGCCCACCATCAGTTGCGGTCCGGGGCCCGAGCGGTGCGCCTGTTCATAGGCGGCATGCACCTCGGCCAGCTCGTTCTGGTGTATGGCCAAGGGCTTCTCCACGAACACGTGTTTGCCGGCGCTCAAGGCCTGCGCCACAAAGCGGGCATGCGTGTCATGGCGCGTCACGATGGCGACCGTGTTGATGGTGGCGTCGGCCAGCATGGCCGACATGTCGGTGGAGGCTTCGGCAAAACCCGCTTTGGCGCCATGAATGACACCGCTGATGCCCCCCGAGGTCACAATGGTGTGAAACTGCGCACCGGCCGCCTTGAAGGCGGGGATCAGCATGCGCGACGCATAGTTGCCCGCGCCGATGAATCCAAGGACTGGACGGGCGGCATCAAACTGCAAGCCCGCGCTCAAGGTCACGCTGCGCACCTCACGGTCGGCGGACGCCGCGTTGTACTTCAGCAAAATACCCAGGCCGCTCTTGTCTTCGGTGAGTAGCTGATAGGCCGCTGGCGCATCCTCAAAGGCGAAGCGATGCGTGATCAGCGGTTTGACGTCGATCTGGCCAGAAGCCAGCATGTCCAGTATGGCTTCGAAGTTACGCTGCTCGGTCCAGCGCACAAAACCCAGAGGGTAGTCTCGGCCCTGCTCCTCGTAAGCCGGGTCGTAGCGCCCGGGTCCATACGAACAGGACACCTGGAAACTCAGTTCCTTGGTAAAGAAGTCAGCCCGGTTGAGCTCCAGCCCTGTGACTCCCACCAGAACGATGCGGCCACGCTTACGGCTCATGCGTGCGGCCTGTGTGACCGGGTCACTGGATTTGGTGGACGCAGTGATGATCACGCCATCCACCCCCTGCCCGCGGCTGAACGCCATACCAGCAGCCACGGGGTCCTCGCCTTGGCCGGGGTTGCAGGTCTCGGCGCCGAACTGGCGCGCCAGCGCCAGCTTGGACTCGTCAAAGTCAATCGCCAACACCCGGCAGCCCTGGGCTCGCAAAAGCTGCACGGTCAGCAGGCCGATCAACCCCACCCCGGTGACCACGAAGGCCTCTCCCAGCGTAGGCTGTGCCAGCCGAATCCCCTGCAGGCCGATACTGGCCACCACCACGAAAGCTGCTGACTCGTCGTCAACGCCATCCGGGATGCGCGCGCAAAGGTTCTTGCCCACCTTGACCACATCGGCATGTGGACCGTTCGAGACCACACGGTCACCGGCCTTGAAACCATACACCCCGGTGCCAACCTGCGCTACAAGGCCCACATTGCAATAGCCCAGGGGCAGGGGCTGGGCCAGCTTGGACTGGACCGCTTCGATGGTCGTCATTAGTCCATCTGTGCGTATCTTGTCCAGCACCATACGCACCTTTTCCGGCTGTTGACGCGCCTTCTCCAGATAGGAGGCACGACCAAAGTCCACCAGCATACGCTCGGTGCCTGCGGAAATGAGGCTGACTGTGCTATGAATCAGAAGGGTCTCACTGCTGACAGCCGGCGCGGGCGCCTCGGCAATGTAGGTAGCGCCGTCTCTCATGTCCTGCAATATCTGCTTCACAATGGTCAGCTCTTTGCCGTGTATTTCATATAGAAGCTCTTCGGAATGAGGTCCATCTTGTACATCACCCAGAAGAAGGGCCTCATTCTCTCGAACGTCTTCTTGTAAGTCACGTAGTCCTTGTAGGTCTTCGGAGGCATGGTCATCAGCCGCTCGAACTCCTCTTCGGAGAATCCCAGCCGCTTCTTCACGAAATCGACCAGGCCAGTCTCAATGTGAGGCGGCTCATCCATCAGCCGCAGGGCTTCCTCCCGCGTCATCCAGCCATTGCGGCAATAAGCGGAATACCCGGCGATGCGGAAGTCGATGTTCCACCGGCGCGGAAAGAAGTAGCTGTGGACGAAGGCGGTGTACCGGTTCTCAAGGTGGTGTCCACCGTACCACTGCCAGCCGTATTTGTCGGTCAGCAGTTTCTTGGCGGCTTCCTTGTCGTAGTCCATGTAGTACAGCGGCCGGATCTTCTTGATGCCGCCAAACAGCATCCACTTGAGTTGCAAATGCAGCCACAAGTTGGGGAACGTTTTCATGGGCAGACTGCCAAACTGCCGATGGACTGAATCGATGTACTTGCCATCCATGTATACCCAGCCCAGCGGGGCAACGCCCTCTGTACGGAAAGAGTGCCCTTCGATCATGTATTTGATGCCAAACTTCTCGGAGGCGCGATAGAGTGTTGTAGCAAGACCGATGTCCGTTGGACAGTCGATGTCCTTGACGCCCGCCCGGAAGAACGAGCGGTAGATGTCGTCGTATTCTTTGTTGTCGACGACAATCGTGAACAAATCGACTCCGAGCTTGTCCAGCACGTTGTGGATGTTCTCCGTTGCGATCGTCGAATTCCACGTGTTGTCAAAATGAGCGGCCAGCAGGCGCAGGCCATAGACCTCCTTCATCTGGTGCACCAGGTACGAGGAATCGCAGCCACCGCTGACGCCGATCACCGCGTCATACTTCTTGCCGCGGCCGGCGGCCTTCATCTCGTAGACCAGCTTCTGCAATCTGGTCTCGCCCTCCCGACCCGTTGGGTATTCAGCTTCGAGGGCATCGATCTGGCGGCAATAGCTGCATACCCCCTCACCATCGAAGCTGATGTTCGGGACCGAGTCGTCGTAGATGCACCGCGTGCAGATGTTTTTGGGCATTTGAGTTAGTCCAGTGGGGGTCTACCCTTGAGTTTTGAGAAGGCGAGTAAACAAGGCTAAGACTAACAAGATAGTCTCCTCAGACATTCTTGGCCAAGCGCCTGCGTCCGATTCTGCCGGGGCAATCCGCCAAATCGGATTGAGCCGTCCGTCAAACGCGAAACAGACACCCATTAGGAGGCAGGCGAGCTCCGTACACCGCTACCCATTGCCGAGAATTAGCTCAGAAAGCCGCATCTGGAGGAGCTTAAAGTCATCGATCGGTCGTGCCGGCGAGCCAACCCAAGTTTCATTATCAGGGATATCCTTTGTTACGACCGAGGCCATGCCTATGGTCACCCGATCGCCAACAACAACACCATCCCTTAGCGCCGACCCGCACCCAACCATGCATTCGTTACCGATCCGGGCACCGCCTAACAAAGTCACGTTTGGCGTGATTATGCTGTTTGATCCGATCTTGGAGTTGTGTCCAATGTGGCAATAGTGATCAATCTTGGTTCCGCGTCCGACTCTAGTCTGTCCTAAGGTTGATCTATCGATGTTCGTGTAAGGGAAAATCGCGACATCGTCCTCAAGAACTACTGAGCCGACATGCAGCATATTCTCTAGCTCATTCTGTTCGTTCTTGATGTAGCCAAAGCCTTCTCCGCCAATGTTGCAGTGCTCGGAAATAAGGACATTCGAACCAATAAGAGCTCGATCATGAATCACGGCATGAGACTTGATTACGCAGTTGTCACCGATAGTGCACGCGCCAACAGTTACAAAGGGGCCGATTGAGACATTGGCTCCGATGGCGGCATTTGGAGAAACAACCGCAGATGCATGAATCCCCGGCTCCACGCGATATTGGTGTGAGAACATATTCCGGAGTAGACGCAAGTACGCAACATGAGGATTCTCGACCAGTATCAATGTCTTTTTTTGAAGGAACCTATCTGGAACATCAATCTCTCCACATATCAATATGCTTGATGGGGTAGCTTTGATGATCTCGAGCGCCTCACCGCCTCTAGCACGCATCCAACAGACACTGTCACTTCTCGCCTCAAACAACGAACAAAAGTTGGTCGCGAAGTTATCACGGCTTCCTCGGACCTGATAGTCGCAGCCAATGTTTGAAAGTATGCTCTGCAAAGAATACATTTCGATCAACTCCAGACCAAAGGCTATTCGTAGAAGTGGCGATCAAAATAGGTGTCCGGGTGAGTCAAGAGATAGATCAACGGATGCTGATCGAGGACGTGCTCCCCAAAACTACGACGATCGCCAACCTTTAAACGGCCTTTTTCATAACACTTCCACTGAGTCCACTCGGAGTCGCTTACATAGAAAGAGCGATCAAAAAGATTAAATGACTCACTTTTGTCATAGGCCTCATAGATCAAACCGAAGTCTGGTGCTTTCCTGTCTTCCCAAAACTTGAGGTTATTCAAGCCAGTCATGCCACCATGGCTGGCAACTCCGACGGCTTTCACGTTCAACATTCGATTCAAGACATCTAGATCTCTAAGGAGACATTCAGCAGCATCTTCATTCCAGATTGCCGCTTGATCTACAACTTCGCTGTGATATCCAATCTCATGTCCGCTATCGCGAATCGATTTAAGTATGCGGTAGTTCTCGAAGGCGAACGGGTTGTACTCCTTAGCGTGAAGCCGGACGAAGAAGCTCGCTTTAATACCCAGACGATCGAAGATATCGCGCAGCCGATCAGCCTTCTTTACTGAAAGATCGATGTCTACCCGGTTAACGACAGTCAGCGCTGGGAGATCGTTCTTTCGCTCTACATACTCTGCGCAGGTAATGAATTCGTAGCCAAGCTCTTTTGCAGTTGAGTATTGAGTCTCAAGGTCTGCCCAAGTGAAGTGAGGCGGTGCTTTCATTTCAATACCTCATCCAAATCTGCTCTGTATGGGAAAAACATAGGCGACTCTGGTAACCTTTGAATGTATCTTCATCAGTAGCGTCAGACGTCTATATCGCTAGTTATGGGGTAGACGCATGAAGCAAAAATCTGCTAGCTCTTCAACGCTTCAGGTTTCAAATGAAACTTTCGCCAAACAGTGACTCTTGGTGTTCCCTTGCAGGAAACTTGATCAGCACCCCCAGATCCTTGCCCTGAAAGACGGCCATGCTCCCGATCGCCACGGCCGATGCGCCCGCCTGCTTCACGGCGGCCTTGATGTCCTCCAGCGAGCCGGCGCCGCCCGTGGCCACTACCGGCACGCTGGCCGCCTGGCTAACCGACTCCACCAGCTTGAGGTCAAAGCCGGACCAGGTTCCGTCCCTGTCGATCGAATACAGCAGCAATTCTCCCGCCCCCTGCTCCTCGAAAGTGCGGGCCGCCTGGGGCGGCGACATCCTAGTGTCGTGACTGCCGTTGCGCGTGCGCACCGTGGAGCGTCCGAGCACCCCCTTCTTGACATCGAGCGTCACCACAACGGCCTGTGCACCGAATTCACTGGAAGCCTGGCGCACCAGGTCCGGCACCTCGAACGCCGCCGCGCCCAGCGAGACCTTCTCGATGCCCAGGGCGTAAAGCCGCCGCATGTCTTCCAGGGTGCGCACGCCGCCGCCGTAGCAGATAGGCATGAAGCATTCGCTAACAACCTTCTCCAAAGTGTCGAAGTCGATCCCCCGGCTTTGCGTCGTCGCGTGGATGTCGAGAAGAATCAGCTCGTCGACCTCCTTTTGATTGAAGATCCGCACGGCGTTGACCGGATCGCCGACATAGGACCCTTCCTTGAAGCGAACGGTCTTAACCAGAGCGCCATTGCTCATGAGCAGGCAGGGCATCAGTCGGGTGGCCAGCATGTCAGAGTTCCACGAAATTCCGGATCAGCTGCATGCCGTAGCGATGGCTTTTTTCCGGATGGAACTGGACGCCCATGACATTGCCGCGCTGGACGCCGGAAGTGAACTCGCAACCGTAGACGGAGCGCAGCAGGATGTCCTCATCGCGCTCGCAATCGTAGAAATAGGAGTGGACGAAGTAGAAGCGCGCGCCGTCCTCCAGGCCCTGCGCCAGCGGATGGGCGCGCACGGGCGTCACGCGGTTCCAGCCCATGTGCGGGATCTTCAGCTTGGCGGTTTCGCCGTCGAATTGGAAACGGCGCACATGCCCGGGGATCAGCCCCAGCCCCGCCATGCGCCCTTCCTCGCTGGCATCGGCCAGCAGCTGCATGCCCAGGCAGATGCCAAGCAAGGGAACACCCGCGCCGGCACGTGCCTTCAGCGGTTCGACCATGCCCAACCCGGCTAGCCGCGTCATGGCATTGTCGAAACTGCCCACGCCGGGCAGCAGGATCTTGTTGGCTCCCAGCACCCCGGCTGCGTCCCGTGCCACATCAGCCTGCCCGCCCACATACCGGATCATGTTGAGCACGGACCCGATGTTGCCAGCGCCGTAATCTATAACAACCATCAGGCTTTACCCAATCCATCACTCAAGACTCGCTCCCTTTCTGCTGCGATATCCTCTTCTGTGAGCGTCTTTACGATTCGCGCGGGGTTTCCAGATATCACGGAGTACGGAGGGATATCCTTGTTTACGACACTAAGTGGAGCAACAATTACCTTATCGCCAACAGTCACGCCCGGTAAAATTACGCCAGGTCCAGCGATAAACACACCATTACCAATTTTTGTCCTTTTCCTTTCGATCAGAGGACTACCGCTAAAGTTCGCCAGGGTCAAATTGGTAAGTTGACTGGTATGACTCCATACAAAGACCGACAGGCCTATGCTTGTGTGCGCTCCAATTTCAAGTCCTCCGGAAGCATCAAGAATGGCGTTCTCGCCGATCCATACGTGCTCGCCACAAATTAAGTTAGTCGGGCTAATGATCTTCGCACCGTCCCTTATTCGGCACCCCTTAGGCAATCCGAAATACTCGGCACGCTCGTCATCTGTCATTACAACCGACAGGAGTCGCGACAGTATCTCCGGCCTTAATCTTTGATGACGCTCTCCTGTCTTTAGCTTTACTTCATCTGAGTGCCAAAGCTTAATCAAATCGCTGACGATGTCTTCCTTTTGCGAGTCTAACGACATAGCCCTCCCTTTATCGCAGCACAAACTCTCGAGATATCGACACCTCCATAACACGGCAATGTCAGCGTATTTTCCTCTAGCCAGTGTGAATTCGTGTTCTGAACGGCGTACTTCCGCGCGTAGTAGGTGGAGGCGCTCATCGCGTATGTACCTATGGTCGATTCGATACCGCTAGCCTTCAGGCCGGCAATTAGGCGGTTGCGGTTGCAATCGGGAGGTACCGAGAACACCAAGGACTGCACGTTGAAGCGCACATCTGCATTAACCCGCTGGGGCAAAAAGCCCATGGGCTCGAGCAGCGAACGATAAGCATCACGGACTTGATTTCGCTCATCCACAATGCTGTCAATCTTCGCAAGTTGCTTGCGCCCCATGATGGCCTGGAGCTCGGGCAAGCGGAAGTTGTAGCCGTAGTCCACGAAATCGAGCGCCACGCCCTTCATGCCGCGCGCGCCGTGGGCGAGCTTGACGTCCAGCCACTGCGCCCAGTCGTCGCGATCGGTGGTGATCGCCCCGCCCTCGCCGGTGCTGATGAGCTTGCGGGGGTGGAAGCTGAAACAGGTCAGGTCGGCGACCGAGCCGCAGAGCGCGCCGCCCTCTGAGCTACCGATCGCGCAGGCTGCGTCCTCGATCAGCGGGATGCCGCGGCTGCGGCACAGGGCGCCGACGTCATGCAGGCCGGAGGGGTTGCCCAGCGCATCCACGAAGATGACGGCCTTGGTCCGCGGCCCCAGCAGCGGCGCCAGCGTGGCCGCTTCCATGTTGTAGGTGTCGCGGGACACGTCGGCGAAGATGGGCGTGGCACCCAGGTCCTCGACCACGTTGGCCGCCGCCGGGAAGGAGAAATCCGAGACGACCACCTCATCGCCCGGACCGATGTCCAGCAGCTTGAGACAGACCCAGAGCGCCGTGGTGGCCGACGTGGCCAGATGCACGTGCCGTGCGCCAGTGAATTGCGACAGCTCCTTGCGGAAAGCCTCGACGTGCTCACCACGGGTGAACATGCCGCTGCCGAAGACGCCGCGGAATTCAGCCTCGACCTCGTCGTAGCTGATATAGGGCCGCATCAGACGAATATTGTTCATTTCGAAACCCCAGGGCGACTCACGTACCAGTCCAGTGTCTCGCGCAGACCGGCATCGAAGTCGGTCAGCGAATAGTCGATGAGCGCGCGCACCTTCTGGTTGCTGGCGTTATGGCAAAGCACATCTACCTGGCGCGCCGGCTTGCGCACGATCTCCTTTTGGTAGCCCAGCATGGCGGCGATGCGCGTCACCAGCTCGCCGATGGCGATCTGGTTGTCCGTGGAGATGTTGACCGACTCGCCGGCAGGGAGCACGCCAAACAGCTTCACCACGGCATCCACCGTGTCGCGGACGTGGATGAAATCGCGGCTCTGCTTGCCGTCGCCGTGAATTTCCGGCGCGCCACCGGTCAGGATTCGCCACGCCGTCAGCGGGATCACGCCGGCAAGCAGGCCACGGTGGTTCTGGCGCGGACCATAGTTGTTGAAGGGGCGTACGATGAAGCCGTCCAGGCCGAACATGTGCACATAGCTTTCCACGGCCAGATCGGCTGCTGCCTTGCCGGCGGCATAGGTCGTGGTCGGGTTGCGAGGGTGCTTCTCGTCCATCGGCTCATAGACCGCCGAGCCGTATACCTCGGAAGTCGAGAAATGGCATAGCGACTTGAAAGCGCCCCGGCGCTGCAGCTCCAGGAGATTGAGCGCCACCGTCACGTTGGTGCCGAAGGCGTTGGCCGGGTTCATGAACGAGTAGTTGAGCGCCTTCGTCGCGCAGTTGAAGACCACGTCGATTGGATGCCGGTTGAAGATGTAGTCTAGGCTGGTGACGAATTCGGCATCGTCCTTGTAGAGGCTGGCCTTGCCCGTGGCCAGCGCCTCGGTCAGGTTCTCCTCCGAGCCCAGGAACATGTTGTCGATCACTACCACGTGGGCGGCGCCCTCGGCAAGCAATCGGTCCACCAGGTGACTGCCGATGAAGCCGGCACCGCCCGTGACCAGCACGGTCTTGCCGGAGAGTTCGCGATGCCGGGTCATGCTGCCACTGCCTTCTGGATTTCGTCGCTGATCTGCATGGCGGCCAGGCCAGCCTCGACGCCGGGCAGGTCGGCCGGACGCTGGCCGCGGCAGCTCGCTACAAAAGCCTGCAGCTCGGACAACAGCGCCTCCTGAGGGCGCACCTCAATGGCCTCCTGAACGGCCGAGATCGTGTAAGGCTGCCCTTCGGCCTGGCGGATCTCGGACTTGCGGCTGATGATGATCTCCTTGCGCAGCAGCTCACAGTCGACGAACATGTCCGCGCAGGTTGCCTCGATCAGGCGCATCTTCTTCTCGGTGATGCGGCTGGCCTGGATGCGTGAGAAGCGGCCGTTCTCGTGCGTGATGAGGGCGGAGGCGAAGTCGATCATCTCCCCGTGCGCAAAGCCGTGGGCCGCCACGGAACGCGCCGCCCCATTGAGGTACAGCGCGAGATCGATGTCATGGATCATCAGGTCGGTCACGACATCGACGTCGGTGATGCGGGCGCTGAGCTTGTTAGTGCGGGTGAAGTCGATGCTGATCACGCGCTCGGACTTGTCCAGCACCTGCTTGAGCCCCTGCACGGCCGAGTTGAAGCGCTCGATGAAACCGACCTGCACGTTCAGGCCCTGCTCCGCCGCGAAGCGGGCCACGCGCTCGGCCTGCTCCAGGGTGTCAGCCAGCGGCTTCTCGACGAAGATATTGCGTACCTTGCCGGCCACCATGCGGATGTAGTCGGCATGGGTCACTGTCGGCGTGCAAATCACCACGGCATCCGCAGAATCCAGCACGCCGTCGAGGCTGCTCACCCCCGGTACGCCATGGGTCGCGCCATGCCGGCTGGCAACAGCCGCATCCGCGTCCGCCACGAAAGCCAGCTCCACGCCCTTGAGCATGGAAAGGATGCGCAGGTGGTTCTGGCCCATGCGCCCCAGCCCGACGAGGCCCACACGTATCGGTTTATCGTTCATCTCGCTCACTCCGCAATGCGGTTTCCCATTCTGTCGATCTTGCCAGCCGGGCGGGCCGGATTCCCCATCACCAGGGTGTAGGGGGGGACATCCCGGGTCACCACGCTGCCGGCAGCGACCATCGCGAATTCACCCACGGTCACACCGCAGACGATCGTCGAGTTCGCGCCGATGCTAGCCCCGGTCGCGATGCGGGTCGGCGTTATCTTCCATTCGGGATTGAATGCCCGCGGCACCCGGTCGTTGGTGAAGGTGACGTTCGGTCCGATGAAGACGTCATCGCCGAGGGTCACGCCGTTGTAGACCGAGACACTGTTCTGGATCTTGCAGCGATGGCCGATGGACACGCCATGGTCGACGTAGACGTCCTTGGACAGGATGCAGTTGTCGCCGATGGAGGCGTTCTCCCGGATCTGGACATTGATCCAGACCTTGGTGCCCTCACCGATCAGGGACTTGGCCGCCACATGCGCGGTCGGATGGATATAGACCTTGGACTCGCCGCTCATTCCGCTGCTCCATTCATTACCGCATCCTGCACCGCAGTAATCACATAATCTAGCTCTTCTGGCTTCATGTAAGCGAACAGGGGGAGATTCAAGACCGTTTTCGATAATCTCTCAGCATTGGTCCCGCCATAGTGCTTCTTGAGGTACTTTGCCGCTCCCTCCTGGACGGACATCGCACCAGGGTAAATATTTCCGAAGCCAATGGAGCGAGCCTTGAGCAATGCCTCCAAGCGCTGCTTCTTGCTCGTATCGGAAACCAGACAAACGTTGCAATACCCGTTTTCCACATAGCCCGCTGGGGGGTTCATAGGTGTCAACCCCGTGGCAGGCAATCGACGCCGGTATTCCTCAGCCGAACGCCGACGCGATTGAATTCGCGCATCGATGTAGTTCATCGACAGGTTGAGGAATGCCGCCTGCAAGGCGTCCAGCCGCGAGTTCCAGCCCACGTCGCCATAACCGTAATGCGCCGTGCGGCCGTGGTTTCCCAATCGCCGAGCGCGCTCGGCCAACGCGGCGTCATCAGTGAACACAGCCCCGGCGTCGCCAGCCGCGCCCAAAACCTTGGCTGGATAAAAAGATGTCGTTGCGATCCGTGCACCCTTGAATAGCGACTCACCCTGGTAAGTCACTCCGAAGCATTGGGCCCCGTCCTCCAGCAACTGCACGTCGTGTTGAAGGCACAGGGCGCGAAGTGCACGGATATGACTTGTTCCCCAGCCGTAGAGATGCGCCACCACAGCCGCTTTGGGCCTTTCGGCCTTGACTGCTTCCTCAAAAGCCTGGTGGTCAATGCCGCCATCCATCAAGTCGATATCCACAGTAACCGGCACCCCCCCCACATTCACAACTGCTTCAAACGTGGCCCAGAAGGTAGCATTCGGAACAAGCACCACATCCCCCGCTCCCACACCAAGGGCCCGCAAGCCGAGCTGCAGTGCATCCGTACCGTTTGCACAGCCCACTGCATGCCGCACATCCAGGGCTGACTTCAACCGGTCCTCCAGAGTATTGACTTCCGACCCGCCAATAAACTGCGCCGCAGCCGACATGGAGGCCACCTTGTCCAGCCATCGCTGCTGAAACCCAGTTTCGTACCGGGCAATGTCAATAAATGGAACTTTCATTACCTCTCCAGATGCTCGTTATCTACCATCCGTTTGATGGGTCTCCCCCTGAAGCCGACCACGACCAGATACATACTGCCCCCCAATAGGACGACGCCAGATGCAATCTGCAACACCACCATTTCGCGCAGTGAATCGACACCACCTATCAGAAGCGATCCCAGTCCTAGACCCATCAAGCAAATCACTGTGAGAAGGAAACTCTCCAATCCTTTATCAAGGTAGTTGAGGACGCTGCCAACAACTGCATAACTACCCCATAGACCCAGCTTGATGCTGACCAGTCCAGCGAAATCGAGAAAAACGCTGTTGAACTTCTGTGGGAGAACATGGTTCAACCCATAGGCCAAGCCTAGCGCTGCCAGGGCCGTCAAACAAACAGCTGCCAAGCAGATGCATTGTAGTTTCAGCAGCCCCACAAGCCCGATTCTTCGATTGACCACCAGACTGCCTGCATAGGTCTGAAGGGGCATGAAGAATGCCGCTCCGCCAATGAAGATCAACGAAGCCAGCGAGTACGCCCCCGCCACACCCGAGCTGAGATCCCCTGAATCCACATACAGAAACTCGATATTTGCGTAGATCGCCGATACACAAATGGACGCAAACGGCCATATGCCACTTCTGAACAGCGGTCTCACGAAACCCGTTAACGGAGTATTGCCTGGCTCAACCGCCCGATCGACGGCCAAAGTGTTTCGATATTGCAGTAAGTAGACACCCGCATAAGCCATTGCCATAGCGATCAAAACCGTTTGCGCCTGAAGCAAGGCGCCCCCTGCCAGCCCAAAGACAAAAACCGTGGTCTTCCATTGCGCCTGGAGGCGCGCATAGCCATTGAGGTCGCCCCGGGCCTGATACGCGGACAAAAGCAGATTGCACAAACTAGCCCCAACTACCGCGACGGGGAAGCAAAGCAGGTAAAGCAACTCCTGCAAAGGGCTTGGCGACTGCTGGACCGACGGAACCAGGCCATAGACAATCAGGCCGACGCAGATTGAAGTGATGACGACAATCCGTCTGGCCAACACCCACGCGCGGGCTTTCTGATCAGGTGTGAACAGTGGAAACTGATGAGTAACTGCCGTATTGAGGCCCAGCATGGCGATGCTGACTGCTACTGACAAATAGGCTTGCGCGACCCGGAAAGTCCCAAACTCGACTGAGTTCAGCAGCCCACCCATCACCAAAAAAGTGGCGAGGTAGATAAGGTTGACCCATACGTTGCTACCAAACAAGGCCTTCAGTTGATTGCGGCTTTGTGCTGACACGCGATTGATGGGCCCTTTCCGGCCAGCTTCTGGTTTCAAGCTCAAAGGGTCTTGCGTAGAAGACCCACGTAAATCTTTGCGAGACCCTCCAGCACTACGTCTGCATCGTGGTAGCGCTCGACGTACGCTCTGCTGGCGACACCGATCTGATGCCGGAGTTGGGCATCCAGTATCAGCAGCTCCAACGTTTGCTCAATGGTGTCGGGGTTTGCGTTGACCAAGGGCAGATCTGAGGGGTATCTGTCGAGAAGGTTTTCGCGGATATACGAGATTGTCGGCTTGCCCATGGCCATGGCTTCTACCGCTGTCATTCCATGTGTCCCACAACGCAATTCGTCGATATAGACGTCGCAAGAGCTAAGCAACTCAAAAAACTGCTCTTGGGTCAATTGGCGAACCATTCTGAAATCAAACTTCAAACCTTTATTCTTCAGATTCTCTACCGCGCGAACGATGTACTTGGTACCCTTAAACTGCGGACTAGTCGGCACATGCAACAGCAAAGGGACCTCTTTTGCGGGCGAGGGCGGATTGAATGCAAAGCGGTGCATTTCTACTGGCTGGCGAAAGATCTGGACGTCTTCAAAGTAGTCAGATGCAATAATTGCCATTTCAGGATCGGAGGCGCACACCGCCACGCTCCTGCTCCAGGACCACCAACGCAACTTGATCCGCAGGTCATGCCAGAAGCTGGGCTTCTTGTGGTAGTACGGATTCATCCGCGATGCCTGCCCGTCAATGCGAGCGTCGCCACCGCCAAGAGACAACACCATAGGCACCCTGTGACGCTTGAGATAAGGACCTTCGAGCAGGAAATGGTACTCGCGGTGCAGCAAGTTGGTGCTGTGGTAGTGCGCCAAACAATAGTGGCGAGGTATGTCCCTTAGAAACCGTAAGGTCGACAGCACCTTGCCATGAAAAGGATCTGCCTTCTGGAAGACCGATTTGTCATACGGGAGCTTGCGATCCAGATCGAGGACGTCCTTGTAGACATGCACGACGTTCTCTGCCGCCACACCAAGATGTCGGCTGACTCTGGCCACGGTGTGCGGCCACCCAGCCAGACTGCCGAAGTGCAAGATGGGCTTTCCGCCAATGTCTTGCTGGATTTCCCGCAGTTGCTCAATGCTTGAGCGAACCACCATCTTATCCATGCCAGATACCTCGGGTATCAATCAGATACTCCATATGTGGTGTTGACCGCTGAATGCCCTTGAACTGCTTGTGGTCAACCAGCAGAATCTTGATATGCGCCAGGTCGAGCGCCTCGTCAAGGGACGTCAGTTTTATGCTGCCACGAAGATCTTTCGGCAGCTCATCAATGTTAGGCTC
Source organism: Curvibacter sp. (assembly GCA_020248905.1). GTDB lineage: Bacteria > Pseudomonadota > Gammaproteobacteria > Burkholderiales > Burkholderiaceae_C > Hylemonella. The sequence goes on along the minus strand of JADCGR010000017.1, from coordinate 44,971 downwards.
GACGGCCCAAACGGCGCCCGGATGTTGCTGGGCGATGTGATGTGTGATCTCCAACGCTGGACTCTCCCTCAGATCGTCAATATCCGGCTTGAAAGCCAGACCGAAGCAGGCAACAGTGACGTCACGCGCGGTCATACCAGGATGTGTCTGAAGGTACTCGGCGATGGCTACCTTGGCCTTGTCGAGCACCCAACCGGGCTTGCTATCGTTCACCTCCCGCGCCGCACGGATCAGCTTTGCCTCGTCCGGCGTCTTGCTGACAATGAACCAGGGATCCACCGCGATGCAATGCCCGCCTACGCCCGGCCCGGGCTGCAGGATGTTGACGCGTGGATGGCGGTTGGCAAGGCGGATCAGTTCCCAGACGTTGATGTCGAGCTTGTCACAGATGATGGAAAGTTCATTGGCAAACGCGATGTTCACATCGCGAAAGCTGTTTTCAGTCAGCTTGCACATTTCGGCCGTGCGGGCATTGGTGATAACGCAGTCGCCTTCGACAAAAATCTTGTAGAGCCTCGACGCTGCCTCCGAGCAGCGCGGGGTCATGCCGCCGATGACGCGGTCGTTCTGCACCAGCTCGCGCAGTACATGGCCCGGCAGCACACGCTCCGGGCAATGCGCGACTCGGATGTCTGAGTCCTCGCCGTGCGTTTGCGGGAAGGTCAGGTCAGGTCGGAACTGAGCCAGCCAGTCAGCCATTTGTTCAGTGGCACCGACCGGCGACGTTGATTCCAGAATGACCAGATTACCCTTGCGCAGTACAGGCGCGATCGTGCGGCAGGCTGACTCAATGTAGTCCAGATCGGGCTGGTGGTCGTCTTTGAACGGCGTGGGTACCGCAATGAGAAAGGCATCCGCCGGCTCCGGCTGCGTGGTCGCACGCAGGTAACCGGCACTAACCGCCGCATGCACGATGATGTCCAGTTCCGGCTCCACGATGTGGATCTGGCCTCGGTTGATGATATCCACCGCCTTCTGATTGACGTCCACGCCGATCACGCGTTTCTTGCGGCTGGCGAAGACGGCCGCGGTAGGAAGTCCGATATAGCCTAGGCCGATGATGGAGATGGTGTCAAGGCTCATGAGGCGCCTGCCCTCTGTTTCTCTAACTGTTTGACGTCACTGCTTGCGAAGAATTGCGCCAGGGTCTCGATGACACGGCCGCAGGCCCGACCATCCCCGTAGGGATTGTGCGCGATACTCATGCGGCGACAGGCCTCGGGGTCGGTCAGCAATTCAGCTAACGCACCCTCGATCGCTTCCACCCCTGTCCCGACCAGCCGCACCGTGCCTGCCTGCGCCGCCTCTGGGCGCTCGGTAGTCTCGCGCATCACCAGCACAGGCTTGCCCAGCGCCGGCGCCTCTTCCTGAATGCCACCAGAGTCGGTCAGGATGACGTGGGCACGTTCCATGAGGTAGACGAAGGGCAGGTAATCCTGTGGTTCGATCAGGTGGACATTGGCGATGCCGGCCAGCAGCCGGTTCACCGGCTCGCGTACCTGCGGGTTGAGATGCACCGGATAGACGATGTCGACGTTGGGAAACTGGGCCGCCGTGCGCGACAGCGCCTGGCAGATACGCTCAAACCCGCCGCCAAAGCTCTCGCGCCGGTGACCGGTGACCAGTACCATCTGCGCTTCGGGCCGCAGAAAGGCGAAGCGCGCCGCCTGCTCCTGATGCAAGGCGCTATCTCGCCGCAGCCGACCGACCACCTGGAGCAGCGCATCGATAACGGTGTTGCCGGTGACAACGATCGTTTGCGGTGCCACGCCCTCGCGCAGCAGGTTCTGGCGAGCGCCGTCCGTTGGCGCGAAATGCAAAGTGGCCAGCGCGCCGGTCAGCTTGCGGTTGGCCTCCTCCGGCCATGGGGCATAAAGGTCACCCGTGCGCAACCCTGCCTCGACGTGGCCCACAGGAATGCGCTGGTAATAAGACGCCAGCGTGGCGGCAAAGGTCGTGGTCGTATCGCCGTGCACCAGCACCATGTCCGGCCGGGTTTGCGCAAACACGCCACGCATGCCATGCAGAATGGCCATCGTGATGTCAGTCAGGTCCTGACCGGGTTGCATAACGGCCAGATCATGATCGGGGCGAATGGCGAACAACTCAAGCACTTGGTCCAGCATCTGGCGGTGCTGTCCCGTGACACATACTCTTGTGTCGAAGCGAGCATCAGCCCGTAAAGCCTGCACCAATGGGGCCATCTTGATGGCCTCGGGCCGGGTTCCAAAAACAACTAGAACCCGCGGTCTCATGTCTGCTCGCGCTTGCTGGTGTCCCGGCCGTAGCTGTCCTCGAACCGCACGATGTCGTCTTCCCCCAGATACGCACCGCTCTGCACTTCGATGATCTCTAGCGGCACCTTTTCTGGGTTAGCCAGGCGATGCTTCTGGCCTATGGGGATGTAGGTGCTCTGGTTTTCGCCCAGCACCAGAACGCGGTTGCCATTGGTCACCTCGGCCGTGCCGCTGACCACCACCCAGTGCTCGGCGCGGTGATGGTGCATTTGCAGCGAGAGCGAGGCACCGGGCTTGACCATGATGCGCTTGACTTGGAAGCGCTCGCCCATGTCAATGCTGTCGTACCAACCCCAGGGGCGCGCCACGCGGCGGTGCTGCACAGCCTGGGAGGCGTCGAGCGCCTCCAGCTTGGCCACCACTTCCTTGACGGCTTCGGCGTGTGATGCGTCCGCCACCAGCAGGGCGTCCGGCGTATCGATGACCAGCAGGTTCTTTGTGCCCAACGCCACCACCGGGCGCTGCCCTCCAGCGTAGATATAGGTATCCATCGCGCGCAGATGATGGGCTTGCCGCAAGTCGCCACCGCTGCGGTTGCCATCGGCATCCGGCTCGGCCAGCTGCGCCACGGCGTTCCAGCTGCCCACATCGCTCCAGCCCCCGACAAAGGGATAGACGCTGACATTGCGTGCCTGCTCCATCACGGCGTAGTCGATAGACTGGCTGCGACACACAGCGAAGGCCTGCGCGTCGGGCCGCAGGAACAGGCCATCACGCTGGGGGGCACGCATGGCCTGGCGGCAGGCATCCAGGATGTCCGGTGCATGGGCCTGCAGCGCGGCCAGCAGGTCGGCCGCGCGCATGAGGAAGATGCCCGCGTTCCAGAGGTACTGCCCGCTGGCCAGGAATTCCAGCGCCTTGTCCTGCGCGGGCTTCTCGACAAAGCGCACCACCTCGAAGCCGGCCCCGGAGGCAGCGCCTTTCTGGATATAGCCGTAGGCCGTACTCGGAACACTGGGCTGCACGCCGAAGGTCACCAGGCGGCCGGCCTGGGCTGCCGGCACCGCGCCCTGCACCATCGCGCAGAAAGCCTGCGCGTCGGGGATGTGATGATCAGCAGGGCAGAAGAGCAGCAGCGCATCGGGCTCGCTGGCCAGTGCGGCCAGGGCCATGGCCGCAGCGGTGTTGCGCGCCTGCGGCTCGAGGATCTGGCGTACGCTCAGGCCCGCCTGCGCGGCCACATCGGCCACGAGGAAACGGTGCTCTTCTGCGGCCACGCAGGCAATGGCGTCAGGCACACCAGCCGCCAGCGGCGCTACGCGCTCCAGCGTAAGCTGCAAGAGTGACTTGTCACCCAACAGCGGGATGAATTGCTTGGGAAAGGCCTTGCGCGACAGCGGCCACAAACGGGTACCGCTGCCCCCGCAAAGAATGACGGGGCGGATCGGCACCGTCATGCAAACACCTCAGCCTGCGCCAGCGCCTGGCCCTGCAGGTCCTTGGCCGAAAGTTGCGGCGTGATCCCCGCCAGCGGCCAGGCGACACCCACAGACGGGTCGTTCCAAGCCAGACAGCGCTCGTGCTCTGGCGCGTAGTAGTCCGTGGTCTTGTAGAGGAAGTCGGCGGAGTCGCTCGTGACCACAAAGCCATGCGCGAATCCGGCGGGTACCCACATCTGGCGCTGGTTCTCTTCGCTGAGCTCGGCGCCCACCCACTGGCCAAACGTGGGCGAGCTCTGGCGCAGGTCAACCGCCACATCAAACACGCTGCCGCGCACCACGCGCACGAGCTTGCCCTGCGGCTGCCGGACCTGGTAATGCAGCCCGCGCAGCACGCCGCGCGCGCTGCGGCTATGGTTGTCCTGTACGAAGCCCACGTCCAGCCCCGTGGCCTGCCAGAAGGCACGTTCGTTGTAGCTTTCAAAGAAGAAGCCGCGCGAGTCGCCGAAGACCTTAGGCTCAAGGATCTTCACGTCGGGGATGGTGGTGGGGATGATATTCATGGGGTTGGGCGCCTGGGTACCGCCTGAAGTTTGGGCTCTGCACCACCCAAGCCAGCAAGACCTTGTGCACTTGCACGTTGCCGCGCGAATTCAGACAACTGTTCATGCGCCCGCTCCAGCACGGGAACGCGCTCCACCAGGCGAAGCAGGTTAGCCCGCGTCAACTCTGGTTGCGCGGGGTACTCATGCGCAGTCTGGTTGCGCAGCTCCCGCAGCAGTTGCCACTGCTCGGCGCTGGGGATCATGCCAAGCTTCTCGGCCCGATTGAGCTTGTCCAGAAAGGGCTCGTCATCGCGCCACTCCTGGGTCAGTTGCAGAAGCGCTGGCAGCAGGCGCGCGCCCATGGCATCCTGCAGACGACCAAAGCGGAAGACCAGTTGATCGAGCGTACGAACCTCTTCATCACTCAACGAGAATGTCGCGGCAGGCCGCAACGCTTCAAAGTCCCTGGCTTCCAGCCACGCCCGGTGCAGGCGTTGGCGGTGCGTGGTGCACTCGCCCAATGCCGGCTGAAGCTTGAATTCGACAATTTCCTGCAGACTCATAACAACACCCCGGTTTCCTCCGCCATGCGGTGGATGGGCAGAACAGTTTGCCCCCCTGCGGGGGCAAACACCAGATCAATCCGCTGGTCGCCCAGCTCTTGTTTGGCCTTGACCAGGAACCTGAGCTTGGCGTCCACTTGATCCTCCAGAGACAACTGCGCGCCAGAGACGTAGAGGTCGATATCTCCGCCGCGTCGCTGATCGTCGACGCGCGATCCAAACAGGCTGATACGCGCCTGTGCGCCAAATACCTCAGCAGCGGTTCGCTTGAGGCTTTCGATCTGCCGGGGTGTGAGTCGCATGGGCAGGATTCTATGAAGACCCGGGCGGCAAGCTCACCCCTGCAGTTTGGAAGAAGGAGCCTCCTTCAGCAGGCGCAGCAAGTACTGCCCATACCCGTTCTTGGCCAGCGGCTGGGCCAGCTTCTCCAGTTGGGCGCTGTTGATCCAGCCCTGGCGCCAGGCGATTTCTTCCGGGCAGGCGATCTTCAGGCCCTGGCGGTGCTCCAGCGTGGCGATGAACTGGCTGGCCTCCAGCAGGCTGTCGTGCGTGCCGGTGTCGAGCCAGGCGTAGCCGCGCTGCATGATCTGCACACCGAGCTGGCCGCGCTCCAGGTAGGTCTGATTGACGGTGGTGATCTCCAGCTCGCCGCGCGCGCTGGGTTTGACGGCCTTGGCGATGTCTACGACCTGCTGGTCGTAGAAATACAGGCCCGTGACGGCATAGCTGCTCTTGGGCACCTTGGGTTTTTCTTCGATGCTGCTGGCCTGGCCTTGCGCGTCAAACGCCACCACGCCATAGCGCTCGGGGTCGTTGACATGGTAGGCAAACACCGTGGCGCCCTGGGTCTTGCCGTCGGCCGCGCCCAGCAGGCCCTGGAAATCGTGGCCGTAGAAGATGTTGTCGCCCAACACCAACGCGCTGGGGTTGTTACCGACAAAGTGCTCACCGATGATGAAGGCCTGCGCCAGGCCATCCGGGCTGGGCTGCACGGCGTATTGCAGGTTCATACCCCACTGGCTGCCGTCGCCCAGCAGCTGGGCAAAACGCGGCGTGTCCTGCGGCGTGCTGATGAGCAGGATGTCGCGCATGCCCGCTAGCATGAGCGTGGTCAGCGGGTAATAGACCATGGGCTTGTCGTAAACCGGCAGCAGCTGCTTGCTGATGGCCAAGGTGGCCGGGTGCAGCCGGGTGCCGGAGCCGCCCGCGAGGATGATGCCTTTGCGTTGGGTCATGGTCGCTTCTTTTGGGTCAGCGAGGCGTTCTGGCTTCGGCCAGCACCACCAGATGTCGTGCCTGTGCGCCGGGCACGGCAGCCAGGGGGATGCCGCGATCCAGCGTCACAAAGCGGCCCTTGTTCTGCACGGCGAGCGCCAGCAGGTAGGCGTCGGTGATGTGGCGGCCGCTCAGAAGCCGGTCCCACCGCAGCAACCCGGGTGCCAGCACACTGACGGCATCGGGCCAGAAGTGATGGGCCGGGTGGCGGGCCGCCTCGGCCAGGCGGGCCGCCACATCGGCCGCCGGGGCCGGGTTGGGATAGCCGGGCTGGGACAGGATGCGGATGCAGCCATTCTGTGTCAGGGGACAGGAAGCCCAGCCTCCTTCGAGATGGTCAGCCAGCCACTGGGTTGCCATGGCGTGATGGACATGACCCGCATCCAGCAAAGCAATAAGGACATTGACATCGAGCAAGGCAACCATCAGACGCCTTCGGACTCCCGCAGGGCGTTGACCTGGTCATTGCTCACCAGCGCCCCCCGGGCCGGCAGGGGCCGGAAACCGGCCACTGTGGGCGTGGCGCCTGTCGACGTGCTGGATGCGGTCATGGCCTGACGGGCGAGCCTGGAAATCACCTGGCCCGCGCTCACATGTTCGCGGCGCGCCATTTCTTTGGCGGCCTGCAAAACATCGTCTTCAATGTCCAGGGTGGTGCGCATGACGATCGAAGGTCGGATTTGATGCAGTGATTCTATCGAATCAATGCATCAAAGAGTTTCGTCAAGCATGCGCTGTACGCCCGCCTGCCAGGGGGGCAGACGCAGACCAAAGGTGTTCTGCAGCCGCCCGGTGTCCAGCCGCGAATTTTGGGGCCTGCGGGCAGGTGTGGGGTAGGCCGACGTTGAGATGGGCAGCACCTGCGCCGGCCCGGCCTTGAGGGTGTGTCCCATCCGCTGCGCCCGCTCCAGCACGAACCGAGCGTAGCCATGCCAGGACGTTTCTCCCGCTGCGGCGAGGTGATAGACACCGCAGGGCGTGAGGTCGTTGTGCCGCTGCGGCGGCAGCAGATGGCGGATCGCGTGCGCCGTGACGTCGGCCAGCAGGTCGGCGCCCGTGGGCGCGCCGATCTGGTCGTCAATCACATTCAGCTGCTCGCGCTCGCGCGCCAGGCGCAGCATGGTTTTGGGGAAGTTGCCGCCCCGCGCTCCATAAACCCAGCTCGTGCGGAAAATCAGATGCCGGCAGCCGCTGGCCGCGATGGCCTCATCACCCGCCAGCTTGGTGCGCCCGTAGACGCTCAGCGGCCCCTTGGCGTCTTCCTCGCGCCAGGGCCGGCTGCCGCTGCCGTCATAGACGTAGTCCGTGCTGTAGTGCACCAGAAGGGCGCCCAGTTGCGCCGCAGCCTGCGCCAACACGGCGGGCCCCTCGGCGTTGAGGCGATAGGCCAGTTCGGGCTCGCTTTCTGCCTTGTCCACGGCGGTATGGGCACCCGCATTCACGATGACCTGGGGACGCACCTGCGCCACGGTCTGCTGCAGCCCTTCGGTGTTACCCAGATCGCCGCACAGTTCCTGACTGGCAAAATCCAGCGCCACCAGTTCGCCCAGAGGCGCGAGGGCACGCTGCAGCTCCCAGCCGACCTGGCCGTTCTTGCCGAGCAGAAGAATCTTCATGCGTATTGCTTCCGCACCCAATCGCGGTAGGCGCCGGATTGCACATGGGCCACCCAGTCCGGGTGGTCCAGGTACCAATGAACCGTCTTGCGGATGCCGGTCTCGAAGGTTTCGGCGGGCTTCCAGCCCAGCTCGCGCTCCAGCTTGCGGGCGTCGATCGCGTAGCGCCTGTCGTGGCCCGGGCGGTCCTTCACGTAGCTGATTTGCTCGCGGTAGGACTTGCCGTCGGCGCGCGGACGCAGTTCGTCGAGGAGCGCGCACAGGGTGTGAACGATCTCGATATTGGGCTTCTCGTTCCAGCCCCCGACGTTGTAGACCTCGCCCGGCTGCCCGGCTGCCAGCACGCAGCGGATGGCGCTTGCGTGGTCTTTCACGTAGAGCCAGTCGCGGATTTGCATGCCGTCGCCGTAAACAGGCAGCGACTTGCCAGCCAGGGCGTTGACGATCATGAGCGGGATGAGCTTCTCAGGGAAATGGTAGGGCCCGTAGTTGTTGCTGCAGTTGGTCGTGAGCACCGGGAGACCATAGGTGTGGTGATAGGCGCGCACCAGATGATCGCTGGCGGCCTTGCTGGCGCTATAGGGGCTGTTGGGCTCGTAGCGGTGCTGCTCGGTAAAGGCCGGGGCACTGGCGCCAAGCGAGCCATAGACCTCGTCGGTGGAGACATGCAGGAAGCGAAACGCCCCCTTGCCCGCCTCGTCCAGCCCGCCCCCAGCCCCACTCCAGTAGGCGCGCACGGCCTCCAGCAGGCGGAAGGTGCCGACGATGTTGGTCTGGATGAAGTCTTCGGGGCCGTGGATGGAACGGTCCACGTGCGACTCTGCGGCGAAGTTGATGACGGCACGCGGCTTGTGCTCGGCCAGCAGGCGCGCCAGCAGGGCGCTGTCTGCAATGTCGCCGTGCACAAAGATATGGCGCGCATCGCCTTGCAGCGAGGCCAGGTTCTCCAGGTTACCGGCGTAGGTGAGTTTGTCGAGGTTGAGAACCGGCTCGTTGCTCTGAGCCAGCCAGTCGAGCACGAAGTTGGCGCCAATAAACCCGGCGCCGCCCGTCACAAGAATCATGAAGTCCCCCGGGCCCGGGCTCACGCGGTCCGGGCTGTTGATCGGCCAACGAGTGTAGCCGACCGACTGACGCATTTCGCGCGCCGCGCAGGCACTGGCGCACAGGCAGCAGAAGGCGTAAAGTGTTCTTTACTCACTTAACAGGAGCCCCAACATGGTCACCAAATCCAGTCCTGGCAGCGCGAAAACCGCAGCCACCGCCGAAGCCGTTCGGGAGTCCTCGCACCAGATCTGGCTGGCTGGCCTGGGCGCCTTCACCAAGGCGCAGCAGGAAGGCAGCAAGGTCTTTGACGCCTTGGTGCAAGAGGGTCTGGCCATGCAGCGCAAGGCCCAGACAGCAGCCGAGGTCCGCCTGACCGAAGCGGGCCAGAAGGTCAGCCACCTGGCGCAGGACCTGAGCCAGCGCGCGTCCAGCCAGTGGAGCCAGTTGGAAGGCCTGTTTGAAGACCGCGTGGCCCGCGCCATGGAGCGCCTGGGCATGCCAACGGCGCAGCAGGTGCAGGCCCTACAGGCCCGCGTGGCTGAGCTGGAGGCTCAGCTGAAGGCCCGCAAGGTATCGCCTGGCGCGCAGAAGGTGACGCCGGCGCGCAAGGCCGCCATCAAGACCCCGCGCAAGACGGTCCGCAAGACCGCGCGCTGATGGCCCGCAAGGCGCCGCGTCGTACCGCCGAGCGCATCCGCGCTGTTGCCCTGGAGCTATTCAACCGCTACGGCGAGCCCAACGTTTCCACCAGCCAGATTGCCGAGGAGCTGGGCATCAGCGCCGGCAACCTGCATTACCACTACCCTGCCAAGGATGGCCTGGTCAATCGCCTGTTTGACGACTACGTGGGCACACTGGCCCCGCTGCTGCCTGCGGCCAGCGGGGTGCACAACGTGGAGGACGCCTGGTTCTTCATGCACAGCCTGTTCGAGCGCATCTGGTCGTACCGCTTCCTTTATCGCGACCTCAACCTGCTGCTGAGTCGCAACCGGCACCTGGAAGGCGGCATGCGCCGGGCGCTGCAGGACCAGGAGGCGGCCTTGCGCCAGCTGCTCGCTGCCCTGCGGGGCAGCGGCGCGCTGCGCGCGCAAGCCCCCGAAGACCCGGGGCTGGCCACCCGCCAGGTGGTGCTGCTGAGCTACTGGCTGAGCTACGAGTTCGTGCTCGACCCGCGCCACGCCCTGGAACCCGAGGGCCAGCAGCGCGCCGCGCTGCGTGGCGCGGGCCAGGCCCTCGGTTTGCTGTTACCCTACCTGGCTGCCGCGCAGCAGGAGCACCTGCAACATCTGCTGCACGCCTACGAGCCCCCATCCCAGAACCCCGGAGTCCCCCGTGAGTGATCTCAAGTCCCGTTTCGAAGCCGCCGTGGCGGCCTCCAAGGAGCTCAGCGAGCGCCCTGACAACATGACTCTGCTCAAGATCTACGCCCTGTACAAGCAGGCGAGCGAGGGCGCCCCTGCAGGCGCGCGGCCAGGCTTGGCCGACATGGTCGCTCGCGCCAAGTGGGACGCGTGGAACGCCCTTAAGGACAAGAGCCAGGAAGAGGCCATGCAGGACTACATCGACCTCATCGAATCCCTGAGCTGAGACCGGCATGACGCGCCCGTAGCTGGGGCGTCACTCCGTTTGCGGGCGCGTGCGCGGCAGCGCCCTGCTGCCCGGGCGCGGGGCGGCTTTGCGAGGGCGCGTTCAGGCATCGCCAACCTGCGAGCCAGCAACGAGGCGGCCTGTCTGGTGTTCACGGCCTGCGTGCTACCCTCTCACCGATTACCCCGAAAGTCCGCGCCATGCTCTACAAGTTCAAGTCCCGCGCTACGCCCGATCTCATCATGTTCGAGCCTAATGGCCGGCGCGTGCTGCAGATCGTGGGCAAGTTCAGCGAGGACCGCCGCGGCATCCTGCTGCCAGCTGAGATGCCCGCAGCCGTCGCAGCGCTGGAGGCCGCCATCACGCAGGACGAGGCGCAGCGCCGTGCGGCCGAGGCCAAGGCCACCGACCGGGGTGAGGAACTGCCCGAGGCCGAGGGCGTGTCATTGCGCCAGCGCGCGACGCCCTTCATCGAAATGCTGCGTCGGTGCGAAGCTGCCGGCAAGGAAATCGTCTGGGGCGTCTAACAACTACACCCCCGGGCTCCGCTCCCTTCGTTCGCTGCGTCCGGTGCCGGGGCCAGACGCGCCGGCTCTTCAGCCTGGCCAAGCCTGCGCCGGCAGGCTCGGAGCCGCAGGCCTCAGCCCCTCGCAGGGGGCGACACCTGCGGCCCGGCAAAGCCGGTTCCACGGCGTCCCGCAATCAAACCCCCCGGTCGACCAAGCGCCTTCAATCCACTTTGGCGCCGGAGGCCTTGACCACCGCCGCCCACTTGATGTGTTCGGCGTCGATGAAGCGCGTGAAGTCGGCCGGGTTCATGCCGCCGGGTATGGCGCCTTGGGCCAGCAGGCGCTCCTGCACGGCGGGTGAAGCCAGCGCTTTGGCGGTTTCCTGCTGGATGCGGTTCACGATATCGGCCGGTGTACCGGCCGGCGCCAGCAGGCCAAACCAGCTGCTGGCCTCGAAACCCTTGAGGCCGGCAGCCTCTTCCAACGTCGGCGTGTCGGGTAAGGCGTTGGAGCGTTGCGCGCTCGTGACTGCAAACGCCCTGAGCTTGCCGCTCTTGATGTGGGGCATGCTCGACGGCAGGTTGTCGAACATCACGTCCATATTGCCGGCCACCATATCCAGCAGGGCCGGGGCCGAGCCTCGGTAGGGGATGTGGGTCATGAACGTGCCCGTCATGGACTTGAACAGCTCGCCCGCCAGATGGATGGACGTGCCATTGCCGCTGGAGGCCATATTGAGCTTGCCAGGGTTGGCCCGGGCGTAGCGGATGAAGTCGGGCACGGTGTTGATGTTGAGCGCACGCGCCTTCTCGGCGTTCATCACCATCACGTTGGGCACGCCCGCCACCAGGGTGATGGGCGCAAAGTCCTTTTGCGGCTCATAGGGCAGCTTGGCATACAGCGCCTTGTTGATGCCGTGCGTGCCGACGGTGCCCATGAGCAGGGTGTAGCCGTCGTTGGGCGACTTGGCCACCAACTCGGCGCCGAGGTTGCCGCCGGCGCCCGCGCGGTTCTCCACGATGAAGGACTGGCCGAAGACCCGGCTGAGCTCGGGCGCGATCGCACGGGCCAGGATGTCGGTGGTGCCCCCGGGCGCGAAGGGCACCACGATCTTCACGGGTTTGGACGGCCACGCGCCCTGGGCCCAGCTGAAGGATGCAAACGCGAGAAGGGCAGCGCCTGCGACGACAACACGACGACGGTGCATGGTGAGGGTCTCCTGTTTCTGGTGCATGCCAGTCTAGGCAGGACCGACCCGCTTGTGACCTAGGGTTTGCCTAAGCATGCAGCAACCCAAGCTGCGACGCGCCGGGGAAGGTGGGGCACGCACAGCCTCGCGGCTGCCAACCGCGACTCACTTGTAGCTGCGCGCGTCCTCGATGACCTTGCCGTCATTCGGCAGCGTGCCCGGCACGACCAGCTCGACCTCGCCGCGCAGCTTGGTCACGTCACGGATGGTCTCGCCGATGCGCGAAGCCAGCTCGCCGAGCCCGCGATTCGCAGTTTCCACCCGCAGCGTCATGCGGTCATCGGCCATCTCGCCGGCCACAACCAGGCGCGCGCGCACCACCTCCGGGTAACGCCGCACGATCTCGGCCACCTGCCCAGGATGCACGAACATGCCGCGCACCTTGGTGGTCTGGTCCGCACGGCCCAACCAGCCCTTGATGCGCGTGTTCGTACGCCCGCTCGGGCAGGCGCCGGGCAGCACGGCAGAAAGATCGCCGGTACCGAAACGCACCAGCGGGTAGTCCGGGTTAAGCACGGTCACCACCACCTCGCCCACTTCGCCATCGGCCAGCGGGTCGCCAGTACCGGGGCGCACGATTTCCAGAATCACGCCTTCCTCCAACAACAGGCCTTCCCGCGCGGGGGTCTCGTAAGCAATGAGCCCCGCGTCGGCCGTGGCATAGCACTGATAGGCCGTGATGCCACGCGCGGCCAGCCAGTCACGCAGGCTGGGCGGAAAGGCCTCGCCACTGACCAGAGCCTTGCGAACAGAAAGCTTTGCGCCAACCTCGGCCGCCTTGTCAACCAGGATCTTGAGAAAGCTGGGTGTGCCCGCATAAGCCACCGGCTGGAGGTCGGCCATGGCAGCGAGCTGCTGCTCGGTATTGCCCACGCCACCGGGAAACACGGTGCAGCCCAAGGCCTGCGCACCGGCCTCCATGATCCAGGCGCCGGGGGTCAGGTGGTAGCTGAAGCAGTTGTGAACCAGATCGCCAGCCTCAAAGCCCGCAGCCGCAAAGGCGCGCGCGCTGCGCCAGTAATCAGGGGCGTGGCCCTCGGGCTCATAGATCGGGCCGGGCGACTGGTAGACCCGGCGTGCGCCACTGCCGCGCAATAGGCCCCGCCAGCCAATGCTGGCAAAGCCGCCGAAGGGATCCCTCGCATCACGCGCCCGCGCTGCCTGCTGCCGCTCCAGCAACTCGTGCTTGCGTGTCACCGGCAGCCTGGCAAGCGCCGCCCGGCTGGTCACGCCCGACGCTTCGACGCCCCGCAATATCTCCGCAAACGCCGGCGCCGCCTGCTGGGCACGCGCCACATGCGCCGGCAGCGCCGCCATGAGCGCCGCTTCCCGCTGCGCCGGATCACGCGTCTCAAGCGCGTCGTAGTGTTTACTCATCTCAACCTTCCCACTGCAGCGACAGGGCCGCGCATGAAACGATCACTTCAGGGAACGCCGTGGAACCGGCTTGGCCGGGCCACCGGCGTTGCCCCCTTGAGGGGGGAGGCGGCCTCAGGGCCGCCACGGGGGTGGTTCAAGCCAGCCAGCGCTTGCGGCGCTTGTAGCTCTTCACATCGCGGAAGCTCTTGCGCTCGCCGCCGCCCATGCCCAGATAGAACTCTTTGACGTCCTCATTGCTGGCCAGGTCACTGGCCGCGCCGTCCATCACGATGCGGCCCGACTCCATGATGTAGCCATAGTCGGCGTAGCGCAGCGCCATATTGGTGTTCTGCTCGGCCAACAGGAAAGTGACGCGCTCCTTGGCGTTGAGGTCCTTCACGATCTCGAAGACCTCTTCCACGATCTGCGGCGCCAGGCCCATCGAGGGCTCGTCCAGCAGCACCACGCTGGGATTGGCCATGAGCGCGCGGCCGATGGCGCACATCTGCTGCTCACCGCCCGAGGTGTAGGCCGCCTGCGAGCCGCGACGCGTCTTGAGGCGCGGGAAGTAGGTGTAGACCTTCTCCAGGTTGGCGGCGATCTCGGCCTTGTTCGGGCGGGTGTAGGCGCCGGTCAGCAGGTTCTCCTCGATGGTCAGGTGGGCAAAGCAGTGCCGCCCTTCCATGACCTGCACCACGCCGCGCTGCACCAGATCGGCGGGCGTGAGGTTCTCGATGCGCTCGCCGCGCAGCTCAATGCTGCCCTTGGTCACCTCGCCGCGCTCGCCCTTGAGCAGGTTGGAGATGGCACGCAGGGTCGTGGTCTTGCCCGCGCCGTTGCCACCCAGCAGCGCCACGATGCCCCCTTCGGGCACCTGCAGCGACACCCCCTTGAGCACCAGGATCACGTGGTTGTAGATGACCTCGATGCCGTTGACGTTCAGAACGATGTTTGGTTTGTCCATGTCTTGCTTTCATGACCCATCGAAAGAACCGCTGCGCGGACCTTTCGATGGGCGGCTCCAGGTGGAGCCGTAGCCCCTCCCGCGGGCGGGAGGGGTTGGGGAGGGTGCCAACAGACAGCCGAAGGCTGACTGTCAGTCCTCAGGACTGACAGTCAGCCGGCGTGCGGCGCTGCAGCTTCTTGTCCGCCGCGTACTTGTCAGCCGCGTTCTTCACCATGGGCTTGATGATCTGCTCGTCGGCCTGGTACCAGTCGGAGGTCCAGACAAACTTGCTGCCATCCCAGGTGTGCACGCGCGCCCAGGATGCGCCCATGTGGTCGGCGCACGAGGTGCTGATGGGTCGCATCACGCCCTTGAAGCCGAGCGCGTCGAGCTTGGCCTGCGTCAGGTTGAGGTTCTCGTAGCCCCAGCGCGCCTGCTCGCCACTCATGACCTTGCCCTTGCCGAAGCGTTCCTGGGCCACACGCACGCCTTCGACGGCAAACATGGCTGCGGTCAGGCCACGCATGTACAGCACCTGGCCCACCTCGTCCTTCGGTCCCGTGCCCTGGCCCTTGGCGTGCAGTTTCTCCAGGACTTCCTTGACCACTGCCGCATTGGGTTCGGCGCCGTGCTGCATCATGATGGCGTTGTATCCCTTGGCGCCTTCAGCAACGTCCTTGACGTCCGGCTCGGCACCGGCCCACCACACGCCATACATCTTGTCGCGCGGATAACCGGTGGCCTGCGCTTCCTTGAGCGCGGTCGAGTTCATGATGCCCCAGCCCCAGTTCAGCACGTAGTCCGGCCGGTTCTGGCGGATCTGCAGCCAGGTGGCCTTCTGTTCCACGCCCGGGTGGGTCACGGGCAGCAGACTCAGCTGGAAGCCGTGCATGGCGGCGCGCTCCTGCAGCAGCGGGATGGGCTCCTTGCCAAACGGGCTGTCGTGATAGACCAGCGCGATCTTCTTGCCCTTGAGCTTGTCGTAGCCGCCTTCCTTCTTGGCGATGTGCTGGATCAGCACATCAGCCGCCACCCAGTAGGTGCCTGTCAGCGGGAAGTTCCACTTGAACACCATGCCGTCCTGGCTCTCGCTTCGGCCATAGCCGGCAGTGATGAGCGGGATCTTGTCGGTCGGGGCCTTCTCGGTCAGCGCGAAGGTGATGCCGGTGGACAGGGGCTGGAACACGGTGGCACCACCGTTCTTGCCCTTGAGGCGCTCGTAGCACTCCACGCCGCGGTCGGTCGCGTAGCCAGTCTCGCACTCTTCAAAACTGACCTTCACGCCATTGATACCGCCACGCGCGTTGACCAGCTTGAGGTAGTCGACATAACCGTTGGCAAAGGGCACACCGTTGGGTGCGTAGGCACCGGTGCGGTAGACCAGCACCGGGAAGAACTGCTCCTTGGCCTGCGCGAAGGCCGCCGTGGAGGTGAGCGCGCCCGTCGCGGCAGCAGCCGTGAGCGAGGCAGCGAGGGCGAGTTGTCGAAGCTTCATGGTAGGTCTCCTAGGTAGGTTTAAGTTGAAGCACGGGGAAGAACAATCGGAACGTAAAACGAAAATCCAGCAACAGTCAAAGCAATGTCAATGGGGGAAGGGCCACAGGCGCAGCTTCTGCTTGCCGATGCTCCACAGCCGCGCCAGGCCGTGGGGCTCGACGATCAGGAACCAGACGATCAGCGCGCCAAAGACCATGAACTCGGCATGCGAGATCGCGGCCGTGGAAATGTCGGCGCCGAACAGCGCGCCAACGGCTGGCAGCAGCTGGTTGAGCACGATGGGCAGGATCACGATGAAAGCCGCGCCAAAGAAGCTGCCCATGATGGAGCCCATGCCACCGATGATGACCATGAAGAGCAGCTGGAAGGAGCGGTCCACCGAGAAAGCCGCCGGCTCCCACGAGCCCAGGTGCACGAAGCCCCAGAGCGCACCGGCCACACCCACGATGAAGGAACTCACCGCAAAAGCGCTGAGCTTTGCGTACATGGGCCGGATACCGATCACAGCCGCAGCCACGTCCATGTCGCGGATGGCCATCCATTCGCGGCCAATGGCACTGCGCACCAGGTTCTTGGCCAGCAGGGCAAACAGCACCAGCACGGCCAGGCAGAACAGGTACTTCTGCAGCGGCGTTTCGATGGGCAGGCCGAAGACCTGCAGGTTGGACACCGACACCGAGCCCGAAGCGTTGTTGTTGGTAAACCAGCCGATGCGCAGGAAGGCCCAGTCGCAGAAGAACTGGGCGGCCAGCGTGGCGACCGCCAGGTACAGGCCTTTGACACGCAGGCTGGGAATGCCGAAGAACATGCCCACCAGCGTGGCGAAGAAGCCGCCCGAGAGCAGCGCCACCAGCAACGGCATACCGTCAATGCGCGCAAAGGTGTTGTAGGCCGCGTAGGCGCCCACGGCCATGAAGGCGCCCGATCCCAGCGAGATCTGCCCGCAGTAGCCGACGAGAATATTCACGCCTAGCGCAGCCAACGCCAGGATGAGGAAGGGGATGAAGATGGCGCGGAAGAGATATTCGTCGGCCAGCAGCGGCACCCCGACGGCGGCAAAGGCGATCAGGCCGAGGATGGCCCAGCGGTCCTGCGCGATCGGAAAGATCTGCTGGTCCTTCTGGTACGTCGTCTTGAACTGGCCGTTTTCTCTGTAGAACATGGTGAGCTTGGGCGTTGGGCGTTGGGGGGTGGGCGTTGGGCGGTGGGCGTTAAGGTGCTGCGACGAGGGGCAATCTCACGCTGCACGCCGAACGCTCAACACGCAACGTCGTGTCATACGCGGTCGATGATCTTCTCTCCAAACAGCCCTTGCGGACGGAAGAGCAGGAAAACCAGCGCCAGCATGTAGGCGAACCAGATCTCAATGCCTCCGCCCACATAGGGGCCGAGATAAACCTCGGACAGCTTCTCGCCCACGCCGATGATCAGACCGCCGATGATGGCGCCGGGCACGGAAGTGAGCCCCCCCAGGATGATCACGGGCAGCGCGCGCAGTGCCACCGTGGCCAGCGAAAACTGCACGCCCAGCTTGGAGCCCCAGATCATCCCGGCCACCAGGGCCACCACGCCGGCCACGCACCAGACGATGACCCAGATGCGGTTGAGCGGAATGCCGATGGATTGCGCGGCCTGGTGGTCGTCGGCCACGGCGCGCAACGCGCGGCCGGTTGACGTCTTCTGGAAGAACAGGGACAGCCCGGCCACCAGCACGGCCGCAATGGCGGCGGCGATCAGGTCTTCCTGGTTGATCAGGATGCCGCCCTGAAACACGGATTCAAAGGCAAACACCGGCTCCTTGGGCATGCCGATGTCGATCTTGTAGATGTCGCTGCCAAAGATGGTCTGGCCCAGGCCTTCCATGAAGTAGGTGATGCCCAGCGTGGCCATGAGCAGCGTCGCGCCTTCCTGGTTCACCAGATGGCGCAGCACCAGGCGCTCGACCAGCCAGGCCACGGCAAACATGATCAGGCCTGCCAGCACAAAGGCCGCAGTATTGGCCAGGAACTTGTTGTCGATGCCTATCCACTGCGGCACCCATTCGGCAAAGCGCGCCATCGCCAGCGCCGCGAACAGCACCATGGCGCCCTGCGCGAAGTTAAACACGCCCGAGGCCTTGAAGATCAGCACAAAGCCGAGGGCCACGAGCGAATAAAGCATGCCGGCCATCAGGCCGTTCAACAAAGTCTCAAGGAAGAAAGCCATAGTGATTCCTCAGCCGCCGCAGGGCCGCCCCAAGGCGGCTGAAGCCCCCTCGGGGGGCAGCGAATTACATGAAATGAAGAGCGTGGGGGCCATGTCAGTGCCCCGTGCCCAGATAGGCCCGGATCACTTCCTCGTTGTTGCGCACTTCATCGGGCGTGCCATCACCGATCTTCTTGCCGTAGTCCAGCACCACCACGCGGTCGCTGATGTCCATCACCACGCCCATGTCATGCTCGATGAGCACCACCGTGGTCCCGAACTCGTCGTTGATATCGAGCACGAAGCGGCACATGTCCTGCTTTTCCTCGACGTTCATGCCCGCCATGGGCTCGTCCAGCAGCAGCACCTGCGGCTCCATGGCCAGGGCTCGGCCCAGATCCACGCGCTTTTGCAGACCGTAAGGCAGCTGCCCCACCGGCGTCTTGCGGTAGGCCTGGATCTCGAGGAAGTCGATGATGCGCTCCACGAACTCGCGGTGGCGAATCTCCTCGCGCTCGGCCGGGCCGATGCGCAGCGCCTGCAGGAAGATATTGCTTTTGATCTTGAGGTTGCGTCCGGACATGATGTTGTCCAGCACGCTCATGCCCTTGAACAGAGCCAGGTTCTGGAAGGTGCGCGCCACGCCCATCTCGGCCACCTGCCGGCTGTCCATGTGGTCAAAGGTCTGACCGCGGAAAGTGATGGTGCCCTGCTGCGGCGTGTAAACGCCGTTGATGCAGTTCAGCATGGAGCTTTTGCCGGCACCGTTGGGGCCGATGATGGCGCGAATCTCGTGCTCACGCACATCAAACGAGATGTCGGTCAGCGCCTTCACGCCCCCGAAGGCCAGCGAGATGTTCTTGACGTCCAGGATGACGTCGCCGAGCTTGCGTTCTTTCATCGCTCTCTTTCAGTCTGCTCAGGCTGCCGCAGCCACGGCCGGGTAGCGCTTGGCCTCGCGGATCGGCAGCGTGGCCGAGACCTTGCCCGTGCGTCCGTCCTCGAACTTCACCTGCGTCTCGATGAACTGCTCGCTGCGGCCGGCGTACAACGCGTCGATCAGCACCTGGTACTTCTCGCCGATGAAGCCGCGGCGCACCTTGCGCGTGCGCGTGAGCTCGTCGTCGTCCGGGTCCAGCTCCTTGTGCAGCACGAGGAAGCGCGCGATCTGCGTGTCAGCCATGCCCTCTTCGGCCGCGAGGTCCGCATTCACCTGCGCCAGGCAGTCGGCCACCATGTCCAGCACCTCGGGCTTGCTCGCCAGGTCCACGTAGCCGCTGTAAGGCAGGCCCTGGCGTTCGGCCCAGTTGCCCACCGCGTCAAAGTCAATGTTGAGGAAGGCGCAAACCTGCTCGCGGCCATGCCCGAACACCACGGCTTCCTTGATCTGCGGAAAGAACTTGAGCTTGTTCTCGATGTAGTTGGGCGCGAACATGGCCCCGCTGGCCATCTTGCCCACGTCCTTGGCGCGGTCAATGATGTGCAGATGGCCGTCGTGGTCAAGACGGCCAGCGTCACCGGTGTGAAAGTAGCCCTCGGCATCCATCACCTCGGCCGTGGCGTCCGGGCGCTTGTAGTACTCCTTGAGCACCGAGACGCCGCGCACCAGCACTTCGCCGTTGTCGGCAATCTTCACCTCGATGCCGGGCGCGGGCTCGCCCACGCTGTTGAGCTTGACGCGCCCGTTCTTCTGGATGCACACATAGGCGCAGGTCTCTGTCTGGCCGTAGAGCTGCTTGAGGTTGATGCCGATCGAGCGATAGAAGCGGAACAGATCGGGGCCGATGGCCGCGCCCGCCGTGTAGGCCACACGGATGCGGCTCAGCCCCAGCACATTGCGCAGCGGCCCGTAGACCAGCACATCGCCCAGGGCGTAGAGCAGGCGGTCTCTCAAGGGCACGGGTTTGCCGTCCAGAATCTCGGCGCCGCAACGCCGCGCCACATCCATGAACTTGCGATAAAGCCAGCGCTTGGGGGCTGCGGCGTCTTCCATGCGGATGGACACCGAGGTCAGCATGCCCTCAAAGACCCGCGGCGGCGCGAAGTAGTAGCTCGGCCCGATCTCGCGCAGGTCGATGTTGACCGTGGCGGCCGATTCAGGGCAGTTGATGGTGAAGCCCGCCACCAGCCACTGGGCGATGGAGAACAGGTGGTCGCCCACCCAGGCCGGGGGCAGGTAGGAAATGATGTTGTCCTGCGGCACCAGTCCGTCGACCTGCACGCCGCCCTGGGCGGACCGGATGAAGCTCTCGTGGGTCTGGCACACGCCCTTGGGGCGGCCCGTGGTGCCCGAGGTGTAGAGGATGACCGACACATCGCCAGGTTGCCCCTGCGCGACCGACTTCTCGTAGAAATCCGGATGCTGCTGCGCGTACTGGCGCCCCAGCTCGAACAAGCGCTCAATGCTGATGAGCCCCTCTTGGCGGTAGTTGCGCAGGCCGCGCGGGTCGTCGTAGACGATGTGCTGCAGCAGGCCGGGCACGCAGGCGCGCAGCTCCAGCAGCTTGTCCACCTGCTCCTGGTTTTCGGCGAAGGCGTAGCGGATCTCGGCGTCTTGCAGCACAAAAGCCATCTCGCTGGCAATCGCGTCCTGATACATAGGCACCGGCACACCGCGCAGGCTTTGCGCGGCGACGAAAGCCATGTAGAGATGCGGGCGGTTGTCGCCAACGATGGCCAGGTTGTGGCCCGGCTCAAAGCCCAGTGCGGCCAGCCCGCAGCTCATGCTCTTCACATCCTCGGCCGCGCGCGCCCAGCTCCAGGTTTGCCAGATGCCGTATTCCTTCTCGCGCAGGGCTGGGGCCTCGGGCCGCTGCGCCGCATGCTGCATCAGAAGTCGCGGAAAGGTCGTCTGCATGCCGATTCCTTGTGGTCTCACCGGGCGAGTAGGGATTGCCTGTAAGCCACATGCTAGACCGCGATTTGACGCCAGGCTGTCGTTGCAACGACAATCTAGGGGAATCCCTAGTTGGTAGTTTCCCACCCATGACGTCTGAACCCAGCCTGCATCAGCGGCGCCGGCCGCTGACCGAAGCCGAGCTGGCCGGCATCCCCTGGCTGCCGCAGCTCAGCGCCGACGAGCAGAACTACGCCGTGGCCGAGCTGCGCATCACCGAGGCCCTGCCCGGCGATCTGGTCTGCCGCATCGGCCGGCCGGTGACCTACTGGTTCGGCGTGGTGGACGGCCTGCTCAAGATGAGCGGGGAGAACGCCGAGGGTCAGTCCATGACCTTTACCGGCCTGCCCCCCGGTGGCTGGTTCGGCGAGGGCACGGTGCTCAAGCGCGAGGCCTATCGCTACAACGTGCAGACCCTGCGCAAGAGCTTGGTAGCGGGTCTGCCCGTGGACAGCTTTCATCGCCTGCTCGACCAGTCCATCGGCTTCAATCGTTTCGTCATGAACCAGCTCAACGAGCGCCTGGGCCAGTTCATCGCAGCGCGCGAGATCGACCGCATGCCCAACCCTGACCTGCGCGTCGCGCGCAGCCTGGTGTCGCTCTTCAACCCCGTGCTCTACCCAGGCGTGGGCGAGATGCTGCGCATCACCCAGCAGGAGCTGGCCTATCTTGTGGGCCTGTCGCGCCAGCGCGTGAACGAGGCGCTGGCCACGCTGGAGCAACAGCGACTTATCAAGGTCGAATACGGCGGCCTGAGCGTGCTCGATCTTGATGGCCTGCGCACGCTCGATGCAGCACGCCTGCCCTGACTGGCGCAGCTTAACTTTAATCAAGGCCAGGGGCGCAACAGCGCCCGTAGGCGGCCGTCTTTTGCGCTGTTCGTTGCGCTGTTCGTTGCGCTGTTTTTTGCGCTGTCCCTGTACTATTCCGACGTTTCCCCCCGTTTTTCTGTGAAAGGACAGGTATGAGCACCGATCTTGGCAGGGTAGGCCGTGCGCCGTGGCGCGCGTTGACATATTTTTTGTTGGCCTTGTGCCTGGGACTGTTGAGCGCCTGCGGTGGTGGCGGCGGGGGGGCAGCGCACCGGTAAGCGCACCGGTGGCGCCGACGGCAAGCATGGGTTTTGGTGTCAAGACAGTACAACTGACATGGGCGGCGGTCAGTGGTGCCACCGACTACAAGGTATTTGAAAGTGCCGACGGCGTGGCCGCGATGATCCAGGTGGGCGGCGACATTACCACCACCAGCGCCACGCGCCCGCTGGCGCTGCACAAGCAGCTCAACGCCCAATACAAGGTCCAGGCCTGCAATACCGGGGGTTGCACCGACTCGGCCCCCCTGACCGTCGCCAGCCAGATGAGCGACCTGGCCAAGCTGCGCTCGGCCGTGGGCTACGTCAAGGCCAGCAATACCGGGGCGTTTGACTATTTCGGCACTAGCGTAGCGCTGTCGGCCGACGGCGCCACCCTGGCGGTGGCGGCGCGTTACGAGGCCAGCAGCGCCACCGGCGTGGGTGGCGACCCGACCGACAACTCGGTCGGCTATGCCGGCGCGGTGTATCTGTACTAAGTGTTCCAGGCCGGTGTATCAAGCTTGGTGTATTAAGGGCGGGGGCGCAACAGCGCCCCTGGCCTGAGCCGCACCTATCAGGCCGCCTTTTTGGCCTGCCACTGCGCCAGCAATTCACTTTGGTCAGCATGCAACAGGTAAAGCAAAAAGATCTTGTTGACGGAAAGCCGGATCGTGTATTATTTCCCCACGACTCACCCCTCGACCGCCCGGTTTGGCCGGATGCTCTTGGGGCGACAGGCCGCCTTCGGGCGGCTTTGTCATTTCTGGAGATGCTTTTTGCGCACGGTGGTCTATATCGACGGCTACAACCTTTACTACGGTCTTTTGAGGAAAAGCGGCCTCAAATGGTTGGATTTGGTCACCCTTTTTAATGACCATGTATTGGATAAGGCATTAGATCTGGTCGAGGTCAGGTACTACACAGCCCCTGTGCTTGGGCGTATGTCCGATGACCCTCACTCACCACAGCGTCAACGTCAGTACCTCCAGGCGCTTCGCAAAATCAACCCCACAAAGTTGACGATCGTAGAGGGAAGAATCTTGGCGACGACGCCCCATCAATGGCTGGTAAATCCAATTCCCGAAGCCCCCCATTTGCAGACAGTCCAGGTGTATGACTTCAGCGAGAAGAAGACGGATGTGAATCTGGCTTCGGACATCATTGCCGGCGCTTGGACAAACCAATACCAACAGGCCGTCATCTGCAGCAATGACTCGGATCTCGAGGGCGCGCTCGCCACGGTGAAAAGATACCATCCTCACTTGAGGATTGGCATAGTGGCGCCGATTACAGGTGATGACCATCGCCGAATCTCAAAAGATCTATCTCAGCACGCGGACTGGGCAAAGATTCTTAGTCCGGTGCACTTGGCGGCATCACAACTTCCAGATCGAATTCCTCATTCGGCTATCAGGAAACCAGAAAGCTGGTGACCTGATTTGCTGCCATAAACGGTCGCGGTGGATTAGGCTGGTTTCGGCGCGGATAGGCGGGGCAGCTTTATGTCGTGAGCATATGGGCGGCTGAAGCCGCAGTTTTGGCTGCAACACATGGCCGGGGTTTTACGCTGTTTTTTGGCGCTGTTCCTGTACGATTCCGACGTTTCCCCCCGTTTTTCTGTGAAAGGACAGGTATGAGCACCGATCTTGGCAGGGTAGGCCGTGCGCCGTGGCGCGCGTTGACATATTTTTTTTGGCCTTGTGCCCGGGGCTGTTGAGCGCCTGCGGAGGCGGCGGGGGTGGCGGAGCCAGTAGCGGCGGTGGAGCACCGGTCCCACTGAGCACGGCCGTGGCTTACGTCAAGGCCAGCAATACCGGGGCGGATGACAATTTCGGCTACGTAATCGCGCTGTCCGCCGACGGCAACACCCGGGCGGTGGGGGCCTATGGCGAGGACAGCAACGCCACCGGTGTGGGTGGCAATCAGGCGGACAACGCGGCCCCCGATGCCGGCGCGGTGTATTTGTACTAAGCCGGTGTATCAAGCGGGTGTTGAGAGTCCCGAGGTGGCTGGAGCATGGACGTCGCAGAACCCGTGCCATACTTCTGCTCATCCGGGGCGCACCCCATGGCCGAGGCTGTGGGCGCAATTCGGAGATGACGGGTCTGTTCGGCACTTGAGGGGTTTCACTTGAGTACAAGCGGTGCGCGGGATCAGCGCGCGCCGCCCTGCAATTCCCGGACACCCGTTTGAGCACGACAACACCGGAGGTTCATGACGTGTTTGACTGGCTTTCGTCGCCCGAGGCATGGGCCGCTTTGGGAACGCTCATCGCGCTTGAGGTGGTCCTCGGCGTTGACAACATCATCTTCATCAGCATCCTGGCGGGCAAGCTGCCAGCGCATCAGCGCGCGAAGGCGCGGCAAATTGGTATTGCCGTGGCGGCAATTAGCCGCCTGGCGCTGCTGTTTGCGATCGCATGGATCGTGTCACTGACAGCGCCGGTGTTCAGCCTCTGGGGCCATGCCTTTTCCTGGCGTGACCTGATACTCATTGGCGGCGGCGTGTTTCTGATTGCCAAAGCCGTCAACGAGATGCACGGCAAGCTTGAAGGCCCCGAAGGGTCCTCCGGCGCGCCAGCGCAGGCGGCATTCGCGATGGTCATCCTGCAGATCATGGTGCTTGACATGGTGTTTGCTCTGGATTCGATCATCACTGCGGTGGGGATGACTTCCCATATCAGCGTCATGGTGATTGCCATCCTGGTCGCTACCGGCGTGATGGTCTTCCTCGCCAAGGCTATTCACGAGTTCGTGCAGCGCCATCCCACGGTCAAAATTCTGGCGCTGTCCTTCCTGCTGCTGATTGGCGTCGTGCTCATTGCCGATGGTATGGGCCAGCCGGTGCCCAAGGGTTACCTGTACTTCGCCATGGCGTTTGCAGTGTTCGTGGAGCTGCTGAACATACGCTACCGCAAGGTCAGTGCGACACCGGTCGCCCTGCACGAAACCCTGAAAGAACCAAAGGCGTGACCACGGGGCGCCCCGTGCGCGGGGCGTCATGACGGGCACTGGCCGCTGGCCCGCCAGAGAAGGTCTGGACAAGTCGCGCCATGCGCGTTCGAGTCAAAAACGCAATGATTTGACCGCCCACATCGCGCGGGGTATGCCCGTAGGCGCAGGCAAGCCGTCCGGGCTTGCCTTGGGTTTTGCGCCCTGCGGCTCATTGCGCAAAACCCACGCCGCGCACGGCGCGTCTTGTCCAGTCCTTCCTTAGAGCGCAGCGCTCAGCCGCAGGCCCAACGTCCAGTTGCGTCCGGGCGCGGGCTCGTAGAACTGGCGAGCGGTCTGGTTCACGATGACGGAACCCACGTAGGTCTTGTTTGCCACGTTGTCAACGCGTGCATAGGCAGTCAGGCCACCCTTGCCCACGGCCCAGCCATGGCTGGCCTTGAGGTTGAACACGTTGTACCCGTCGGCGCTCTCGGTGTTTCTGTCGTCGGCATAAAGTCGGCCAGCACTCACCAGCTCCAGACCCGCCTGCGTGCCGGCCGCATGACGCCGCGGTGCGCCCGCAAAGCCCGCCGACGCCCACAGCAACTCCGTGAAGACGAAATGCTGCGGAATGCCGGGCATGCGGTTGCCCGCAGCCACGTTGGCCACGGTGGTGGTGTAGGCCTTCGTGAACTCGGCCTCGATCACCGAGGCCGATGCCATCACACGCCAATAGGGGCTGAGCAGCGTACGACCGCCGAACTCCAGGCCACGCCGCTGCGTGCCAGGTGCGTTGACAAAGGCCGACTGGCCCAAAGCGGTGCGTGAGGTAACGATCTCATCCACCGTATCGACCACGAAGACGGCAAGATCCACCCGCGTTCCGGGTTGCGGGACCCACTTCGCCCCCGCTTCATAGTGTCGGCTGCGCGCGGCGGCGATGCCAGTGTTGAAGGTTGCCGTCACCGCGCCGTTGTCGATGTAGGCGACCTCAGCCAGGGTGGGCGTCTCGAAACCCCTGCCGTAGTTGACGTAGAGATTGAGCGTGTCGGCCGCATGCCACGTCAGCCCGAGAACCGGATTGGTCGCGGAATAGCGAATGGCCCCTGATCCGTCCGGATTCACTGTAGGGGTCGTCGTGATGAAATAGTCTTGGCTGCTCAGGCGCACCGCGCTGCGGCGCACGCCGCCAATCAGCGACCAGCGCTCGCTCAGCAGGGCGGTGCCTTGCGCAAAGACGTCGCTGTTGATGGCGCGGTTGTCCTCGTCGCGCGTCAGCGAGCCCGGCGTCTTCACGCCGCCCGGGGAGGCGCCGCCCCGGCGGCGCTCCTCGGACAGATCAAACTCGTAACCGGCCACCCAGCGCAGGGGGGTGGCGCCGATGTGTCCGAGGGCGTTGTACTGCAGCCCGGCGCCGTAGTACTGGCGGTCCAGACCGACCCAGTTGCCCGAGGAAAGGTACTGCAGGTTGTCGCGCGTGCCGAAGTACAGGCGCGCCGTGATCGAGCGTTCGGAATCCAGCGCGTGCACGAGCGAGCCGCCCAGCTGGTTCTGGCTCGTGATCTTGCGGGTCTGGTTGCTCAGCGCATTGGTGCCGGCCTGCCGCGGGTTGGCCGCCAGTTGGGCGGCCGTCAATCCCAGCGGGTCTTCCGCCAGCGGCATGTCGAAGTGGTTGAACACGACGTTTACACGTGTGCCCGCATCGGGCCCGAAGCTGACCTTGCCGTTGAACTGCTTGCGCTCGGCCGCGCTGTTGGCGCGAAACCCATCGGTGCTGAAGGTGCTGTAGTCCGCCACCAAGCCTACGCCCGGTGTGCCCTGTGCGCTCCCCATGCGGCCCGCGTACTGCCAGTCGGTACGCTGCAAACCGTAGGAGCCCACATAACCCTGCACGGAAAGCTCGGGCGCCTGCGGGGCGTCGCGGGTCCAGGCCTGGATCACGCCACCCGAGGAGTTGCCGTAGAGCAGCGCCAGCGGCCCACGCAGCACCTCGATGCGGTCGGTCGAGGTCAGCGCGATCGAGGAGCCCTGGCCCTGCCCGTCGGGCGTGGTGGCCGGGATGCCGTCGATCAGCAGGCGCACGCCGCGGATGCCGAAGGTCGAGCGGGCGCCGAAACCGCGGACCGAGACCTGCAGGTCCTGCGCATAGTTCTGCCGATTCAGGATGGTAAGACCCGGCACGCGGTTCAGCGACTCAGACAGGTTCACCTGCGGGCCCGCTCCCTGGATGGTTTCGCGGTCGAGCGACTCGATGGCCGCTGGCGCATCAAAGCTGCTCTGCTGCGCTCGGGAGGCCGAGATCACTACATTCTCCAAAGTATGCGCGGCCAGCGGCGCAGCGCCTACGTTCGCCAGCAACAGCGCCAGCGCCGTGTATCGCGGTCGCCCTTTTGAATATCGTGTGTGCCTCATGTTTCTCGTATTGTTCATTGGGCCTATTCTCCAGCCCTCAATGGAATCGAGGCGTACCACTGAGCCAGATCGTCAATCTCTTGGTCGCTCAGGGGCTTGGCGATCACGCCCATCACCTCGTGCGCACGCTTGCCACTGCGATAGTTGCGCAGCTGCTCCACCAGATAGAACTCGGGCTGGCCTGCCAGATGAGGCACATTGGGCTGCATGGACAGGCCCCGTGGCCCGTGGCAGACAGCGCAGGCCGTGGCGGCTCGCAGCTTGCCGGCCATTGGGTCGGCCGCAGCGGGCCCGGCAGCGCAAAGCAGCGCGACCATCAGCAGAGATCGGTTCATGGTCTGCTCCTCGCTCAAAAAAATGACGGAGATCGTAGCGATCTCCGTCCGGTTTCAGGTGCGGCGCGTGGATGCGCCCCGCACCCGGGTTCAGCCTCAGTTGCTGTAGGTCACGCGGTAAATGGCGCCGACGTAATCGTCAGAGATCAGCAGCGAGCCGTCTTTCATGGGCGCCACATCCACCGGGCGGCCCTTGTAGACGCCATCGGCGTCCAGCCAGCCCTCTGCGAACACTTCAGACGCACCGGCCGTGCCATCCGCCTTGATCGGCACGAAGTTGATCAGCGCGCCACTGGGCTTGGTGCGGTTCCAGGAGCCATGGGCGGCCACGAACACGCCACCCTGGTACTTGGCAGGGAACATCTTGCCGTTGTAGAAAGTCATGCCCAGCTGCGCCTGATGCGCCGGGAACTCCACCTGCGGCTTCGTCCAGACGGCGGGGGCCTTCATGTCCTTGAGGTCGGGTGCAGCACCTGTGCCAGCGATCTGGATGTTGTTGCCATGTATGTAGGGATAGCCAAAGTGCTCACCCCCGGCCTTGGTGATGCGATTGAGTTCGCCCGGAGGAATGTCGTCGCCCATGCCGTCGGTCTGGTTGTCGGTAAACCAGACCGTCTTGTCGCGCGGGTTGATGTCCATGCCCACCGAGTTGCGCACACCCACCGCGACCACCTCGCGCTTGGAGCCATCAAAGGCGTCCATGCGGATCATGCCGCCAATGCCCAGCCGCTCATACAGCGCCACCTTGTTGGCCGGCTGCACGTTGTAGGGCTGACCCAGGGTGATGTAGAGCTTGCCGTCATCGGCAACGCGGCAGGTGCGCGCGCCGTGGTTGAAAGACTCCTCGTCCTCGGGGATCAGCTTGCCCTGGGACACCACCTCGATCACGGCCACGTCCGGGCCCTCATAGAAGAACTCGGCGGCCGGGAAGTTGAGCACGCGGTTGTGCTCCACGACGATCAGGAAACCATCCTTGGTCCAGCACACGCCATTGGGCACCTTGAAGTTGAGCGAGGGCGCAAAGGCCTTCACCTCGTCGGCCGTGCCGTCGCCGTTGCGGTCGGTCACAGCCCAGACCCGGGTCTTGCGCGTGCCCACAAACAGCATGTTGGTGGAAGGAGCCACGGCCATGTGGCGCGCGTCCGGAACCACGGCATAGAGCTCGATCTTGAAGCCCGGCGGCATCTTGACTTTCTTGAGGTTGGCGCGGATGGCCTCGGCATTCGCTCCGCCCTGCGGCACCAAGGGAATATTCAGATCGGTCGTGGCGACCTTCATCTGCTTGAGGGTAGACAGGTTGTCCCTGCCAGACTGCGCCACAGCCCCGGTGGCCAGCCCTGCCACTACCAGCGCAGCGTACAGCTTGGGTAAGTACATGAATCGCTCCTTTGTCTGGTTTGTCCCCTCCCCCGGCCGGGGGCTGGAGGGGACATTAGGCTCTGACAGAACAAGGCATGCAAGTTGCGGTTACGCAAGAGGGCCGACTTTGCACCATTCCGAGGGTAAGTCCGAAGACCGAGTGTCAATTTCTGAGACAGTGGGGCACTTGGCAAGTGTTTTCAGTGCAAACCCCAGGCGCACAGACGGCAATGCCTGCATAACATGCCTGCTGGCGCGAACATAACAACGCCACTTTTCCGATGGAGACCTTCCCATGACCCGCTACGCCCCGCTCTTTGGCGCCTTGCTGGCCGGCATCCTGGCCGGCTGCGCCACGCCCGATCCGGCCAAACCGCAAGCAGCCGCGGCCGCCGCACCCCCAGCGCTCGCGCCGCCGGCCTGGCAGCAGGGTCGTCCGGCCGCCATGGCCGAATCGCGGCTTGCACCGCTGCCCGGCAAGAACACCGTGACCCAGGCATCCGAAATCCCGCTGCAGCGCCTGCGCCTGCCGCCGGGCTTCAAGGTCGAGATCTGGTCCACGGGCACGCCGGGCATCCGTGCCATCACGCGCGGCGAGAGCGGCAAAGTTTACGGCGGCACGCGCGGCCTGGGCCGTGTGTACGAGATCACCGACAACGGCAGCTCCCGCACCAGCCGCGTCGTGGTCGACCGCCTCAAGCAGCCTGCCGCCACCCTCCACAACGGCAATCTGTACGTGATGGCCATCGACAAGGTGCTGCGCTACGACGGTATCGAGAAGAACCCCAACGTCAGCCCGGTGGATATGACGGCCGCTTTCAAGCTGCCGCCGCTGGAGCACCACAACTGGAAGTACATCCGCTTCGGGCCCGATGGCAAGCTTTACGTGCCCTTCGGCGCGCCCTGCAACATCTGCACCCTGCCAACGGACGAATACGCGCAAATCCGCCGCTACAACGCTGACGGCTCGGGCATGGAAGTCATAGCGACCGGCGTGCGCAACACCGTGGGCTTTGATTTCCATCCGGCCACGGGCGAGCTCTGGTTCAGCGACCACGGCCGCGACTGGATGGGCGACGACGGCCCCGAAGACGAACTCAACCGCCTGCCCAAGCCGAGCTGGTGGAAGCTGGGCATGGGTGGCACGCCCTTCTTCGGTTTCCCCTACTGCCATGCCAAGGCTGTGGCCGATCCGGATGTGAAAAAGGCCAACCCCTGTGACGGCGTGACCCTGCCTGTCACCACTGTGGGCCCGCACGCTGCGGCCATGGGTGTGCACTTCTACACCGGCAATATGTTCCCGCCGGTGTTCAAGAACGCCGCCTTCGTGGCGCGCAAGGGTTCGTGGAACCGCAGCACGAAGTTCGGCTTCGACATCGTATCCGTCACCGCCAACCCCGACGGCAGTGGCGCCACCGTCACGCCCTTCATGACGGGCTTCGCTGATCCAGCCTCGGACACCTTCTGGGGCCGTCCCACCTACTTCCTGCAGATGCCCGATGGAGCGCTGTTGGTCTCGGACGAGCAGACCGGCGCGATCTATCGCATCTCCTACGCGAACTAAGGCAAGCGCAAACACGCCCTCCATGCAGGGCCCTGGGCAGAACTGTCCCGGGGCCCTGTTTCTTGCTGAGCCCTCCGCATGAAGCCTGCCGATCGCTCCTCCGTCCTGCTGCGTCGCCTGCTTGCCGTGCTGCTGATGGCTGGCGGTCTGCCCGCGCTGGCACAGCAACCGCCCAGTCTGGAACTCTGCATGGCCTGCCACGGTCCCCAGGGCAATTCGCAGAATCCGCAGATTCCCTCGCTCGCCGGCCAACCCAGGATCTTCGTGGAGAACCAGCTCGTGCTCATCCGCGAAGGCCTGCGCGACATCCCGACGATGAAGGGCGTGCTCGACGGCCTGAGCGACCCGGACCTGATCGCGCTGGCCGAGTACTTCGCCGCACAGAAGCCCGCGCCGATGGCTGGCGCCGTGGACGCGCCGCGCTACCTGCGCGGCAGGGAGTTGGCCGCGCAGAGCCTGTGCGGCAGCTGCCACCTGCCCGCCTACCAGGGGCGCGATCAGGTACCGCGTCTGGCCGCCCAGCACGAGGCGTTTTTGCGCGAAGTGATGCTTGAGTACCGCGACAAGCCCGGCCTCGGCCGCGATACCGTGATGACCAACGCGCTGCGTGGCTTGAGCAATCAGCAGTTGGACGACATGGCGCACTTCCTCGCGCACTTCGGCAAGATCCCCTAAACCCATCCGTCCGCTTTGAGCCTTTCGAAACACTCGCAAGACTTTTTCCCGAGGCCTGCGACTGGCTCAGGCCGAACGGACCCGGGGGTGGCGCCTAGAATGGGCGCCGCATGAGCAACGACTTCCCTCCCGGCAAAGCCGCCGGGCCTCTGCGCCGCGCGCCGCGCCCTGAAGGCGTAGCCCGCCCGAAGGCGGGCGCACCCGCTGGCGGCAGCGCTACCAGCCGCATCAACAAGCGCATGGCTGAGCTGGGCCTGTGCTCGCGCCGCGAAGCCGACGCCTGGGTCGAGAACGGCTGGGTCAGGGTCAACGGCCAAGTGGCCGAGATGGGCCAGCAGGTGCTGCCCACCGACCGCATCGAAATCGACAAGCAGGCCCGCAACCAGCAGGCCACGCAGGTCACCATCCTGCTCAACAAGCCCATCGGCTACGTCAGCGGCCAGGCCGAGGACGGACACGAACCCGCCGTGGTGCTGGTGCAGGCGCAGAACCGCTGGCGCGAAGACCGCGCGCCCCTGCGCTTCAACGGCAGCCAGCTGCGCGGGCTGGCGCCCTCGGGCCGGCTCGACATTGATTCCACGGGCCTGCTCGTGCTCACGCAGGACGGCCGCGTGGCGCGCCAGCTCATCGGCGAAGACTCGACCATGGAGAAGGAATACCTGGTGCGCGTGGTCTATCTCGGCACACCCGCTGCGGCCAGCGCGCCTTCCGAACTGCAGACCATCCACGACTCAGATTTCGTCTCCACCAATGTGCAGGCCGTCTTCCCGCCCAGCCAATTGGCCCGGTTGCGCCACGGCCTGAGCCTGGACGGCCAGGCCCTCAAGCCCGCCAAGGTGGACTGGGAGAACCCCGAGCAGCTGCGTTTTGTGCTGACCGAAGGCAAGAAGCGCCAGATCCGCCGCATGTGCGAGCTGGTGGGCCTGAAGGTGGTGGGCCTCAAGCGCGTGCGCATCGGCCGCATCATGCTGGGCCAGCTGCCCGTGGGCCAATGGCGCTACCTGGCACCGCACGAGAAGTTTTGAGGCTGTTCCCGCTGGTTCTCGGCCGGCCTGATTGACAGATTCTGTTTCGCAGAATATCATTTTGCATGATCCACTCGTTCGTGTGCCCGGACACCGAACGCCTGTTCCATAGCCATGCGGTAGCGCGGTTCCGGAACATTGAACGGGTCGCACGCCGCAAGCTGTTGCAGTTGCATGCCGCCATGGAACTGGCTAGCCTGCGCATCCCTGCGGGCAACCAATTGGAAGCGCCCAAGGCAGACCGCAGGCAGCAGCACAGCATTCGCGTCAACGACCAATGGCGGATCTGCTTCGTGTGGCGCGAGGACGGCGCGCACCAGGTCGAAATCGTGGACTACCACTAGGAGCCGAACATGAGCAAACTAATCGACGAAATCCACCCCGGCGAAATCCTGCTGGAAGACTTCATGAAGCCCATGGGCATCACCGCGCGCAAGCTCTCGGCCGATATCGATGTCTCGCCCAGCCGCATCAGCGAGATCGTCAACGGTGCCCGCCCCATCACGGCTGACACAGCCCTGCGCCTGGGCATCTACTTCGGCATGGAACCCCGCTTCTGGCTCAACCTGCAGTCCGAGTACGACATGCGGGTCGTGGCTCGGGAGCAGCGGGCGCTGATGAGCCAGCGTATCCGCGTCTTCCAGCCCGAAGCAGCCTGAAAGGCTCACGCCCCGCTGGCCGGGCCTTGAAACCCCGCCCCCGGCCCATAATTGCCGGTTTTGCCGGCTGCCAGCCCCGTCCGGGTTACCTGCCGACCTGATCAACCTGCCCATACTGATACCGTCATGAGCGATACCACCACCCTGAGCAAGAAGACCCATGCCTTTCAGGCCGAAGTGGCCCAGCTGCTGCACCTGGTCACCCATTCGCTGTACTCCAACAAGGAGATCTTCGTTCGTGAACTGGTGTCCAACGCCTCGGACGCCTGCGACAAGCTGCGCTACGAGGCCCTGAACAACAGCGCGCTCTACGAAGACGCACCCGAGCTGCGCGTGCGCATTGCGCTGGACAAGAAGGCCCGCACGCTGACCATCAGTGACAACGGCATCGGCATGAGCACGGCCGAGGCCATTGACCACCTGGGCACCATAGCCAAAAGTGGCACCAAGGAGTTCATGAGCAAGCTTGGCGCCGATAAGCAGGCCGATGCCAAGGAGCAGGGCCAGCTCATCGGCCAGTTCGGCGTGGGCTTTTATTCGGGCTTCATCGTGGCCGACAAGATCACCGTGGAGACCCGCCGCGCGGGCCTCAAGCCCGAAGAGGGCGTGCGCTGGACCAGCGGCGGCACGGGCGACTTCGAGGTCGAAACCATCACCCGGCCTGAGCGCGGCACCAGCGTGATCCTGCACCTGCGCAAAGATGCCGACGAATACCTCAGCGCCTGGAAGATCAAGCAGATCGTCGGCAAATACTCGGACCACATCGCTCTGCCCATCCAGATGCTCAAGGAAGAGTTGAAAGAAGGCGACGTCATCGAAGGTGACCCCTCCGGTAGTCGCCAGCCCGGCGAGATGGTCACCACCACCGAATGGGAAACCGTCAACAAGGCGAGCGCCTTGTGGAGCCGCGCCAAGAAAGACATCACCAAGGAAGAGTACGAGAGCTTCTACCAGGGCATCAGCCACGACTACGAAGCCCCGCTGGCCTGGAGCCACAACCGCGTGGAAGGCAGCACCGAATACACCCAACTGCTTTATGTGCCGGCCAAGGCGCCGTTTGACCTGTGGAACCGCGACAAAAAAGGCGGCCTCAAGCTGTACGTGAAGCGCGTCTTCATCATGGACGAGGCCGAGGCCCTGCTGCCCAGCTACCTGCGCTTCATCAAGGGCGTGGTGGACAGCGCCGACCTGCCGCTCAACGTGAGCCGCGAGCTGCTACAGGAAAGCCGCGACGTGCGCGCGATTCGCGACGGCAACACCAAGCGCGTGCTCACGCTCCTGGAGAACCTGGCCAAGGCGGGTGTTCCCGCCGCAGACGCCAGCGACGAAGACAAGGCCGACGCCGGCAAGTACAGCAGGTTCTACGCAGAGTTCGGCACCGTGCTCAAGGAAGGCCTGGGCGAAGACTTCGGCAACCGCGAGCGCATTGCCAAGCTGCTGCGCTTTGCCAGCACCACCAGCGACACCGCCAGCGTGAGCCTGGCCGACTACAAGGCCCGCATGAAGGAAGGCCAGGAGGCCATCTACTACATCACCGCGGATACGCTCGCCGCCGCCAGGAACAGCCCGCAGATCGAAGTCTTCAAGAAGAAGGGCATTGAGGTGCTGCTCATGACCGAGCGCGTGGACGAGTGGGCGCTGAGCTACCTGACGGAATTTGACGGCACCCCGCTGCAAAGCGTGGCCAAGGGCGCCGTGGACCTGGGCAAGCTGCAGGACGAGGCCGAGAAAAAGGCCGCCGAGCAAGCCGCCGAGGCCTTCAAGCCCGTGCTTACCAAGCTAAAGGAAGCGCTCAAGGACAAGGCCGAAGATGTGCGCGTGACCACGCGCCTGGTCGATTCACCCGCCTGCCTCGTGGTGAAGGAAGGCGAAATGAGCAATCAGCTCGCCCGCCTGCTCAAGTCCGCCGGCCAGAAGGCCCCGGACAGCAAGCCCATCCTGGAAGTGAACCCCGAGCACGCGCTGGTGAAGAAGCTCGACGGCTCGGTGCACTTCCACGACCTGGCCCACATCCTCTTCGACCAGGCCCTGCTGGCCGAGGGCGGCCTGCCGGAAGACCCGGCAGCGTATGTGAAGCGGGTCAATGCGCTGCTGGTGTAAGCCAGTGCCTCACTGCGCCGCCAGCAGCCGGGCGGCCGTATGGGGGCTCATGACTTCGATGCCATCGCGCATCGGGTAGGGGCGCTCCACGGGAGCGATCAGCAGTTTGCGGGCAGCCCCCACATCCAGTGCTGCCTGATGGAAGCCCCGGGACACGGTGGGCGCGGAAGAGCGCTTGATCTCCACCACCCAGGGTGCGGCATGCGCCCACTGCAAGACCAGATCGACCTCGGCCCCGTGCGAGGTGCGGTAGAAGCTGGCCTGGGCTTGCGCCGCTGCCGCCATGAGCTGCTCGATCACAAAGCCTTCCCAGCTGGCTCCGGCCACCGGGTGGGACAAGACTGCCGGCAAGTCCGCCAGCCCCAGCAGCGCATGGACCAGACCGCTGTCGCGCACATACACTTTGGGTGCACGCACCAGGCGCTTGCCCACATTGCCATGCCAGGCCGGCAATCGGCGCACCAGCATCAGATCACACAGCAGATCGACATAACGCGCCACAGTCTGCCCGCTGATCGCCAGCGACGCGGCGAGCTGCGACTGGTTAAGCAAGCCACCTTGCGCATGCGCCAGCATGGTCCAAAAACGCCGCAGCGTCGTGGCCGGGATGCGTGGCCCCAGGGCTGGAATGTCGCGTTCCAGATACGTGGTGATGAATGCTTCGCGCCAGCGCAAACTTGCCGGCTCACCGGCTGCCAGCCATGACAAGGGGAAACCGCCTCGCACCCACAGGGGTGCATGGTCGTGCGGCGCGTCACCGGGCGATACCTCCCTAAGCTGCAAGCCCCCCAGCTCCAACTGGGCCATGCGGCCGGCCAGGCTTTCGCTGGCCTGTTTGAGCAGAACCCCGCAGGCCGAGCCCAGCAACAGGAACTGTCCAGCGGCCTCGCCCTCGCGCCGACGCTGGTCGATCACGCCGCGCAAGACCGCGAACAATTCCGGCACACGCTGCACTTCATCAAGGATGACCAGGCGCCGGCGATGCGCCAGCAAAAAGGCCTCGGGATCGTCGAGCTGGCGCTGGGCAGACGGCAGCTCCAGATCAAGGTAAACCGCATCGACACGCCGCGCCGCCTCAGCCAGCGCCAGGGTGGTCTTGCCCACCTGCCGCGGCCCGAGCAGCACCACGGCCGGGAACTGGGCCAGCAGATCGGCCAGTTGTTCTTGAGCGAGACGGGGATACATCCGTGTAATTTAACCAACGTTTGGTGAATTTGCACGGTTATTTTCACTCAATGCAGCGCTGGGGGCAACCATAGGGCTCGACACCGTGTGATGCCCGGCTGGGTCGCTCAGCTCAATCCGAAGGCGGCCTGCCGGAAGACCTGGCGGCGTATCTGAAGCGCTTGTATGCGCTGTTGGCATGAACGGCTTGTGGACCACAACAAAACCGCCCACGGGCGGCTTTTTCGCGTCTGGCTTGCCGACGAGTCAGGGCATAAGCCTCTGGATGTCGCCGCCCTCATAATGCCGGCCTGTCCGTGCAGGGCATCAATTCGGCGCTCAGCTCGGCCCGCAGCGCCTCAGGCGCATGTCGGCCCAGTGCGCCGATATGCCCGATGCGCGGCACACCATAGCGCTCGGGGCTCAGCACTGTGAGGCGCTGCGGTGCATGGGGCGTGAGGGCCAGCTGCTGGCGCACGCAGTGCTCGGTGATGGCCTCATCGTCGGAGAAGGCATAGGCAGAGATGGGCACCGTCAGGGCGCGGCAATGCACCTGCAAGGCGGGACCTTCGACGCCAATGGCAAAGTCCGGGTGCCGGCACCAGCGCGCCCACTGCCGGGCCACCCCGGCGGGCAGATCGCCCACCAGCCGCAGCGCGCCGCCCGGGTAGTAGCCCCACAGCGGTGTGAGCAGCGGAATCAGGCCGAAAAAAAGCAAGGGCGCAAACCGCCTCGACGGGGCGGCCCAGTCGCGCCAGTAGCCGGTACCGGAGGCCACGGCCACGCAACGGGCGATGGCGCGGCGCGTTGGCTCATCGGCCCACAGCAGATGCTGCGCACCCAGGCTGTGGCCCACCATCGAGATCTGCGCGCGCCCCGAAACCTCTTGCAGATAGCGCACGCAGGCGCTGAAGTCCTGCCGTGCCCAGCAGAGAAAATCCGCCTGCACCCGGCGCACCGAGCGGGGGCCCGTGGCGTCGCGCGACGCATGCATGCCGCGCAGGTCAAAGGTCAGCACCATCATGCCGCGGGCCGCGAGCCAGCGCGCAAAGGGCTCATAGTAGCGCTGCGGGATGGCCAGCGCCGAGGCCAGCAGCACCGGCGCACCACGGGCGCCGTACAGACGGGCGCTCAGCACCGTCCCGTCCTGGGTGGTGATGCTGACGGCGGCGTGGGGAACGTCGAGGGTCTTCATTGCAGGGGTTTGCGGGCTGAAAAAAAGCCCTCGGCGCTGAGCACCGCGCGTATGGCCTGGCGCATCCGGTCGGGCGAGCGGTACGCCGGATGGGCCTTGATCAGGGCCGACGCGTCACCCAGGCGCACAAGTGCCTCGAAATTACCCAGCAGCTCGGCCTGTTCGGTGGGATGGATGGCCACCAGCGGCCGGGGCGCTGCGCCGGGCGCGGCCGCCAGGTGGCGAACCGCCGGGATCTGTTTTTCGCACTGGCAGGCTGCGGTTTCCGAGGCGAGCCCGCAGAACGTGCCCGCAAAGCGGTTGAGCCGGCTGCGCGCCCGGGAGAGGCGCTGGCGGTGCGCATCGGCACTCACCTCCAGCACTGCGGCGGCTTCGGTGGAAGACAGGCCAAACACCGTGTCGAGGATGTACGACAGGCGCTGTTCCCGGTCCAGGCTCATGAGCATCTTCTGCGTGCAGCCCAGCGCGATCTGCTTGGCCTCGAGTTTCTCCTCGGGCTGCAGCACGCGGTGTTCGCCGTAAGGGCTGGCCAGGGTCTGGTTGAACAGCAGGCCCTGCCCCAGGCTGTCCCCCAGCGCCTCCAGCGAGATCTCGGGCGACTCGCGGGAGCGCGTCAGCGCGGTCAGCAGGTGGTTTTTGGCCACCCGGTATACCCAGGTGGAGAACGCCGCCGTGGCGCGGAACTCGCTGAGGTGGGTGATGACCTTTAGCAGGATCTCCTGCGTGGCGTCGGCGGCATCGTCACGGTTGCCCAGCATACGCACCGCGAGGTTGAATATGCCGGGCTGCACCTGCTCGATGATTTCATCGATGGCGGCCAGCTGGCCCTGCACGGCCAGGGCGATGGTTTGTGGGCTAGGCTCCTGGATCTTCATGGGCGTGGCTCCGGGGTTGCCAAGTTTTGCACGGCCGGCGCGCGCCTCATGGCGCGCCCACCACAAAGGCCTCGGGCACCGCATTGCCACGGTTGGTCGTCGGGGTGAGGATGGGCGTGTCAAACCACTCGATGACAGCAGGGCGACCGTAGGTCTGCGTGACGCGCTCGTGCCACTGCGGGTTGAACCATGCCCGGGCGCTGGCTTCGTCTTTCCAGAGATAGATGCCACCAAAGGTACCCTGATCGCTGGTGATGTAGTACTTGCGCAGCAGCCCGGGGATGGCCTGGTAGGTTGGCACTGAGGCCCGCAAGCCGGCCACAAGCCGCTCCTGCGGTGTATTGGGCGGCACGGCAATTTCCACCAGGGTCGCGATGGAGTCGCTGTCGGTGCTGGCGGGCGTGCCGCCCGCAACGTTGTCGAGGACGAGATGCGCGGAGAAGCTGCGCACCTGGGCGTCGGCGCCGCGTTCGCGCTTGACGCGCTCAAACCACGCCGCATTGAACCAGGCTTGCGCAGCCTTGCGGCTCTGCCAGAGGTAAACCCCGCCGTAGTCGCCGGAGGCGCGCTCGAACGAGTAGGCCTTGAAGCTCAGGCCGGGCAGATCGGCGTATTGGGGGATGGTGTCGCGCATGCGGCTTGCCACCAGGGCGCGGGGCGCGTACCAGGGCTTGGGGACCCGCACGATGACGGCCGTGGGCAGCGAGGCGTCGCTTGGCTCGGCCGCCTGCACGGCGGGGGCCGCCGCGAGCGTGAGCGCGATGAATGCGGCCAGGCCTGCGCCTTGCAAGGCGGGACGGGCAAGTCGGTGGGCGAAGGTCTTGGACATAAGGACTCCAGGTGTTCACAGCCAACATAGGCTGCTTAGTTACTTGGACTCGAAGTGCCCGGGTTTTGTGACGGGGCCGGCGGGGGCGCGGCCCGAAAACATGGCTGCGGCACAGCCATCGCTTTTTTCACTGCTGACGTGGCGGTGTCAGTAGGGTGGGCGCAAGATGGCCACTCCAGATTAACGGAGCTGAAATGATGGATAGCGCAATCAACTGGTTTGAGATCCCCACTGTCCAATTGGACCGGGCGCAGTCGTTTTACGAAGCTGTGCTCGGGCGCCCGATGCGCCGAGAGGTGATGGGGCCGTCAATCACTGCGGTCTTCTCCTACAACCCTGGAGTGGGAACAGGCGGCGCACTCGTGATGGGCCCCACGGCGCCGAAGGTTTCAAGTGACGGCCCTCTGGTGTACCTGGATGCCTCGCCTTCTCTGGACGCTGCGCTGGATCGTGCGGTGCGCCACGGTGGCTCGGTCGCCCTGCCACGCCAGGCGCTCCCGCCCGGCATGGGCTACTTCGCACACATCCACGATCTTGACGGCAACCGCGTGGGTCTGCACGCGCGGGCCTAGAGATCAGGAGGCACCGCCAATGGATAACAGCGTACCCACCAACTGGATTGCTGTAGCCAGCGCTCAACACGCCAGGCTACGCTGCAGAGAGCCCGCCAAGGGTTTCATGCAGGTTTGCCACGGAAAGATCGCCCCGCTCAAACGCGTCGCGCCGGGCGACCGCGTGGCGTACTACGCGCCAGCGATGACGATGGGCGGCAAGGACCGGCTGCAAAGCTTCGTCTCGCTTGGTATCGTGCAGCCCGGGCAGCCCTACGCGTGCAACATGGGCGGGGGCTTTGTTTCGTACCGGCGCGATGTACGCTACCTGCCTGCGCGAGAGGCTCCGATTGCGCCTCTACTTGACGACTTGGACTTCGTGGAGGATCGATCACGCTGGGGATACAGGTTTCGCTTTGGTCTTTTCAAGGTCAGCGACCATGACATGAGGCTGATCGCGCAGGCCATGACCGTTGATCTGGCTCAGCTCGGACTGGAGCCCGCCATGCCGAGGCTATCATCTTGATGAACCTCTACCCTGCTTTAGCCCCGCATGCGACGCGCTGACCGCTTGTTTCAGGTCGTCCAAATCATCCGAGGCAGACGCCTGACAACGGCGGCGCTTCTGGCTGAACGCCTCGGCGTCTGCGAGCGCACGGTTTACCGTGATGTTGCAGACTTGCAGCGGCAGGGCGTACCGATTGATTGAGAAGCCGGCATGGGCTATCGACTCGGTAAAGGGTTTGACTTGCCACCACTGATGTTCACACACGACGAAGCCCGTGCACTCTTCGCCTCCGTGCGAATGGCGCACGCGTGGCAGGACCCTGCCCTTGCACAAGCCTCTTTGCTGGCTTTGGGGAAGATCCTTTCTGTACTGCCGCCCGCCATTCGGGCAACAGCACAAAGCATGGCTGTTTTTGCACAACCAACGGGGCTCGCACACAAGGAGCAACTGACACTTCGCACGCTGCGGGAAGCTATGCAGGAGCACCGAAAAGTGCGGCTGGACTACCGAGATGCGAGAGACCACTCAACGCAACGCGTTGTGCGGCCTTTGGGCTGTTTCTTTTGGGGAAGCGTATGGACTCTCGCGACGTGTTGTGAGTCACGCCAAGACTTTCGCAGCTTCCGCCTGGACCGCATCTGCACGATCGAGCGCGTGGAAGGCCAGGCCGGCGTCTTCAAAGACGAAGCCGGGAAAACCCTGGCCGACTACTTGCGACGCGTCACACCGCCTGACGTACAAGAGCGACTCTCACATGATTCCTAGAGGCTGGCAGACGGGCCAGGGCGTTTAGGGATCGTGTGTCAGGAGGCGAGGGAGACACACTCTCACGCAAAATCAACTTCTCAGCCGATCAAGCCATTCGGGTCTCGCGTAGTGCACGCTAAGACAACCAGGAGTATGCGGCGCAGGCAAATGCGCCCCTGAGCGCGGCATCCATTGTTTTCAGTTCATGTTTTCTCAGCCATTCGGCAGGCCACGAACGTCACCATTGAGGAGGGTCAACGTCTGAGCGAGGAGAGCAATAGGCATTTCAATCTCCACCTCCACGGGAGCCGCCCTCGGATGAGCCGCTGGAGGAACTGAGATAGAGCCAGCTTGCAACATCGCCATCACTCGGCGACGGCGACTTCGCGTCAGCGCGGCGTGCAAGATCTTGAGCCTTCTCTCGCTTGCGAACTGCGGCCACTTCCTCACTTGAGTAGGCCACCTCTTGAGGCAGCAACGCACCGCAACGCTCGTATTTCGGATAGCGTCGATTGAAAACGGAAAACCCACAACTGGAACATTTCAGACTTGAGGAGATGTTCACGGCTTGTGTTTGCCTGCAATCTTGAGCGGTTTGAACCTTGACGTGCATTCCTGCGGCCGCGCTTCTGTATCCGTCGCACCCATCAGCAGCAACAACGGGGAGTCGATGTCGGGTTGCACAACTGGGTAGGCGTTAGTGCATGCGCATTTCAAACGCTGCCTTCTCGCTCAACCACGAGAATTCGAGCTTCGCCACGTGGCCTGGCGACATGTTCACAGCCGACGGCTGCGAAGAAGATGTCTCCTGCCTCCAACGTCACTACCTGTTCGATGCCTGATTCTCGGTAATGCATGTCTACGACGCCGTCCAAAACCGCAAAAACTTCCTCGCCGTCATTGATGTGCCACTTGTATGGCTGATCTGTCCAGTGGAGCCTCGTGGTCACACCAGACATGTTGGCAATGCTCTTGGCGCCCCAGGCCCGCTCTGCTGTGAACTGCTTGCTGCGAGTGACGGTCACTAATGCTCTCCTGAACAATTCGCTATGGAAGAGTGGATGCGTTGATTCTGCCGATTTCTTCTCGGGGCCCGGCACTGGGGCGCGCCAGATAGGTGCTGCCTTTTCTGACGCCTAACGCTCCGGTTCAGCGGCGGGCCGCTTGCGGACCGTCCGCTGGAACCGGTTGTTAGGCTATGCCCTGAAGTTCCATTGCGCGGCCGAGAGGCCGTTCTTCAGTAACTTGTGCTTACCTTGATGATGATCTGCTTTCGATCAGTGTCCAACATTGCGAGCATGAAGTCATTGAGGTCCTGGTCAGGCTCTTCATACACGGACTTCGGCGCACGCATAATGTCGGTTCCCGCTCTCCGAATCTGAAACAGGCCGTTAGCCGGTTGGGGCGGAAGCGACTCGACAAAAGTCTTGAGCATTTGTGCATCAGTTGGGTTGTAGACGGATCCCTCTGGTGCAGGGGTTTCGCCTCTCATTCTGTAAGAGCCTATTCTCAGCCGCTTCGCTGTCTCGATAGCGGCCATCCTACGAAGAAAGATCTCAGAAATCGGGAGGGACCTCCACTTTCCAGAGGCAGTAGCGCGCGCCGCGTACTCTCTGAAATTGCCATCGCTGAGCTGGAATGCGATATCAATCTTCAACCCCTCGCGCCCAAACCAACCTGGCTTCTCTGGTTGCACTTTGAAGCTGACGACCCTCGCAGCGGAAGGGATCTCGAACTCATCACGAAGTGCTGATTCATCCGAGTCGGGCTGGCTGCAACTCGTTACCGTCATCAGGAGCAGGATGGCGACCAGTAGTGGAAGGTGCTGTAATACCCGCATTCAGAATCCCTCGAATGGATATGTCTAACGTTCGAGTTAAACGGCCCGCGGAGGCAGGCACCGTAAGGCCGGGCTGAGATGATGCACCATGTGCCTCAGCCCGGCCTTACGGTGCCTGCCGTAGCGGGTCCGGTTGAATGATGGGATGGACTCCCCCGTTTGTTTGCGCGAAAGTAGCGCACTGGTCTTCATTGGCGTGGGGATCAGGTCTTCAAACGAAAGGAGTCCGACATGCATGCTACTACCGTTGCCGTTGATCTTGCAAAGTCCGTCTTTCAACTCGTTGTGGCGGACGAACACTGGCGCATCATGGAGACCCAGCGCCTGAGCCGCAGCCGGTTGGGCGTCAGCTTGTCACTTCGACTGAACATCAATCCCATTGCTCTGTTTTGGCGTCCTGCAATCACCTCGATGGATTCCATCGAGAAAGGATCCAATGATTTGCGTGGTCAGTGCTTCGTTTCGACCAGACATGCCGAGCCCAGCAAAGTTCATGTGCGTTGCT
Source organism: Curvibacter sp. (assembly GCA_020248905.1). Taxonomy (GTDB): domain Bacteria; phylum Pseudomonadota; class Gammaproteobacteria; order Burkholderiales; family Burkholderiaceae_C; genus Hylemonella. Next base: position 1,674 of record JADCGR010000017.1, on the reverse strand, counting down.
CCATCAATGACCCCCAGCCACTTGCAGCCTGCAGGCATGTTCATATACGGCTCGGTACGCGTCTCCCAAGAGGCGCCGCCAAGTTCGTCATCGCGAGTCCCTGTGAGCGACAGCACAGGACGCTTTATATCTGCCCAGGCGTTTTGAGGAAATATCGACCCAGTTCCTTGCGGAGACAAAGCAATGTATGCACTGAATGAATCAGTGCCGTTCAAGCCAAGTTTGTTCCGAGCACCCGCCTCCATCATCGTGGTTGCTGCACCCATGGAGTGGCCGATCAATATCGATTCGGGTGCATTGCACTTGGACGCCGCCCATTCTTTGGCAGCGGCAATGTCCATGAATCTTCCTCGATAGGCATTCGGGTCCGTCATCAACTCTGACAGGCGCTCGCGCAGCCCATTGCCACGCAAGTGTTCGCGCAAAGCGCTGCGGCCACTTTCCTGATGGCCTACAACAATGGCTAAGTATCCGAGGGACGACATGGCTTCGCCGAGGTACTGGTAACCCTTCTCAGAGCCCCCCGCACCCGGCGAGACTATCGCAACACCACGGCAGCCGGTGCTCTTGGGCGAATACGCGGCAAGTGGCACAATCTTCTGATCTTGCCGTAAGAGCAATACTGGCTCTTGAGCGGATGCTCCCATTGCAACCAACAGAACAAGCGCACCAACTGAAAAACGGCGGGGTAGCTTATTCATTTGACGCTCCATTGTGGTCGCATTCTGCCGCCCAACGTTCGAGCTAACCCCGACCGCGGAGGCGAGCCTTGTAAGGCGTGCCGTAGCGGGTCGGGAGTTGAGCGAGTTGTTAGGTCGCAGCGCCACCGCTGCACCCAGTACCTGCGTTGCGACTCTGGCTTGCCTTTGCAAACCTGGAGACCGTGCCAGGAATAAGAGGCCGATAGAGGTAGCGCAGCAGCCAGCCCGGAAGCACTCGTCCGCGTTCTTCGTTAGCCACTCGTGCGCGCGGGTGATCCATGAACGAGAGTCCAGAGACGCGGTAGCCAGCGGACGGCTCTCTGAACTCAATACGAGACAGGTGCTTCACCGACTTGTATCCGTAGTGCGCGGGCGCGACCAGTCGCAAAGGGGCGCCGTGATCCACTGAGATTGGTTCACCGTCAAGGCGGTCCGCCAAGAGGACATCTGGTGCGAGGAGGTCTTCAAGCAGCATTCCGGTGCGCGCACCGTCTTGGCCGCGGAGCGCAACCAAAGTGGCGCTAGCTTGTGGCGCTGCTTGGGGCAGTAGAACTTGGTTGTAGAAGTCTACGAACCTGACTCCTTCCCACCTCAGTGCCCGGTAGCTCCAGGTCGTGACGCAATGGAAGTCAGAAGTCTGCTCGATCCGCGGCAAACCTTGGAGGGCGTCGACGAGATGCAAAGTCCGCGTCACGCTCCCGATGACCTCCAGCGCGCAGCTCGAGGTGTGGTTCGGGAACCGCTGAGCAAACTGAGTGAGCCCAAAGCGGTGAAATGTTGCGGACTCACGCTGTCCAGGGGGAAGTGGGGTACTCACGGTGCTTCCTTCTGCGGCCTAACGAGACTGTGCAAAAACCCCCTCGCCGAAGGCAAGAGGAGCTGCATTGAAGTTGGATTGACGCTGTCGCCGCATTGGCTGCCTCCGCTTCGGTTTTGACTTGTTCTGGCGCCCATTCTCGCATGTGCAAGCGCT
>JADCGR010000016.1 GCA_020248905.1 Curvibacter sp. | reverse complement strand
TTGTGCGCCCAGCATGGGCGCACTCTTGCGGGTGCAAGTCCCGCTGCGAACTGGTCACAGTGAGCAAAGCGAAGCGCAACTGCGTGAGGGTGACCGAGCGTGGGAAGGAAGCGTGGAGCGTAATCGCGAGCCGATGAACAAAAATCGCATAGGAGGCGCTGCCAAGCAGGGCAAGTGGGCAAGAAACCACGAAGCTCGTGTGACCAAGGCGAAGCGGCGTAGATGCGGCGGTTGTGCGATGAATGAGTGCGTTCTTACCTGGGGAGATCTCGCCTTATGGGTGAAAGCCCGACGGCTAAAGCCGGAGCGAGAAGTCAGCAGAGGCCGTAGTAGTGCAAGCCCGAAACCCGCAATGGGAGGTGAGGCGAACACGAAGGGCCGAACGAGAGTGAGTGACTGAGGACATGCAAAGCTGCAAGGTCATGCGTCAGAAGCCGGGGCAAGCCGGGCGCTCGGGGAGGCGGCACGGTCAAGCCGTGCCAGAGACCGGGTGTGACGAAACCGGAGGTACGTTGCATGAGCACCCAGACACAGGGTCGGCAAGGCAGACGGCGGGCACTGGTGGCCTGTTGGAGGCGGCGCTGACGAGACAGAACCTGCAAGTGGCATGGAAGCGGATCAAGGCCAACAAGGGTGCAGCCGGGGTGGACGGGCTCGACATCGAGCAAACCACCCGGATGCTGCGCACGAGCTGGCCCGATATCCGCCAAGCGCTGGTGCAGGGCAGCTACCGGCCCAGTCCGGTACGCAGGGTGATGATTCCCAAGCCCGACGGCAGCCAGCGCGAGCTGGGTATCCCGACGGTGGTAGACCGGCTGATCCAGCAAGCCCTTTTGCAAGTGCTGCAACCGCTGATTGACCCCACGTTCAGCGAACACAGCCATGGGTTTCGTCCGGGCAGGCGTGCGCACGACGCGGTCAAGGCCGCACGGGCGTATGTCCAATCGGGCAAGCGCGTGGTGGTAGACGTGGATCTGGCCAAATTTTTTGACCGGATCAACCACGACATCTTGGTGGACAGGCTCAAAAGACGCATCGATGACGCTGGAGTCATCGGGCTGATTCGGGCGTACCTGAACGCCGGGATCATGGATGGCGGGGTGGTGCTCGATCGCCACCGTGGCACACCGCAAGGCGGGCCCCTGAGCCCGCTGCTGGCCAATGTGCTGCTCGACGAAGTGGACAAGGCGTTGGAGGCGCGAGGCCACAGCTTCGCGCGCTATGCTGATGACTGCAACGTCTACGTGGGCAGCAAGAAGGCGCGAGAGCGGGTGATGGCGTATCTCAGGAAACTGTACACAGGCTTGAAGCTTCAGATCAATGAAGCCAAGAGCGCGGTGACCAGCGCCTTCGGACGCAAGTTTCTGGGGTATGCGCTGTGGGTGGCCAAAGGCCGTGAAGTCAAATGCAAAGTAGCTGACAAGCCACTGCAAAACTTCAAGGCCCGCATCCGGCAACTCACGCGCCGCTCAGGCGGGCGCAGCATGGCACAGGTGGTGGACAAACTGCGGCCCTACCTGCTGGGTTGGAAGGCTTACTTTGGATTGGCGCAAACGCCCCAGGTCTGGCGAGAGCTGGACGAGTGGCTGCGCCACCGATTGCGGGCCATCCAGCTCAAACACTGGAAGCGGCCGAGAACGATCTACCGGGAACTCATGGCGATGGGGGCAACGCAGGATGTGGCCAAACAGGTGGCGGCAAACTGCCATCGTTGGTGGCGTAACAGCGACCGGCTCCTCAAGACGACACTCACCATTGCGTACTTTGACCGGCTGGGGGTACCAAGACTGTCCTGACCTCAAACTCTCGAACCGCCCGGTGCGGACCCGCATGCCGGGTGGTGTGGCAGGGGTGCCTCCTACAATGGAGGCCCCCTTTGCCGATCTTCAGCGCTGTGCGCTGCACTTCCCGGTCCGGCTTGTGCCGACCACGGCTTGTCATCTGGGAAAATCGTTCCAATGAAGTTCGTCGACGAAGCCTCCATCGACGTCGCCGCCGGCGATGGCGGGAATGGCTGTGTCTCGTTCCGGCACGAGAAGTACAAGGAATTCGGTGGCCCCAACGGGGGCGACGGCGGGCGTGGCGGCCACGTCTTTGCGGTCGCCGATCCCAATCTCAACACACTGGTTGACTTCCGTTACACGCGACGATTTGAGGCCAAGCGAGGCCAGCACGGCATGGGCTCCGACATGTTCGGCGCAGCGGGCGACGACATCACCCTCAAGATGCCTGTTGGCACCATCATCAGCGATGCCGAAACCGGCGAGGTGCTCTACGAACTGCTGACTGCTGGCGAAGTCATCACCATCGCCAAGGGCGGCGATGGTGGCTTCGGCAATCTTCGTTTCAAAAGCGCCATCAACCGCGCGCCCCGCCAGAAGACGCCGGGCTGGCCTGGCGAGCGAAAAAGCCTCAAACTCGAGCTTAAGGTACTGGCCGACGTCGGGCTCCTGGGCCTGCCAAATGCCGGCAAGTCCACATTTATCGCGGCCATCTCCAATGCCCGTCCGCGTATTGCGGACTATCCTTTCACGACCCTGCATCCCAACCTTGGGGTTGTCCGTGTCGGCCCCGAGCAAAGCTTTGTGGTTGCCGATCTGCCCGGGCTGATCGAAGGCGCCTCCGAAGGGGCGGGCCTGGGGCATCTTTTCCTGCGTCATCTGCAGCGCACCCGGCTGCTGCTGCATGTCGTCGACCTGGCTCCGTTTGACGACAACGTCGATCCGGTTGCCCAGGCCAAAGCCATCGTGGCCGAACTCAAGAAATACGACCCGGCGCTGTACGACAAGCCTCGCTGGCTTGTGCTCAACAAGCTCGATGTCATCCCGGTAGAAGAGCGAGAGGCGAGGGTGAAGGATTTCATCAAGCGGTTCAAGTACAAAGGCCCGGTGTTTCAGATCTCGGCGCTGACCCACCAGGGATGCGACGCTCTGGTGAAGGCCGTCTACGAGCAAGTGCGCGTGCAGCAGCTTGCCGAGCTGGCCCCCGCGGCCGAGGTCGATCCGCGCTTCAAGGACGTCCCGCCGGACGCCTAGAATCTCGGCTTTTATCGCATATGCCGCCGCAGGTGGCGCTGCGACTCCCACCATGAATCAGACATCCGCTTCCGTTCTGTGTCAGGCCCGGCGCATCGTGGTCAAGGTCGGCTCCAGCCTCGTCACCAACGAAGGTCGCGGTCTGGACGAGGCTGCCATTGAGGAATGGAGCCGCCAGATTGCAGCCCTGGTGCGAGACGGTCGCGAGGTCATCATGGTCTCCAGCGGCGCCATTGCCGAGGGTATGAAGCGCCTGGGCTGGACCCGGCGGCCCAAGGAGATCCATGAGTTGCAGGCGGCTGCCGCCGTAGGCCAGATGGGCCTGGCCCAGATGTACGAGACGCGTCTCAAAGCCCACGGACTGGGCAGCGCCCAGGTCCTGCTCACGCACGCCGATCTGGCCGACCGCGAGCGCTACCTCAATGCGCGCTCTACTTTGCTGACTCTGCTCAAACTCGGGGTGGTGCCAGTGATCAACGAAAACGACACCGTTGTCAACGACGAGATCAAGTTTGGCGACAACGACACGCTGGGCGCGCTGGTGGCCAACCTTGTCGAGGCTGATGCCCTCATCATTCTGACTGACCAGAAGGGCTTGTACACCGCCGATCCCCGTGAGGAGCCGACGGCGAAGTTCGTGCACGAGGCGCGGGCTGGCGACCCCGCGCTCGAGGCCATGGCAGGGGGTGCCGGCTCCAGCCTGGGCAAGGGCGGGATGATCACCAAGATCCTGGCGGCCAAGCGCGCGGCTGGTTCCGGCGCCTCTTCTGTCATCGCCTGGGGGCGCGAACCTGATGCGCTGGTGCGTCTCGCTCAAGGAGAGTCCATCGGTACGCTGCTGGTCGCCCAGACTGCCAAGACCCAGGCGCGCAAGCAGTGGATGGCTGACCATCTACAGCTGCGAGGCGCCGTCGTGGTGGATGCCGGAGCGGCTGCCAAGTTGCAGGAAGAAGGCAAAAGCCTGTTGCCTATCGGTATGACAGCCGTTGAGGGTGAGTTCTCGCGTGGGGAGGTCATCGCGGTGCGCGATGAGCAAGGTCAGGAGATCGCCCGTGGCCTTGCCAATTACGCCAGCGCCGAGGCGCGTCTACTCTGCCGCAAGCCCTCAGGCGACTTCGAGAAACTCCTGGGCTACACCGGTGAGCCGGAGATGGTGCACCGCGACAACCTCGTGCTCACGCGCTGACCGCGTCTCATTGGCGGCGCGGGCTGCCGACCTCAGCAGGTGGTGCGGTGGTCTGCGGGTCGGGGTCGAAGCTGGCGCCGGGCGGCAGCTCCATGCCCTGACCGGCCAGTGGTGCCGAATGATGAGGATGTTCATGATCCCTAGCCCGATGCCCTTGCCGCAGAAAACGGTTGCGGTGGTCTTGGCGCGGCAGGAAGCGGGCCAGTTCCGTTAGGGCCATCTCGTAGACGCCGCGCTTGAACTCAACCACCATGTCCAGCGGGACCCAGTAATCGTTCCAGCGCCAGGCGTCGAACTCGGGATGGTTCGTTGCGCGCAGGTTCAAGTTCCAGTCCTGCGCCACCAACTGGAGCAGGAACCAGATTTGCTTCTGCCCCTTGTAGTGGCCGCGTGCTTCACGGCGGATAAAGCGATCCGGCACCTCGTAGCGCAACCAGTCGCGGGTCCGGGCCACGATACGCACGTGCTCGGGTTTGAGCCCGACCTCCTCGCCCAACTCCCGGTACATGGCCTGCTCCGGGGTCTCCCCCCGGTCGATGCCACCCTGCGGGAACTGCCACGAGTGGGTACGTATCCGTTTGCCCCAGAAAACCTGGTTTTTCTGGTTGAGCAGAATGATGCCGACATTGGGCCGAAAGCCGTCCCGGTCAAGCATAATCAATCCCAAATTCTTGAACTGAGTCCATTATGCACGGCCGCTGCCGTGCCGGCCAAGTGGACTCCTCCGCTTGCGCAAAACGCTCCCATGAAAGCCTCCCAATTCCTCGTCTCCACCCTCAAGGAAGCGCCAGCCGACGCCGAAATCGTCAGTCACAAGCTCATGATGCGTGCCGGCATGATCAAGAAGCTGGGCGCCGGTATCTACAACTACATGCCCATGGGCCTGCGCGTGATCCGCAAGGTGGAGGCCATCGTGCGCGAGGAGATGAATCGCGCCGGTGCCGTCGAGCTCACCATGCCCGTGGTCCAACCCGCCGAGCTGTGGGAAGAAACGGGGCGCTTTGCGAAGATGGGCCCTGAGCTGCTGCGCATCAAGGACCGGCACGACCGGGATTTCGTGGTCCAGCCCACCAGCGAGGAGGTCGTGACCGACATCGCGCGCCAGGAGATCCGCAGCTACAAGCAGCTGCCCAAGAACCTGTATCAGATCCAGACAAAGTTCCGCGACGAGCGACGTCCCCGTTTTGGACTGATGCGCGGGCGCGAGTTCATCATGAAGGACGCCTATTCCTTCGACCGTGACCAGGCCAGCGCCAAGGCCAGCTACCAGGTCATGGCCCAGGCCTACCGCAGGATCTTCGACCGCTTCGGCCTGAACTACCGCGCCGTCGCGGCCGACAGCGGTGCCATCGGCGGTGACCTGAGCGAGGAGTTCCAGGTGATCGCGGCCACCGGCGAGGACGCCATCGTCTACTGCCCCGGCAGCGACTACGCCGCCAACCTCGAAAAGGCTGAGGCCCTCGCACCGCAGCATCCGCGACCGGCCCCCGCGCAGGCGATGCAGAAGGTTGCAACGCCGGGTAAGAGCACCTGCGCTGACGTCGCCGCTTTGCTGGGTTTGCCACTGGCGCGGACCGTCAAATCGATTGTGCTGGCCGCCGACGAAGTCACCGACAAGGAGCAGCCGGGCAAGACACGCATCTGGCTGCTGCTGCTGCGTGGCGATCACGACATGAATGAGGTGAAGGTCGGCAAGCTGCCAGGACTGGACGTGGGATACCGCTTCGCCACCGAGGCCGAGATCGTCGAGCACTTCGGCACCCGGCCCGGCTACCTGGGTCCGCTGCACCTGAAGAAGCCCGTGGGCATCATCGCCGATCGCGAGGTCGCCGTTCTGGCCGACTGGGTTTGCGGTGCCAACGACGCTGGGTTCCACAGCACCGGTGTGAACTGGGGTCGCGACCTGCCCGAGCCTGATTTCGTCGCCGATATCCGCAACGTCGTGGCGGGCGACCTTTCTCCCGACGGCAAGGGCGCGCTGGCCATCGAGCGCGGCATCGAGGTGGGTCACGTTTTCTACCTCGGTACCAAGTACTCCCGTGCGATGCATGCCACCTTCCTGGACGAAAACGGCAAGCCGCAGTTCATGGAGATGGGCTGCTACGGCATCGGTATCACCCGCCTGCCAGCGGCGGCCATCGAGCAGAACCACGACGAGAAGGGCATCATCTGGCCGGATGCCATCGCCCCGTTCGCCGTGGTGATCTGCCCCATCAACCCCGAGCGAAGCCCCGAAGTCAAGGCGGCTTCCGAAAAGCTTTACGCCGAGTTGCTGGCCCTGGGCGTGGACGTGCTGCTCGACGACCGGGGCGAGCGTCCCGGCGCCATGTTTGCCGACTGGGAGCTCATCGGCGTGCCCCACCGCGTAACCATCGGCGAGCGCACGCTCAAGGAGGGCAAGGTCGAGTACCAGCACCGCCGTGACTCGGCTGCCAAGCCCGTGGCTCTGGCGGAGGTCGCTGCCCTGCTTCGGTCCCGCCTCGCTGCCTGACCATGACCGCTGCAATCCTGCAGCGGCGGCGCGCGCTCCTGCGGGCCTTGTTCGCAGCAGCGGGCCTGCTGGGCTGGTCCCGCGCACACGCTGGCGCACAGCTGGAGGAACCGCTGTCCGATTCGGTGCGTACCGCACTCAGCGCCGCAATCGCCAGCAGCGCGCCGCCCGTGCCTGTTTTCGCGGATACGGAGGCCCGACTGGCCTATCTGCGCTGGCTGGGTGCGATGAGCGAGCGCTTGCAGCCGCGAATCCACGAATGGCGTGCGCGGCGCGAGCTGCTGCAGACCATCTGGTACGAGAGCAAGCGCGCCGGCCTGGATCCGTCCCTGGCATTGGGCTTGATCCAGGTCGAAAGCAATTTCCGCAAGTTCGCCATCTCGCGTGTGGGTGCACGTGGCTACATGCAGGTCATGCCCTTCTGGTCGCGCCTGATCGGTGACGGGGACGCCAGCAGCCTGTTTCACATACAGACCAACCTGCGTTTCGGCTGCGTGATCCTGAGGCACTACCTCGACCGTGAGCGAGGCGACCTGTTTCTGGCGCTGGGTCGTTACAACGGCTCGCGCGGCAAGCCGCAATATCCGAACGCCGTGCTGGCGGCCCAGCGCAACTGGGCATACCGCGACGTGCCGGCAGTCACAGCGCTCGAGCCGCAGCGCTGAGATCTTCCGTCGATCTGCTCTGGCGCGTGACCATCACCTGGTCGATACGGTAGCTGTCCACGTCCATGACTTCGAAACTGTAGCCACCCCAGAGCACGCGGTCCGTCCGACGGGGGACCCGGCGCAACATCACCATCAGAAAGCCTGCCAGGGTCTCGTAGTCCTCGGGCTGTGGCAGCCGCTCCAGGCCCAGTGCTCGCTCCACGTCCGCCATGGGCGTGATGCCGTCGATCAGCCATGAGCCCTCTTCGCGCTGCACGATCAGCTCCTCATCGGCTGGTGCCACGAGGTCGCCCATCACCGTGCTCATGACATCGTTCAGCGTCACCACGCCCACCACCAGGCTGTACTCGTTGACAATAAGTGCAAAGTCCTCATGGGCCTGCCGGAACTGCGCCAGCACCTCCGCCAGTGTCAGCCGGTCGGGTACCACGACGGCCTTGTGCAGCAGGGCCGGGTCATCCAGTCGGATGGGCTGATTATTCATGACCCGCTGGAAAAGATCCTTGGCGTCCACATAGCCTAGCACGCGGTCGATGCTGCCGTCACACACCGGGTAGGTCGAAAAGGGCTCGGCGGCAATTCGCGCGCGCACAACCGCGTCGCTGTCATGCCGGTCAAACCAGGCGATGCGATCGCGCGTCGTCATTGCGCTGCCCACTGTGCGGGTATCGAGTTCAAAGACATTTGCAATCACCTGCTGCTCGCTCGGGGCCAACACGCCTGCCTGTGCCCCGGCTTCGGCCAGTGCCAGGATGTCGTCGTGGGTCACGCGGTCGTCGCGCTGCGACGACAGGCCCAGCAGTCGGAACAGGCCATCTGTGACACGGCTGTAAAACCAGACCACAGGCTTGAACACGCGCATGCACAGGCGCATGGAGCCGTGCAGACGCAGGGCCAGGCGCTCGGGCTCGGCCATGGCCAGACGCTTGGGGAACAGATCGGAGAAGACGATGAAGAGTGAAGTCACCAGGGCGAACGACAACAAGAACCCTGCAGTTTCGGCAGCCGCCAATGGCAGCACGCCCTGCAGCAAGCGGCTAAGCATCGGGCTGAAAGCGCCCTCGCCCACAATGCCACCGAGGATCGCCACCCCGTTCTGCCCGATCTGCACCACGGAGAAATAGTTGCCCGGCTGCTCCTGGGTACGCAGCACCGCCTCCGCGCGCGCATCGCCCTCGTCGGTCATTTGACGCAGACGCAGGCGGCGCGATGCGGCCAGCGACATCTCTGCCAGCGAAAAGAAGGCGCTGGCACCAATCAGGAGTGCAATGACGAAAAGACTTTGCGTGAGGCTCATGGCCGTGGGTGCTGGGGAAAGAGGCCCAGTTTAGCGACCGGACCTGCGCTGGCAGGTCCCCTTATTGGATAAACCCCACGCGGGTCTTGCCCGAGCCGGCACGTGGCAGATCGCCAGGCTCCAGGGTATCGCGGCCCGCGAGGCGTGCGTTGCCAAAGCCCGTCATCAGTGCACGCCGCATCTCGCGTGGTGCCAGTTCGGCGAGTCCGTCCAGCAGATCTAAGCCGGGTTCGGGGGCGAAACGTTCTCCCCAGCCGTGCTCGCCGCGTATGCTCTGATAAAGCCGCAGGGCGATCGCGCGGGCCTGCTCGCGAGTGGGCGCGGGCACCTCAAAGACGTTCATACGGTTGAGGATGGGATCAGGAATTGATCGCCCATCGTTCGCGGTGGTAATCCAGATCACCTGGCTCGCGTCGATCGCGACCTCCGCGAATTCATCCACGAACGTGTGCGCTGTATCGTGCTCCAGCAGACTGTAGAGGGCACCCAGAGGGTCGTACTGGGCGTCGCGGCTGGCCTTGTCGATCTCGTCAATCACCAGCACGGGGTTCGCATACTGCCCGTCGACCAGTGCCTCAAACACCTTGCCCGGCCGGGAGCCCTTCCATTGTGAGGACGCGCCGGACAGCAGCCAGCCCGCCGTCATCGAGCTCATGGGCACCAGGCTCATCCCTGTGCCCAGCAGCGCCGCCAACTGGCGCGCGAAGTGGGTCTTGCCAATACCAGGGGCGCCCAGCAGCAGCATGGGGGTGAGCTCCAGCCCGTCACGACTGTCTTGGCTTAGCGCGACATGGCGTTTCACGTCGTCCAGCACCTCGGTGAAGTTGGGAAGATCCTCGTAAAGCGCGCTCATGTCAGGGATGCCCGAGGGCTTGACCTGGAAGCGTTCGGGGCCACGCTCAAGCATGCGCTCGTAGGTGCCGCGCAAGTTTTCATGATCCTTCTCCGGCAGCTTGGCCAGCTTGCGCTCCACTTCGTCAGACTGGAAGACGCTACGCATACGCGCGATCGGCAACCTGAAGGCTTGTCCTTGGGGCACCAGGGGATGCGATTCCATCTTTCTCTCCTCGCTAAGGGGCACTTGGCTGAAATAATTCAAGCACAAGCCGTGCCCGCGCTCAAGATGCAGAGGGCGCGAACAGGCCGAAGACTGTCGTCTTTTTCTCACTTTGCTTGCTCAATAGACTCGCTGCGGACGTTAAAAAACCGCCGGCAGCACATGGCTGGCGGCGGCTCAGGCAGAGCGTAGCGCTTCAGGCCGTACCCAGCACCTTCTGCAGCTCGCCGTTCTCGTACATTTCCATCATGATGTCCGAGCCGCCGATGAATTCGCCCTTGACGTAAAGCTGGGGGATGGTCGGCCAGTTGCTGTAGTCCTTGATGCCCTGACGGATGGCGTCATCCTCAAGCACGTTGACCGTCTTCACGTTCTTCGGGTCCACGCCACTGGCCTTGAGGATCTGGATCGCACGGCCCGAGAAGCCGCACATCGGGAAGCTCGCGCTGCCCTTCATGAAAAGCAGAACCTCGTTGTTCCTAACGAGATCGTCGATGCGTTGCTGGGTGTCGCTCATAATGGTCTCCTCTGGGACAATGGCAGATTATTTCACTTCTGCCCGGCTGCTGCAGCAGTCAGCCCCAAACCATGAAGATCGCCAAGGACACCGCCGTCACCATCCGCTACCGCATCACCGATCTTGCCACCGGCAAGCTGCTTGAAGACGGCCAGGAGCCCACCGCCTACCTGCATGGCGGCTACGGCAATACGTTTGCCCGCGTGGAGGAGGCGCTCGAGGGGCAGGAGCAGGGCTACCAGACCCGTCTGGAACTGCAGCCCACTGAGGCCTTCGGCGAGCGCGATGAGCGGCTGGTGCAGATCATTCCAAAAATCCAGTTCCCACCGGGCGTCAAGGTGGGAGGCCAGCTTGAAGGGCGGGGGGAGGACGGGCATGCCCACGTCTTCACGGTCAAGAAGATCAAGGGCCCTGAGGTGCACCTCGACGGCAACCATCCCCTCGCTGGCCGGGCCCTCAGGATCGATCTGACCGTGCTTGATGTGCGTACCGCCTTGGCCGAAGAGATCGCCCACGGGCATGTGCACGGGGCGCACGGTCACCATCACTGAGAAGGTCGCCCACGGTTGAACCGTCCGGGTTCGCCCTCCGTATTCACCCTCCATAATGGTCGGCATCAACGCTGGAAAGCAGAGCATGACCAGGGTGTACGTCGCCGAAGAGCCGCAGGTGGGCCGGGTGCAGTACCGCGACCGCAAGCGCTGGTGGTGGCTGCTCTCGGTGGTCTATCCCCTGTTGCCCCTCACGGGCATCGCGCTGCATGCCTGCACCGGCGAGCAGATCGCGCTCGGCCTGCCCCTGCTCATCAGCTACGGGTTGATGCCCCTGCTGGATTTCGTCATCGGCGAGGACCGGGACAACCCGCCCGAGGCCGTGGTGCCCCAGCTGGAGGAGGACCGTTACTACCGCTGGCTGACTTGGCTCACCGTGCCTCTGCATTTCGTGGCGCTGGTCGCCTGTGCCTGGTGGGTTGGAACCCAGGAACTCTCGTGGTGGGCCGTGCTCATGCTCGTCTATGTGGCGGGTACTGGCTCGGGCCTGGGCATCAACACCGGCCATGAACTCGGGCACAAGCACACCCGCGTGGAGCAGTGGCTGGCGCGTCTGGTGCTCGCCGTTCCCGCCTACGGACACTTCACCGTCGAGCACGGTCGCGGACACCACCGCTGGGTGTCCACCCCCGAAGACCACGCCAGCTCTCGCATGGGGGAGAACATCTACCGCTTCGCCCTGCGCGAACTGCCTGGCGGGATACGCCGCGCCTGGCAGCTTGAGCGCCAGCGCCTGCAAAAGGAGCAGCGCCGGGTCTGGAGTGTGCGTAACACGCTGCTGCAGTCCTACGCCGTCACAGCCGCCCTGCAGGTCGGCCTGATCGCGGCCTTTGGCTGGGTCATGCTGCCCTTTCTGGCCGTGCACAACGTCGTGGCCTGGTGGCAGCTGACCTCGGCCAACTACGTCGAGCACTACGGCCTGCTGCGCTCGCGCCTGCCCAGTGGCCACTATGAAGCGCCGCAGCCCCACCATTCATGGAATACCAACCACCTCGTGACCAATCTCGCGCTCTTTCACTTGCAGCGCCATTCTGATCACCATGCCCATCCTTCGCGCCGTTACCAGTCGCTGCGACACTTTCCGGACCTGCCGCAGCTGCCCAGCGGCTACTTTGGCATGTTTCCGCTAGCCTACATTCCGCCGCTGTGGTTCCGGGTCATGAACCCGCGCCTGCTCGCCTTGCCCCATGTTCAGGGCGACCTGGCGAGGGTGAACATCGATCCGCGTCGACGGACAGAGCTGTTGGCACGTTACGCCCGCAGCAGCTGAGGGCGTTCCTGATACCGGCCGACTCGTGTCAGCGAATTTTCACAAGGCAGCCCTACAGTGCAGTCGTATGCCAGCGGTGTCCGTGCGTTCAGACGCAGCGCTTGTGTTCGGCTGGGTGCAGCGCCTGACGCCGCTCCCGGCCGAGCCCATCCGAGTCCCCCGTGAAAATACCATCCGCTTCCTGCTACCGGATGCGCGCGTCTTGTTGCGACTCTGTGCCCTGCTGTCGGCGCTGATCGCCCTGGCGCTTCTCACAGCGTGCTCGCCGCGCCATCTGGTTGTGCAGCGAATCGCCGATGAGCTGCCCACCCAGGGCCAGGTGCAGGAGGAGGATTTGCAGCTAGCCCGGGAGGCGGCCGCCTTCTATCTCAAACTCTCCGAGTCCATGCTGGGCGAGGCGCCCGACCACGTGCGGCTGTCCGAGGCGGCAGCCGGGGGGTTCACCCAGAAAAGCGACGCTTTTGTCGCCTTCGAGGCCGACCAGCTGGAGGTTTGCGATGTCCATGCCGCGCAGAAGCCGCGCGAGCGCGCAGCCCGTCTGTACCGGCGCGCGCACGGCAACGCGATGGCTGCGCCGGAGCGCTTGAGCCCGGCCTTCGCTCGCGCCCTAGCTGGGCCGTTTGGCCCGGACTGTGTCCGCTCAGCGGCCCGCGAGTGCGGCCTCAATTTCGGCGAAGGTGCGAGCCACTTCTTGGGTCTGGATCGGCACGCCCAGCCGGCGCGCGATCTGTGATGCGGCGAAGATGCCTGCAAGCGCCTGCCGGCCCCGCGCGTCCGACCCCGGCACCAGGGCGTGCGCACGTCCGCGAGCACGCAGCGTGATGATGCTATCGCCGGCCCGGGCCGGGCGCACCTCCTTGATCGGAACTGCCTTCAACTGATCCATCGGCGCCATGAATGGTGTGATCTCCGAGACAGTGATGCCCATGGACTCAACGAAGCCTCTTTCGCAAAGTGTCCATGTCGGTCTTACTTGGCAGCGACACCTGACCGCAGCATTCCTTGTGCGAGGGTCGGGCGGTCGTCAGCCCCGAAGCAGCCCGCGCGTCTCGATGAAGCTCACCACCGCGTCCACACCTGCCAGCGTCTTTAGATTGGTCATTACAAAAGGCTTGGGCCCACGCATACGTTCGGTGTCGGCTTTCATCACCTCCAGGTTGGCGCCCACATGGGGTGCAAGATCGGTCTTGTTGATGACGAAGAGATCACTTTTGGTGATGCCGGGGCCACCCTTGCGCGGGATCTTCTCGCCGGCGGCTACGTCGATCACGTAGAGGGTCAGGTCGCTCAGCTCGGGGCTGAAGGTCGCGGCCAGGTTGTCGCCGCCGGATTCCACAAACACGACGTCGGCGTTCGGGAACTCCTTGAGCATGCGGTCGATGGCCTCGAGGTTGATGGAGCAGTCCTCGCGGATGGCGGTGTGCGGGCAGCCTCCCGTCTCGACGCCCATGATGCGCTCGGCCGGCAGCGCACCGCTGACCGTGAGCAGGCGCTGGTCTTCCTTGGTGTAGATGTCATTCGTTATTGCCACCAGATCGTACTTGTCGCGCATGGCCTTGCAAAGCATCTCCAGCAGCGTGGTCTTGCCCGAGCCCACGGGGCCGCCTACGCCCACGCGCAGGGGCGGCAGGGGCTTGCTGCGCTCGGGAATGTGATGCAGGGCAGGTGCGTTCATGGTTTGCTCATCCAGCTGTGGAAATTGATATCAAATCAGGAGCGAAAAAGTCTTGAATACTGGGTCTCATGCTTGCTGCTGAAAATGGCGAGCATGGGGCTGAATGCCTGTCGTTCGCCCTCGGGTAGGGCCAGCGCGTGTTCCACGGCTGCCGGGATCTCGTCAGCCAGTCGCGCGAGGATGGTCTGCCCGGCGGTTTGGCCCAGGGGTACGGCCTTGAGGGCGGCCTGCATGAGGTTCTCGGCCCAGCCAAAGGCGTAGGCCAGCAACACCTCGCGTTCTGGTGCGCCACTGCCCGATGCTGCCAGTGCAAACATCACGGGGTAGCTCGGGTCGATGCCTGCGGCGAAGTCAAGCGCTGCGGTGTCTGCCTGTGGCAGCTTGCGCAGCCACTCGCGCAACGATCGCCCCATCTGCTCGGTCTGCAGCCTCAGCTCGGCGCTCTCGCGCGTCTGCAGCAGCCAGTGGTTGAGTGCCTCCACGTGCGCTGCGTCGCCGCTGCTCCAGGCGCGCAAAGCCTGCGCGACCACGGCAAGCTCAGAGCGCGCGAGGGTGAGATGCAGTTGCTGTGTGAGCCATTCGGCGGCCGTCTCGGCGTCGCGCACGCAGCCCACATCCACGGCAGCCTCGAGACCTTCGGAATAAGAGAAGCTGCCAACCGGCAGTGCGGGCGACGCCAGCCAGAGCAGCTGCAGCAGGCTGGATGGCGCGAGCGCCGGCGTTTTGCCGCCCAAATCAGTGGGAACGTTGGTGCGCATGTCCATGGTCGTGCCCATGGTCGTGATCGTGCACGCAGCCCGGGCCGTGCACATGGCCGGTGCCGTGGTCGTGCGTCCGGGCGTGGCCAGAGCCGTGCGGATCGTCATGGCTGTGGCCGTGTCCAAGGTCATCCCCATGGCTGTGGTGATGGCCGCTCGCGCTATAGGCTCCGCCCTCGGGCTCGAAGCTGTCCTGCTGCGCCACCACGGTCAGGTGCATGGCGCGCAGCATGTCGGCCAGCACGTGATCGGGCTCGATCTTGAGGTGGTCGGGCTGCAACTCAATGGGCACATGGCGGTTACCCAGGTGATAGGCGGCACGCATCAGGTCGAAAGCTGAACCATGCTCTGCGCAGGCCGTGATGCGCAGCACGGCCTGCGGCGCAGCAATCACGCGGACAAGCGAGCCATCTTCGGCCACCAGCACGTCGCCTCCCCTTACAACGTTGCCGCGCGGCAGGAATACACCGAGCTCGCGGCCTTGCGAGTCCGTCGCGGCAAAACGGCTTTTCTGGCGCACATCCCAGTCGAGCTCAACGGTGGCGGCGCGTTTGAGGAGGGCAGGCGCGAGGCCCTGGCCCTGAGGCAGGAGTTTGGAGGTGGTGAGCATGCTGCGGATTAGAACAGGAAGTAGCGCTGCGTCATGGGCAGGCTGATTGCCGGCTCACAGGTCAGCAGCACCCCGTCGGCCCGCACCTGGTAGGTCTGCGCGTCCACTTCCATCACGGGCACATAGCTGTTGTGAATCATGTGCCGCTTGGTCACGCTACGGATGTTCTTTACGGCGGACAGCGGCTTGGACAGTCCGTACCGCTTGCCGATGTCTGCGGTCAGGCTCGCTTGCGAGACAAACGTCAGCGAGGTGCGCGCAAGGGCGCCGCCGTACGCTGCGAACATGGGCCGGTAGTGCACGGGCTGGGGCGTGGGGATGCTCGCATTGGGGTCGCCCATCGCGGCAAACGCGATGAAACCGCCCTTGAGGATGAGCGCAGGCTTGATACCGAAGAAGGCTGGCTTCCAGATCACCAGATCGGCCCACTTGCCCGGGGCGATGCTGCCCACCTCGTGGCTGACGCCGTGGGCAATGGCCGGGTTGATGGTGTACTTGGCGATGTAGCGCTTGACGCGGAAGTTGTCGTTGCGCGCGCCGTCGCCGTCGAGCTTACCGCGCTGCTGCTTCATCTTGTGCGCGGTCTGCCAGGTGCGGATGATGACCTCGCCCACACGGCCCATGGCCTGGCTGTCGCTGCTCATCATGCTGATGGCGCCCAGGTCGTGCAGGATGTCTTCGGCCGCGATCGTCTCCTTGCGGATACGGCTCTCGGCAAAGGCCAGGTCCTCGGCAATCGCCGGGTCCAGGTGGTGGCAGACCATGAGCATGTCCACGTGCTCGTCCAGCGTGTTCACCGTGTAGGGCATGGTGGGGTTCGTCGAGCTGGGCAGAAAGTTGGCCTGGCCCACCACTTTCAGGATGTCGGGAGCGTGGCCGCCCCCCGCGCCTTCGGTATGGAAGGCGCAGATGCCCCGGCCTCCGACGGCCTCGATCGTGTTCTCCACGAAGCCAGATTCGTTGAGCGTGTCGGAGTGGATGGCCACCTGGGTGTCGGTGGCGTCGGCCACATCCAGGCAGTTGCTGATGGCTGCGGGCGTGCTGCCCCAGTCCTCGTGCAGCTTCAGCCCGATCACGCCGGCGCTGATCTGCTCATGCAGCGCGCCGGGCAGCGCGGCGTTGCCCTTGCCCAGAAACCCCAGGTTCATGGGAAAGGCATCGGCCGCCTGCAGCATGCGCTCGATGTTCCAGGGCCCGGGCGTGCAGGTCGTGGCAAACGTGCCTGTAGCCGGGCCGGTGCCGCCACCCATCATGGTGGTCACGCCCGAGCACAGCGCTTCCTCGATCTGCTGCGGGGCGATGAAGTGGATGTGGCTGTCGACGCCGCCGGCGGTGACGATATTGCCCTCGCAGGAAATGATCTCGGTCCCCGGGCCGATGATGATGTCCACGCCAGGCTGCGAGTCCGGATTGCCCGCCTTGCCGATAGCGGCGATGCGCCCGTCCTTGAGGCCGATGTCGGCTTTGACGACGCCCCAGTGGTCGATGATCAGCGCGTTGGTGAGCACCGTGTCCATGGCGCCGCCCGCCTCAGGCCCGCTGCCCTTGCCGTCGCGCGTGCGCTGGCTCTGCGCCATGCCGTCGCGGATGGTCTTGCCGCCGCCAAACTTGACTTCCTCGCCGTAGCCTCCCGCGCGCAGGGTGTGGTCCTGCTCGACTTCTATGATGAGGTCGGTATCGGCCAGGCGCACGCGGTCGCCCGTAGTGGGGCCGTACATCTCGGCATAGGCGCGTTTGGTGATGAAGGACATGATCAGAGTTTCCCTTGCACGAGTCCGCGAAAGCCGTAAGCCTGGCGGTCGCCGCCGATGTCCACCAGCTCGACGGTGCGCTGCTGCCCGGGCTCGAAGCGAACGGCCGTGCCACTGGCGATGTTCAAGCGCATGCCGTGGGCGGCCTTGCGGTCAAAGTCAAGCGCGGCGTTGGTTTCGGCGAAGTGGTAGTGCGAGCCGACCTGGATCGGCCGGTCGCTGGTGTTGCGCACCACCAGGCCCAGGTTGCGGCGCTCGGGGTTGAGCGGATGCGCGCCATCGTCAATCAGCATTTCGCCGGGAATCATGATGCGGCCCCGGCTCACTTGCGAGAGGTCCAGATCGCCACGCCTATCAGCGCGACCACGACGACGAAGCCCAGCACGTCGGTGGCGTGCCAGTGCAGGCCCGGCAGGCCGTGCCCCTCGTGGGCGGACGCGAGCGCAGGCAGCAGGCCCGCCAGGGCGGTGATGCGTACGGACAGTTTCTTCATGGATCGGTCTCCGGGTAGGGGGGTGACTTATTTGCGCAGAGGCCAGTAAAGCATGCCGAGCAGCGCGCCGAACGAGGCCAGCCCCACGACTTCGCGCAGCGGCAGGCGGGCCAGGGCGCACAGGCCGGCCCTGGCGACGCCGGCACTCAACAGCAGGAACCGGCAGATCAGCAGCGTGTGCATGGGGTGTGGGTCAGGCGATGGGTTGATGCACTGTGACAAGCTTGGTGCCGTCGGGGAAGGTAGCCTCGACCTGGATGTCGGGGATCATCTCGGGCACGCCGTCCATCACCTGGGCCCGCGTGAGCACCGCGCGGCCCTCGCTCATGAGCTGGGCCACACTCTTGCCGTCGCGCGCGCCTTCCATGACTACGGCACTGATGTAGGCCACCGCCTCAGGGTAATTGAGCTTGAGCCCGCGCGCCATACGCCGTTCGGCCAACAGGGCGGCGGTGAAGATCAGCAGCTTGTCTTTTTCGCGGGGAGTGAGTTCCATGTCGCTTCGCTTTTAGTCAGACCGTTCGGCCACCAATGCCGGCCGAACGCGGGGAGTCTGTTCAATATCGATTCCAAATCACCCCGTGCGCTCGCCAAGGCAGGCCGAATGCGGGGCTTGAGTTCCATGGTGTGTTTTGTCGGATCGGTTTTGAAACTCTGCCATGCAATAGACGTGCCTTGTGCCGCACTCATGGTTTGGCCCGGGGATGATCGATGGCGCCTTTTTCTGGTGCAGAACGTTTCAGGATCTGATTGATGTGCACGTGTTTGGGGCTTGCATCGATCATCTGACTGCAAATCGTGCGTGCCATGCAGGGAGCTGGTGCGCGAGCTGCAGGGCCGAGAGGGCGATGCGGCAGTGCCCCGGTCCGAAGATGCGGCATGCATCATCGGCGTTAGCCTACCCACCATGAGGCCGTGGACCGCCAAACTCTGGGCCCGGAGTTGCAGCACGGCGTGGTGTGCATCCTTGACCAGGTGGTGGGGGTCGTGCACGTCCACGTCCGAGGGACTGCCGTCGGTCAGCACCAGCAACACCCGCTGCGTCCGGGCCTCCATGGCCAGCACGCTGCCCGCATGACGTTGCGCTGCGCCCAGACGCGCAGAGTACTCGCTGCGCAGTGCCTGCAGCGGGCCAGCAGGAACGCGGCCCGCTGTTCGAGCTGCAGCAGGCTGGGGCCGGTTCCGGTGTTGGTGGCCGTGGATTGCGATCTGTCGATCAGCAACAGCGGGCTCAGCACCGGCGCCGTCTTCCAGCCCGTGCGTGCAGCGTGCCGCGTCAAACAGCGTTCGCGCCTTGTCCACCCTATGGTTGCTATCGGCGTGGTCCTCGTGGCGCAGGGCGAGGTCCAGGCGTGCGAGCAGGGCGGCGGCGCTCAGACCATCCATTGAAAAGCCTCAGAAACGAAGCCTCAGTGACTGATCATCCAAGGCCGCTTCCCCACAAACGCCTTCGATCCATCAGGTGCCCTCACCGTCGCACTCCGCTTAGAGGAAGACCCGGAACAACAGCCACATCCCGCTGGATGCCGCAAACGCCCGTAGTCCCCATCCCGCGAGGACCGCGGTGCATGCCGGGCCCGTTCGTTGGTATCGTGTGCCGCACGCGTCTCGCTGCTTAGACAAGCCAGTCTCGGCGCGGACACAATCACGCGGTTGGAGACCGCGCCGCAGTCCGGACAGGTGCAGGGCTCGTCGCGTTGCGATACCGGGCGCAGTGCCTCGAAGCCCCCGCAGTCCGGGCAGTCGTAGTCATAGGTCGGCATGCGCGGCTCCTGCTCACTTTTTGTCGGGCGAGATGGGCATCTGGATGCTGCCGTCGATGAACTTGACCGGACCAGCCGCCGTGGGGTTGATGTCGAAGTCGAAGATCTCGGTCGGCAGCCAGAGCGTGGCGCAGGCATTGGGCACGTCCACCACGCCGCTGATGTGGCCCTGCACCGGCGCCGTGCCGAGGATGGAATAGGCCTGGGCGCCGCTGTAGCCGAATTTCTTCAGGTACTCGATGGCGTTCAGGCAGGCCTGGCGGTAGGCCACGGTCACGTCCAGGTAGTGCTGCTTGCCTTGCTCGTCGACCGAAACGCCTTCGAAGATCAGGTAGTCCTTGTAGTTGGGCGTGATCGGGCTGGGCTTGAAGATCGGATTCTTGATGCCGTACTTGGCCACACCGCCCTTGATGAGGTTCACGCGCATGTGCACCCAGCCGGCCATCTCGATGGCGCCGCAGAAGGTGATCTCGCCGTCGCCCTGGCTGAAGTGCAGGTCGCCCACGCTCAGGCCGCCGCCGTCAACGTAGACCGGGAAGAAGATGCGCGAGCCGCGCGACAGATCCTTGATGTCGCAGTTGCCGCCATGCTCGCGCGGCGGCACCGTGCGCGCGCCTTCAGCGGCCACTTTCTTGGCGACTTCACCCTGGGCCTTGCCGCAGTGCGCGGTGGCGGCAAAGGGCGGGTTGGCCAGGCCGGGCACGCGGTTCGGGTCGGTGGCGATCAGCTCGGCCTCACGCTTGTTCCACTCGGCCAGCATCTTCTTATCGGGCAGGCAGCCGATCAGGCCGGGGTGGATGAGCCCTGCATATTCCACGCCGGGCACATGGCGGCTCTTGGTGAACATGCCGTTGAAGTCCCAGATGGACTTCTGGGCTAGAGGGAAGTGGTCGGTCAGGAAGCC
Source organism: Curvibacter sp. (assembly GCA_020248905.1). Lineage (GTDB taxonomy): Bacteria > Pseudomonadota > Gammaproteobacteria > Burkholderiales > Burkholderiaceae_C > Hylemonella. Next base: position 69,937 of record JADCGR010000016.1, on the reverse strand, counting down.
GCCGCCATTTTGCTTGCTGAAGAAACCGTTGAAGCCCCACTGGCTGTCCTGCTTGGCGCCGATGTCCAGCAGGTCCACCACCAGCAGGTCGCCGGGCTCGGCGCCCTGCACGCCCACAGGGCCCGAGAGGTAGTGTACGGTGGACAGGTCGATGTCGCGCACATCGTCGGCACTGTCGTTGTTCTTGATGTAGCCGCCGGTCCAGTCGTAGGTTTCCAGTATGAAATCGTCACCGGGCTTGACCCAGACGGCGATCGGGATGTCCGGGTGCCAGCGGTTGTGCACCATCTCGTTGCTCTGCGCGGGCTTGGTGAGGTCGACTTTGATCAGGGTTTCAGCCATGACATTGCTCCTGGTGGGTGGGGTGGGTGAAGTAGGTAAATGGTCAGACAGAGAGATAGGACTTGATGCGCTGCACGTCGGTCTGGGCGCGCGCGGTCTCGTGCACCAGGCGCCCACCTTCGATGACGAAGAGGCGGTCGGCGACATCCATCGCAAAGGACAGCACCTGCTCGGAGACCACGATGGTGATCTCGCGCAGCTTGCGGATCTCGTTGAGCGCCTTGGCGATGTCCTTGATGATCGAAGGCTGTATGCCCTCGGTAGGCTCGTCGAGCAGCAGCACCTTGGGATTGGTCACCAGCGCGCGGGCAATCGCCAGCTGCTGCTGCTGCCCGCCCGAGAGATTGCCGCCCTTGCGCCGGCGCATGTCCCAGAGCACGGGGAAGAGCGCAAAGATCTCTTCCGGGACCTGCTTGTACTTCGCGTTCTCCAGGCCGGTCTGGATGTTCTCTTCCACGGTCAGCGTGGGAAAGATCATGCGGCCCTGGGGCACGTAGGCGATGCCCTTGGCCACGCGGCGAAAGCTTTCATCCTTCGAGACATCCTGGCCGTCGACCAGGATCTGGCCGGACTTCAGCGGCAGCACTCCCATGAGGCTCTTGAACAGCGTGGTCTTGCCCATGCCGTTGCGTCCCATGATGGCGACCGTCTCGTTCTTGTTGCCTTCAAATGAGATCCCGTGCAGGGCCTCGCTCTGGCCGTAGGCCGTGTACATGTCGGTGACTTTGAGCATGGTGCCTCTCCTTAATGTCCGAGATACACGTCAATGACCTTGGGGTCCGCTTGCACTGTTTCCATCGAGCCTTCGGCGAGTATCTTTCCCTGGTGCATCACCGTGACCTTGTGCGCGATCTGCTTGACGAACTCCATGTCGTGCTCGATCACGATCACCGAGCGGTTCTTGCAGATGCGCTTGAGCAGTTCGGCCGTGAGCTCGCGCTCGCGCGCGCTCATGCCAGCGATGGGTTCATCCAGCATCAGCAGCTCGGGGTCCTGCATCAACAGCATGCCGATCTCCAGCCACTGCTTCTGCCCGTGGGAGAGTAGGCCGGCCTCCTTGTCGAGCACCTCGGCCAGGCCAATCTCCTCGGCCACCACCTGCACGCGCGCCGTGACTTCGTCGGTGCACTTGAAAGCCAGGGCGCCGACGACCGAGCGGCCCGTGGGGTAGGACACCTCCAGGTTCTGGAACACGGAGAGGTTCTCGTAGATCGACGGCGTCTGGAACTTGCGGCCGATGCCTTTGCGTACCCGGATGTGCTCGTCGAGTCGGGTCAGCTCCTCGTTCTTGAACTTGATGCTCCCTCCGCTGGCCTTGGTCTTGCCGCAGATCAGGTCCAGCAGCGTGGTCTTGCCAGCGCCGTTGGGGCCGATGATCACGCGCAGCTCGTTCTTGTCGACGTACAGCGTCAGGTTGTCGATGGCCTTGAAGCCGTCAAAGGAGACCGTGAGGTCTTCCACGGCCAGGGCGAAGTCGGTGTTGCTCATGGAGGGGCTCCTGGGTCTCGGGGGTCAGGCGCTCTGGCCGCTGAGCTGGGCCGGGGCTGCGGGCGTGCTGGGCGGCGGGGCCGAGTCGCCCGGGGTGGCTTGGTCACGTGCCACGGCGGCGCGGATCGCCGCACGTTCTGCTTGTTTGCGTTGCCACCAGGGCACGACCTTGCGCGACCACAGGCCGGCCAGACCTTCCGGGAAGGCCATGGTCACGCCGATGAAGAGCGCTGCCATCAGGAAGAGCCAGAGGTCGGGGAAACTCTCGGAGAAGTAGGTCTTGCCGAAGTTCACGAGCAGGGCGCCGTAGACTGCACCCACCAGGCTCATGCGCCCGCCAACGGCGGCGAAGATCACCATCTCGATCGAGGGCACGATGCCCACGAAGGAGGGCGACATGAAGCCCACCTGCAGCGTGAACAGCGCGCCGCCGATGCCTGAGAGTGCCGCCGCCAGACAGAACACAAAGACCTTGAACATGGCTACGTCGTAGCCCGAGAAGCGCACCCGGTCTTCCTTGTCGCGCATGGCCAGCAGCAGGGTGCCCAGCTTGCTCTTCTGGATCCACAGGCAGAGCACGATAGTGCCCAGCAACATGAAGCTGCACAGGTAGTAAAGGACGTACTTGGCGCTGTCGGTGCGGATGTCCAAGCCCAGCAGGGTCTTGAGGTCGGTCATGCCGTTGACGCCGCCCGTGTAGCCTTGCTGGCCGATGATGAGCACGGTGAGAATCAGCGCCACGGCCTGCGTGATAATCGCGAAGTACACGCCACCCACACGCCGCTTGAACATGGCGTAGCTGACGATGAAGGCCAGCAGGGTGGGGAGGGCGACCACAGCGAACAGCGCAAACGGCAAGTGGTTGAAAGGCTCCCACCACAGCGGCAGCGCCGTGAGCTGGTTCCAGTCCATGAAGTCCGGAATGCCCGGGGTCGACTGGATCTTGGTGCTGACCGGATCGCTGGCCTCGAGCTTGAGGAACATGGCCATGGCGTAGCCGCCCAGGCCGAAGAACACGCCCTGGCCCAGGCTGAGCACGCCGCCCCAGCCCCAGAGCATGACCAGGCCCAGGGCGACGAAGCCGTAGGTCAGGTACTTGCCGACGAGGTTGAGACGGAAGATGTCGAAGAGCAGCGGGAAGACGACCAGGAGCACGAAGGCCAGGACGAGCACACTGCCCAGGCCTTTGCTGCTGATCCACGTTTTGAAGCTGTTCATGGGGAGACTCCGGAAGTGAGAAACGGGATCAGCGGCGCACCTTGCTGGCGAACAGGCCCTGCGGACGGATCATCAGGATCAAGACGATCAGCGACAGGGTCAGCACCTTGGCCATGGAGCCGGTCATGAAGAACTCGCTGATGGACTGCGTCTGCGCGATGCCAAAGGCCGAGGCCACGGTGCCCAGCAGGCTGGCCGCGCCGCCAAAGGTCACGACCAGGAAGGAGTCCACGATGTAAAGCGAGCCGCTGGTCGGGCCCGTGGAACCGATGGTGGTGAAGGCCGCGCCCGCCACCCCCGCGATGCCGCAGCCGATGGCAAAGGTCAGGCGGTCGGTCTTCTTGGTGTTGATACCGATGGCGTTGGCCATGGTGCGGTTGCTCACGGTGGCGCGCACGCGCAGGCCCCAGCGGCTCTTGTACAGCGCCAGAAGCACGCCGCCGGTGACCACCAGAGTCAGCGCCAGCACAAAGAGGCCGTTGATCGGGATGTCCAGGCCCTCCTGCGGTGCCCAGGAACCCATCAGCCAGTCGGGCAGCGTGGGGCTCACTTCCTTGGGGCCGATGGCCGAGCGGAAGATCTGCTGGATGGCCAGGCTCAGGCCCCAGGTTGCCAGCAGCGTGTCCAGCGGGCGCTTGTAGAGAAAGCGGATCAGCCCCCACTCGACCAGCCAGCCGGCGATGAAGGCCAGGATGAAAGCCACGCCGATGGCCGGCAGGAAGTAGTAGGACATGAGCCCCGGCGCATAATTCTCTGTCAGCGTGGAGAACAGGAAGATGGTGTAGGCGCCGATGGTCATGAACTCGCCATGCGCCATGTTGATCACGCCCATCTGGCCAAAGATGATGGCCAGGCCCAGGCCCATGAGTAGCAGCACCGAGAACAGGCTCAGTCCGGCAAAGCCCTGCATCAGGGTGATGTTGAGTATTTCCGAGAATTCCATGGCGTCACCTGCCTGTCTGTCTGAAGAAAGAGTTGGCGGCCGTCACTTGTGCCCTGGCCGCCACCCCCAAGCCCCCCGCAATGAGAGGGGCTTGGACCCTGCCTACTGGTAGCCCTTGGGGAAGGGATCGGGCTCGATCAGGTTGGGCGACTCGGCCACCACTTTGAAGGTGCCGTCCTTGTTGCCCACGGCGATGCGCGACTTGCTCCACAGGTGGTGGTTCTGGTGCACCTTGACGTAGCCCTCAGGTGCGGTCTTGAGCTCGATGCCGGGCGAGGCGGCCACGACCTTGTTCACGTCGAAGCTGCCGGCCTTCTCGACCGCAGCCTTCCACAGCCAGGGGCCCAGGTAGCCGGCCTGCGTCACGTCGCCAATCACCGCGTCCTTGCCGTACTTGGCCTTGAAGGCCGCAACGAACTTCTTGTTGTTCTCGTTGTCCAGGGACTGGAAGTACTTCATCGAGCTGTAGAAGCCCTCGAAGTTGTCACCGCCCACCCCGGTCATCTCGTCCTCGGTGACGGAGAGCGTCAGCAGGAACTGCTTGGCGCCGGTGATGCCGGCGGCCTTGAGCTGCTTGTAGAAGGCCACGTTGGAGCCACCCACCACGGCCGCGAAGATGCAGTCCGGCTTGGCGACCTTGATTTTGTTGATCAGCGAGTTGAAGTTGGTGTTGCCCAGCGGGTAGTACTCCTCGCCGACGACTTTGCCCAGCTTGCCCACGGACTCGATGTGCTTGCGCGCGATCTTCATCGAGGTGCGCGGCCAGATGTAGTCCGAACCCACGAGGAAGAAGGTCTTGGCCTTCTTCTCCTTGGCGCCCCAGTCCAGACCGTAGATGATCTGCTGCGTGGCTTCCTGACCTGTGTAGATCACGTTCTTGGACTGCTCCAGGCCTTCGTAGAAGGTGGGGTAGTAGAGCAGGCCGTTTTCCTTCTCGAACACCGGCAGCACGGCCTTGCGCGAGGCGCTGGTCCAGCAGCCGAAGACGGCGGCCACCTTGTCGTTGATCAGCAGCTTCTTGGACTTCTCGGCGAAGGTCGGCCAGTCGGAGGCGCCGTCTTCCTTGATCACGCGGATCTTGCGGCCCAGGATGCCGCCCATGGCGTTGATCTGGTCGATGGCCAGCTGCTCCGCCTGGATCGAGCCCGTCTCGGAGATCGCCATCGTTCCCGTGGACGAGTGCAGCTGGCCCACCACCACCTCGGTGTCGGTCACCGCCAGCTTGGTGGTGTTCACGGCCGAGGTCGCAGGCGCGGCGGCGTAGCCAACGCCGGGCAGGCCGACAACGCCAAGGGCGCCCAGGCCCTGCAGCACCTGGCGGCGCTGCAGGCCGGCGGCCTGCGTGGGGGAGGGGGCGGGTGATTTCTTCATGGGGCACTCCTGCAAGGAAAGTTGAAGGCCAAGGACACCTGGGAGAGGTGGGGCGACACGGTGTCGCCACGGCCTTGAGATTAGGGAGAGCCCCGGAGATATCCCATACGTCAATCAACGTATGGGCGCGCAGGCTCCGCGCGGGAACACTTCTTGCCTGTGCACCCTTGTGGGCCACCACTCCCCAGAAAGAGGCGCATTTATGAACCACGCACCGCAGCGCATCTTCCCGATCCGCCGCGACTACAACTCCTGGGTTGCCAACGAGACCCTGGAGGACTACGCTCTGCGCTACACGCCGCGCGGCGCCCGCAAATGGAGCGAGTGGCGCGTGGCCAGCACCGCCTTCGGCGGCATGTCCTTCCTGGCGTTGGAGGCCATCGGCGGCGCCATCGCACTCAACTACGGTTTCGAGAACGCGCTCTGGGCTATCCTGGTCATGGGGCTGATCACCTTCCTCACCGGTCTGCCCATCGCGGTCTACGCCGCGCGCTACGGCCTGGACATGGACCTGCTCACGCGCGGCGCGGGCTTCGGCTACCTGGGCTCCACCGTCACCTCGCTGATCTACGCCAGCTTCACCTTCATCTTCTTTGCGCTGGAGGCGGCCATCATGGCGCTGGCGCTGGAGATGGCCTTCGGCTGGTCCCTGGTGTGGTGCTATGTGCTGTCGTCGCTCATCATCATTCCCATGGTGCTGTACGGCATCACCTTCATCTCACGCCTGCAGGCCTGGACCCAACCGGTGTGGATCGTGCTGCTGCTCTGGCCCTTCGTCTGGTTCGCCATCGCGCAGCCCCAGCTCTACAGCGAATTCACCAGCCTGTCCGGGCTGACCTCTGGCAGCAGCGAGTTTGAGCCGCTGATGTTCGGTGCCGCAGCCACCGTGGCCTTCTCGCTGGTGGTGCAGGTGGGCGAACAGGTGGACTACCTGCGGTTTATGCCCGAGCGCACGCGCGCCAACCGCTGGCGCTGGTGGAGCTGCGTCATCGTCGCCGGACCGGGCTGGATCTTCATGGGCATGCTCAAGATGCTTGCCGGCGCCTTCCTGGCCTTCGTCGCCCTGCAGTACGGCGCGCTGCCCAGCCATGCGGCCGAACCCACGCAGATGTTCCTTGTAGGCTACATGCGCTCACTCGACCACCCGACGCTGGCGCTCTGGCTCACGGTGATCTTCGTCATCATCTCCCAGGTCAAGATCAACGTCACCAATGCCTACGCCGGCTCGCTGGCCTGGAGCAACTTCTTCGCGCGTATCACGCGCAGCCACCCAGGGCGCGTGGTCTGGCTGGTGTTCAACGTCATCATCGCCATGCTGCTGATGACCCTGGGCGTCTTCGGCGCGCTGGAGCATGTGCTGGGGCTCTACGCCAACGTAGCCATCGCCTGGGTCGGCGCGCTGGTAGCCGATCTGGTGATCAACAAGCCGCTGGGGCTGTCACCGAAGGGCGTGGAGTTCCGCCGTGCCTACCTCTACGACCTCAACCCCGTGGGCCTGGGCGCCATGGGCCTGGCCGTCGTGCTGGCCTGCGTGGCGTATGCGGGCCTGTTGGGTGTGTGGGCCGAAGCCTTCTCGCCTTTCATCGCTCTCTTCACTGCCATGCTCACTGCGCCGCTGCTGGCCTGGGCGACGAAAGGCCGCTACTACCTTGCGCGCCGCGATCCCTCGCCCTGGCCGCCCGGCGAGTCCGTGGTCTGCAGCGTCTGCAACAACCCTTTCGAGAGCGCCGACATGGCGCACTGCCCGGCCTATGGCGCACCTATCTGCTCGCTGTGCTGCTCGCTTGAATCGCGCTGCCATGATCGCTGCAAGACCCAGTCACGCGCGGGCGACCAGGTGCGACAGGCCCTGGCCGCCGTGCTGCCTGCCAGCCTGAACAACCGCTTCAACTTCCGCGTCGCGCAGTACTTCTCGGTCTTGCTGGCGCTGTTGGCGATCATGGCTTTTCTGCTGGGCGTGGTCTATGTGCAGGAGAGCCTGCAGGGCCAGGCCCACGCCGCAGCTCTGCGCCTGCCCTTTATCAAGGCTTTCTCGCTAATGGCCGTGTTGGCTGCCGTGTGCGCCTGGTGGGTGGTGCTGGCCAACGAGAGCCGGCGCATGGCGCACGACGAGTCCGAGCGCCAGACGCAATTGCTGCAGAAGGAGATCGACGCCCACCAGCGCACCGACGAAGCCTTGCAAAAGGCCAAGGAGGTCGCCGAGAGCGCGAGCAGCGCCAAGACCCGCTATGTGGCCGGCATGACGCACGAGCTGCGCACGCCGCTCAACGGCATTCTGGGCTATGCACAGATCCTGCTGCGCGGCCAGGAGCTCAAGGCCAGCGCGCGCGAGATGGTCACCACCATCCAGCAGAGCGGCCAGCATATGCATGCGCTGATCGACGGCCTGCTGGACCTGGCGCGCATCGAGGCCGGCCGTCTGCGCCTGGACCCTGCACCCTTGCCCTTGCCCGACTTCCTCGACGAGCTCGTGCGCATGGTGCAGCCCCAGGCCGAGGGCAAGGGCCTGGGCTTTCGGCTCGAAACCGTGGGCCGCGTGCCGGCCTGGGTGCAGGCCGACGCCAAGCGCCTGCGCCAGATCCTCATCAACCTGCTGGCCAATGCGGTGCGCTTCACGGACTGCGGGCACATTGTCTTTCGTTTGGACTGCCGGCACGAGGTCCTGCGCTTCGAGGTGGAAGATACGGGTATCGGCATCGCCCGGCAGGACCAGGAGCGCATCTTCATGCCCTTCGAGCGCGGCAGCGCCGGCCGGCGCACCAGCGAGGCCGGCACCGGCCTGGGCCTGGCCATCACCCACCTGCTGACCGAACTCATGGGCGGCGAGCTCACCCTGCGCAGTGAGCTGGGGCAGGGCAGCACCTTCACCATCCGCCTCTACCTGCGCGAAATCGAAGCCCCGGCCCAGCGCACGGTGCGCAATCTGCGGCCTATCGTGGGCTACCTTGCGCCGCGTCGCACCCTGCTGGTGGTGGACGACCAGCCCATCCAGCGCCAGCTGCTGGCCAGCCTGTTGCTGCCGCTGGGCTTCGCCATCCGCGAGGCCGCCAGCGGCCGCGAGGCGCTGGAGATCGTGCAGCGCGAGGGGGCCGACGCGGTGCTGCTGGACATCAACATGGACGACCTCAATGGCTGGCAGACCGCGCAACGCATGCGCGCCACGGCGGGCTCGGCCCTACCGCTGATCTTTGTTTCGGCCGATCCCTTCGAGAACCGCCCAGAGCTGCTGGCCGCAGTGGGCGCCCAAGGCTTCGTGAGCAAGCCCGTGATCGAGTCCGAGCTGCTGGACCTGCTGGCACGGGTGCTGCAGCTGGAGTGGGTGCACGAGGCCCACCCTGCCGCTGTCGCCGGCAACGGTTCGGCACACGACAACGCCGCGCCCCTGCCCTTGGCCAACGACCTGCGCGAGCGGCTCGTGACCCTGGCCCGCCTGGGCAATGCCAGCGGTCTGCGCGCCCTGCTGCGCGACAGCGCGCAGGACGAGCCCGCCATGGCTGATGTGCTGCAAAGCCTGGTGGTGCACGTGGACCGCTTCGACTTCAATGCCCTGATCGCCCGACTGAAGGTGGACATCGATGACTGAGGCAGCCCGCCCCCTGACCCCGCCCGGCGTCGTCCTCGTGGTGGACGACGCGCCCGACACCCTGCGCATGTTGTGTGACGCCCTGGCGCTGGAGGGCTACACCGTGCTCGTTGCACGCGACGCCGGCGAGGCGCTGCAGCGCTTTGAGATGGCCGTGCCCGACGCCGTGCTCCTCGACGCCATCATGCCCGGCGACGACGGCTTCACGCTCTGCCGCCGTCTAAAGGCCGAGCCGTCCTGGGCCCACGTGCCCGTGATCTTCATGACTGGCCTGGCCGAGACCGAGCAGATCGTCGAAGGCTTTGCCAGCGGCGGCGTGGACTACGTGGTGAAACCGCTCAAGATCCCCGAGGTGCTCGCGCGCCTGGCCACGCACCTGCGCAACGCGCACGTGAGCCGCCTCGCGCGCGAGGCTGTGGACGTGGCCGGCCTAGGCGTACTGCTGCTGGACAATCAGGGCCGCATTGCCTGGCGCTCGCCGCAGGCCATGCGCTGGCTGCAGCTGGCGTTGGGCGATCAGCCCGACCCCGTGGTGCTGCGCCAGTGGCTGCAGCAGGTGGTGCTGCGCGGTGAGACCGTGGCGCCCCTCCCTGACGGCAGCCAGCTGCATGCCAGCCACCTGGGCTCGGGTGGCCCGGGCGAGACCATGCTGCTGCTGCGCCAGCAGGCCGCCCCGCGAGACCCGGCCCAGCAACGCCGCCTCACCGGCGCCTCGATTACTCCGCGCGAGACCGAGGTGCTGTCCTGGCTGGCCAAGGGCAAGACCAACCGCGACATCGGTGACATCCTGGGCATGAGCCCGCGCACGGTGAACAAGCACCTGGAACACATCTTCGAGAAGCTGGGGGTGGAGACACGTACCGCAGCGGCGGCGATTGCGAGCAGTCTGTTGCAGGAGGACTGAGCGGGTACGCCACTTGCTGGGCGCATGCGGTTACCGTGAGCAATCGGCTGTCCTCCTTCATCGCGGATCGACATGAGCACTGGTCCGTCACGGCGCAGGCCACGCTGGCGAGCGCGCCCTGGCCCGCCGCGCAGGGCCTGCGCTGGCACGCAGCTGGCGCAGGGCTACCCCTGGGTCTTGCGCGGCATCACAAGCAACCAGCGCTGTGTAGAAAGCGAGCACAAGCCAGGCGCTGACGGCACGCCAGCAGGGCCCGGGCCGGTCGGCCTCCGCCTGCGCGGCCCTGACCCCCATCCGAAAATCGGCCGCCTGGTGGGCTCTGACGCAGGACGAACGGCGGCAGGTCTTCGAAAAGCAGTCGCGGCACATCCAGATCGGCATGAGCTATCTGCCCGCCACCGCGCGGCGCCTACACCATCGCCGTGGCCTCTCGGAACACGAACCCTTTGACTCTCTCACTTGGTTCGATCATGGGCGCACGATGGTGCTCGTCGTGCTGAGCACAGAGAGCCCGTCCTTGACGGCGAGATACCTTGGCGCATGGAAATCAGTCATTGAAAGCTATCGTTGAATTCCTGAGTTGGCTGGCCGGTAGTGACATGACACCGGCTCAGCCTGCGGTCGCAGCTGCATGAGGCCTTCCTTGGGGTCACACTGCCGATGCACAATGCTCACGTATGCACCACCTACCGGTCCCCATCCCACCCCAGCCCTTTACCGATGCCGCGGCCGCGCTGGCCCAGGTGCAGCGCATCTATGAAAGCAGCATCGCGCACCTGCGTGCCGGCATGCAGCGTTTCGTGGCGGGGGACGACAGCGCCGGGCCGGTGCGCGCCTTCTACCCGCTGGTGCGGGTGCGCACGGGCACCGTGCTGCGCCAGCCTGCGGGTGTGCAGGAGCGGCTGAGTTACGGTTTTGTGGCCGGGCCCGGCGTCTACGAAACCACGCTCACGCGGCCCGACCTGTTTGCCCCTTACTACCTGGAGCAGTTCCGCCTGCTGCTGCTCAACCACGGCGTGGAGCTGGAGGTGTCCACGAGCCGCCAGCCCATCCCCGTGCATTTCTCGTTTGCCGACAACGAACACATTGAGGGCGACCTTAACGCCGAGCGCCGCCAGCAGATGCGCGACTGGTTCGACCTTCCCGATCTGGCCGCCATGGACGACGGCATCGCCAACGGCACTTACGAGCCCTCGCCTGGCCAGCCCTGGCCGCTGGCGCTGTTCACGGCGCCGCGCATGGACTATTCGCTGCACCGCTTGCGACATTACACGGGGACGTTCCCCGGGCACTTCCAGAACTTCGTGCTCTATACAAACTACCAGTTCTATATTGACGAGTTCATCCGCCTGGGGCATGAGCTCATGCAGGACCGGGCGAGCGCCTATGTGGCTTTCGTCGAGCCCGGCAACGTCATCACCCGTCGGGTGGGCGAGCTTGCACTGCCCGAAGATGCCGAGGGCCGGGCCCCGCCGCGCCTGCCGCAGATGCCGGCTTACCACCTCGTGCGGCCGGACGGCAATGGCATCACCATGGTCAACATCGGTGTCGGCCCGGCCAACGCCAAGAACATCACCGACCACATCGCCGTGCTGCGCCCGCACGCCTGGCTCATGCTGGGCCACTGCGCCGGCCTGCGCAACGGCCAGCAGCTGGGCGACTACGTGCTGGCCCACGCCTATGTGCGCGAGGACCACGTGCTCGACGAAGAACTGCCCCTGTGGGTGCCCATCCCTGCGCTGGCCGAGGTACAGGTGGCGCTGGAGCAGGCCGTGGCAGAGGTCACGGGCCTGCGTGGCGCCGAACTCAAGCGCATCCTGCGCACGGGCACCGTGGCTACCACCGACAACCGCAACTGGGAGTTGCTGCCCGACAACCAGCCGCAGCGCCGCTTCAGCCAGAGCCGCGCCGTGGCGCTGGACATGGAGTCCGCAACCATCGCTGCCAACGGCTTTCGCTTCCGTGTGCCCTACGGCACCCTGCTGTGTGTGAGTGACAAGCCCCTGCATGGCGAAATCAAGCTGCCGGGCATGGCCAACCACTTCTACCGCGAGCGGGTGGACCAGCACCTGCGCATCGGTATCCGCGCGCTGGAGCTGCTGCGCGAGGGCGGTATCAACCAGCTACACAGCCGCAAGCTGCGCAGCTTCGCGGAAGTGGCGTTTCAGTAAGCCCGCGCCGTCGACATCGGCTCAGGCCCGGGTCAGTCCGGGAGAGTCCTGCACGCACTGAGCGCGGAGCGCGCTTGTACTTTTTTCCGTACAAGACGAACGGCATGAGCAAGGCCAAACTTTGGCACGCATGTTGCATGTACTCATGTATACAAGACTACATGCAGCAATATGGTGCGCCTACCCGTCTCTGCCCGCCCCGTCGCCACGGCCTGCGCTGCCGAGGGCGCGTGTGCCTGGATCTCGCGCTACGAGCCGCCGCTGCAAGGCACGGCGGCCGGGCCACTCAGTGGCCTGCGCTTCGCGGTCAAGGACAACATCGACGCGGCAGGGCAGCGCACCACGGCGGCCTGTGAAGCCTTCGCCTACACGCCAGCCGCGCATGCCACCGTGGTGCACCGACTGCTCAGTGTCGGTGCATCGCTGCTGGGCAAGACCAACCTCGATCAGTTTGCCTGTGGTCTGAATGGCACCCGTTCTCCCTGGGGCGCGGTGCCCAATGCCTTTAACGCGTCTTATGTCTCGGGTGGCTCCAGCTCGGGTTCGGCCTATGTGGTGGCCACCGGCCAGGTGGACTTTGCGCTGGGCACGGACACGGCGGGCTCAGGCCGCGTACCTGCGGGACTGAACAACATCGTCGGCCTCAAGCCCTCCAGGGGACTCATCAGCACGCGCGGCGTGCTGCCGGCCGCGCAGAGCGTGGACTGCGTGTCCATCTTTGCGCGCACCGTGGGCCTGGCCGCGCGTGTGCTCGAGGCCGCGCGCGGCTACGACGCGCAAGACCCCTATTCCCGTGAGCTGGCCCTGGCCACGCAGGCGCTGGCGCCGGGCTTTCGCTACGGTGTGCCCAACCGGCTGGAGTTCTTTGGTGACGCCCAGGCCGAGGCAGCGTTCATGCAGGCGCGGGCGCAGCTGCGCGAGCTCGGCGGTGTGGAGGTCATCATCGATTTCGAGCCCTTCGCGCAGGCCGCCACGCTGCTGTACGAAAGCGCATTGGTAGCCGAGCGTTACGCTGCCATCCGCACCTTTTTCGATACCCACGAGTCCGAAGTCATGGAGCCGGTGCGCAGCATCATCGGCAAGGGCAAGGCCTACAGCGCGGCCGACCTTTACGAGGCGCAGACCCAGCTTCGTGCGTACGGTCAGCGGGCCGCGCAGGTCTGGAAGAGCATGGATGTGCTGTGCGTGCCCACGGCGCCCACGCACTACACCATCGCCCAGATGCAGGCCGACCCGGTGGTGCTCAACCGCAACCTCGGTGCCTACACCAACTTCGTCAACCTGCTGGACTACGCGGCGCTGTCTGTGCCCAGCAGCATCCGGCCTGACGGTCTGCCCTTTGGCATCACCCTTATCGCAGCGGCGGGTAGCGACTGGCAGCTCGCCGAGCTGGGCCAGCGCTATCACCATGCCACGGGTCTCACGCAGGGCGCCACGGGCGAGCCCTTGCCGGCACCGCGACCCATCCCGGGGATCGCGACGGAGGCCACCGTACGCGTGGCCGTGGTGGGCGCACATCTCACAGGCATGCCCCTGAACCCGCAGCTGACCGATCGCGGCGCGCAACTCGTGGCGCGTACCACCACGGCGCCGCATTACCGCTTCTACGCCTTGCCCGGCACCGTGCCGCCCAAGCCCGGGCTGCAGCGCGTGGGCCAGGGGCAGGGCGCGCGCATCGTCGTCGAGATCTGGGAGCTGCCGCTTGAGCAGTACGGCTCTTTTGTGGCGCTGGTGCCCGCGCCCCTGTGCATCGGCACGCTGGCGCTGGACGACGGCAGCAGCGTGCAGGGCTTTCTGTGCGAGGCGCAGGCCCTGCAGGGCGCGCAGGACATCACGGCCTACGGCGGCTGGCTCGCCTACATCGATTCGCTGCGCAAAGGCTGAACCCCACCACGTCTCACCCTCGCCTCGTCACCCCCTCATCCCAACCCATCCCACCGCATCACCCACAGGAGATCGCCATGAAAACGCCTTCCTTGAACTTCAAGCGCCGCTCGCTGCTCCAGGCGGCCAGCCTGGGCGCCGTGACCACCGCCTTTACGCCCCTGTCTGTGCACGCACAGGACCGCCGCGAGACGCTGGTCGTAGCCAATGAGTTCGGCCCCAATATGCTGGACATCCATGGCGTGGGCGCGAACCGCCCGAGCTATGGCGTCGCCTGGAACGCCTACGACCGCCTGATGACCTACGGGCGCAAGAAGATGCCCGACGGCACCAGCATGTACGACTTCACCAAGCTGGAGCCCGAACTGGCCGAGCGCTGGAAGATGGACGCCGACGGCATGGGGGTGACCTTCTTCCTGCGCAAGAACGCCACCTTCCACGACGGTACCCCCGTCACCGCCTACGACGTCAAGTGGAGCTACGACCGCGCCTTGGCCATGGGCGGCTTTCCCACCTTCCAGATGAAGGCCGGCTCGCTGGAGGACCCCGCGCAGTTCAAGGTGATTGACAACCACACCTTCTATGTGAAGTTCCTCCGCAAGGACAAGCTGTCCATGCCCGATATGGCGGTGCCCGTGGCCTCGATCTACAACTCGGCGCTGGCCAAGAAAAACGCCACCGACAAGGACCCCTGGGCCGCCGAATGGCTCAAGACCAACACGGCCGGCGGCGGCGCTTACAAGGTGGCGAGCTGGAAGCCCGGTCAGGAAATCGTGTACGAGCGCTTCGAAGAGTGGAAGAGCGGCCCGCTGCCCAAGCTCAAGCGCATCATTCAGCGCGACGTGCCCTCGGCGGGTAACCGCCGCGCGCTGCTGCAGCGTGGCGACATCGACATGACCTACAGCCTGCCGCCCAAGGACTTCTCCGACTTCGCGGGCGACAAGGGCAAGCTCAAGGTGGCCAGCCTGCCCATCGAAAACGCGCTCTTCTACCTCGGCATGAACGCCGCGCGGCCCCCGTTCAACAACGTCAAGGTGCGTCAGGCCGTGGCCTGGGCGCTGCCCTACGACAAGATGTACGAGACCGCCTTCTACCGGCGTGGCATAAAGATGTACGGCGGCTCCAACGAGCCCAAGAGCACGGTATGGCCACAGCCCCACGGCTACAAGACCGACCTTGCCAAGGCCAAGCAGCTCATGGCGGAGTCGGGTGTCGGCCCCATCGAGACCACGCTGTCCTTTGACCTCGGCGCTGCCACCGTTTCCGAGCCGGCGGCCATCCTGATCCAGGAGGCGCTGGCGCAGATCGGCATCAAGCTCAACCTGAACAAGGTGCCGGGCGCGAGCTGGCGTGCCGCGCTGCTGAAGAAGGACATGCCCATGATCATCAACCGCTTCGGCGGCTGGCTCAACTACCCCGAGTACTTCTTCTTCTGGTGCTACCACGGCCAGAACGCGGTGTTCAACACCATGAGTTACCAGAACCCGCTGCTCGACAAGATCATCACCAACGCGCGCTTTGCCGAAAGCAAGGTGCTGTACGACGGCATGGTCAAGGACATGATCCGCCTCGCCAACGAGGAAATCCCGCGCATCCCGCTGGTTCAGCCCATGATGGACGTGGCCATGCAGCCCAACATCAGCGGCTACACCTACTGGTTCCACCTGGAGCCGGACTACCGTCAGCTGGTCAAGTCCTGAGCGTCCAAGCCCATGCTGCTGCGGATCGCCAAACGCCTGCTCGGCGCGCTGCCCAATCTGCTGGGCATCGTGGTCATCACCTTCGTGCTCACGCGGGCGCTGCCGGGCGATCCGGCAGCGTTCTTTGCCGGCCCGGCGGGATCGCAGGAGGCGGTGGAGCAGGTGCGTGAGAAGCTCGGGCTCAACCGAAGCATGCCCGAGCAATTCTGGATCTACCTCAAGGACCTGGCGCGGGGCGACCTGGGCCAGGCCCTCTCCAGCGGCCTGCCCGTGCGCGAGGAACTGCTCACGCGCCTGCCCGCCTCGCTGGAGCTGGTGCTGGCCTCGCTGGTCTTTGCCGTGCTGATCGCCGTGCCCCTGGGAATTGCTGCGGCCCGGCATCCCAACTCCTGGGTCGATCATCTCTGCCGCATCGTCACGACGGCGGGGGTGTCCCTGCCCACCTTCTTCACCGGCCTGCTGTTGGTCTACGTCTTCTACTATCTGCTGGGCTGGTCGCCTTCGCCGCTGGGCCGCCTCGATCCCTACCTCAGCGCGCCTGCGGCGATCACGGGCCTGTACAGCGTGGACAGCCTGCTCGCGGGGGATGTGAAGCTGTTCATCGCCTGTCTCAAGCAGATGATCCTGCCCGTGCTCACGCTGGGCATCTTCGTGCTGGCGCCGCTGGCCCGCATGACGCGTGCGTCCATGCTGGCCGTGCTGTCAGCAGACTTCGTGCGCACGGCGCGCGCCTCCGGCCTGTCCAGCACCACGGTGCTGGTGCGCTACGCTTTTCGCAACGCCATGCTGCCCGTGGTGACCACCATGGGCATGGTGTTTTCTTTCCTGCTGGGTATGAGTGTCATCGTCGAGAAAGTCTTCGCCTGGCCCGGCGTCGGCGC
This sequence comes from Curvibacter sp., assembly GCA_020248905.1. GTDB lineage: Bacteria > Pseudomonadota > Gammaproteobacteria > Burkholderiales > Burkholderiaceae_C > Hylemonella. Next base: position 53,452 of record JADCGR010000016.1, on the reverse strand, counting down.
CTTTGCGCTGGAAGCGCTGATTGCCAACGACTACGCACCCGTGCAAGGTTTCGTGCTTACCATGGCCGTGCTCTACACCCTGCTCAACCTGTGCATCGACCTGCTCTACGTGGTGATCGACCCGCGTGTGCGACTCGGAAGCTAGACGCCTCATGAACGCTACCCCTGCCACCCCCGCGCCCACGCGCCCGCCGTCGGCGCAGAAGTCCTGGTGGGCACATGCTCGCTACGTGCTGTCCGACAACCCCTTCACGCTGGTCTCGGCGGTGATGTTCCTGCTCTTTGTGCTCATTGCCCTGTTCGGACAATCGTTGGTGCCCTACGACCCCATGGCAAGCAATGTGGGACCGGCGCTGTCGCCACCCAGCGCAGCCAACTGGTTCGGCACCGACGCACTGGGCCGGGATATCCTCTCGCGCGTGGTGGTCGCCACGCGTATCGATTTCACCATCGCCATCACGGCGGTGGCCGCGTCCTTTGTCATTGGCGGCCTGATCGGTGCAGCGGCTGGTTACTACGGCGGCTGGATCGACCGCATCGTCATCCGCCTTTGCGACATGGTGATGAGCTTCCCGCTCTTTGTTCTGGCCATGGGCATCGTCGCGGCCCTGGGCAACACGGTGTTCAATATCATCGTGGCCACGGCCGTTGTGAATCTGCCCTTCTACATCCGCGTGGCGCGTACCGAGGTCAACGTGCGCCGCGAGGCCGGCTTCGTCGAGGCCGCGCGGCTGGCCGGCAACAGCGACGCGCGCATCCTGTTTGTGCACCTCATCCCCAACGCGCTGCCGCCTATGATGGTCCAGATCTCCCTCAATATGGGCTGGGCCATCCTCAATGCGGCGGGCCTGTCCTTCATCGGCCTGGGCGTCACGCCACCTGCCGCCGAGTGGGGCATCATGGTCGCGGAAGGCGCAAGCTACATCATCTCGGGCGAGTGGTGGATCGCGCTCTTCCCGGGTACCGCGCTCATGATGGCGGTCTTTACCTTCAACCTGCTCGGTGACGGTCTGCGCGATCTCATCGACCCGCGGAGGCGCACATGACCACGCCGCTGCTGCTCGACATCCGCGATCTCTCGCTGCAGTTCCGCACCCGTGGCGGCACGGTGCATGCGCTCGAGGACGTGACGTTGGCCATCGCCCGCGGCGAAACCGTGGGCCTGGTGGGGGAGTCCGGCTCGGGCAAGAGCGTGCTGTCCTATGCCATCCTCGGCCTGTCGGACGCGGCGGCACGCATCACCCGCGGCTCGGCCCGCTTCGACGGCCTTGACCTGCTGGCCGCGTCAGAGCACGACCTGCAGGCCGTGCGCGGCCGCGAGGTCTCGATGATCTTCCAGAACCCCAAGGTCGCGCTCAACCCCATCCGCAAGGTCGGGCATCAGATCGAGGACGTGCTGGCCTGCCACACCACTGTGCGCTCGCACGAGCGCCGCGAGCGCGCCATTGCCTGCCTGGCGGAAATGAAGATTCCCGATCCGGCGCGCCGCTACCACGCCTATCCCTTCGAGCTTTCGGGTGGCCTGTGCCAGCGCATCATGATCGCGCTGGCGCTGGCCTGTGGTCCCAAGCTGCTGATTGCCGACGAACCCACCACCGGACTGGACGTCACCACCCAGGCCGCCATCATGCGTCTGATCCGCGAGAAGGCAAGCAACGCCCATGACGGGCGCGGCATGTCCACCCTGCTCATCACGCACGACCTGGGCCTGGCGCGTGAGCAGTGCGACCGTATCGTCGTCATGCACGCTGGCCACGTCGTCGAGTCGGCCCCCACCGAGACGCTGTTTGGCTCACCGCAGCACCCCTACACCCGCCAGCTGATCGGCGCCACGCTGGTCGGTCGCGGCGCGCTGGCCGATCTGAACGCCATCCCGGGCAGCCTGCCCGATCTGCGCCGTGCCGATCTGCCGGCCTGCCGCTTTGCGCTGCGCTGCGAGCAGCGCAGCGCAGCCTGCGAGGCGCCCCTACCCGTGGTCAAGGACGGCAGCCATGTCGTGCGCTGCCACCGCCCGGGCCTGGTCGGCGCCGGTGCACCGGAGTCTTCCGTATGAGCCGCCCTTTGCTCGACGTCATCGATCTCGCCAAGCGCTTCCCGATCAAGACGCCGCAGGGCGCTGGCCTGCTGCATGCCGTGGACGGCGTAACCTTCAAGGTCGAAAGCGGCGAGACCGTGGGCCTGGTGGGCGAATCGGGTTGCGGCAAGTCCACCCTGGTGCGCCTGCTCACGCGCACCCTGGCACCCACCGACGGCCAGATCCGCTTCGAGGGCGCGGACCTCGGGCTGATCGAGCCGCGACGCATGCATGAACATGCAGCACGCGCGCAGGTGCAGATGGTGTTTCAGGACGCGCACGACAGCCTGAACCCGCGCTACAGCGCTTTTGACACCATCGCCGAGCCGCTGCGCCTGCTGGCCGGTGTGCGTGATGCCGCGCAGCTGCGGCAGCGGGTGGAAGAGATCGCCACACTCACCGGCTTGCCGCACGAGTTGCTCGCGCGCTTTGCGCACCAGCTCTCGGGCGGGCAGAAGGCGCGCGTGGGCATTGCGCGTGCGGCCGTGCTGCGGCCCCGCCTGCTGGTGCTCGACGAGCCGACTGCAGCGCTTGACGTCTCCGTGCAGGTCATCATCCTCAAGCTGCTGGCCGAGCTCAAGCGCGAGCTCGGCATGAGCTTTCTCTTCGTTTCGCACGATCTCAACGTGGTGCGCCTGCTCTGCGACCGTGTGCTCGTCATGTACCTGGGCCGCGTGGTCGAGAGCGGCCCGGCCGCCGAGGTCTTCGCCCATCCCCGCCATCCCTACACACGTGCCCTGATCGCCTCCATCCCCGGCGCCGGCCGCGATGTCACCCAGCACCTGCTGCCCGGCGAGGCACAAAGCCCTATCCAGATGGGTGGCACTGCGCTGCCCGGACGCTGCGGCTTTGAAGGCCGCTGCCCGCTCGGGCAGGCCCGCTGCGCCAGCGAGGTCCCCGCGCTTGCAGCCAGCGGGCCTGGTCGCGAGGTGGCCTGTCACTTCCATGCCGCATTGCCTGAATTCTGAGGAGAACAAGTCCGTGGATGAGACCCAGACCCTGAGCTACGTGCGCGCCACCTGCACCGCGCTGGGTTTTGCGCCCGATCCCGAGCGCGATGCCCGCGTGGCCCTGCACCTGGGCCGTACGCTGGGCATGGTCAAGCTGCTCGACAGTGTGCCCCTGGCTGCCCACGACGAGCTCGCCGAGGTCTACCGCCCCGCGCCTTTCCCTGCCGCCGATGCGGCGTCGCAGTCATGAGCGCCGCGCTGCACCAGCTCGACACCGTGGCCCTGGCCACGGGTGTGGCCCGCGGTGACTTCAGTGCGCGCGAGGTCCTGGCCGACTGCGTGGCCCGCGTCGAGGCCACCGACGCACGCGTCAACGCCTTCACCGACCGCACCTTTACTCGCGCGCAGCGCGAGGCCGATGCCATCGATGCGCGCCGTGCGCGCGGCGAGGTGCTGCCCCCGCTGGCCGGTGTGCCCTATGCCGTCAAGAACCTGTTCGATATCCAAGGTCTGCCCACCCGCGCTGGCTCCAGGATCAACCGCTCGGCCCCACCGGCCACGGCAGACGCGGTGCTCGTGAGCCAGATGCAGTCGGCGGGCGCGGTGCTGCTGGGCGGCCTGAACATGGATGAGTACGCCTACGGCTTCACCACCGAGAACACCCACGACGGCCCCACGCACAACCCGCATGACCTCACGCGCATCGCGGGCGGCTCCTCGGGCGGCTCGGCCGCTGCCGTGGCCGCCGCGCAGGTGCCGCTCTCACTGGGCTCGGACACCAATGGCTCCATCCGGGTGCCCGCGTCGCTGTGCGGGGTCTGGGGTCTCAAGCCCACCTTTGGCCGGCTGTCGCGTCGCGGCAGCTACCCCTTCGTGCACAGCATCGACCACTTGGGCCCGTTTGCCAGCTCCGTGGCCGGTCTTGCCCTGGCCTATGACGCGCTGCAGACGCCCGATCCGCTGGACCCGGGCTGCCACGCTCTGCGCGTGCAGCCCGTGGGCACGCAGCTGCAGCGCGGCGTGCGGGGCCTGCGCATTGGCGTGCTGGGGGGCTACTTCCATGACAACGCCACCGCGCCCGCGCGCGAGGTGGTGGCGCTGGCGGCCTGCACGCTGGGCGCGCAGCCCGATGTGATCTGGCCCGATCCACATCTGGGCCGCACGGCCGCCTTCATCATCACCGCCAGCGAAGGCGGCAACCTGCATCTGGACGACCTGCGCACGCGCCCGCAGGACTTTGAGCCGCTCTCGGTGGACCGCTTCATTGCCGGTGCCGTGCAGCCCGCCGCCTGGTACCTGCGCGCGCAGCGTTACCGCCGCATCTACCGCGACCGGGTCAACGCGCTGTTCCAGCACTGGGACGTGCTGATTGCCGCGTCCACGCCCGTCAGCGCGCCCGTGATCGGTAACGAGTGGCTGGACGTCAACGGCACGCGCCACCCGAGCCGTCCGGCCATGGGCCTGCTCACCCAACCCATCTCCTTTGCCGGCTGTCCCGTGGCGGCGGCACCCCTATGGCCGCAGGGCAGTGCCCTGCCCATCGGTGTGCAGCTGATTGCCGCGCCCTGGCGCGAAGATCTGGCCCTGCGCGCGGCCCAGATGCTCAGTGACGCCGGGGTGGCCGGCGTTCGCCCTGTGAACTTCTGATCAAGGAAATTGCCATGAGCCTGGACATCAACCGCCCCGACGTGCTCGCCGAGGTCACGGCCGTCTTCGCCCGCTACGAGCAGGCGCTGGTGAGCAATGACGTGGCCGTGCTCGACGAACTGTTCTGGAACAGCCCGCACACCCTGCGTTACGGCGTGACCGAAAACCTCTACGGCTACGACGAGATCCAGGCCTTCCGCGCAGGCCGACCCGCACAGGGCCTGGCGCGCACGGTGCTGCGCACCGTCATCACCACCTACGGCGCGGACTACGCCACCGCCAACATCGAGTTCCAGCGCGAGGGCAGCAACCGCACCGGCCGCCAGAGCCAGACCTGGCTACGCACGCCGCAAGGCTGGCGCGTTGTGGCCGCACACGTGAGCCTGCTGCAGCCGCCTGTCGCCTGAACCGCTTTTTCCCTGCCCGCTTTCGATCTTTCCCAACCCACGTCTAGGAGCTTCACTATGCGCACCAAGCACTTCAATCGTCGCGAGACCCTCATGTCCCTGGCCGCCCTCGGCGCCGCCGGCACGCTGGGGTCTTATGCCGGCATCGCCCGCGCCCAGAAGCCCATCACCGTGGGCATCATCTACGTCGGCCCGCGCGACGACTACGGCTACAACCAGGCCCAGGCCCAGGCGGCGGCCGAGCTCAAGAAGATGCCCGGCGTGAAAGTGGTCGAAGAAGAAAACGTGCCCGAGACCGCCGCCGTGCAGAAGACCATGGCCGGCATGATCGAGCAGGACGGCGCCTCGCTGCTCATCCCAACCTCCTACGGCTACTTCGATCCCCATGTGCTGGCCATTGCCGCCAAGTACCCCAATGTACGCATCGCGCACTGCGGCGGACTGTGGACCGAAGGCAAGCACCCCAAAAATGTCGGCAGTTTCTTTGGCTACATCGACGAGTGCCAGTACCTCAATGGCGTGATCGCCGGCCACATGAGCAAGAGCGGCAAGATCGGCTTCATCGCGGCCAAGCCCATCCCGCAGGTGCTGCGCAACATCAACGCCTTCACCATGGGTGCGCGCTCGGTCAAGCCGGGCATCACCACCAGCGTGATCTTCACGGGCGATTGGTCCATGCCGGTCAAGGAAGCCGAGGCCACCAACAGCCTGGCCGACCAGGGCGTGGATGTGTTCACCATGCACGTGGACGGCCCCAAGGTCATCGTCGAAACCGCAGCCAAGCGCGGCAAGATGGTCTGCGGCTACCACGCCAGCCAGGCCAGGCTGGCCCCCGACGCCTACCTCACGGGCGCCGAATGGAACTGGCTCACCGCCTACAAGACCGTCGTCGAGGCGGCCGCCAGCGGCAAGCCGCATCCCAACTTCCTGCGTGGCGGCCTCAAGGACGGTTATGTGAAGACATCGGCCTATGGCCCCAAGGTGCCGGAGGCCGCCCGCAAGGCCGCCGACGCCGTGAAGGCGCGCATGCTGACCGGCAGCTTCGACATCTTCAAGGGCGCGCTCAAGGACAACAAGGGCAAGACCGTGATTGCCGCAGGCACCAGCTACAAGCAGACTGCGCTGGAGCTCGAAGGTATGAACTACCTCGTCGAGGGCGTGATCGGGAGTATTTGAGGTCCCACCCCTGGGTCGGCTGCGCCGCCTTCCCCTCCCTCGTGCCGGGGAGGGGACGCCACCAGCGGCCCGGCGGAGCCGGTGCCGCGGTCGCCCCCGCCTGAAGGCACTTCACGCCGAGCTTGCTGACCTTCGGGCACGAAACTTGAAAGGAGTTTGAGTCATGCACAACACGCTCGAAGATCTGCTGCTGCCGGTGGGCGCCATTGCCGCCGCGCTGCTGCTTTTCGGGCTGTTCGCTTGGCTCACGGCCGGGGTGAGCCCGATGGAGGTCTGGGCCCTGCTGTTCAAGGGAGCTTTCGGCGGCAGTTTTGCCTGGCAGAACACGCTGCAGCGCGCGGCACCCCTCATGCTTACTGCCCTGTGCGTGGCCATTGCGGCGCGTGCCGGCCTCATCGTGATCGGCGGCGAGGGCGCACTGGTGCTCGGTGGCCTCGCCTGTGCGGCGCTGCCCCTGCTGCTCCCCTTGCCGGCCAATGCGGTGGGCACAGCCGCGCTATGCCTGGCCGGTGCTGCCGCTGGCGCGGCCTGGATTGCGCTGTCGGGCTATCTGCGCCAGTACCGCGGCGTCAACGAAACCATCAGCAGTCTGCTGCTGGCCTATGTTGCGCTGGGGCTGTTCCGGCATTTGGTCGAAGGGCCGCTGCGCGACCCGGCCAGCCTCAACAAACCGTCCACACCCACGCTGGCCGAAGGCCTACGCATCGGTGGCATGGCGGGCAGCGATGTGCATTGGGGCCTGTTGATCGGCGTACTTGCCTGCCTCGGGCTGGGCCTGTTGCTGCGCTGGACGGCGGGCGGCTTTGCGCTGCGCGTGGTGGGCGGCAATCCGCGCGCTGCGCAACTGGTCGGCTTGCCGGCCTCGCGCCTCATCGTGCTGGCCTGTGCGCTGGGCGGTGCCTGTGCCGGCCTGGCAGGGGCTGTGGAGGTGGCGGCCGTGCACACCAGTGCCAATGCTGCGCTGATTGCCGGCTATGGCTACGCGGGCATCCTGGTGTCCTTCATTGCGCGGCACCAGCCGCTGGCCGTGATTCCGGTGGCCATTCTTTTCGGTGGGTTCGCTGCGGCGGGTAGCCTGCTGCAGCGCCGACTGGGCCTGCCCGACGCCTCGGTGCTGGTGCTGCAGGGCATGGCCTTCGTACTCATCCTGGCGAGCGAAGCGCTGCGCGCGCAGGACTGGCGCGCGCTGGGCCGCCGCCTGCTGCAACAGTCTGCCGTGCCTGAGGGGAGCCGTACGCCATGAACGCCGAACTCTGGCTCACGCTGTTTGCCGGCGTCGTTGGCGGCATGCTGCGCGTGGGCGTGCCCTTCCTGTTTGTGAGCCTGGGTGAGTGCCTGACCGAGAAATCAGGTCGTATCAACCTGGGTCTGGAGGGGGTGCTGGTGCTCTCGGCCATGGCCGCTTTTGGTGGGGCTTACCTCAGCGGCTCGGCCTGGCTCGGGGTGCTGACCGGCGCTGTGGCGGGCGCACTGCTGGCGCTGCTGCACGGCCTGCTTTGCACGCTGCCGCGCGTGAACGACGTGGCCACGGGCATCGCGCTGATGCTGTTGGGCATGGGCCTGGCGTTCTTCTTCGGCAAGGCACTGATCCAGCCGCAGGCGCCGCAGATCCCGGCCATCCCGCTGGGCAACTGGAGCGAGATACCCGCCATCCGGGCCGCGCTGTCGATCAATGCGCTGTTGCCTGTGGGGCTGTTGCTGGCCGTGCTGCTGTGGTGGGCTTTTGCGCGCACGCGCTGGGGCTTGCTGGTGCGGCTGGCGGGGGACTCGTCGCTGGCGGCGCGTGCGCTGGGTTATCCCGTGGGCGGCATCCGCATCGCCGCCACCACCGCTGGCGGCGCCGTCGCGGGTCTGGGCGGCGCATCCCTCACGCTGTTCTACCCGGGAAGCTGGAACGAGGGCATCTCCAGCGGCCAGGGTCTGATCGCCGTGGCCCTGGTCATCTTCGCGCGCTGGAGCCCTTTGCGCTGTGTGCTGGCCGCCGCCCTGTTTGGCGGGGCGGGCGCTATCGGGCCGGCCCTGCAGTCGGTGGGCATCAACTGGGGCTACCACCTCTTCAACATCGTGCCCTATGTGCTCACGCTGCTCATCCTCTTGCTCACCTGCAAGCCCGGCCATGTCGCCGAAGGCAGCCCGGGCGAACTGTCGACGACGAAGTGATTGAGACTCACCATGCCTTACATCAACGCGAACCCCTATGCCTGGCCCTGGAACGGCGCATTGCGCCCGGACAACACGGCGCTCATCGTCATCGACATGCAGACCGACTTCTGCGGCGTCGGCGGCTATGTGGACAAGATGGGCTACGACATCTCGCTCACGCGCGCGCCCATTGAGCCGCTCAAGCAGGTCATGGCCGGCATGCGTGCGCTGGGCTATACCGTCATACACACGCGCGAAGGCCACCGGCCCGATCTCGCCGATCTGCCGGCCAACAAGCGCTGGCGCTCGCGCCAGATCGGCACCGATGGCGTGGGCATTGGCGATGCCGGGCCCTGCGGGCGCATTCTGGTGCGCGGTGAGGCGGGCTGGGAGATCATTCCGGAGCTCGCGCCGCTGCCGGGCGAGGTGATCATCGACAAGCCGGGCAAGGGCTCGTTCTACGCGACCGACCTGGACATGATTCTGCAGCTGCGTGGCATCGCGAACCTTGTACTGACCGGCATCACCACCGATGTGTGCGTGCACACCACCATGCGCGACGCCAACGACCGCGGCTACGAGTGCCTGCTGCTCTCGGACTGCACGGCGGCCACCGACCTGGGCAACCATCTGGCAGCGCTCAAGATGATCACCATGCAGGGCGGCGTGTTCGGCGCGCACACGACGTCCACCGAACTGCTGGCGGCCCTGCCTGGAGCATGAAATGCGTCGCAGCGACCTGATCCCGCCGCACAAGCCCGCCACGGGCGCGCTTGCGCTGGAGACCTGGGAGCTGAGCAAACGCTTTGGCAGCTTTACGGCGCTGGACCGCGTGAGCCTCAAGGTGCAGCCCAGAACGGTGCACGCACTGCTGGGCGAAAACGGCGCTGGCAAGAGCACGCTGGTGAAATGTGTGTCGGGCTTCCAGCAGCCCGATGGTGGCAGCATCCTGATCGACGGGCGCGAGCAGGACATTGCCAACCCGGTGGTCGCGCGCCAGCTGGGCATCGGTATGGTCTACCAGCACTTCACGCTGGCGCCCGGCATGAGCGTGGCCGAGAACCTGCTGCTCGCGGGCGAGGCCGTGCCGCTGCATATCGACTGGAAAAGCAAACGTGCCGAGCTTGAAGCCTTCCTGTCCACTACGCCGTTCCGGCTGGACCTCGACGCGCGGCCCGGTGCGCTGGCTGCGGGCGAGAAGCAGAAGCTGGAGTTGCTCAAGCAACTCTACCTGCGGCCGCGCCTGCTCATCCTCGACGAGCCGACCTCAGTGCTCACCCCGCAGGAAGCCGACGAGGTGCTGGGCCATGTGCGCGACTTCGCGCACAGCGGGGCCTGCAGCGTCATCATCATCACGCACAAGTTCCGCGAAGTCATGGCCTATGCGGACGACGTCACGGTGTTGCGCCGGGGGGTGGGTGTGCACCAGGTGCGCGTGGCCGATACCGATCCGCAGCGTCTGGCCCAGGCCATGATGGGCGGCGAGGGCGCGGCGTCGCCGGCCCGGCCCGAGGTGGCGCCCCCCCTCTTGCCGGCGGCGGCAGACCAAGTGCCTGCGCTGCAGGTCGAGGGCCTGAGCGCTATGGGCGACCGCGGCACCCTGGCCCTCGAAGGTCTGAACCTCACGGTGCGCCCCGGCGAGATCCTGGGCGTGGCGGGTGTCTCGGGCAACGGCCAGCGCGAGCTGGTCGAGGCCCTGGTGGGCCAGCGCCCGCGCCAGGCCGGTGAGGTGCGCGTCAGCGGGCAGGCGTACTACGGCACACGCGCCGAAAACCATGTGCTACAGGTGCGTTGCCTGCCCGAGGAGCCCTTGCGCAACGCCTGCGTGGCCGATCTGTCCGTGGCCGAGAACATGGCGCTGCGCGATTTCGACCAGCCGCCGCAGGCACTTTCTGCGGGTTATGGCGGGCTGCTGCGCTTTGCCGCCTGGCGTCGCCGCGCGCGCGAGTGGATTGCCGATTACGGCGTCAAGACGCGTGGCGTCGACACGCCCATCGGCGCGCTCTCGGGCGGCAATGTTCAGCGCGCGGTGCTGGCGCGCGAACTGGGCGGGCAGATCACTGTGCTGATCGCCGCCAATCCGGTCTTCGGCCTGGACTTTGAGGCCGTGCGCGACATTCATGCCCGCATCCGCCAGGTGCGCGCGCGCGGGGCGGGGGTGCTGCTCATCAGCGAGGATCTGGACGAACTGCTGGAGTTGGCCGACCGCGTGGTGGTGATGAGCCAGGGCCGCATCGTCCACGAAACCGCCGCTGCCGGCGCGCAGCGCCACGCGCTGGGCGCGTACATGGGCGGCGGAGATTGATGCAAGCCCCCTGAGCCGGCTGCGCCGTCTTCCCCCCGTGGGGGGACGACACCAGCGGCCCGGCGAAGCCGGTTCCGCGGTGTCCCGCCTAGCCAAACCCGAGGATCTCGAACACCATGAAAATTCCTGCAACACCTTTGTACTTCGAATTCGAAGTTCGCAAGACCGCGCTGGTCATCATCGACATGCAGCGCGACTTCATCGAGCCGGGCGGCTTTGGCGAGACCCTGGGCAATGATGTTTCGCTGCTCGATGCCATCGTGCCGGCCTGTCAGGCCGTGCTGGCCGCCTGGCGCAGGGCGGGTGGCCTGGTGGTGCATACGCGCGAGGCGCACAAGCCCGATCTGTCCGACTGCCCACCTGCCAAGCGCGAGCGGGGCAACCCAAGCCTGCGCATCGGAGACGTGGGTCCTATGGGCCGCATCCTGGTGGCCGGCGAGCCGGGCAACCAGATCATCCCCGCGCTGGCGCCTGCGGCGGGCGAGATCGTGATCGACAAGCCGGGCAAGGGTGCTTTTTACGCCACGGGTCTGCACGAGACGCTGTACGCCCAGGGCATCACCCATCTGATCTTCATGGGCGTGACCACCGAGGTCTGCGTGCAGACCTCCATGCGCGAGGCCAATGACCGCGGTTACGACGGCCTGCTGCTCGAAGACTGTACCGAAAGCTATTTCCCCGCCTTCAAGACCGCTACGGTGGAGATGATCCGCGCGCAGGGCGCCATCGTCGGCTGGACCTGCCGCAGCGCGGCGCTGCTGGCCGCCCTGCAAGCTTGATAGAGTCGATACCGTGCACTCCACCACACCCCGTCGCCCCCTCGCCAGGCCCGAAGCGCCCGCCCATCGCTCCCGCTCCGAGATCGTTTATGCCCAGCTCAAGCAGGACGTGGCCGATTTCAAGCTCGTGCCCGGCGACCGCTTCACCGAGAGCGAGATCAGCGTGCGCCTGGGCGTTTCGCGCACGCCCGTGCGCGAGGCCTTGCAGCGCCTGCAGCAGGAAGGCTATGTGGAGGTGCTGTTTCGCAATGGCTGGCGCGTGCTGCCCTTTGATTTCGAGCAGTTCGAGCAGCTCTACGACCTGCGCATGGTGCTGGAGACCACGGCCGTGCAGCGCATCTGCGCCGACGATGTACACGTGGACCGCGCGCTGCTGGAGCGCATCGCCGCCATCTGGCTCGCGCCTGCGGCCGAACGCAGCAGCGACATCAGGCAGGTGGCGCAGTGGGACGAAGAGTTCCACTGCAGCCTTGTGGCAGCAGCGGGCAATGCCGAGATGACGCGCGTGCACCGCGATGTGACTGAGCGCATCCGCATCATCCGCCGGCTCGACTTCACCCATCAGGCGCGTATCGACGCCACTTACGAGGAACACGGCAAGATCCTGCGGGCCATCCAGCGCAAGCGCGCCGATCAGGCGGCCTTGCTGCTGCGCACGCATATCCAGACCAGCCAGGCCGAGGTGCGCAAGATCACCCTGCACCAGGTGCACCTGGCAAGGCACGCGGCTTAGGCCGTTTGCCGTACCGCCCGCTCGCTTCCCGCCCGGCGTACACGCGGCCATGCAGGGACTCAAGCGGTCGTTCTTGTGTTTGTTTGCTGCGCTGGCGGCTAAAGCCAGCGCCCAGGAGCCGAAGGCGCTCTCCACCGTCGAGGTCCGCAGCCGCGTGGAAAACCGCGAAGGCATCGCCGCCGCCGCCAGCGAAGGTGTGGTCTCGGCAGAGCGCCTGGGGCAGATGCCGCTGCTGCGCCCAGCCGAGGCGCTGGAGATGGTGCCCGGCCTGATCGTCACGCAGCACGCGGGCGACGGCAAGGCCAACCAGTATTTCCTGCGCGGCTACAACCTCGACCACGGCACCGACTTTGCCACCTGGGTCAACGGCGTACCCGTCAACATGCCCACGCATGCGCACGGCCAGGGCTACACGGACCTCAGCTTTCTGATCCCCGAGCTCATCGAGCGCATCGATTACCGCAAGGGTCCATACCATGCGGAGGAGGGTGATTTTTCGGCGGCGGGCGCCGCACGCATCAGCTACGCACGCCGGCTGGAGGGCACCCTGGCCCAGCTCACCCTGGGTCAGCGTGGCTACGCACGTACCGTGCTGGCAGGTTCGCCCGCGCAGTGCAACGGCCGCCTGCTCTACGCGCTGGAGCTCTATCACAACGACGGGCCCTGGCAGGTGCCCGAGAACTACCGCAAGGTCAACGGGGTGCTGCGCTACAGCGAGGGCACGCGTGACGACGGACTGACCCTCACTGCCATGGCCTACAGCGGCCGCTGGACTTCCACCGACCAGATCCCTGCACGCGCGCTGGCCAGCGGCCCGCTGGACCGTTATGGCAGCCTGGACCCCACCACCGGTGGCATCAGCGCGCGCTACAGCCTCTCGGCCGAGTGGGCGCAGCGCGGCCACGACACGCAGCGCCGTGCCGCCGCCTGGGCGCTGCAGAGCGCGCTGGACCTGTGGTCCAACTTTCAGTACTGCGAGAAAGACATCGCGCGCAGCGGCAACTGCAACACGGGTGACCAGTTCCAGCAGAGCGAGCGGCGGCGCGCTGCGGGCTTTGCGGCCTCGCAAGCGCAGCTTGGGCAGGTGGCGGGCCTGGAGGCCCTGCACACCTGGGGCGTGCAGGGCCGGGCCGACCAGCTCAGCCCCGTGGCGCTCTACAACAGCCGCCAGCGCCAGGTCTGGAACACCGTGCGCGTCGACCGCGTGCGCCAGGCCAGCCTCGGGCTCTGGGCACAGAGCGAGCTGTGCTTTACGCCCCGGCTGCGCGCCATCGCCGGCCTGCGCGGCGATGTGTACCAGTTTCAGGTGGACTCCAGCCTCGTGCAGAACTCGGGCCGCGCCGGCGACCAGATGCTCAGCCCCAAGCTCGCGCTCATCCTCGGACCCTGGGCGCATACCGAGTTCTATTTCAACGCCGGTCAGGGCTTCCATTCCAATGATGCACGCGGTAGCACCATTACTGTGGACCCTGCCAATCCGTCCACCGCCGCGCAGCGCGTGAACCCGCTGGTGCGCATGCGCGGCAGCGAGCTTGGCCTGCGCAGCCAGATCCGCCCGGGCTGGCAGAGCAAGCTCGCGCTGTGGCAGCTGCGTGCCGATTCGGAGCTGCTCTTCGTGGGCGACGCCGGCACCACCGAGGCCTCGCGCCCTTCGCGCCGCCACGGCCTGGAATGGAGCAACGACTGGCTGCTCAATCGCCACTGGGCCCTGGACGCCGATCTGGCCTGGACGCAGGCACGTTTCACCGACGGTGGCGCCGACGGCCCCTACATCCCCGGCGCTGCGGCGCGCATCGCCAACATCGGGCTCACGCTGGACGCGCTGGGCCCCTGGTTTGGTGCCCTGCGCTGGCGTTACATCGGCCCGCGCCCGCTGCTTGAAGATGGCAGCGTGCGCTCACAAGCCTCGCAGCTGCTGAATCTGCGCGTCGGCCGCCGGCTCGATACCCGCACGCGTCTCACGCTCGACGTCTACAACCTGCTCGACCGACGCGTGAATGACATCGAGTACTGGTACAGCTCGCAACTCTCGGGCGAGAGCGCGCCCGTGGATGACCGCCATCTCCACCCGGCCGAGCCACGCACCTTGCGTGTGACACTGAAACACCGTTACTGAAAGGTAGCTCCCGCACAAGACACGGATCAGGTTAACCTTATACTGATCTCAGCCCGCTGCATGGCTGGGCGCGCACAGGAGTCAAGGCATGGAAGAGGGTACGGCGCCCAATGGCAATGGCCTGCAGGGCGGGCTGGACAGATTGCGCCATTGGCTGGGCGGCGGACCCGCCAGAGTCAACCTCGCGCTGCAGGGCGGCGGCGCGCATGGCGCCTACACCTGGGGCGTGCTGGACGCGCTGCTCGAACTGGAGGGCCTGAACTTCGAAGGCCTCAGCGGCAGCAGCGCCGGCGCCATGAATGCCGTGCTGCTGGCCGACGGCTGGATCCGCGGCGGACGCAGCGGCGCGCGCGAGGCGCTGAGCCGCTTCTGGAATGAACTGGGCCAGCACATGCCCTCGGGCCTGGTGCGCGGCAAGGGCAGCAGCGTGAGCCTGGCCCCGGCGGGCAAGCTGCTGGCCACTTGGGCAGGGCAGTTTTCCCCCGCGCAGCTCAACCCGCTGGACCTCAACCCCCTGCGCGACCTGCTGCAGGAGCAGCTGGACTTTGAAGCCCTGCGCACGCGCTCGCCCTTCAAGCTCTTCATCGGCACCACGCAGGTCAACACCGCCAAGCTGCGCATCTTTCGCGAGCACGAGCTCAGCGTGGACGTGCTGCTGGCCTCGGCCTGCCTGCCGCGTATCCACCGCACGGTGATGATCGAGGGCGAGCCTTACTGGGACGGCGGCTACAGCGCCAACCCCGCAGTGTTTCCGCTGTTTTATGACTGCGACGCGCGCGACGTGCTGCTCGTGCTGCTCAATCCCCTGCGGCGCGCCACCACCCCCAATACCCTGGCCGAGATCGAGACCCGCATTTCCGAGCTCGGCTTCAACTCGCACTTCATGCGCGAGATGCGCATGTTCGCGCAGGCCACCGAATTCTCGGCGCCCACGCTGGGCGGCCGGCTGGAAAACCGCCTGCGCGAGATGCGCTTTCACATGATCGGCGGCAGCGAATTGGAAAGCCTGGCACGCAGCGACAGCAAGCTCCTGCCCCACACGCCCTTTCTGCAACGCCTCATGGCCCAGGGCCGCGAGCACGCGCAGGCTTGGCTGCGCGCGAGCGCGCCGGAGCTGGGGCGGCGCTCGACGATTGATGTGCAGGCGTTGTTTGGGTGAGGGGCAGGTCCGTACTACAGATGCAGCACCCTTAGCCAAAAGGCGACACTTCGTCCATTGGCAGCGACACGTCCACACAGTCCAGGGCTATAGCCAAGGCCATCTGCCTGGCAAAGGCGTTGGGAGATTGAACATGGCGAGTACCAGGCGCAAGGCTACCGTCAGGGTCAAGACGTCCACGTACGATGTGGCCGAACCCCTGCGCACCCCTGAAGAAACGGCCGCGTACCTTGACGCGTGGCTCGAAGAACCCTCCGACGACGTTTCTGGCATTGCCCGTGCGCTGGGGTGCATCCCACCGGCCCGGTTCGCCGAGCTGAATCGCCAGCGCGCTGGCGATTGATCTCATTCCATCAACACCAACAACCAGATCGATGAACCTTGAACCGGGACTTCCAACTTATGACTGGTACGTTGGATGGGGGCAGGTCAGGGAGATTCGCGCAGCGCGGCCAGTGCCACTTTGGCTTTGAAGAGTGGGCTGTGGAGACGGCGGCTACGCCGTCCTGATGATCTTGTTCATCGCAAACTCCTTCTCGATGGCCTCAGGGGGCCAAACAGTTGGTCCGGAGTCTGCTTTATCTCACCCGTTCAGATTTGCGGAGTCACCCCTGTCTGCACAAGCCCGCGCCGGCCCGGGTCTGAGGCGGAGTTGGCGCGCCAGGGCCTGCTGCGCCCCGGCTAGGCTATGCTCTGTTGCAAGCAAGCCGCCTCGCATGAAACGCCGACACCTTCTGCAGTCCCTGGCCTGCGCGCCTGCGCTGGCTGGTACCGCCTTTGCCCAGCCGCTCGTGGCGCCGCGTCGGATCGTGGCTGCGCCTGCAGAGCTGCCCGTGGCCGGGCAGGCCGCACTGCCCGTCTGGGCCTACGATGCGCAGGTGCCTGGCCCCGTGCTGCGCTACCGGCGCGGCGCCGTGCTCGATCTGGAGCTGCACAACCGCCTGCCCGATCCGACCACCATCCACTGGCACGGCATCCGCCTGCCCAATGGCATGGACGGCGTGCCCGGGCTCACGCAGGACCCGGTGGCACCCGGCGCAAGCTTCCGCTACCGCTTCGCACTGCCCGATGCGGGCACCTACTGGTACCACCCGCATCTGGGTACCTCCGAGCAGGTGGACCGCGGCCTGGCAGGCGTGCTCATCGTCGAGGACGACGAGCCCCCGCCGGTGGATCTGGATCTGGTGTGGCTGCTCGATGACTGGCGCCTCAATGCGCAGGGCCGCATCAGGGACGATTTCTACAACTTTCACGACGTGGCCCACGCGGGCCGCATGGGCCAGCACCTCACGGTCAACGGCCAGCCGGCACTCGTGCAGGCACTTGAGAGCGGGCAGCGCGTGCGGCTGCGTCTGGTCAATGCCTCCAATGCGCGTATCTACGCCCTGATGTTCGAGGGCCTGCCGGCCTGGCTGATCGCGCGCGACGGCATGCCGGCGGCTAGCGCTGTGCCCTGGAAGGGCGAGCTGCTGCTGGGCCCCGGCATGCGCTGCGACTTCATCATCGACGCCCTGCGCCCAGGGCGCTTCGAGCTGCGCGACCGCTTCGGCCGCGGCCAGCGCAGCCTGGCCGCGCTGGAGGTGCGCGGGCCGGAGCGCGCCGCACGACCTGCACCACGGCCGGCGTCCTACGAGCCCCTGCCCGAGCCCGATCTCGCGCAGGCCATGGTCCACGCCCTGCGCCTGGGCGGCGGCGCCATGAACCGCGAGGGCTGGCCGCAGGAGAGCACGGCCGAGCGCGAGGCGCGGCGCCTGCGCCAGCAGGCCGGATCACGCGAGCCCACGCCTGCTTGGACCCTGAACGGCCACGCCCACATGAGCCACGACCGCGCGCACGCATCGCACGCTGCCGAGTTCCGCGTGCCGCGCGGTCGCAGCGTGCGGCTGACGTTCGACAACGCCACCGCCTGGTGGCATCCCATGCACCTGCACGGGCATCACTTCCGTGTGCTCTCGCGCAACGGCCAGGCCCTGCCCGAGCGCCCCTGGCGCGACAGCGTGCTCGTGGCCCCCGGTGACCGGGTGGAGGTGGCTTTTGTCGCCGACAACCCGGGCTATTGGCTGATCCATTGCCACGTGCTGGAGCATCACGCGGGTGGCCTGGGTACGCTGTTCGAGGTGCAGGGCTGAGGACAGGACCCGCCGTGACTTAACATCGCGGCATGAAGACGACGTACATCCTCGCCGCCATCCTGATCGCCAGTACCATCGGCCTGCTGGTGCCCTCCCGCCTGCTCAAGACCCTGATGCTCGTGCTCACTGCGGCACTCTCCGCCTATGGCCTGTACCGGGTGTTGGGCTGAGCCCGCGCGCCCTCAGGCGGCCTCAAGCGCAAACGCATCCATGGCCAGGATGCCGTAGCGCACCTCGCGGCTGATGTATTTCGCGCGTGCGCCTTCGCTGCCTGCGCCCAGCGTGAAGAACATGGGCAGGAAGTGGTCTTCGCTGGGGTGGGCGCGCGCCGCGTGTGGTGCCTGCGCACGGTAGTCCAGCAGCGCGGCAAGCTCGCCCTGCGCAACACGGCTTTCCACCCAGCGGCTGAATTCCTCCACATAGGGCGCAGGCTCGGTCTGGCCGCCGAAGAACTCGCCCAGGTTGTGCGTCATGCTGCCCGAGCCCAGCAGCAGCACGCCTTGGGCGGCCAGCGGGCGCAGCGCGCGGCCCAGCGCGTACACCTCGGCCGGGCCGGCCGTGGCGGGTAGCGCAAGCTGCACCACTGGAATGTCAGCCTTGGGGTAGAGATGCATCAGCGGCACCCAGGTGCCATGGTCCAGCGGGCGGCGGCTGTCCTCGATGGCGGCGATGTCTGCGGCCTGCAGCAGGCCCAGCACATCCTGCGCCAGTGCGGGCTCGCCCGGGGCGGGGTACTGCAGCGTGTAGAGCTCGGGCGGAAAGCCGCCGAAGTCGTGCCAGGTCGGCGGCGCGGGCGTGCTCATCACCGTAGGCTGGCGCGCCATCCAGTGCGGCGACATGGCCACGATGGCCTGCGGCCGTGCATGCGCCCGGGCCCAGGCGTGCAGGGCCGGGCCGGTGCTGCCGGCGTCCACCGCGAACATCGGCGAGCCGTGCGAGACAAAGAGCGGGGGCACAAGGTGCATGGCGTGTCCTTGAGTGGTCACATTCAGTTCGTGACCTCGCCCTCGCCGGGCTGCAGCCAGAGACGGGCCGGAATGTGCTGCTGCAGTTTTTCCACGGCCATTTCCATCAGGTCGGCGTGCAGTTCGTGGCCAATGAAGGGCAGCACGTCAGCGGTGAAGTCCGCGCCCAGGCTCTTGAGGCGCAGCGCGGCCTCGATCGCGTGGCTGTAGGGCATGACCGTGTCCGCCTTGCCGTGCAGCAAATGTACGGTGCTGCCCTCGTGCAGGGGCTGCTCGGGCAGGCGCGCGTAGCGCCCGGCGATGGCAATCACGCGCGCGGCCACCGGCTCGGAGCGCAGCGTGGACTCCAGCGCCATGATGGCGCCCTGCGAAAAACCCAGCAGTGCCGTGCCCGCTGCGTCCACCCCGCTTTGCTGCTGCCAGTGGCGCACGGCGTACTCAAAGGCCGGCAGGGCTGCGGCAACCCGCTGCGGGCGGTTCTCGTCGCTCACACCCGCCACGGAGAACCACTGGCGCCCCTCGGGCGCCAGCCCCGAGGCGTACGGCGCATCGATGGCCACCACACGGGCCTGCGGGAAGGCGCGCGCGTAGGCCTGCCCCAGGGCTACCATCGACTGCGCGTTGCTGCCCACGCCATGGAACAGAAGGATGAGTTGCGCGGGCGCTTCGCCGCGCTGGATCACGAGGGCCTGGGGTGTATTCATGGGGGTGCTCCTACATCGCCCAGATGCGTGGCGACACTGGCTCAAGCTGCCAGAGCTGCTGGCGCCATGCGGCGCGCAGCTGCCGCAGCAGGCCCATGGCTGGCTCGACCAGCGGTGCCAGCACGCGCACCACAATGACCTGTGGATGCGGGCTGGTGGCGCCTGCGGTGTCGCGCAGCGCGTGAGTATCGATCAGTTCGCGCACGCACTCCAGTGCGGCCTCGCGACGGGTGCGCTCGATGGGCGTGCCCGCCACGAAGAACAGCGTGCCCAGGCAGCGCCGCCCGGCCAGGCCCAGCGGCCCGTCCATCAGCCGCGCATCTTTCGCGTCGATGCGCCCCTGCTCCAGCCAGACGCCGGGCACTTCCAGATGCTGGGCAAAGCTGCCGCTGAGGTAGGGCTGCTTGGCTGCGGGCAGACCCAGCGCCGTCACATCCCAGCCCAGCAGTTCGGCGCCGGGCGCGAGTTCGAACACGGCGCGGTTCTGCGCGAGGCAGGCGTTGTAGGCCAGGGCCTCCAGCGGCAGCCATTCAAGGCGCGCGCGCTCGGCCAGGCGGGCTTGCAGCAGCTGGCGGGCCGTTTCGCCGGTGCTGCGGTAAAAGCGCGTGGCACCCGGCGTGGTCACCAAGCCATGTGCGCCGGCACCCACCGTGAGGCGGATGTACAAGGTGTCGCCGCCCACCAGGCCGCCCGGCGGATGCACGATCACGTTGTGGCAGATCGCGTCGCCCTCGGGGTAGAGGCTTTGCAGGATGCGCAGCGGGCCCTCGTGCACGTAGTGCGCCACGCTGCGCGCCTCATGGCGGCTGTAGTCGAGTTGCAGCGAGGCGTGCCAGGTCATGCCCTGAGTTTAGGGCTTGTCGGTGGTGCGTGGCGCGCTGGGCCGCAGGGCTTCACGGCCTGATGGCTTCACGGCCGCGCCAGGGCCGTCAGCGCGCGCACGTCTCTCGTGCTCGCGAGCTTCCAGCAGGCCGCGATGAGCGCATCGGCCTTGCCCTTGCCGATCACCGGATCGCACAGGTCGTGGAACTTGCGCTCCAGCATGGCGTCGGTCATGGGGTTTTCCAGCGAGCCGATGGCGTGCTTCACGAACACATGCACCTGGCGGCCGTCCTTGAGCACGGCGGTGACGTCCACGCTGGCTTCGTCGATACTGTCGTCCACCACCGCCACCACCTTGCGGCGCAGGGCCACCATGTCGGGGCGGGTGACGATGTCATCCGCGTACTGCTCTTCGCCGGCCTTGCCGAACATCAGGCCGCAGGCGCAGCCGTGGTAGACGCTGAACTTACCCTGCAGGCCATCGGCCGGTTCCTTCTTGCCCGTGAGCTCAAGCACCAGCGAGTGGACCTTGAGGTCGATGCGCTCGATCTCCTCAGGCTGGACGCCCTGGGCACGCAGCTGGGCGCAGGCGTCGATGCTGGGGTGGATCACGATGCCGCAGGCAAAGGGCTTGTAGCTGTTGAAAGAGATCTCCAAGCGCTGGCCCAGCGCGTCGGTGATTTCGTTCCATGCGTACTTGGTGGAGACCGTCTGGATCATGCCGCGCGGCGCCTCCAGCGCCCTGGGGCTGGCCGTGAATCCCTGGCTGGCCAACAGCGCTGACATCAGGCCGGCACGTGCTGCACCCCCGGGGTGGAAGGGCTTGGTCATGGTGCCGAACTGTTCGCGCATGCCCACGGGCTGGGAGGCCGCAATGCCCAGCGCCATGGCCGTCTGCTGTTCGTTCAGGCCCAGCAGGCGGGCGCAGCCGGCAGCGGCACCGAGCGTACCCGTGGAGCCAGTGATGTGCCAGCCGCGGTCGTAATGCTCGGGGTACATGGTGTTGCCCACGCGGCAGGACACGTCAATGCCCAGCACCAGCGCGTCGACCACGTTGCGACCCGACAGCCCTTTGTGTTCGGCCAGCGCCAGCACGGCCGAGGCCACCGGGCCAGCCGGGTGGATGATGGTCTTGAGGTGGGTGTCATCGAAGTCGAAGGTGTGCGAGGTGATGCCGTTGATGAGCGCAGCGCTGGCCATGTCGACCTTCTCGGTCCGGCCCAGCACGCTGGCCTGGGGCGCCGGCTGCAGCAGCTGCACCGCAGCCATCGCAGCGTTGGCCGATTCATGATGCGCCGCGCCCACGGCACAGCCCAGCCAGTTCAGGAAAGTACGATGGGCTTCATGCTCCACCGCGTCGCGCCAGCCGCGTGAGGGATGGGTGGCCACAAAACGGGCCAGGGTCTGGGTGACGGGCGGGGCATTGTGGTCGGCGGGGACCGGGGTGTTGCGGGCCATGGAGAGTTCTTGAAGTTGCAGTCAGAAAAATGCGACCTGGAGCGCGGGTCGCACAAGGGGAGGGGTGCCTCAGCTGTCGAGCTGGATGCCGCGTTCCTTCGCCAGCCGCGTCCAGCGGGCGATGTCTTCGCGGATGTAGTCGCCAAACTTCTGCGCGGTCATGGGCATGGGTTCTACGGCTTCCACCGAGAGCTTCTCGCGCAGGTCCGGCGCGTTGAGCACGGCGTTGAGTGTTTCGTTGAGCTGCTTCACGATGGGGGCGGGCAGGTTGGCGGGGCCCACCACGCCGTACCACTGCATGGCGTCAAAGCCCTTGTAGCCGAGCTCGTCGAGCGTGGGGGTGTCCTTGAGCTGGGGATGGCGTTGCGGGCCCGTCACGGCCAGCGCGCGCACGCGGCCCGAGCGGATGTGCGGCATGGCCGCCGCCAGGCCGGGGAACATGGCCTGGGTCTGGCCACCCATCAAATCAGTGAAGGCCGGGGCAATGCCGCGGTAGGGGATGTGGACCATGAAGGAGTTGACCTGCAGCTTGAACAGCTCCATGGTCAGGTGCGTGAGCGAGCCCGCGCCGGCCGAGCCGTAGCTGAGCTTGCCCGTGTTGGCGCGCAGGTAGTCCACAAAGCCCTTGACCGTGGTGACGGGCAGCGCGGCATTGACCACCAGCACATTGGGCGTGCCGCCGATCATGCCCACGGGTGTGAAGTCCTTCACGGCATCGTAGGGCAGCTTGCGCGTGGCGGGGCTGGTGCCGTGCGTGGCCACATAGCCCTGCAGCAGGGTGTAGCCGTCGGGCGCGGCCTTGGCGGCGTTCTGGCAGGCGATCACGCCGCCACCGCCGCCCTGGTTTTCAACCACGAAGCTCTGGTTGAGCACCTTGCCCCAGCGCTCGGTGACCGTTCGGCCCACCATGTCGCTGCCGCCGCCGGCCGAGACCGGCACGATGTAGCGTATGGGTTTGTTGGGATAGCTCTGCGCGTGCAGCAGGCTTGGAAGAAGGAGCAGCGGGCTGGCCCCCAGCAGGGTACGGCGTTGCATGTCTTGTCTCCGTAAAGAGATCCGATTGTCGGCGCTTTTTTCATCTGAGCATACGCGCCGCTGCACAGGGGCTGCGCGCCCGGACGCGGCACAATGCAGCCTCCTGCCCGCCCTGCCGCTGCCATGAACGCCCAGACTCCTCCGCCTGCCACCGAACCCCGCCTGACCTCGCTCTCGCATGGCGGGGGCTGCGGCTGCAAGATCGCGCCCGGCCTGCTGTCGGAGATTCTGCGCAGCAGCAGCGGGCTGCCCGTGCCGCCCGAGCTGCTGGTGGGCATCGAGACCGCTGACGACGCGGCCGTCTACCGGCTCAACGACGAGCAGGCCCTGGTGGCCACCACCGATTTCTTCATGCCCATCGTGGACGATGCTTATGACTTCGGCCGCATCGCCGCGACCAATGCGATCTCCGACGTCTACGCCATGGGCGGCAAGCCCATCCTGGCGCTGGCGCTGGTGGGCATGCCGGTCAACGTGCTCTCCACTGACACCATCGGCAAGATCCTGGCCGGGGGTCAGGCGGTGTGCCAGGCCGCAGGCATTCCGGTTGCCGGTGGCCACACGATTGATTCGGTCGAACCCATCTACGGCCTCGTCGCGCTGGGTCTGGTGCACCCCCGGCGCGTCAAGCGCAATGCCGATACCCGCCTGGGTGACCGTCTAGTGCTGGGCAAGCCGCTGGGCGTGGGCGTGCTCTCGGCCGCGCTCAAGAAAGATCGGCTCGATGCCGCCGGCTATGCGCAGATGATGGCCACCACGACCAAGCTCAACACGCCGGGCCCGGAGCTGGGGGCGCTGGATGGTGTGCACGCGCTCACCGACGTGACGGGCTTTGGCCTGGCGGGACATGCGCTGGAGCTGGCGCGCGGCGCACAATGCACGGTGCACATAGCCTGGGCGCGCGTGCCGCTGCTTGCTGGCGTGCGCGAGCTGGCCGCGCAGGGCATGGTGACCGGTGCCTCGGGCCGCAACTGGGCGGGCTACGGCGCCAACGTGACGCTGCCACCCGGCTTTGCGGCGGTGGATCAGGCGCTGCTCAGCGACCCGCAGACCAGCGGCGGCTTGCTGGTGAGCTGCGCGCCGGACCGCGTGCCGCAAGTGCTGGACATCTTTCGCCGCCATGGCTTCGACGCCGCCACCGAGATTGGCGAGGTCACGGGCGAGGCGCCCGGCCGCCTGGTGCTGCGCTGACAGCGCTCAGGCGGCCGGCTGCACAAAGGGCCAGCCCGGCTGCTGGGCCAACTCCTCGAACTGCGCGAGCGGCAGCGGCCGGCTGTAAAGATAGCCCTGATAAGCCTGGCAGCCTTGAAACTGCAGGACCTGCTGCTGCTCAAGGGTCTCCACGCCCTCGGCCAGCACCTCCAGCCCCAGGCTCTGGCCCAGCACGATCACCATGCGCGCGATGGCTGCGTCGTCGGGGTCGATGAGGAGGTCGCGCACAAATCCCTGGTCGATCTTGAGCTGGTCCAGCGGCAGGCGTTTGAGGTAGCTCAGCGATGAGTAGCCTGTGCCAAAGTCATCAAGCGCAAAACCCACGCCCTGCGCTTTGAGCACCTCCATCTTGGTGATCACGTCATCCACATGGTCGATCAGCAGGCTTTCTGTGATCTCCAGCTTGAGGCGCTGTGCCGACGCGCCCGTGCGCTGCAGCACGGCCAGGACCTCGGCCACGAACTCCTCACGCTGGAACTGCCGCGGGCTTACGTTGACCGACACCGTCAGATGCGCCATCTCCGGGCGCTGGCTCCACAGCGCCAGCTGGCGACAGGCCTGCTCCAGCACCTCCACGCCCAGCGGCACGATCAGCCCCGTTTCTTCAGCCAGCGGGATAAAAGTGCCGGGCGGCACCAGCCCGCGCTGCGCATGGGGCCAGCGCAGCAGCGCCTCCACCCCGGTGACGCGACCGCTGCGCTGAACCTGCAGCTGGTAGTACAGGACCAATTCGCGCCGCTGCAGCGCCAGGCGCAGGTCGCGCTCCAGCTCGGAGCGCTCGTGCATCATGGCCTGCATGCGCGGATCAAAGAAGCGGCTGGTGTTGCGCCCAGCGCCCTTGGCCTGATACATCGCCAGGTCCGCGCGCTTGATCGGCTCCTCCGGGTTTTCGTGCTCCGCGCCAAAGAGGGTGATGCCAACGCTGGGCGAGCTGTGGACGCGCAGCGGCTGGATGTCGTAGGACTGGTTGAGCGCCGCCATGATCTTGCGCGCCACGGTCTCGGCCTGGGCGGCGGCATCCTCGGTGTTGCCGCTGAGTCCCTCCAGCATCACGACAAACTCGTCGCCGCCCAGACGCGAGACCGTGTCATCCTCGCGCACGCAGCTGACTAGCCTTGCGCCCACCTGCTGCAGCAGCAGGTCGCCCTTGTCGTGGCCGTGGGTGTCGTTGAGCGCCTTGAAGTTGTCGAGGTCGAGGAAGAGCAGCGCACTCAAATGACGGTGGCGGATGCAGGCCACCATGGCATGGCCCAGACGGTCCATCAGCAGTCGGCGGTTGGGCAGGCCGGTCAGCGGGTCGTAGAAGGCCAGGCGGTGGATCTGCTGCTCGGCCGCCTTGCGTTCGGTGACGTCCGTGGCGTACGCCAGAATGCAGGACACGCCGTTAAGCTGGATGATCTCGCTCGAGAGGCTGACGTTGCGCAGATTACCGTTGCGGTGGCGCCAGACGGTCTCGTAGTTCAACGCGCGGCCGTGGCGGATCAGTGTCTCGGCCCACTCCGTGCGGTGCCGCGCTTCAAGCCACAGGCCCACGTCCATCGCCGTTCGGCTCAAAAGCTCCCTCTTGCTCCAGCCGAAATCGCGCTCGAAGTTGTCATTGACGTCAATCAGACGGCCCTCGGCCAGCGTCGCGATCGATGCCGCCACCGGGCTGGATGCAAAGGCCGTGCGGAACTTCAGCTCCGTCTGGCGCAGTTCCTCAAGCTGGCGCCGGTAGGCCCGTACGAGGTAGGTGACCATGGCAGCGGTCAGGATGTAGACAACGATCTGGACAAATGCGTAAAGCGCCAGCGGCCCGCCGGGTTCTGCGAACAGCCAGTCGGCGGCGTCGGCGATGACCAGCACAATCGTCAATACGGAGGTCAGGACGGCGGCCACGATGGCCGCGCGCGAGCTGACCATCCAGCCCAGCACGAAGATCACCAGCGGATACGCGTAGTAGATCGTGGAACGGACGCCGCCAAACACCACCGAGGCCACCATCATCGCAAGCCAGATGCCACCCGCCAGAAGAAGAATGGCCTCGTGAGACCGCCCTTGACGCAGCAGATAGGCCGACAGCAGCGCAACCATCGCGATGAGCCCGGGCCCGATCGCGCGTGTGGGCTGGTCGGGCAGGAAAATAAGGATGATCGCCCCGTATAAAGTCGCTCCCGTCAGGATGGTGACGATGGCGTATCGCAGGAAGGTCAGCGTCGGCTGCCAGGAGGCAGGGCTGTGGGCAAGCTCGTTGAGGGCGCTGTCTTGCGCAGGGGGGGTCACGATGGTTGGGCTCGTATGAAAGAAAAAGAGTTCATTCTGCGCCTGCAGCCGGGGGTGCTCAAGTCAGGGTAAGGCCCGGGCCATCGCCGTGTCGGCTAGCGTCACGCCGCTGGCGGGAGCAGGCCGGTCAGCGTCGGCTGCCAAGACATCCGGTCGGCCGTAAGTTTACGACCAAGGCGGTCGGTAATGTGCTTCAACATGGAAGGCCCTCGGGCCGCTCATGGGCCTTGGAGTTCCATTCTCTGCGGGCCGACGCCGGAGGGCAATCCTGACCGCAGGCTTGCCCGGGCGGGACCCCGAAGAATGTCGCAGGCGTTCAGACCCGCACGAGCCCCGAGACCAGCATCGCCGCGCCCGAGCCGGTCAGCAGCAACAGCAACAGCTGCCGGAAGCGGTGCTGGCTAAGACCCAGGTACAGTCGGGTGCCCAGCCAGGAGCACAACAGGGCGACCGGAAGCACCACCGCCAGCTGGGGGAGCAGCGCCAGCGAGACGTAGCCTTGCACAAGGTAAGCCGCCATTGCCACCAGCTGGATGCCCAGGTTGAAGTTCTGGATGATGGCGCGCTGCTCGTCACGCGGCAGATCGCGCAGCGTCGTCCACAACGTGGGGATCACGCCGGTATAGCCACCCAGGCCGCCCAGAATGCCGCCCGCAGCCCCTGCCAGCGCATCGGCCAGGCGCCCGCCCCAGCGGATGGGCGGCAGCTCGCCAGCGAGCAGCAGGGCGGGGCAGGCCAGCACCAGCGAGCTGCCCAGTACGATCTTGAAAAGCGCCATGTCCAGCAGCGGCAACAGCAGCACGCCCAGTGGCAAGCCCAGCAGCCCACCGGCCAGAAAGGGCACAAAGCGCCGCCAGTGCCAGCGACGGCGAAGTGTGAGCGCGCCCAGCAGCTGCCCCGCGAGCGAGCCCGCCAGGGCCAGCGGTGCTACCAGCTGCGGCGCCAGAAACCAGGCCCAGACCGAGGTGGAGGTCACGCCGAAATTGGAGCCTGACAGGCCTTGCACCAGGCCACCGAGCGCCGCGCCGATCAGCAGGACGAGCAGCATGTCAGGCATGGCAGGCGATGGAGGAGGGCTCGGATTCATTGCCCCCTCCGTTCTGGCTTAGCCTGTCCAAGCCTGTCTTCGGCAGTGACGAAGGGCCCTTCGACAAGCTCAGGGCGAACGCAGACCGCGAGAGCGTCATGATGGCCGGAGGTCTCAGTCCAGCAGGGCTTGCGCGAACTCGCGCGCGCGGAAGGTCTCCAAATCGTCGAGCTGCTCGCCCACGCCGATGAAATACACGGGCACCGGCTTCTCGCGCGCAATGGCCGCCAGCACTCCGCCTTTGGCCGTGCCGTCGAGCTTGGTGACGATCAGCCCCGTGAGACCCAACGCCTCGTCGAAGGCCTTGAGCTGCATCAGCGCGTTCTGGCCCGTGTTGCCGTCGATCACCAGCAGCACCTCGTGCGGCGGCGAACGGTGGGCCCCCACGCTTGCCACTTCGTGTGCTGCGCTGCCCCCCGACGGGGCTGTGCCACCTTGGGGCGGCCCGGCGGTGGCACTGTCGGCCTTGGCGATGATGCGTTTGATCTTGCGCAGCTCTTCCATCAGGTGCAGCTGCGTGGGCAGGCGGCCAGCCGTATCCACGATTACCACGTCCTTGCCGCGCGCCTTGCCCGCGCTCACCGCATCGAAACACACTGAGGCCGGATCGCCGCCTGCCTGGTGCACGATCTCCACGGTGTTGCGCTCAGCCCAGACCATGAGCTGTTCGCGTGCGGCCGCGCGGAAGGTGTCGGCCGCGGCCAGCAGCACGCTGGCGCCCTCATTGGATAGATGGTGTGTGAGCTTGCCGATGCTCGTGGTCTTGCCCGCGCCATTGACGCCCGCCACCATGATCACTGTGGGCTGCTGGGCACCGATGGTCAGCGGCTTTTCGAGCGGCGCCAGCAGTTCGGCCAGCGCATCCACCAGCAGCGCCTTGACGGCGGCCGGCTCGGTGGTGCCGGTCTCTTTCACACGGCGCTTGAGGTCGTCCAGCAGGAACTGCGTGGCGTTGACGCCAGCGTCGGCCATGAGCAGGGCTTCTTCAAGCTGCTCGTAGAGCGCCTCGTCGATGCGCGCGCCCGTGAACACCGTCGCAAGGCTTGAACCCGTCTTGCGCAGGCCCGCCCGCAGCTTGCCCAGCCAGCCCGGTCGGGCGGGCGCTTCAGCTGCAGCGGCAGGCGTTGGAGCGTCGGCGGGGCTTTTTTTCCTGAAAAGATTGAACATACAGGCGTTTCTACAATCCAGTCATTCTATGAAACACCTCCTCACCGCCCTTGTGGCGCTTGTCGTGCTCGGCCCGGCCACGGCCCCGGCCCAGCCCCGCGCCCAGCAATCCACCCTGGCCAATGGCATGACGCTGATCGTTCAGCCCGACCGCCGCGCACCCACCGTTGCCCACATGGTCTGGCTGCGTGTAGGCAGCATGGACGAAGTCGATGGCGCCAGCGGCGTCGCCCATGTGCTGGAGCACATGCTTTTCAAAGGCACGAAGACGCTCAAGGCCGGCGAGTTCTCGCGCCGGGTGGCGGCGCTGGGTGGGCGCGAGAACGCCTTCACCAGCCTGGACTACACGGGCTACTTTCAGCAGATTCCGGCCCGGCGGCTTGAGGACGTGATGAAGCTTGAGGCCGACCGTTTTGCCAACAACCGCTGGCCCGACGCCGAGTTCACCAGGGAGATCGAGGTGGTCAAGGAAGAGCGCCGCCTGCGGACCGAAGACAACCCGCGCTCCCTGCTCTACGAAACCCTGATGGCCACGGCCTACGCCGCCTCGCCCTACCGCCGCCCCATCGTGGGCTGGATGAGCGACCTCGACAGCATGACGCCCGAGGACGCCCGCGCCTTTTACCGCAAGTGGTATGTGCCCGCCAATGCCGTGGTGGTGGTCGTGGGCGACGTCGATCCTGCGCAGGTCAAACGCCTGGCCGAGCGGCACTATGGAGCTATTCCCGCGCGCGCCGTGCCCGCGCGCAAGCCCCGCATCGAGCCGCCGCAGGCGGGCCTCAAGCGGGTGGACCTTCAGGCCCCCGCTGAACAGGCTTATGTCACACTGGCCTTCAAGGTGCCCGGCCTGCGCAGCCTGGATGCGCCCACGGCCGAGGATGACGATGCGCTGGCCCTCACCGTGCTGGCCGCCGTACTCGACGGCTACAGCGGCGCGCGCCTGGACCGCGCGCTGACCCAGGGCGCGGACCGCGTGGCCGACAGCGCCGGCGCCAGCAACGGCCTGCTGGGCCGTGGCCCGCAGATGTTCGTGCTGGACGGCGTGCCGGCGCCGGGCAAGACGGCCGCGCAGGTGGAGGCCGCCCTGCGCGAGCAGGTCGCGCGCATCGCGCGTGAGGGCGTGAGCGCCCCCGAGCTTGAGCGCGTCAAGACGCAGTGGGTGGCCAGCGAGGTCTACAAGCGCGATTCGCTCTTCAACCAGGCGCGTGAGCTGGGCACTTACTGGGTGCTGGGCCTGCCGCTGGAAAGCAACGACCGGCTGCTCACACGCCTGCGCGGCATCACGGCGGAACAGGTGCAGTCGGTGGCCGCGCGGTACTTTGGCGATGCCCAACTCACCGTGGCCACCCTGCTGCCGCAGCCACCCGATCCCAACCGCCCGCGCCGCCAGCCACCCGCGGGCGCACGCCACTGAGGAGCGGCCCATGAGACACATGATTGCTATCAAAAACGTAGCTGCCGCCGCTCTGCTCGGCCTCGCCGGTCTGTCCCAGGCGGGCATTCCCATCCAGCACTGGACCCAGCCCTCGGGTGCTGCGGTCTGGTTGGTCGAGAGCCCCACCGTACCCATGGTCGATGTACGCATCGAGTTTGACGCTGGCGGCCGGCGCGATCCTGCACACCAGGCTGGCCTGGCTGGCGTGAGTACGGCCATGATGAGCAAGGGCATCCGCGCGAATGACAACGCTGAACCGGCTCTTGATGAAAACGCCCTGGGCGAAGCCTGGGCCGATCTGGGTGCCAGCTTTGGCGGCGGGGATGGTGTGGACCGCGTGAGTTTCTCGCTGCGCAGCCTCACCTACCCCGATCTGCTGCAGCGTGCCGTGGCGCTGGCGGCGCGCCAGCTGGCCGAGCCCGCCTACCCGGCCGAGGTCTGGGTGCGCGAGCGCGAGCGCACCATCGCCGCCCTCAAGGAGGCCGACACCCGGCCCGCCACCCATGCCAGCCGTGCCTTCAACCAGGCTGTGTTTGGGGCCCATCCTTACGGCTACGACCGCAACGCCCAGGCCCTGGCGCGCATCGGCGTGGCCGATATGCAGGTCTGGCACGCGCGCTACTTGCGGCCTTGCCGCGCGCGTGTGAGCATCGTGGGTGCCGTCACCCGCGCCCAGGCCGACGCGCTGGTCACGCAGCTGCTCGCGCGCCTGCAGGCCGCCAACCCCGGCCCCTGCGAGGCGCTGCCCGACGTGCCGCAGGTGCAGCCGCTGGCCGCAGCGCAGGAGCGTGCCATCCCCTTCGATTCGGCGCAGGCCCATGTCTTCATCGGCCAACCGGGCTTCAAGCGCGACGACCCGGATTTCTTCGCGCTGACGGTGGGCAACTACATTCTGGGGGGCGGCGGCTTTGTCTCGCGGCTCACCACCGAGGTCCGCGAGAAGCGGGGCCTGAGCTACAGCGTCTACAGCTACTTCAGCCCCGGCCTGCATGCGGGTGCCTTTGCCATCGGTCTGCAGACCCGGCCCGACCAGGCCGCCCAGGCCGTGCAGGTGGCGCGCGACACGCTACGCAGCTTCGTCGAGCAAGGCCCCACCGCGGTGGAACTCAAGGCCGCCAAGGACAACCTCGTGGGCGGCTTCGCGCTGCGCATCGACAGCAACCGCAAGCTCCTCGACAACGTAGCCAATATCGCCGCCCACGGTCTGCCGCTGGACTACCTCGACACGTGGACGCAGCAGGTCGAGATGGTCACGCTGGCCGACATCAAGGCGGCGTTCGCGCGCAAGCTGCAACCCGAGCGCATGGTCACCGTCATTGTGGGCGGGCGCGATGCCAGGTAAGCCGCCCGAACGGGCAGGGAACCCCGTTCGGGCTGCGCCCTTGGGCTCCGCTCAAGATAGACCTGTCCAAGCCCAGGTCGCGAAGAAGTCCGCCGGTCGTCCCCAAACTGGGCGGCCCGCAGGGGAGGTGCGCATCATCGGCGGGCAGTGGAAGCGCAGCAAGCTGCCCGTGGCCGACACGCAGGGCCTGCGCCCCACGCCCGACCGCGTGCGCGAAACCCTGTTCAACTGGCTGGGCCAGGATCTCACCGGTTGGCGCTGCGTGGACACCTTCGCGGGTACCGGCGCGCTGGGCTTCGAGGCTGCCTCTCGCGGCGCCAAGGAGGTGATCCTGGTCGAGCAGAACGCTGTGCTCGTCGCGCAGCTCAAGAGGATCAAGGAACAGCTGGATGCCAGCACTGTGCAGGTACGACGCGGTGAGGGCATCGCCGCGCTGCAGGCCTGGCCTTCGGCAACCGCAGACCTCGTGTTTCTGGACCCGCCGTTCGACGCCAACCTTTTCAACGCTGCATTGCGAGCCGCCGTGCAGGCCACGGCCCCGGGTGGCTACATCTACCTCGAATCCCCCACACCCTGGGCCGAAGAGACCCTGGCCCCGCTGGGGCTGGCGCTGCACCGCCACCTCAAGGCCGGGGCGGTGCATGCGCACCTGTTGCGCCGTGCTTGACGGTCTTGGCAAACGCCACGCTCTACAAGCTCATTGCTCAGCGTACGCGTCGGTGCGCATATTTGGCCGGATACGTTGACTTGGAAACCACCATCACCAGCTTTCAGGCCACTTTGCCCGTTCAAGCTTTGATAACGACGGTTGCTGCTTTGTTGAGCCTGGCTCACGCGGGCACTGCCACGACGCACCTCAGTCGGAATGCTGAACGCAACACCACTGGGTGCAGCTGTGTGTGACCGAGGCCGGGGGTCACAGCTGGCCCGGCGCTCAGATGGTGGCCCAGGGCAAGGAACCCGCCGCGCAGGCCCTGGCCGCCAACGCGGTGGTATGGGACTTGTTGCGCTCCCTGCCGTCGAGGCAGACACCCCGTTCGCGTCGAGCGAGCCAAGAAGCGACACCTGCCAGGCCGCCGTATGCCCGTACCGGGCCGCTATGATGCAGCGACGCGGCAGACGGCGGTGCGCGCCACCCCGGAACGTCGTGCCCAGCTGCCCATTCCGTCCCATGTCAACGCCACCCACCCTGACCCAGCTTTCCGAATTTCTCGTACACGAGTTCCCGCAGACCCGCTGCACCATCGTCTCGGTGGGCCGAAAGTCCGCCACTGTGCGACACGCCGTGGGCGAGGCCGAACTACGGCCCGGCGGCACGGTGTCCGGCCCCGTGATGATGGCCACTGCCGACGTGGCGCTGTACGTGGCCATCCTGGGTGAGATCGGCATCGTGCCGCTGGCCGTGACCACCAGCCTGAGTTTCAATTTCATGCGCAAGCCCGCGGGCGACCGCGATGTGATCGGCGTGTGCAAGCTGCTCAAGCTGGGCCGCACGCTGGCCGTGGGCGAGGTGACGCTGTACTCGGAGGGCTCGGACGAGCCCGTGGCCCACGCCGTGGGCACCTACGCGATTCCCCGCTGATCGCGCTCCGGTCCCTTGTGGTCCGGACCATAAAGACCCTGCTGCATACCCTCTCGGGCATGCTCCGCGCGACGGTGCCGCCGTTGGGCGCCTTGGTCGTCTGGTTCTGGGCGTCCGATCTCCCGACGGCCTACGCACAGCGCTTGGCAGCCGGCATCGCAGGATCGCGGCTGATGATGGTCAATCCCCTGGGCCATGTGTCGCACGCGTAAGACCCAGCGGCTGCGCTGATGCCGGTGCGCGAGTTCATGAATTAGCCGCAAACACAGAGCCCCTGCGTGGCACTCGGCAAGGCTGGCGATCCGGGGGCAGGCGGAGTACGCTCTTCGATACAGACACTGGCTAAAGCAGCCGGCCAGTGCCCACTCCGAGGAGACCTCCATGCGCAAAGAAGACCCGCCGCAAAAGCTGCGGCACGACAGCCATACGGCGGCCTGTGCCATGTACAGCTGGCGCGCCAGCGGCTACGAGCTGCAGCTTGCGCCGTATGAGTTCATTCGCCGTATGGCGATCAATCACCTGGCGCTGCGTCCGGGCCAGTGCGTGCTGGACCTCGGCTGCGGCACGGGAATGAGCTTTCCCCTGCTACGTGAGGCCGTGGGCCCCAGCGGGCGCGTGGTGGCGGTGGACCAGAGCCCCGAGATGCTGGCGCTAGCCCGCCTGCGCTGCGAGCGCGCGGGTTGGGACAACGTGGCGCTGCAGTGCGCCGCCGCCGAAGAAGCCCTGCTGCCGCGCAAGGCCGACGCCGCGTTGCTGCACTTCACGCACGACATCCTGCAAAGCCCGCAGGCCGTGGACCATTTGCTGCGCCACCTGCGCCCCGGCGCACGCATCGTGGCTACAGGCCTCAAGTGGACGGCCCCGGCGCTGGCGCCCTGGAACGCGCTGGTGGGCTTCTACATGGCGCAGTCGGTCACGCACTACGACGGGCTGCGCTCGCCCTGGCTGCCGCTCAGCCAACGCGGCGCGCAACTGGAAGTGGACGCCCTGGTTATGGGCACCATCTTCGTGGCGCACGGAACCTGGCCCGGGCGCAGGCCAGCCCAGCCGCTGGAGGAGCGCCTCCAGCCGCAGTGGCCTCAGCCCGGTAACTGATCGAATGCCACGCAGGGCAGGCCCAGGGCCTGGGCCACGGCCGGGTGCGTGACGCGGCCCAGCGCCACGTTCAGGCCCTGGCTCAGATGGGCGTCGTCCTGCAGGGCCTGGCGCCAGCCCTTGCCAGCCAGCGCCAGCGCGTGCGGCAGCGTGGCGTTATTCAGCGCAAAGGTGGAAGTGCGCGGCACATTGCCCGGCATGTTGGCCACGCAGTAATGCACCACGCCGTCCACCACATAGGTTGGCTCGGCATGGGTAGTGTGATGCGAAGTTTCGAAGCAGCCCCCCTGGTCGATGGCCACGTCTACGAGGACGGCGCCCGCCTGCATGCGCGACACCAACGCGCGGCTCACGAGCTTGGGCGCGGCAGCGCCGGCCACCAGCGCGCTGCCAATGACCAGGTCGGCCTCCAGTACGGTCTGTTCGATGTTCTGCGCCGTGGCCAGCAGGGTCTGGACGCGGTTGCCGTAGAGGGCATCGAGTGCGCGCAGCTTGTCCACGCCGCGGTTGAGTACGGTCACGCGCGCGCCCATGCCCACGGCGATCTGCACCGCATGGGCGCCCACTGTGCCCGCGCCGAGCACGGTGACATGGGCGGCGGGGACCCCCGGCACGCCGCCCAGCAGCACACCGCGCCCGCCTTGCGATTGCTCCAATTGGTGCGCGCCGACCTGCACCGCCATGCGCCCGGCCACCGCACTCATGGGCGCGAGCAGCGGTAGCGTGTGGCCGGGACCGGTGATGGTTTCGTAGGCGATGCAAATGGCCCCGGTCTCGATGAGCGCGGCGGTGAGCGTTGCGTCCGGTGCGAGGTGGAGATAGGTGTAGAGGATCTGCCCCGGGCGCAGCCAGGCGAGCTCGCTGGCCTGCGGCTCCTTGACTTTGACAATCATCTCGGCCTGCGCAAACACGCTTGCCGCATCGGGCAGCAGGGTGGCGCCGGCCTGCTGATAGTCCACATCGGAAAGTCCAATGGCCGCGCCGGCGCCGGTCTGCACCAACACCGTGTGGCCGTGCGCGCATAGCTCGCGCACGCTGGCCGGGGTGAGGCCGACACGGTATTCGTGAACCTTGATCTCTTTCGGAACGCCGATGTGCATGGATTACTGCCTCCTGGGCTACTATGTAACCGCAGCGCAGCAATCGCGCAAGCCTGCCGATCAAGGAGAACCCATGCTGGACAAGCCGTTCGTTGACCACTTTGCGGCGCAGTGGATCGCCGCGTGGAACGCTCACGACCTGCCGCGCATCCTGGCGCATTACGCGGACGACTTCGAGATGTCCTCGCCCTACATTGCGCAGCTTTTCAGCGTACCCTCGGGCACGCTCAAGGGCAAGCAGGCCGTGGAGGCGTACTGGCACAAGGCGCTGGAGCGCATGCCCACTCTGCGTTTCGAGTTGGTCGACACACTGGTCGGTGTGAACAGCGCGGTGCTGTACTACCGCGGCGCGCGCGGCATGGCGGCCGAGGTGTTCGAGTTCAACGCCGCAGGCCGGGTGACGCGCGCCGCCGCGCATTACGCCACCTGACGTGGCGTGCCGGCCTCAGCGCCGGTTCGTCCCCTGCAGTTCCAGTGCACGCAGCGCCGTCGTGGCGATGTGGCCCGCGTCCACGCCGAAGAACTGGCGCAGGGCGACGCGCGTGTCGCTGCGGCCGAAGCCGTCGGTGCCCAGGGTGTAGTAGGGGCGGCCTGCGGGCAGGTGGGCACGCACGCTCTCGGGCACGGCGCGCACGTAGTCGCTGGCGGCGATGATGGGGCCGCAGCTGCCCTGAAGCTGGTGCGCGATGAAGGGCAGGGACGCGTTTTTACCCTCCAGCAGGCGCGCTTCGCAGGCTGCACCGTCACGCGCAAGCTCGCTCCAGCTCGTGACGCTGTAGACGTCGGCGCTCACGCCTTGCGCGGCCAGCTGCTGCGCGGACTTGATGACTTCGGTGAGGATAGCCCCAGAGCCCAGCAGCGTCACGGCCGGCGCGTCGGTCTTCGCTTCGGCCGGATAGCGCGCGTAGTGGTAGCAGCCGCGGATCACGCCGGCGGCGGCGTCGGCCGGCAGGTTGGGCTGGGCGTAGCTCTCGTTCATCAGCGTGACGTAGTAGAAGACGTCGCGCTGCTCGACCATCATCTCGCGCATGCCCTGGTCGACGATGACGGCCAGCTCGCCGGCAAACGCCGGGTCGTAGGCTTTGCAGTTGGGGATGGTCGCGGCCACGAGGTGGCTGGAGCCGTCCTGGTGCTGCAGGCCTTCACCACCCAGCGTGGTGCGGCCCGAGGTGGCGCCCAGCAGGAAGCCCCGCGCGCGCTGGTCGGCGGCGGCCCAGATGGCGTCGCCCACGCGCTGGAAGCCGAACATGGAGTAGTAGATGTAGAAGGGCAGCATGGCCAGCCGATGCACGCTGTAGCTGGTGGCGGCGGCGGTCCAACTGGCGATGGCGCCGGCTTCCGAGATGCCTTCTTCCAGGATCTGGCCGTCCAGCGCCTCGCGGTAGCTCAGCACCGAGCCAATGTCCTCGGGCGCGTAGCACTGTCCCACGCTGGAGTAGATGCCCACCTGCTTGAAGAGGTTGGCCATGCCGAAGGTGCGGGCCTCGTCGGCCACGATGGGCACCACGCGCGGGCCGAGCATGGCGTCCTTGAGCAGCGCG
The DNA here is from genome assembly GCA_020248905.1 of Curvibacter sp. GTDB lineage: Bacteria > Pseudomonadota > Gammaproteobacteria > Burkholderiales > Burkholderiaceae_C > Hylemonella. The sequence goes on along the minus strand of JADCGR010000016.1, from coordinate 17,025 downwards.
CCCAGCAGGCGCACGAAGGCCATGGTGGTGCTCATCTCCTTACCCCCGGCCTGCAGCGCAAAGCCGGCGTAGCTGTCCAGCGCGGGCGTGGGCACGATGGCACATTCGGTGTGCCGCTGCGGCAGGTAGCCACCCAGGGCCTGGCGGCGGGCCTTCAGGTAATTCAACTCGGGGCTGTCTTCGGCCGGTTTGTAGAAGCTGAGGTCGCGCGCCTGCTGGTCGGAGATGGGCAGGTTGAATCGATTGCGGAAGGCGATCAGGTCTTCTTCCACGAGCTTCTTCTGGCTGTGCGTGGTCATCTTGCCCTGGCCCGAGGCGCCCATGCCGTAGCCCTTCTTGGTGTGGGCGAGGACGACGGTGGGCTGGCCTCGGTGGTTGGCGGCAGCCGTATAGGCCGCGTAGATCTTCACCAGGTCGTGGCCGCCGCGCTTGAGGCGGTCGATCTGCTCGTCGGTCATGCCCTGGGCGAGGCGCGCGAGGGCCTCGTTCTGGCCGAAGAAGGTGTCGCGGTTGAAGCGGCCGTCCTTGGCAGCGAAAGTCTGCATCTGTCCGTCGACCGTGGCGCTGAGCGCGCGCAGCAGCGCGCCGTTGTGGTCGCGCGCAAAGAGGCCGTCCCAGTCGCTGCCCCAGAGCAGCTTGACGACATTCCAGCCCGCGCCGGCGAAGAGCTTCTCCAGCTCGTCGACGATGCGGCCGTTGCCGCGCACGGGGCCATCCAGGCGCTGCAGGTTGCAGTTGACCACCCAGACCAGGTTGTCCAGCTTCTCGCGCGAGGCCAGCGTGAGCGCGCTCATGGACTCGGGCTCGTCCATCTCGCCATCGCCGAACACACCCCACACTTTCCGTCCGCCGCAGTCGAGCAAGTTGCGGTGCGTGAGGTAGCGCATGAAGCGCGCGTGGTAGATCGAGCTGATCGGGCCCAGGCCCATGGAGCCCGTGGGGAACTGCCAGAAGTCCGGCATCAGCCAGGGGTGCGGGTAGCTTGACAGCCCTCGCGCACCGTGCGCGATGGCGCCGATCTCCTGGCGGTAGTGCTGCAGGTCGTGCTCGCTCAGGCGGCCTTCGAGGAAGGCGCGTGCGTAGACGCCGGGTGCGCTGTGCGGCTGAAAGAAGACGAGGTCACCCGCATGCTCGGCCGCGCGCGCGCGGAAGAAATGGTTGAAGCCGACTTCGAAGAGATCGGCCGCGCTGGCATAGCTGGCGATGTGCCCGCCGAGTTCACCATAGGCCTGGTTGGCGCGCACCACCATGGCCAGCGCGTTCCAGCGCATGATGGACGCGAGCTTTTCCTCGATGGCCAGGTCGCCCGGGAAGACAGGCTGCTGCTCCACGCCCACCGTGTTCACATAAGGTGTCACCAGCTCCGGCTGCCAGTCCGCGCCCTGGTGGCGGGCCAGGCGCACCAGTTCGTCAAGCAGGAAGCCCGCGCGCTGCGGCCCTTGGCTGGCCAGCACGGCCAGCAAGGCTTCACGCCATTCGGCGGTTTCCTGGGGGTCGAGGTCACGCCCGGCGTCGGAGCCGAGCAGCAGTGAGGAGGGCAGCGGTGCATTCATGATGCACGCACTGTATGTCGGCGGCGGGAGAATTTGTTGCTGAAATTCATGCCTCAACCATTTTTGCAAGCATAAAATGCTGATGATGAAATATGAAGCGGCATATGAAGCTGGATAAAGTGGATTTGCGCATCCTGGACGAATTGCAGGCCGACGGTGGCCTGTCCAATGTGGAACTGGCGCGGCGCGTGCACCTCTCGCCTTCGCCTTGCCTGGCGCGCGTGAAGGCGCTCGAGGCGGCGGGCGTGATCCGGCGCTACGTGGCGCTGGTGGACCCGGCCGCCGTGGGGCTGGGCCTCAATGTGTTCATCAACATCAGCCTCAAGACCCAGAGCAAGGAGGCGCTGGCCGCCTTCGAGCAGCGCATCGCCGAGCACGACGAGGTGATGGAGTGCTACCTGATGACGGGCGACTCCGACTACCTGATCCGCGTGGCGGTGCCCGACATCGCGGCGCTGGAGAAATTCATCCTCGAACAGCTCACGCCCATCGCCGGGGTGGAGAAGATCCGCTCCAGCTTTGCGCTCAAGCAGGTGCGCTACAAGACGGCGCTGCCGCTACCGGGGCGCTAGGCGCTGTCGCGGCGGTCAACGTTCGAATCACACCTCGATGTTGTCTATCAATCGTGTGTTGCCGAGCTTGGCTGCGCCCAGCACGACAAGGCGGTCCGGGTGCGTGAGGTCGTCGAGCTGCGGGGCTTGCAGGTCGAGGCGGCGGCGCACGGTCATGTAGTCGGGTTTCCAGCCGCGCTGCGCTAGCGTGTGCATGGCGTGCTGCTCGATAGCCGCCAGGTTGTGCTCGCCGGCGCGCAGCATCGCGATCATGCTCTTGAGTGTTCGTGAAAGCTGTACGGCCTCGGCGCGCTCACTCACACTCAGGTAGCCGTTGCGCGAAGACAGGGCCAGACCGTCCTGCGCCCGCAGCGTGGCCCCGGTGTGGATGGTGATGGGCAGGGCCATCTGCGCCACCATGCGGCGGATGATCATCTGCTGCTGGTAATCCTTGGCACCAAACACGGCATGGCTCGGCTGCACGATGTTGAAGAGCTTGTGCACCACGGTGCACACACCCGTGAAGAAACCCGGTCGGAACTGCCCTTCAAGGATGTCGGCCAACTCGGAAGGCGGATGCACCTTGTAGCCCTGTGGCTCAGGGTAGAGCTCTTCTTCGCTGGGCGCAAACACCACATCGCAGCCTACAGCCTGCAGCTTCTCGCAGTCGGCCTTGAGCGTGCGCGGGTAGGTGCCGAAGTCTTCGTGCGGCAGGAACTGCAAGCGGTTGACGAAGATGCTCGCCACCGTGACGTCACCCAGCGACCTGGCCTGCCTCACGAGCGCCAGATGCCCGTCGTGCAGATTGCCCATGGTGGGCGCGAAGGACGGGCGTTGAAACTTGCCAAGCTCGGCGCGCAACTCTGCAATGGTGTGGATCAGCTTCATGGTGGCGACGGAAGGGTTTGAGGCGCGGGGCGCTGCGGAACCGGCTTTGCCGGGCCGCTGGCGCCGTCCCCCTCCGGGGGATGACGCCGAAGGCGGCTCAGGGGGGCATCTTATCTACCAAGCGTGTTGCGCGTTCACCGGGAAGCGGCCGTCCTTCACCGCCTTCACATACGCCTCCATCGCGCCGCGCACGCTCCCGGCCTCCGCCATGAAGTTGTGCACGAACTTCGGATTCTTGCCCAGGTTCACGCCCAGCATGTCGTGCAGCACCAGCACCTGGCCCGCACAGTCCACGCCCGCACCGATGCCAATGGTGGCGCAGCGCGGCAGCGCCTGCGTGATCTCGGCCGAGAGGGCGGCGGGCACCATCTCCAGCACCAGCAAGCTGGCCCCAGCGTCCTGCAGCTCGACGGCGTGGCGCTTGAGCGTGGCGGCGGCTTCGTCGCCGCGGCCCTGCACGCGGTAGCCGCCCAGGGCGTGTACCGTTTGCGGCGTGAGGCCCAGGTGCGCGCAGACCGGGATGCCGCGCTCCACCAGGAAGCGCACGGTCTCGGCCGTCCAGCCGCCGCCTTCAATTTTTACCATGTGGGCGCCGGCCTGCATGAGTACCGCAGCGTTCCGGAAAGCCTGTTCCTTCGATTCATGGAAGGTGCCATAGGGCATGTCTCCGATGATCCAGGCCGTGCCCTGCACGCGACGCACGCCGCGCGTGACGCTCTCCACGTGGTAGCGCATGGTCTCCAGCGTCACGCCTACGGTGCTGGAGAGGCCCTGGCAGACCATGCCCAGCGAGTCGCCGATCAAGATGCATTCCACGCCAGCGGCGTCGGCCACGGCGGCGAAGGTCGCGTCGTAGGCGGTGAGCATGGTGATCTTCTCGCCGCGTGCGTGCATCTCCTGCAGGCGCGGCAGGCTGACGGGCTTGCGCGTGGCTGGCGCTGAGGCCGGGGGCAGGGTGCCGTAAGGGGAAGCGCCATTTTGTTGCGTCACGGTAGTCTCCTTTGCTCTTGGATGACGCCGCCGGTAACGGCAAGACCTCAGGTCTTGCCCGGCTGCTGCTAGGTCGGGCTCATCCCCAGGCGCTGCATGAGCTGTAGATCGGCTTCGGTGTCCGGGTTGCCCGTGGTCAGCAGCTTGTCGCCATAGAAGATGGAGTTCGCGCCCGCCATGAAGCACAGGGCCTGAATGCCGTCGCCCATCTGCTGGCGTCCGGCTGAGAGGCGCACGCGTGCCTTGGGCATGGTGATGCGGGCCACGGCGATGGTGCGCACGAAATCGAAGAGATCGATCGGCGACTGGTTTGCCAGCGGCGTGCCAGCGACGCGCACGAGGTTGTTGATAGGCACCGACTCGGGGTAGGGATCGAGGTTGGCCAGCTCTGCGATCAGGCCGGCGCGGTGGCGCACGGTCTCACCCATGCCCACGATGCCGCCCGAGCACACCTTGACACCAGCGTGGCGTACGCGCGCCAGCGTGTCCAGGCGGTCCTGATAGTCGCGTGTGGAGACGATGTCGCCGTAGAAATCGGGCGCGGTGTCCAGGTTGTGGTTGTAGTAATCGAGGCCTGCATCGCGTAGCTGCTCGGCATGGCCGTCCTCCAGCATGCCCAGCGTGGCGCACGTTTCCATGCCCAGGGCCTTCACCCCGCGCACGAGCTCGGCGACCTTCTCGATATCGCGGTCCTTGGGCGCGCGCCAGGCAGCGCCCATGCAAAAGCGCGTGGCACCCGCGTCCTTGGCGCGCTTGGCGGCAAACAGCACTTCTTCAAGCTCCATCAGCTTGGTGGCCTGCACGCCGGTGTCGAACTCGGCGGCCTGCGGGCAGTAGCCGCAGTTCTCGGGGCAGCCGCCGGTCTTGACCGACAGGAGCGTGGCGAAGTCCACTTTCGTTGGATCGAAGTGCTCGCGGTGCACGATCTGCGCACGGTACAGCAGCTCGGGAAAGGGCAGCTGGAAAAGCGCCTCGATGGCGTCCACGCTCCAGCGCTCCTGGCGGGGATGAGCGCGGCGAGCCCTGGCCTTGTTGCGATGCAGGGTGATGGTCTGTTCGGTCATGGTCTTTCCTCGCAGTGTTCAGGCGCTGTCGCCGCCCTGGTGATCGGCGGGCGCGGCCTTATCGGCAGCGTCATGGGCCGCCTGAATGGGAATATGGCTGCGCTCTTCCTTGATACGGTTGCGTGCGTCCACGAACACAAGTTTCGGCTCAAAGCCCTTGCACTTTTCTTCCGGCACCTGGGCAAACGCCGCGATGATAAGCAGATCGCCGACGGCGGCGCGGCGCGCGGCCGAGCCGTTGACCGAGATGATGCCGGAGCCGCGTTCACCCCGGATGGCATAGGTGATGAAGCGCTCGCCGTTGTTGATGTTCCAGATATGAACCTGCTCGTTCTCCTGCAGGTTGGCCGCTTCCAGCAGGTTCTCGTCGATGGCGCAAGAGCCCTCGTAGTGCAGCTCGCAGTCGGTGACGGTGGCGCGGTGGATTTTGGACTTCAGCAGGGTGCGGTACATGGCGGGATTTCAGGGGTGGGCGTCAGGGCGCCGGCGGCACCAGGATGGTGGGTCTGGCCGTGGCATCGGTCTCGGGGTAGTCGCGGCTGAAGTGCAGGCCGCGGCTCTCGTGGCGCGACCGGGCGCTACGCACGATCAGATCGGCCACCTGCACGAGGTTGCGCAGCTCCAGCAGGTCGCGCGTGACATGAAAGCTGGAATAGAACTCCTGGATCTCGGAGGTCAGCAGGTCGATGCGGTGGGCGGCACGCTCCAGCCGCTTGTTGGTCCGAACGATCCCCACGTAGTCCCACATAAAGCGGCGCAGCTCGTCCCAGTTGTGCGAGATCACCACCGACTCATCGGCGTCGGTCACGCGGCTGTCGTCCCAGGCGGGCAGCGCCGGCATGGGAGCGGGCCGCGCGGCCGCAATCGCCGTGGCGGCGGCGCGCGCGTAGACCATGCACTCCACCAGCGAGTTGCTGGCGAGGCGGTTGGCGCCGTGCAGACCGGTGTAGGCCGTCTCGCCCACGGCGTAGAGACCCGGCAGGTCGGTACGCCCGTCCAGATCGGTCACCACGCCGCCACAGGTGTAGTGCGCCGCCGGCACCACGGGAATGGGCTGGGTGGCCATGTCGATGCCCAGTTCCAGACAGCGCGCGTAGATGGTGGGGAAGTGCTCCAGCAGGAAGGCCTTGGGCTGGTGGCTGATATCCAGATACACGCAGTCCAGGCCGCGCTTCTTCATCTCGAAGTCGATGGCGCGGGCCACCACGTCGCGCGGGGCCAGCTCCTCGCGCGCGTCGTGCGCGGGCATGAACCGTGTGCCGCCGGCCTGCGGCGGCAACACCAGCCTGCCGCCCTCGCCGCGCACGGCCTCGCTGATCAGGAAGGACTTGGCATGCGGGTGGTACAGGCAGGTGGGATGGAACTGAATGAACTCCATATTGCCCACGCGGCAGCCCGCGCGCCAGGCTGCGGCAATGCCGTCGCCCGTGGCGGTGTCGGGGTTGGTGGTGTAGAGATAGACCTTGCCCGCGCCACCCGTGGCCAGGATGGTGTGTGGTGCGCTGAAAGTGTCGACCAGATCGGTGGCCTCATTCAGTGCGTAAAGGCCCAGGCAGCGCTGCGTGCCCGGGCTGACGCGCACGCCCGCTTGCGCATTCAGCTTGGCGCTGGTGATCAGGTCCACCAGCATGTGATGTTCGAACAGGGTGATGTTGGGTGTGGCCCGCACCTTCTTCATCAGCGTGTCCTGCACGGCCGCGCCGGTGGCATCGGTCACGTGCACGATGCGCCGCTCGCTGTGACCGCCCTCGCGCGTGAGGTGCAGGTGGCCGTCTTCGCGCGAGAAAGGCACGCCCAGTGCTTCAAGCCAGCGGATGCTCTGGGGCGCGTGCTCAACGACAAAGCGGGTGGCGGTGGGATCGCACAGCCCGGCGCCTGCCACCAGGGTGTCCTGCACGTGGGATTCGAGCGTGTCACCCTCGCCCATGACGGCAGCAATGCCGCCCTGGGCCCAGGCACTCGATCCGTCGCTGAGCATGCGCTTGGTGATGACGGCTACCCGGTACGTGGGCGCCAGGTGCAGCGCCGCGCTCAAGCCCGCCAGGCCGCTGCCCACGATGAGCACATCAAAACTGTGATGGGAAGGCTGGGCCACGGTCAGGGGTCTCTTCGTTTGCAGGCGTGGGCCGTCCTCAGGCCGGCGTGTACGCCAGCCGGACGTAGATGGGGGCGAAGGCCTCGGCCTGGGTGATGTCGATCAGACTTTCCTTGGCCAGCTCCAGCAGGGCAATGAAGGTCACCACCAGCACGGGCACACCCTTGTGCGGATCGAACAGCTGCTCGAACTCCACGAACTTCTGCCCCTGCAGCTGGCGCAGCACGATGCTCATATGCTCGCGCACCGACAGCTCCTCGCGCGTGATCTTGTGGTGCTGTACCAGCTTGGCGCGCTTGAGGATGTCGGCCCAGGCTTCCTGCAGGTCGACCACGTGCACATCGGGAAAGCGAGGCTGCAAGGACTGCTCGATGTAGACCTGCGCCTTGAGGAAGTCGCGCCCGTACTGCGGCAGCTTACCCAGCGAGGCGGCGGCCAGCTTGATCTGCTCGTACTCCAGCAGGCGGCGCACCAACTCGGCGCGCGGGTCCTCGGCTTCCTCGCCGTCGGCCGTCTTGCGCGGCGGCAGCAGCATGCGCGACTTGATCTCGATGAGCATGGCGGCCATCAGCAGGTACTCGGCGGCCAGCTCGAGGTTGCGCTTGCGCACCTGCTCCACGTAGGCGAGGTACTGGCGCGTCACTGCGGCCATCGGGATGTCGAGGATGTTGAAGTTCTGCTTGCGGATGAGGTAAAGCAGCAGGTCCAACGGGCCTTCGAAGGCCTCCAGAAAGACCTCCAGCGCGTCGGGCGGGATGTAGAGGTCCTGCGGCAGCTGGAACAGGGGCTCGCCGTACAGCCGTGCCACGGCCACGTGGTCCACCACCTCGGGCAGGGCTGCGGAGTGCGGGGCCTCGACGGTCTGCAGGCCGTCGCTGTGGTGCGTGTCGCTCATTCGGGGCTGGCGGGCGCGGTGCGGCTCGCGCTTATTTCGTGTCGCCGGTCTGGTAAACGTAAGGCTTTTGCGCCACGCGGGCGGCCTTGTACCCTTCCCAGGCCTGGCGGTCCACGGCCTTGTCCCAGAGCAGTTCGCGGCCCTGGCGCTGGCGCGCTTGCAGATCGGGCTTCTCGGCCTTGAGCTGGTTGATGAACTGGGTGGCGTCAGACTGGTAGTCGGGGCGGCGGAACAGATGCATGGGGCTGGTCTTTCTCGACAGACCGGGCATTCTAGCCGTCTGCCGCTCGCGGCAGGGTGGCCTCAGGCGCCCGCTGGCGCCGCCGCCAGGGCTGCGGCCATCGCAGTCGGCAGGTCGGGGCAGACCTGGGTGGCCGGCAGGCGTTGCAGCAGGCCGCTGCGGTTGGCCATGTCCAGGGGCTGGTGCTGCAGGCCACAGAGCATCAAGCGCACGCCGTGCTTTTCACAGCGACGGGCCAGACCCAGCAGGGCGTCGGCGCCCGAGGAATCGATGTAGATCAGGTTCCTGAGGTCCAGCACCAGGGCCCGCGCGGGCAGCCGCCGGCCCAGGTCCTCGACCAGCTTCACCGCACCGAAGAACAGCGCGCCGTAAAGCCGCCAGGCCTGTATCGAAGGCGCCTGGCCCGCCAGCGCGGGCTGGTCTGCTGCGCTGACCGGCTCGGCCCGCGACAGGCTGGAGATACGGTAGATGAAGGTCAGGCAAGCCGCCACCAGGCCTACCTCGACAGCCACCGTCAGGTCCACGACCACGGTCAGCACGAACACCGCTAGCAGCGTGATGCGATAGGGCAGGCGGTACTGGCGTAGCTGCAGGAACTCGCGCCACTCCCCCATGTTCCAGGCCACGTAGACCAAAATGCCCGCCAGCGCCGCCAGCGGGATATGGCTGGCCAGCGGCGCTGCCACCAGCATCACCGACAGCAAAGTGAGCGCATGCACCATGCCAGCCACCGGGCTCACGGCTCCGCTTCTGGCATTGGTCATGGTGCGCGCAATGGTGCCGGTGGCAGGCATGCCACCAAAAAAGGGCGTGACGAAGTTGGCCACGCCCTGGGCCATGAGCTCCTGATTGGGGTTGTGCTGCTCCTCGGTCAGCCCGTCAGCGACACGCGCGCACAGCAGCGATTCGATGGCGCCCAGCAGGGCCAGGGTCAGCGCGGGCATCAACAGAAAGCGTGCGGTGTTCCAGCTGAACTCCGGCCAGTGGAAGGCGGGCAGTGCGGCGGGAATACCCCCAAAGCGGCTGCCAATGGTCTCAACGTCCAAGGCCAGCAGGTGGCTGGCCAGCGTGGCTGCGACAAGCGCCACCATGCTACCGGGGATAAGCGAGAGCCTGTGAGAAAACTGCAGGCGCTGCGACCCCAGGCGCGGCATGGCCTGCTGCCAGAGCGCCACCAGGGCCAGCGAAGCCAGGGCCAGCGCGAGCGCGGCGGGCTTGAAGGTATGCAGCGCGCCGCCCAGCGTGGCAAGCATGGCAAAGAAGCTGGCCGGCACGCTGGCCAGATCCAGGCCCAGGAAGTCCTTCACCTGCGACAGCATGATGAGCACGGCAATGCCGTTGGTGAATCCGATCACCACGGCCACGGGAATGAAGCGAATCAGCGTGCCGAGCTTGAACCAACCCATGAGAAAGAGCAGCACGCCGGACATGGCCGTGGCAATGATGAGATTGGCCAGGCCATAGCGCTCCAGGATGCCGTAGACGATGACAATGAACGCCCCGGCCGGGCCGCCGATCTGCACCCGGCTGCCACCGAGCGCCGAGATCAGAAAGCCTGCGATGATGGCCGTGAAGAGGCCGGCCTCGGGCTTGAGCCCGGACGCAATCGCGAAGGCCATGGCCAGGGGCAGGGCCACCACGCCCACCGTCAGGCCGGCGCCCACATCCCGCGCGAAGTGGCCACGGCTGTAGCCGGGCAGGGTGTCGAGCAGCTTGGGGCGAAAGGCAGCCAGCGGGCTGGCGGATTCGGCGGGCATTGGACTTTAGTCTACTCCCATGCCCCGGCCGCACTCGCCCCGTACGATTCAAGGGACCGAAAAATAACTCCATGCGCGGGGCTCGCTGAAGCAACTGTCTGATTTCTTGGGCATGTCCGGGCTCCGGTTGTTGGTGGTGCAGGCGGTCTCGCTCGGGCTGCTGGCTTTCGCCCTGGCCATCGCACTGATCGTCCTGGCGCGCTGGCGGCTGGCCCAACGTGCTGGCCTTGCCAGGGGCGGCGGCGCTGCTGCTTGGCACGCTGCTGCTGGGTCGTACGGTCATGCGCCGGTTGCCGGGCAGCGAGTCCGAACGCCAGACACCTGACGTGATGCAGGGCTGCCAGCAGGCGGCCATCGGAGCGCTGCCGCTGAGTGTGGCCCTCTACGACTCCCACGACCGCCTGCTGATGTTTAACGAGGCAGCCAAGGACATGGTCCCCTATCGTTACCGCGGCAAACTCATCGGCCAGACCTTTGAGACCATCATCCGCCGCTGCCTGCAGCGCGGTGCCATTTGAGAGGGCCTAGGCCGCGAGGACGAGTGGCTGCAAGAGCGCGTGACCCGCTGCAGCCAGCTCAACCGGCCCCTGCGGCCGCGCCCAGACGGGTGCTGGATGCATCACTAAAAAATTGGCACCCCATCGGGCTGCCTCGTGATGGCCCGGCTCGACGTGACCGAACTCGTGCACAAGGGTATGGCACTGGCGCGCAGCAACCAGCAGCTGGAGCGCCCGTGGGCCACCGACGGCCTCACCGGGCTGGCCTATCGCCGCCACGTCGATCAGCGCCTTTGCAGTGAATAGCAGCGCAGACTGCACGGCGGCTTGCCTCTTTCGCTGCTCTGCGACTGCGCGCAGCGCTCGGGCGAGCTGGCGGCCCGCTACTAGGTGAACAGGGGCGGGAGGGCGCAGCATAGACTCGCGCCCTGTCCGACAGAGTCTTATCGCACCCGCATGCCTGGCTGCGCACCCGGCCAGGGGTTGAGCACATAGATGCCCGGCTCGGCCTTCTCGTCAGCGTGGCTGGCGGCGAGCACCATGCCTTCCGAGACACCGAACTTCATCTTGCGCGGGGCCAGATTGGCGACCATCACGGTGAGCTTGCCGACCAGATCCTCAGGCTTGTAGGCGCTGGCGATGCCGCTGAAGACGTTGCGCAGGACAGGACGACCCTGCGGGTCGGGGCCCTCGCCCACATCCAGCGTCAGGCGCAGCAGCTTGGTCGAGCCTTCGACGGGCTCGCAGTTGACGATCTGGGCGATGCGCAGGTCGATCTTGGCAAAGTCGTCGATGCTGATCACCGGGGCGATGTCTTCCCCGCCGGGGACCGTCTTGTCCGGCTCGGGTGCAGCGGGTGGCTCGAACAGGGCTTCGAGCTGCTTGATGTCCACGCGCTGCATCAGGTGCTTGTATTCGCTGATGGCGTGCCCGGGGCCCAGGGCCTTGGCCACATCCTGCCACTGCAGGGGCTGGATGTTCAGGAAGGCCTCAACCTGCATGGCCAGCGCCGGCAGCACGGGCTTGAGGTAAAGCGTGAGCAGGCGGAAGGCTTCGATGCACACGGTGCACACATCGTGCAGGCGCGCGTCTTGGCCTTCCTGCTTGGCCAGCTCCCAGGGCTTGTTGGCATCCACATAGGCGTTGACGCGGTCGGTCAGCAGCATGATGTCGCGCACGGCGCGTGCGGTGTCACGCCTGTCGTAGGACTCCGCCAGGGCGTCGCTCTGCTGGCGCAGCTGGGCCAGCAAGTCCTGGCCGTCGGCGCTGACGGTACCAAGCTTGCCGCCAAAGCGCTTGGCGATGAAACCGGCCGCGCGGCTGGCGATGTTGACGTACTTGCCGATGAGGTCCGCGTTCACGCGGGCCATGAAGTCTTCGGCGTTGAAGTCGATGTCTTCGTTGCGGCCGTTGATCTTGGCGCCCAGGTAGTAGCGCAGCCACTCGGGGTTCATGCCCAGCGCAAGGTACTTGAGCGGGTCCAGGCCGGTGCCGCGGCTCTTGCTCATCTTCTCGCCGTTGTTCACGGTCAGGAAGCCGTGCACGCAGATCCTGTCTGGCGTCTTGCGGCCGCTGAACTTCAGCATCGCGGGCCAGAACAGGGTGTGGAAGGTCACGATGTCCTTGCCAATGAAGTGCACCTGCTCCAGCGCCGGGTCGGCCATGTAGGCGTCATAGCTCTCGCCGCGACGGGTGAGCAGGTTCTTGAGCGAGGCGAGATACCCCACGGGAGCGTCCAGCCACACATAGAAGTACTTGCCCGGCGCGTCGGGGATCTCGATACCGAAGTAGGGCGCGTCGCGGCTGATGTCCCAGTCGCCCAGGCCTTCGCTCTGCGTGCCGTCCGGGTTGGTGCGCACGGTGAACCACTCCTTGACCTTGTTGGCCACCTCGGGCTGCACGTGGATGCCGTTCTGCGTCCAGGCCTGCAGGAACTGCACGCAGCGCGGATCGGAGAGCTTGAAGAAGAAGTGGTCCGAGGTCTTGAGCACGGGCTTGGCGCCGGACAGGGCCGAGTACGGGTTGATGAGGTCCGTGGGTGCATAGACCGAGCCGCAGACCTCGCAGTTGTCGCCGTACTGATCCTTGGCGTGACACTTGGGGCATTCGCCCTTGATGTAGCGATCGGGCAGGAACATGCCCTTTTCGGGGTCGAAGAACTGCTCAATGGTGCGCGTCTCGATCAGGCCCGCCGCCTTCAGGTCGAGGTAGATGGCCTTGGACAGCTCGTGGTTCTCGGGGCTGTCCGTCGAGCTCCAGTTGTCAAAGGCGATGTGAAAGCCGTCGAGATAAGGCTTGCGGCCTGCGGCAATGTCAGCCACGAACTGTTGCGGCGTTTTGCCGGCCTTTTCGGCGGCGATCATGATGGGCGCGCCATGCGCATCGTCGGCGCCCACGAAGTTCACAGCGTGGCCCTGCATGCGCTGGAACCGAACCCAGGTGTCGGCCTGGATGTACTCCATGATGTGACCGATGTGGAAGTTGCCGTTGGCGTAGGGCAGGGCGGTGGTGACGAAGAGCTTGCGAGGCATGGACCAGGATTTTCGATGGGAACTAGGGCCTGTTCACACTATTTTCTAGGGTAAGAACGGGCGCCGGTCATTCTATCGGGCCGGCCCAGGCTTGGGCCGTTTGCCCGCGCCCTCAGCCCAGCAGGCGCAGCGCTTGCGCGCGGCCCTGCTCGAAAGTGCGTTGCACGTCTTCGGGGCTGGTGCAGTCCATGTTCACCGCCGGCACCTTTTGCGCGGGCTGGATGTAAACCCGCTGTTGCTGCTCAAACATCGTGGGCAGCTCGGGGCGATGGCGCGTAAGCAGCACCAGGGTGTGCGGGTCCGCTGCGTGTTCGCGCGGCAGCGGCACGCTGTCATAAAAGCCGCCGTCCAAGGCCGCGCGGCCATGCACACGGTGCACGGGCGTGATGGGCACGGCTGCCGCCGACGCCAGCAGCAGCGTACGGGCGGCCTCCAGATCGGCGCAGGCGCGCAGGTCCAGATAGTCGGCGCGAAAACCCAGCCGGTGGGGCAGGCGGCCATGAAAGTTCTTGAGCCAGAACTTCTCGGTCGAATACAGCAGCAGGGCTAAACTGGTCGAGAAGCTCAGCGGCACAAAGCGCAGCGGGCGGGTGATGACGACTTCGATCCGCTGCAGGCCCGACTTGAGTTTGTCCAGGTCCTCAAGCTGCAGAAAGCTCTCGATCCAGTCTGGATAGATGCGCGGCAGCATGAAGGGGCGCTGGCCCTTGAGCAGTTCGCGCCACTCCAAGTTGCGCGGCGTGCGGGCAAAGCGCTCGATGGCCGCCCGCAGCGCGTTCTGCAGACGTCCCGTGGCAAAGGCCGTCGCAATGCCGGCGCCGGCGCTCGCGCCGACAAGGTGCGTCGCCTGCCAGCAGCGATGTTGCGCCAGTGCTTCAATCAGGCCAGCCTGCCACCAGCAGCGATTGCCGCCGCCGGCGAAGACGATATGCCGATAATCGCGCGCCAGAAACTCCGTTGCGGTCAGAGCATGCATTCCCTCCCCCCTCCCTGGGTCGAGTGGCGCGGGAGGATAGCACGACGGCAGCGGCGCAAGCGGGAGTCTTAAACGCGCAGCGGGTCGCGCCGGGAGTCTTCGCGAGGCGCTGCTTGCGCCGGGCTCCAGCCAAAGAAGCGGCAGATTTCGTCTTCCTGGCGCAGCGTGTCCGCCCTGCCCAGGGCCATGAGCTCGCGTGTGAAGGCGGATTCGAACAGCAGGTAGCTGGTCAGTGCCCCGCCCTTGATGTCGGCCTTGGCCGACGAGGCACCCAGTCCACTCAGCAGGCTGCGTACCGCATGCGGCAGGTGGTGGCCGTGGCGCGCGGCCATCTCGTCCAGCCGCTGCGAGGGCGAAATCACCAGCAGCTCCACGGGTCTGAGGGCGCTGGCCTGGCGCGCCTCTCGCGGAATGAGGTTGAGCGTCTGGTTGATGCGCCGAATGCGTTCAATGTCCACGGCCAGCGCGTCCAGGAAGATGCTGGACATGGCGTGGCCCGCAATCTGCGCTAGCGAGGGATAGGTGGTGGGCGCCGCGCGCAGCAGGGTGTCGCGCGGCTCGGCCATGCGGCCCGCGCCCACCACCAAAATGCGCTCGGCCCCCAGGTGGATGGCCGGCGCCACGGGGGCGGTCTGGCGCATGGAGCCGTCGCCGAAGAACTCTTCACCACCGTTAATGGGCAGCGACTGGGCTGGGAACATAAAAGGAATGGCCGAGGACGCCAGCAGATGTGTGTGGGTGATGCGGTCGCGCACGGCCAGGCGCTGCGAGCGTACCCAGGGTTGCAGTTCCGCCGCACCCTCAAAGAAGGTGACGTGGTGGCCCGAGCTGTAGCTCGAGGCGGTGACCGCCAGCGCATGGAGGTGGCCCTGCGCAATCAGTTCAGGCAGGCGTTCCAGCGGCACCATGCGCTTGAGCAGCTCGGCCAGGGGTTTGTTGTCAAGCAGCGAGCGCGGCTTGATACGGCGCCAGCGGGCAATTACCCAGCCCAGCGAGAGCAGGCTCATCCAGCGCGCGCCGCTGCGCAGCACGCTCAGCAGGTCGGCTTCGTAGACCTGTCCGGCCTCAAAGTTTTCCCAGACGGCGACGATGCGCTGCACGGCCAGATTGAAGTCGTCGGCGCGGCAGGCCAGGGCCGAGGCATTGATCGCCCCGGCTGAGGTACCCGTGATGATGGCGAAGGGGCTGGCGCGCCGGCCCGGCTGGCGCTCGCGCCGCATCTCGGCCAGGGCCTGCAGCACGCCCACCTGGTAGGCGGCGCGCGCGCCACCGCCGGTCAGCAACAGTGCGATCCGGGAGTTTTGCAGGGCAGAGTCAGTCATGAAAAAACATTATGCGGGGCGAGTCGCGGCTCGCGCACCCCGTCGGCGCACGGGTAAACCCGGGGCAACGCAATATGCCCCGCGCAGCGCGGTGTACTGTCGCGCCGCTAGACTACGTGCTCCTCAGGAGTAAAGAATGGCAGTGACAGAACAGGCCTTGATGGACGCGCTCAAGGCCGTCGTGGACCCGAACACGGGCAAGGATTTCGTGACCGGCAAGAACATCAAGAACCTCAGCGTGCAGGATGGTGATGTGTCGTTTGACGTGGAGCTGGGTTACCCGGCCAGGAGCCAGGCCCCGGCCTTTCGCAAGGCGCTGATCGCTGCGGCCAAGGGCGTGGCCGGCGTGAACAACGTCTCGGTCAACATCTCTACCAAGATCGTCGCCCACGCCGTGCAGCGTGGTGTGGCCCTGCTGCCCAAGGTCAAGAACATTGTGGCCGTGGCCTCTGGCAAGGGCGGCGTGGGCAAGAGCACCACGGCCGTGAACCTGGCCCTGGCCTTGGCCGCCGAAGGCGCCAGTGTGGGCCTGCTCGATGCCGACATCTACGGCCCGAGCCAGCCCATGATGATGGGCATCGACGGCCGGCCCGAAAGCGACGACGGTCAAACCATGGAGCCCATGGAGAACTATGGCGTGCAGGTCATGTCGATCGGCTTTCTGGTGGCCCAGGACGAGGCCATGATCTGGCGCGGCCCCATGGCCACCCAGGCCCTGGAGCAATTGCTGCGCCAGACCAACTGGAAGGACCTCGACTACCTCATTGTCGACATGCCCCCGGGCACGGGCGACATCCAGCTCACGTTGAGCCAGCGCGTGCCCATGACGGGCGCCGTCATCGTGACCACGCCGCAGGACATTGCGCTCATCGACGCGAAGAAGGGCATCAAGATGTTCGAGAAGGTGGGCGTACCCATCCTCGGCCTAGTGGAGAACATGGCCGTGCACGTGTGCAGCAACTGCGGCCACACCGAGCACATCTTCGGTGCCGACGGCGGCAAGAAGATGGCAGCCGATTACGGCATGAGCTACCTGGGCGCTCTGCCGCTGAACATGCAGATCCGCCTGCAGGCCGACAACGGCAAGCCCACCGTGGTGGCCGATCCCGACGGGGAAGTGGCTGGCATCTACAAGGCCGTGGCGCGGCAGGTGGCGCTGGCGATTGCGGCGAAGAACAAGGATTTCTCGAACAAGTTCCCGAGTATCAAGATTTCCAAGGAAACCTGAAGACCTAGCCCTTTCCGATCAGGTTCCCCTAGGGAAGGTCTGAACAAGTCGCGCTGTGCGCGGCGGGGCTTTTGCGGGATGAGCCGCAAGGCGCAAAACCCAAGGCAAGCCTGGACGGCTTGCCTGGTTTTGCAACGCCGCGTCACGCATCCGCTAGGCGGATGCGTTCGCGATGCGCCTTATGGGCCGGCACGGCCGAGCGGCCGTGCTTGTCCCGCAAAACCACGCCCCCGAAGGGGTTCGGCCCAGAGCAAACGCGGTCGCGTTTGCGGGCCAATAGGGCCGGACCGGCGGGCACATCCGGCCGGATGCGCCGACGGGCCCTTTGCCCACCCAATCGCTTGCGTGTGCCTACGGGCACACGACGCGCGATGCGGGCGGTCAAATCATCCCTTTTTTGACTCGAACGCGCATGGCGGGACTTGTTCAGACCTTCC
>JADCGR010000015.1 GCA_020248905.1 Curvibacter sp. | reverse complement strand
TGCCGAAGTGCCATTGGTTGCCCTTGTTGGTCTGGTGCATCTCGGGGTCGCGCTCGCCGCTGCTGTTCTTGGTCGAGCGGGGTGCCGCAATGATGGTGGCGTCCACGATGCTGCCGCGCTTGAGGAGCAGCCCCTTCTTGCTCTGGTGGGCGTTGAACAGCTTGAGGATGTCTTGGGCCAGGTCGTTCTCTTCCACCAGGTGGCGAAAGTTCAGGATGGTGGTCTCGTCGGGAATGGCTTCAGCCAGGCTCAATCGGGCGAAGGTGCGCAGCGAGGCAATCTCATACAGCGCCTCCTCCATCGCCGGGTCGCTCAGCGCGAACCAGTTCTGCATCAGGTGCACCCGCAGCATCGATTCCAGCGGGTACGGCCTGCGCTCGGGTAGTGCGGCTTGATCAACCCCAGCAGCCCTTTCCACGGTACGACCAGTTCCATCTCCTGCAGGAAGACTTCCCGCCGCGTCTTCTTCCTCTTGCCGGCATACTCGGCATCAGCGAAACTGATCTGGGCCATCGCTGCTACTCCTTTGCCACGATCAACGATTCAGGGGCATGATCGGTGGACTTGTTCAGACCTTCCTTAGGCACGGAGCAGGCGGTCGCCGAATACCTGACCGCCATTCTGGAAGAGGGTGACGCTGCCGTTTGGCAGCCGCTTTAGGCGACATTGCGCGTGCCCGTGGCATGAGCGCGGTTGCCAAGGCTTCGGGCATCACGCGTGAAGCCTTGTACATGGCTTTGCGCGCAGATGCGCAACCCCGTTTTGACACGGTCAGCCGGGTATGCGCTGCCTTGGGGGTGAAGCTGGTGGCACAGCCGGCGCACGCCAAGTCAATGCTCGCCAGCTTATCCGCCAGACAGCACTGCGCCAGAACAAGGAACCGCCAGATCGTGGTGGACGCCGTGCAAGCGGCTGGAACCCTGGGTACCCAGGGCCACCATCGGCTACGACCTCAACGGCATGCCCAACCTCAACTGCCACTGCGTGGACAGCAGCGAGCCGGCGCATGGCATCGTCGCGCCCGTGCTGTTCCCTAGCAGCAAGGTGGTTGTCAACGGCGATCGTGTGCGCCGGGCCAGGGAAAAAATCCGCGCCTGAGCCGCCCCGCCGCCTTTCAGCCCAGACGCAGCGCCGCAGCACCGGCCCCCACCAGCACTACCGCCAGCAGCCGGCTCCTGCCCAGGGGCTCGTGCAGCAGCAGCGCACCGATGAGCGCGGCAAAAACGATGGAGGTTTCGCGCAATGCAGCCACGCCCGCTACCGGCGCACGGGCCATGGCCCAGAGCACCAGGCTGTAGGCACCGAGGGTGCCCGCACCGCCCAGCAGCATCACGCGCCGCGCGCCCGCGGGCAGGCGCAGGCCGGCCGGCCCTCGCCACAACAGTGCGGCCCCCAGCAGCAGCAGGGCCGTGAGCACGAACAGCCACGCCGAATATGCCAGTGCGTGACCCGCCAACCGTACGCCTTGGCCGTCGATCACGGTGTAGAGCGCAATCACGCCTGCATTGGCCACGGCGGCGAGCACGGCCCCTGAAGGGCGGGCCGCCGCGCGCCAGGCGACGACAGCCAGCGCCAGCACGCCCGCGCAGATCAGCGCAATGCCCAGGGCCGTCCGGGCGCCAGGTACCTCCCCAAGCCAGACCGCCGCAGCCAGGGTGGTCAGCAAGGGCGCAGTACCACGCATGAGTGGGTAAGCCAGCCCCAGGTCTGCATCGCGGTAGGCCCGTGCGACCAGCAGGAAGTAGACAACATGAATTAGCGCCGAGGACAGCAGGAAGGGCAGGCTGGCTGTGGCGGGCAGGGGTAGCCAGGGCAGCAGCGGCAGGGCCAGCGCCGCAGCGCCAAAGGCCACCAGCAGCGACGCCATCAGCTTGTCGCCACTGGCGCGCACGATTGCGTTCCAGCCTGCATGCAGCAGGGCAGACAGGAGCACGACGACCAGGACTTCGGTGGGCATGTCAGTATTCAGCGGGCCGCAGACCGTTCACTTTTTCCTGAGGCCCAGCGTCATGACCGCGGCCACCACGATCAGCGCGCCTCCCACCTGCACGGGAGCGATGGACTGGCCCAGCACCGCCCAGGCGAGCACGAGCGCGGCGACCGGCTCCACGTTGAGGATGGGCGAACTGCCTACCACACCCAGCCTGGGCAGCAACGTGAACATCAGGGTGAAGGCGGTGCCGTAGCACAGGGTGAGCCCGGCCAGCCCCCACCAGCCAGCCGCCGCCTGGGGCAGGTGCAGCCCGCCTTGCAGCGCAACGACCAGCAGGGCAAGCAGGCCGACCAGGCCCATGGTGATCACGGTGCGCAGGCGCCCGTCCACCCGCGCCACCTCATGCTGGGTGTAGACCAGCGCGGCGCCGAACACGGCCGCAGCCAGCAGCGCAAAGCCCACACCGGCACCGATGCGGCTCCATTGACCGGCCGCGCCCAGGCCCGAGGCTGCGCCGAACACGTCGAGCGCCAGCGCCAGGCCGATCAGCAGCACTGGCATGGTCAGCAGCACTGCACGTTCGGGCCGGTGGTTGTAGAGCAGGCGCGCAAACAGCGCCGTCCACAAGGGATAGGTGTTGAAGGTCAGCAGGGCCAGCGCAACTGGCAGGCGCGCCACGGCAGCGTACAGGCACAAGCTCTGGATGGCGACCAACCCCCCGATGAGCAGCAGAAAGCCGCGCTGACGCGATGTGACCGCGAGGGACACGCCCTGTTGCCACACCAGCGCTGCCACCACGGACGCTGTCACGAAGCTGCGCACCAGTACGGCCGTGGCCACGTCCAGCCCATGGTTGAAGGCCATGCGCGCCGCGACATGGTTGGCGCCGAACAGGCAAGCGGTGAACAGCAGGGTCAGAAAGGCGGCGCGGCTCAAGGGGAGGGGCTGGGTGGTCATTGAGGCGCTTGGGGCGCTTGGGGCGCAAAGATCAATAGAGCTTGCGAACCCGCGCCTGCAGCCGTGCCAGACCCAGCAGGATATCGGTGTTGGGCGTGGCAACACGGGTGAGGGCGCCCAGCTCCTGCACCACGGTGACCAGTGCGTCGAGCTCGACAGGCCGGCCGGCCTCCACGTCCTGCAACATCGAGGTCTTGAACGCGCCCAGCTTGCGGGTGACCTCGTGCCGGTTCTCGGGCTGCTGGAGGATCGGGATGCCGATCCGTGCCCCGATCTCTCGGGCTTCCAGCATGACGCTGGAGATGAAGCCGCGCACCAGTGGATCATCAAGAATCAGGTCGGTGGTTGCCCCGGTCAGCGCGCTGATCGGATTGACCGTCATATTGCCCCAGAGCTTGTACCAGATGTCCTTCTGAATCTGGGCCGAGAGCTCTGTCTCGAAGCCCGCCCCGGTGAGCATGGCCGCGAGCTGCTGGACCCGCCCGGTCTTTGCGCCGGAGGGCTCGCCGATGATCAGACGCTTGCCGAAGTGGTGCTGCGCATAGCCTGGCTCGAGCAGCGCACTGCTGGCGTGTACCACGCAACCGATGATGTGCGCGGTGGGTATCGCCTGCGCGATCTCACCACGCGGATCGACCGCATTGAGTCGGGTGCCGGCCAGCTTGTCGCCAAAGCCTTCGAAAAACCACCAGGGCACGCCATTCATGGCAGTCAGAACCACGGTCTGGGGGTCGAGCAGGGGCCTGATCTGTCGAGCAATCCCGGCCACGGCTGGCGCCTTGACGGCCAGTACAACCAGATCCTGCACGCCGATCCCGGCTGCGTCGGCGCTGGCGCGCACGGTGACCTTGCGCTCGACGCCGCCTTCCCGACAACGCAGCCCATGCTGCCGCAGTGCGTCCAGCGTGGCGCCGCGTGCGACGACGCTGACCGCGCAGCCCAGCTGTCCCAGGTGGGTTCCGATCCAGGCGCCGATCGCACCGGCGCCATAAATGCAAACTTTGTCGTAAGGCCAGTCGCTCATGCTGCCCGTTACCTGTCCTGCCATTGGTGTAGTTCAGTGCCTGTAGCTGGGGTCCAGGCGGTCAACCTGCCGTACCAGCGCGTCATACACGTCCTGCCCGGCGCCGTGGTTGGGGTTGAACTGTAGCGCGTCGTGCGTGCACCGGGCGGCGACAGCCTCGGAAACAGGGATGGCCGGGCCCATGCTCAATGTGGCGAGCTGGACCTCGCAGGCCCGCTGCAGCGTCCAGAGAACAGCAAAGGTCTGCGGCAACGTCGCGCCCCAGGCCAGCAGACCATGGTTGCGAAGGATGACGGCGGGCCTCGTCCCAATGCTGCGCAGCAGCCGTGGCGCCTCGTCGGCGTGGATGGTGATCCCCTCGAAGTCGTGGTAGGCCACCCTGTTGTGCAGCTGGGCGGAGTAGAAGTTGTTCTGGGCCAGACCGCCCTGCTGGCAGGCCACGGCCACGCCCGCCGTCGTGTGGGTGTGCATGACGCAGTGCGCACCCTCCAGGCCGGCATGGAGGGCGCCGTGCACGGTGAAACCGGCGGGGTTGACGGGGCTGCTGGAGCCGTCGAGCACGCGACCCTGAAGGTCGATCTTCACCAGATTACTGGCGGTCACCTCGCTGTAATGCAGGCCGAACCGGTTGATCAGAAACTGCTTCTCGCCCCCGCTCACGCTGGTGGGCAGGCGCAGCGTGATGTGGTTATAGATCATCTCGGTCCAGCCCAGCATGGCGAAGATGCGGTAGCAGGAGGCCAGCTGCTGGCGTGCGGCCCACTCATCGGCATGCATGTTGGCCGGCGCACGGGCATGCTGCAAAGCGTTCATGGCGCAATGTCCTCAGTAGGTCTTGTCAGCAGCGGGCAGCGGCTGGATCTCGTTCTTGAAAAGCGCAGCCAGCGCGCTGGTCTGTCGTACCAGGATTTGCGTGTCCAGGCCCACCGCCACAAAGCTCGCGCCGATCTGCAGGTAATGGCGCGCGAGCTTCTCGTCACTGACCAGGATGCCCGCAGCCTTGCCGCACCTGACGATGCGCCGAATGGCATTGTCGATGGCCTTCTGAACCTCAGGGTGCGTGGCCTGGCCGATGTAGCCCAGCGAGGCCGAGAGATCGGCCGGGCCGATGAAGACGCCGTCCACGCCAGGTGTGCTGGCAATCGCTTCCAGGTTGTCCATGGCGGTGCGCGACTCGGCCTGGACCAGCAGGCAGACCTGTTCGTTGGCTTCCTTCGCGTAGTGGGTGTAGCGGCCCCAGCGCGAGGCACGCGCCCCCGCCATGCCGCGGATGCCACCCCGGCCGTCGTCCTGCGGGTAACGCATGGCCTGCACCAGTGCCACGGCCTGCTCGGCCGTATCCACCATGGGCACCAGCAGGGTCTGGAACCCCAGGTCCAGAAACTGCTTGATCAGGGCCGTGCCGGCCTGGCCGTGGCCCAGCGGCACGCGTCCGATCGGATGCGTACCCGGGTAGGCCGCGACCACCTGCAGCTGCGACAGCAGCGTGGGCAGGGTGTTGGGCGAATGCTCGGCGTCGATCAGCAGCCAGTCAAAGCCGGCGCCAGCACAGATCTCGGCGCTGACCGGGTTGGCCAGGTTCATCCACAGGCCGATCTGGGCCTGCTGGCTGGCGATGGCCTGCTTGAAGGGGTTGACGGGTGTCTTCATGGCGTCTCCTCAGACAAAACGAAACTGGAGCTGGCCCAGGGGGCCGTAGTCGGCCTCGAACAGATCGCCGGCCTTGCCCGCCACCGGGCGCGTGAAGGAACCGGCCAGAACGATCTGCCCGGCATCGAGATGCTCGCCCCAGGGCGCTAGTTTGTTGGCCAGCCAGGCGATGCCGATCGCCGGGTGGCCCTGCACGCCGGCCGCCAGGCCCGTTTCTTCTACCACACCATTCTGGCGCAGGATGGCGCCGACCCAGGGGAGATCGGTGCTCATCGGGTTAGCCCGACAGGCGCCGACCACGACGCCTGCATTGGCGGCGTTGTCGCTGATCGTGTCGCAGACTTTGCGCATCGCCTTGCTGTGGCGGTCGAACTGCTCGATACGTGCGTCGATGATCTCGATGGCAGGGGTCACGTAGTCGGTAGCAGCGACCACCTGCTCCAGTGTGACGTCCGGGCCCCGCAGCGGTGCCCTGAGCACGAAGGCCATCTCCACCTCCACCCGCGGCGCAATGAAGCGCGCTGCCGGGATGTCCAGCACCTGGCCCGGCGTGCAGGTGAACAGCATGCTGTCGAGCAGGGTGCCATAGTCGGGTTCGTCGATCTGGCTGGACTGCTGCATGGCGCGCGACGTCAGACCGATCTTGTGGCCGATCACCCGGCGCCCCTGCGCGAGCTGCAGGGCCACCCAGGCGCGGCTGACCCGGTAGCCATCCTCAATCGTCATGTCGGCAAAGCGCCTGGAGAATTGCCCCAGCTGGGTGCGTGTTTCCTGCGCCTGTTGCAGCTCGGCAGCGAGCTGCCGGGTGAGTTCCGGGTTGAAGCGGCTCATTTGAACAAGGGATGCAGGTTGCTGTGTTTGGCATCGAACACTTCCAAGCCTTCGTCGATCTGCAGCGTCACGCCGATATGGCGCTGCGAGAACAAGGGCTGGAAATGTACCTTGGTGGCCATGAGCAGGGCGTCGCCGACGCGCTTGTGGACGGCGGCGCAGCGACCGCGGCCCATGCGCAGGTTGAGGTAGACGAAGGCATAGTCGCCAGTGCCGCCCGCGTCCCTGCCAGCTGCGCCGCCATCGGCCACGGCATAGTGCGTGGCCGGGTAGGCAAGCACGCGCGTACCACCCGTGGGGAAAACCGGTTTGTCGTTCTCGTCGCGCTGCACCCGCATGACCTCGGCCAGGCTGCGGCACAGCGCGGTCATGTCGGTGTCTGCGCGCAGGTTGCCGGTGTAGAGGATGACGAGATGCGGCATGGCGTTCTCTTTTAGAGCCTGGGAAAGGCGCGGTAGCCCTGGGCGCTCGATGCTTGGGCCGCCGGGATGCAGCGGCCCCGTACCCGCAGCACCGGGAAGACGGCGTTGAGCTGTCCGGTGCCCGAAGCGCCGAAATAGGGTGTGACGATCTCGGCCTGCCCGGTGTACTCGGACCAGCCCAGCGCGCCCAGCAGCATGGCCGTGTCGTGCATGAAGCCTTCACCGTGCCCCTTGCTCGCGTACTCGGGCAACATCTCGCAGAAGGCCGGCCACTCGCTGTCCTGCCACATGCGCAGCACCTCACGGTCCATGCGTTCGAGCAGGGGGCTCCAGATCTTGTGCGCGTACTCGGGCGCAAGCCCGTTCTGCGCAAAACGGTGGCTGAGCGACCCACTGGCGAGGAAAGCCACGGTGCCCTCGTAATGCTGTTCCACCGCGCGGCGCATGGCCCAGCCCAGGCGCGCGCTGTCGTGGAGGTAATGCACCTGGCACAGGGCCGAGACCGAGATGACCCGGAAATGCTGGTCCTCGTTCATGTAGCGCATCGGTACCAGCGTGCCGTACTCGGGTGCGAGCGTGGTGGCAGGATGGGCCAGGGTCTCAACGCCGTGCTCGCAGCAGACTCTTGCCAGGAGCTGGCCGAGTTCCGGATTCCCCGGGAATTCGTACGCGAGGTTGCTGATGAAGTGCGGCAACTCGTTGCTGGTGTAGAGGCCCTTGAAGTGCGGCGCGCAGTTCACGTGATAGTTGGCGTTGACCAGCCAATGGGTGTCGAACACCACGATCGTGTCCACGCCGAGCTCGCGGCAGCGCCGGCCGATTTCCTTGTGGCCGTTGATGGCATCGGCACGTGTGCCATGACGCGGGCCCGGTAGCTCGCTGAGGTAGATCGAGGGCACGTGGGTGACCTTGGCAGCGAGTGCGAGCTTACCCATGGGGCATCTCCCGGTTTCGTGGCCCAGCCCTGAAAAAGGTGGGTCGTGGTGAGGTGAGCGTTCGTGCGCCCCGAGATGGGGAGGGCATCATGCCCTTCCCCAGTGCGGGATATGGTGTGACCCCATGGAAACCGCCACGTTCTTCGGCTCCAGAAACACCTCGTAGCTCCAGGTCCCGCCCTCACGTCCAGTGCCGCTGGCCTTGGTGCCACCGAAAGGCTGGCGCAGGTCCCGCACGTTCTGGCTGTTCACGAAGCACATGCCGGCTTCGATGGCGCCGGCCACGCGGTGGGCGCGGCCCAGGTTCTCGCTCCAGACATAGCTGGACAGGCCGTAGTGGATGTCGTTGGCCTTCGCAATTGCGTCGGCCTCGTCCATGAAGGAAATCAGGCAGGCCACGGGGCCAAAGATCTCCTCCTGCGCGATACGCATGCGGTTGTCGACATCAGCGAAGACCGTGGGCCAGACGTAGTTGCCCGATCGAACGCGTGCCGGCAGTTCCGGGGCGTAGCCGGGACGGTCGAGCCCGCCGCAAAGCAGCGTGGCCCCCTCTTTGGGGCCGAGTTCGATATAGCTGCGCACCTTGGCCAGGTGGCCGGGGCTGACCATGGGGCCGATTATGGTTTTTTCGTCCTGCGGGTCGCCCACGGTGATGCGCTGGGCGCGTTCGGCAAACTTCTGCGCGAAGTCGGCGTAGATGCTCTGCTGCACCAGGATGCGGCTGCCTGCAGTGCAGCGCTCGCCGTTGTTGGAGAAGATCATGAAGATCGCAGCGTCGAGCGCGCGATCAAGGTCTGCGTCGTC
Source organism: Curvibacter sp. (assembly GCA_020248905.1). Lineage (GTDB taxonomy): Bacteria > Pseudomonadota > Gammaproteobacteria > Burkholderiales > Burkholderiaceae_C > Hylemonella. Next base: position 4,333 of record JADCGR010000015.1, on the reverse strand, counting down.
GAAGATCACGAAGGGGCTCTTGCCGCCGAGCTCCATGCTGAACTTCTTGAGGCCGGCGGCCTTGACGATGCGGTTGCCCGTGGCGGTGGAGCCGGTGAAGGAGATGGCGCGCACGTCGGGGTGCGCGCACAGCGGTTCGCCGGCCTCCTTGCCGTAGCCGTGCACCACGTTGAGCACGCCGGCTGGGATGCCCGCTTCGAGTGCGAGCTCGCCCAGTCGCGCAGCCGTCAGTGGCGAAAGCTCGCTCATCTTGAGCACGGCGGTGTTGCCAAAAGCCAGGGCCGGCGCCACTTTCCACGTGGCCGTCATGAAGGGTACGTTCCAGGGGCTGATCAGCGCGCAGACACCGACTGGATGGAACAGGGTGTAGTTCAGGTGGGTCGGCGTGGGATAGGTGTGGCCATCCACGCGCGTGCACATCTCGGCGAAGTAAAAAAAATTGTCCGCAGCGCGCGGAATCAGCTGTTTGCCCGTCTGGGCGATGACCTGGCCCGTGTCTTCGGTCTCGGTGCGCGCGATCTCGGGAACGTGCTTGGCGATCAGCTCACCAAGCTTTCGGATGAGCTTCGCGCGCTCGGGGGCCGGCAAGCCGGCCCACTTGGGAAACGCACCCTTGGCGGCGGCCACGGCGGCCTGTACCTCGGGCGCGCCACCGGCGGCGACTTCCGCGAGGACCTCCTGCGTGGCAGGGTTGACGGTTTCGAAGTAGTCGACGCCGGCGACGGGCTTGCCATTGATGAGGTGCTTGACGACCGTGTTCATGGGGTGCGTAGTGTGTTGACGAGGGCGCCGATGCCCTCGATCTCGGTGACGATGACATCGCCGGGCCGGCAGTCGACGATGCCGTCCGGTGTGCCGGTCAGGATGAGATCTCCGGCCTGCAGCGTCATGAAGCTGCTGAAGTACTCAACGAGAAAAGGCACGTCAAAAATCATGTTGCGCGTGGACCCGCTTTGCGTGACCTTGCCGTTCACCGTGGTGCGCAGGGCCAGGGCCATGGGGTTGGGCACGTCGGCGGTGTCGACCCGCCAGGGGCCCAGCGGCGTGCAGGTGTCGCGGTTCTTCACGCGCAGGTTGGGCCGGTACCAGTTCTCCAGGTAGTCGCGCACGGCGTAGTCATTGGCCACCGTGTAGCCGGCGATGTAGTCGTAGGCCTCGTCGCGCTTTACCTTTTTTGCGTGCCTGCCGATCACTACGGCCAGCTCGCATTCGTAATGCATGTAGTCCACACCCGCTGGTCGCACGGTATGTGCGCGATGGCCGATCAGCGAGCCTTCGCCCTTGATGAAAACCAGCGGCTCCTCGGGTGCCTTGAAGGCCAGCTCCTTCGCATGATCGGCATAGTTCAGGCCCAGGGCCAGTACAGTGCGCGGCCAGGGCACGGGGGCCAGCGGCGGCAGCCAGGTCACGGCATCGAAGTCTACCCGTCGGCCGTCGGCAAGCAACAGGCGGCTGTCCTGTTCGGTGGCGTCGTGGATGGCGCCGTCCCAGGCAACCCGGGCGTGCTTCATGGAGCCCCCCAGCGCGCCACTGCGTGTGCTGCGCTGCGCCCCGAGGCGAGCTTCGCGCCATGGGGCGGCCCGGCGTCGCTCGGTGCGACCTCCTCCACCAGCGTGTTTGCGAGCACACCCAGTGCCGGCACGCCGCTGGCAGAAATCTCTATTCGCTGGCCAGCCCGGGCCCGCGGGCGGTTTGCGCCCAGGCCCAGCACCAGCACGTCGCCAACGCGCAGTGTCATGAACTCGCTGATGTCGGCGATTAGCCAGGCTGCGTGTCGCCGCATCTGCGCAAGGTCCACGGTCTGCCGCAGACGGCCATCGACGCGCACCTCCAGGGCCACGCGGTTCGGGTCACCCACTTGCAGCGGCGTGGCCAGACGCGGGCCGATGCCAAGAAAGCCGTCCAGATTCCTGTACCTGACCGGCGGGCGGTAGTAGCTGGCGTGCGGCAGCGAGAGATCGTTGACCAGCGCGTAGCCGGCCACATGGCTCAGTGCCTTTTCGGGGCGCAGCTGTCGCGCTGCCGCGCCGATGACCAGCGCCAGGCTGGCACCAAGCTCCACCTCCGGCGCATGCGCTGGCACGGTGATGGCCGCGCCATTAGCGCACCATGTGTTGGCGGTCTTGATGTAAAGCACCGGCGCACGGGGAGCGGCCTTGTAGGGCGGCTCGTTCATCCGAAGGGCCCAGGCGGCCCACTCCTGCTGCGAATTCAGCAGGACCCCATAGACCGTGCCCGCCGACAGCACCGGGTTCACGCCGGTTCCTCCAGAGCAATCAGCTCGTCCAGCAGTGCATACAGCTGACCCAGTTTTTCCTTGCCCAGGCCGCTTTCCAGGCGCTGGTAATGCGCCTCGATCGAGCGCGACAGCATGGCCACCAGTGCCAGGCCTCGCGGCGTGGCGCGCACCACGGTGCGGCGCTGGTCCGCGGCGTCGCGCTCGCGCTGAACCAGCTGGTCGCGCTCCATGCGGGCCAGCACCCCGGTGAGGCTTGGCCCGAGGATGTAGGCCTCGCGAGCCACCCGGCCGGTGTCCACCACGCCGTGCTCGCCCAGCACACGCAGCACACGCCATTGCTGGTCGCTCAGACCCTGCTCGCGCAGGCTGGGGCGGTAGTGCGTCATCACGGCCTCACGCGCCTGTAAAAGCAGGCGCGGCAGGTTGCGATGGCGCAAGGCGGTGGGCATGGTGCAGGCATCGAGTTATTTAACATGTTAAATGTTGGTCTGGCGTCGTCGCCCCGGGCATACCCTATATGTGTTTTCATACAGTATTGAGTTACGATAGCCGCATGGCGAAAGACAAAACCCTCTACACCTGCAACGAATGCGGCGGCACCAGCCCCAGGTGGCTGGGCAAGTGCCCGCATTGCAGCGCCTGGAACTCGCTCATCGAGACCGTGGGCGAGAGCACGGCGCCCGCGAAGAACCGCTTCGCCGCGCTCGCCAGGACGGCCGAAGTGGCCACGCTGGCCGACATTGAAGCCTCGGACGTCGATCGCACACCCACGGGTCAGGATGAGCTGGACCGCGTGCTCGGCGGTGGCATTGTCGAAGGCGGTGTGGTGCTGATCGGCGGTGACCCCGGCATCGGCAAGTCCACCTTGCTGCTGCAGGCCGTGGACGCGCTGCAGCGCGCTGGTGAAAAGACCCTTTACGTAACCGGCGAGGAAAGCGGAGCGCAGGTGGCGCTGCGTGCTCGCCGCCTGGGGCTGGATGGCTCACAGGTGCAGGTGCTGGCCGAGATCCAGCTCGAAAAGATCCTCGCCACGCTGGACGCGCAGCAACCGGCCATTGCCGTGATCGACTCCATTCAGACCGTTTACTCGGAGCAGCTCACCTCCGCGCCGGGCTCGGTGGCCCAGGTGCGTGAATGTGCGGCGCATCTCACGCGCGCCGCCAAGGCCAGCGGCACGGCCATCGTGCTCGTGGGCCACGTCACCAAGGAAGGCGCGCTGGCCGGCCCGCGCGTGCTCGAACATATGGTGGACACGGTGCTCTACTTCGAGGGCGACACGCACAGCAGTTTCCGCCTGATCCGCGCCATGAAGAACCGCTTCGGTGCGGTTAACGAAATTGGCGTCTTCGCGATGACGGAAAAAGGCCTCAAGGGCGTGAGTAACCCCAGCGCCATCTTTCTGAGCCAGCACGCCGAGCCCGTGCCCGGCAGCTGCGTGATGGTCACGCTTGAAGGCACGCGCCCCCTGCTGGTCGAGATCCAGGCGCTGGTGGACAGCGGCGGTCCCACACCCAGGCGTCTCTCTGTGGGCCTGGAGCGTGACCGCCTGGCCATGCTCTTGGCCGTGCTGCACCGGCACGCCGGGGTGGCCTGCCTGGATCAGGACGTGTTCGTCAACGCCGTGGGCGGCGTGCGCATCAGCGAACCGGCGGCCGACCTGGCCGTCATGCTGTCCATCACCTCATCGTTGCGCGGCCGCGCGCTGCCCAAGGGTTTTCTCGCATTTGGAGAGGTGGGCCTGGCCGGTGAAGTGCGCCCCGCGCCACGCGGGCAGGAACGGCTGAAGGAAGCCGCCAAGCTCGGCTTTTCTGTCGCCGTGGTGCCCAAGGCCAACGCGCCCAAGAAAACGATGGAGGGGCTCACCATTCATGCGGTGGAACGCGTGGAGGAGGCCTTGCAGATACTGCGGACGCTGGATTAGGTTGGCCCCTGGAACGTTGAGGCACGGATGGTTTAGAACTTATCCGTAAATAGTAAACTAGCGCCCCGAGCCGCATCTTGCGCGGCGTTCGGAGGCGCCGATGGGCAAAGCGCGTGTCGAGTCGTGGGAGGTGTCGGATGAGTTTTGGGCCAGGGTAGAACCGCTCATTCCTG
>JADCGR010000014.1 GCA_020248905.1 Curvibacter sp. | reverse complement strand
TGATCGAGTGGGGACCAAAGGGTAAAGCGCCTGCAGTCGTATATCCGGCATCTGTTGTGGGATCTGTGTAGTCCCGTGCCGACATGGAATCTGCGTCACCGCTGCGCCAATCAATACAAGAGGCTGCTGAACTTGCGTTCGTTGAGCCGGAAAAGTTATCGGCGTCTTGTGGTGTGGGTGGAACCCGGTGGGCCATGATGGTCGATCAACTCGAAAGCAAAGGCAGATGGGGAAACGTCAAATCTTTCGTCTGTGCTCGGGCCGGCATCACAAAAGCCTGGCGATTGATTTTCTTGCCAGAGCGAGCAGATCAAGCCCGGCTGCTTTGAGTTCGCCCTGGATCACTTGGTCGATCATGAACTCGACTCAGCGCCGTGGACGCGCGCCTGATTAGCGCTCTTGGCGCTTTTGCGACCGAAAGTCTTTGCGACCGAAAGTCCATGACCGGCCTAAAATACGCCAACTGGCGGACCACCTGATCTACGGCCATCAACATTTTCACTGTTGCCCATGGACTTTCGCCACCTGCGCAGTTTTGTTCGTATCGTTGACCTGGGCAGCCTGTCGCGCGCTGCTTTGTCGTTGCATGTAGCGCAGCCTGCGCTGAGTCAACAAATTGCGAAACTTGAAGCCGAGGTCAAGGGGCAGTTGCTCAACCGCAGCAGCAAAGGTGTGACGGTTACGCCGGCCGGGCAAGAGCTTTACCGCTTTGCTGTGGCCATTTTGCGGCAGGTAAACGACGCCAAGAGTGCCATTCAAGACTCCGCCACCATGCCAGCGGGGCGCGTGGCGCTGGCGTTCCCGATTAGTTTGACTGCTGCCCTGGCCCTGCCCTTACTTCAAGCAGTACGTGAGCGCTACCCCAAAATTGAGCTGCAAATTTTTGAGGAGCTCAGCGGCACCATTACCGATCAAGTGCTGGTGGGCCGCTTGCACGCGGGTTTGGTTTTTGACGACGGTCAGTTGCAGAGCTTGGAATTTCAATCCGTCCTGCAAGAGCGGCTTTTTTTGGCCGTAGCGCCTGATTCGCCCTGGGCCCAACATCAATCGGTCGGTTTGAAAGAGTTGCCTCAAATCCCCATGGTCATTCCGAGCCCGCCCCATGGGGTGCGTCTGCTGATTGATTCGGCCTTGAAAAAAATCGATGTGCGCCTGGAACATATCGTGGCGGAAATCAACTCGCTGACGCTGATGAAACAAGCGGCGGCTGCCGAGCTGGGAGCCACCGTTTTGTCGTGGCCGAGCATGGCGCAGGAATTGGAGCAAGGGCGGCTGGTAGCAGTGAAAATCGAGCGGCCAGCACTCGTTCGCACTGCCGTGGTTTGCGTGTCGCCATCCATCCCGCGCAACCGAGCCACGGATTGTGTGCTCGACACGCTGGTCCAAGTCATCCATGAAACGGCGCAAACAGCGGCCTGGCGAGGAGTCAAGCCATTGGCGACAAAGTGGGCGGCCGCAGGGGCCTGAAACGCGCCGCAACGCTCTTCGTGGAGCGATCAATCTCGCTTATGGTCCTAGTGCGAATTCATATTTCTTCTTTTGGTGGCTGACGTCTAACATCCGGGTCCACGAGAGCACTTACCCGGTGCATCGTCGGTTGCCGCGCCCCACCCCGGCGCGGTTTCTCAATGTGACCCATGGACGATCCCATGCCGCCAACACAACTCGCCAGCCCCCCCTCTCCTGCCGCATCCCCCTCTCCTGCCGCATCCCCCGCGCCGCGCCCTCCCCAGCGCACGACCCTGGACGACAAGTACACGCTGACCAGCGGTCGCATTTATTTGTCCGGTATCCAAGCCTTGGTGCGCCTGCCTTTGTTGCAACGCTGGCGCGACCAGGCGATGGGTTTGAACACGGCGGGCTTCATTTCCGGTTACCGAGGCTCTCCTTTGGGTGGATTGGATGAAGCCCTGTGGAAAGCGCGACCTCATTTGGCGCGGCACCACATCAAGTTCCAACCGGGCGTGAATGAAGACCTGGCGGCCACATCAGTGTGGGGCAGCCAGCAAGTGGACCTGATTGGCCCCAGCCGCTACGACGGCGTGTTCGGACTCTGGTACGGCAAAGGCCCGGGGGTGGATCGAAGCGCGGACGTCTTCAAACATGGCAACCATGCGGGCACCAGCCGACATGGCGGCGTGTTGCTGGTGGCGGGCGATGACCATGGCGCCTACTCCTCCACGTTGCCCCACCAGAGTGACCATGTTTTTTCGGCTTGCATGATTCCCATGCTGTACCCCTGCAACGTTCAGGAGTACATCGAACTCGGGTTGCACGGCTGGGCGATGTCACGCTTCTCAGGCTGCTTCGTGGGCTTCAAGGCGCTGGCCGATACGGTTGAATCAAGCGCCTCGATCGACGCCGACCCCAGCAAGGTAGAGATCGTGCTGCCCAACGATTTCGCCATGCCTGCAGGTGGGCTCAATGCGCGGTTGTCGACCACCACCTTGGGCCTGCAAGCTCGCAATCAAGAGGCGCTGATGCAGGACTACAAGATTTACGCGGCCTTGGCTTATGCACGCACCAACCGCCTCAACCGCACCATGATCGACTCCGACAAGGCGCGGCTGGGCATTGTGGCGTCCGGCAAGTCCTACCTCGACGTGCTAGAGGCACTCGAGGAGTTGGGTATTGACGAACGGGCAGCACAGGAAATCGGCATCCGCGTTTTCAAGGTCTCCATGCCCTGGCCACTGGAGCCAAACGGGGTGCGTGAGTTTGCGCGCGGGTTGGAAGAAATCTTGGTGGTTGAAGAAAAGCGCCAAATGGTGGAGTACCAGCTCAAAGAGCAGCTTTACAACTGGCACGAAGAAGTGCGCCCGCGTGTGATCGGAAAGTTTGACGACAAAGGTGAGTGGGTGCATCCACGCGGTGAATGGCTGCTCACGAGCAAGGCCGATTTCTCGGTAGCGCAGTTGGCCCGCGTGATCGCCCAGCGTATTGCCCGCTTTCACCAAAGCGACCTCATCAAAGCCCGTTTGGCCTTTTTGGACGCCAAAGAGGCCGTACTTCAAAAAGCCATTCAAACCCCAAGCAGACCGGCGTATTACTGCTCGGGTTGCCCGCACAACACCTCGACCAAAACGCCAGATGGCAGTTTTGCGCTCGCGGGCATTGGATGCCACGTGATGGCCACTGCCATTTACCCCGAGTTCAATAAAACGACGACCCACATGGGCGGCGAAGGCGCCCCCTGGATAGGGCAAGCACCGTTCTCAAGTGTGAACCACGTGTTTGCCAACCTCGGCGATGGCACCTATTTCCACTCCGGCTACTTAGCGATTCGCGCGGCCGTAGCGGCCAAGGTGAACATTACTTACAAACTTTTGTTCAACGATGCGGTGGCCATGACCGGCGGCCAACCGTTTGATGGCCCCTTGAGCGTACCCATGATCGCCAACCAAGTGGCCGCAGAAGGCGTGATGCGCATCGCCTTGGTGACCGACGACTTGAGCCGCTACGCTGACCGCAGCCGCCTGCCCCATCACGTCACCCTGCATGACCGCAAAGACATGGATACCGTGCAGCGCGAACTCAGTGGGGTAAGCGGCGTCTCCGTGCTGATTTACGACCAAACCTGCGCAGCGGAAAAACGCCGCCGCCGCAAGAAAGGCGAGTACCCTGACCCGCCCAAACGCCTGCTCATCAACGAAGCGGTCTGCGAAGGATGTGGCGACTGCGGCGTGCAGTCCAACTGCACATCGCTCCTGCCACTGGAAACAGAGCTCGGACGCAAACGGCAAATTGACCAGTCCTCCTGCAACAAAGACTATTCCTGTGTGAACGGTTTTTGCCCCAGTTTTGTGACTGTGCTGGGCGGCACCCTCAAAAGGCCAAAACCTGTTGATGCTGGTGCGGACACCAACAGGGCCAGTTTTTCTAACTTGCCTACGCCCGTGTTGCCGCCACTGAACCACCCTTTCAATATCCTGATCACCGGCATAGGCGGCACGGGCGTGATTACCATCGGCGCTTTGATGGGCATGGCCGCCCACCTGGAAGGTAAGGGTGTCTGCGTACTGGACATGACGGGCATGTCGCAAAAGAACGGTGCGGTCACCTCCCACGTTCGGCTGGCCGCAGACCCACAGATGATTCGGGCCCAACGCATTGCCACTGGCGAGGCTGATCTACTTTTGGGCTGCGACATGCTGGCGGCAGGCTCGCACGACGCCATCTCCAAAACACGCCCAGGCCGCACCCGCGCCGTCATCAACACCCATGAGCAACCCACGGGCCAATTCACCAAGTCACCCGACTGGCAATTCCCCCAGGAATCCGTGCGTGGGCTCATCATCGAAGCTGTAGCCAACGCAGCGGATTTTGTAAACGCTACGCGCATCGCGACCGCACTGATGGGCGACTCCATCGCTGCCAACCTTTTCATGTTGGGTTTCGCTTGGCAACGTGGTTTGGTGCCTTTGACGGAGGCCTCGTTGATGCAGGCGATTGAACTCAACGGGGTGGCCGTCAAGGCGAATCAGCAAGCCTTTTTGTGGGGCCGCCGGGCGGCGGTCGATCTGAATGCAGTGACAGAGCTGGCCATGCCGGCCCAGCCAATTGTTTTGAACTTGCCACAAACCACCGAAGCGTTGATCCGTCGGCGCATCGCGATGCTCACCGAGTACCAGGACGCTGCCTACGCACGACGTTATGCCGCCTTCATCGACGACGTCAAGGCCAAGCTCGAACAAGCCAATCTGGGTAAAGAAGGCGACAGGGTGTTGCGAGCCGTGGCACAAAACCTCTACAAACTCATGGCCTACAAGGACGAGTATGAGGTGGCACGCCTGTACACCGACCGCAAATTCCAGGACCAGTTGCGCAACACATTTGAAGGGCCGATCAGTCTGCGCTTGAATCTGGCCCCGCCACTGCTGGCCAAGAAGAATCCACAGGGGCATTTGATCAAACAGGAATACGGCGCCTGGGTGTTCCACGCGTTCAAGTTACTCGCCAAACTCAAACGCCTGCGAGGCACGGCATGGGATGTGTTTGGTTACCACCCAGAACGCCGGATGGAACGTGAACTGATCGTCTGGTACCAAAAAGCCGTTCAGCAGGCTTTGAGCGGATTGAACAGCAAAAACGCTGCGCAAGCCTGGGCAGTCGCGGCAATTCCGGAACAAATCCGAGGCTTCGGCCATGTCAAAGCGGCCAGCGTTGAGAAGGCTCGTGCCAGGCTCACCCAACTGCAACAGCCGCTGAGCCCGCGTGATCCTTGCTGGGCGCCTTACGCCGCGTGACCATGGAAATGCAAACACTCGTGCTTCAGGCGCAGCTTGCGTTGGAGAACGCCCGTGCACAGACCGTGGGTTATGTCAGGGCCCAACATGCGCAACCGCATCTCATGCTGACCGACTTAAAAGTTGAACCGAAGTTCCGGCAAAGAGGCATAGGCCGCAATCTGGTGCGTAGCGTCTTGCAGGAATTGGAACGCTCAGAACTGGAGTCTGCCTACGTTTACACAGACAAACTGCGCTTCTTCGGTCGCCTGGGGTTTAAGCCTGTGCGGTCGAGCTTGGTTCCGCAAACCATCGCGCCACTGGTGTCTCGACATGACCAGGCCCAGTGGCTGGTCGTCAGGCGCTGTTCCCAGCCGTGCGACTGGCAAGGTGTCACGCTGAAACTTCAAACCCACCCAGAAAGACGAAGAACGTGACAACTGAACGAGAAACCATGGAGTGCGACCTGCTCATCGTGGGTGCAGGGCCTGGCGGATTGGCAGCCGCCATTCGTGCCAAACAACTTGCGCGAATCCAAGGCAAGGAGTTCTCTGTCATGGTGCTAGAGAAGGGATCTGAGCCGGGCGCCCACATACTCAGCGGCGCCATCATGGATCCATGCGCACTGACAGAACTGCTGCCCCACTGGAAAGCCGACGGTGCGCCGTTGACGCAACCCGTCCAAGCCGACGAATTCCTCTTCTTGTCAGAGCACGGCGCGCGCCGCACGCCGGATTGGCTGTTGCCCGACTGCTTCAAGAACCACGGCAACTACATCGTGAGTTTGGGCGAAGTGGTGCGCTGGATGGCAGCACAAGCCGAAGAGTTGGGTGTGGAAATACTCCCTGGCTTTGCGGCGAACGAGGTGCTGTACAACCCAGATGGTTCTGTGCGCGGGGTGGCAACCGGCCACATGGGTGTCGGCAAAGACGGTTTGCCGACGTCTCACTTTCAGCCCGGCATCGAACTGCACGCCAAGTACACCTTGTTTGCCGAAGGCTCGCGCGGTCAGCTCGGCAAACAGTTGATTCAGCGCTACGCCTTGGACGCGGGACGTGATCCTCAAAGTTACGCCATTGGCTTGAAAGAGCTTTGGGAGGTTTCTGGTTCACAACATCAAGCGGGCCGGGTGGTACACACGGCGGGCTGGCCGCTGGATGGCCAGACCTACGGTGGTTCTTTCCTTTATCACCTGGACCAACAAAAAGTGGCCTTGGGTTTTGTGGTTGGCCTGGACTACAGCAATCCGTGGCTCAGCCCATTTGAAGAGTTTCAGCGGTGGAAAACCCATCCAGCCATTCGTTCCACATTGCACGGTGGGAAACGACTGGCCTATGGTGCTCGCGCTATCACCGCTGGCGGTTTGCTCAGCTTGCCCAAGCTGACATTTCCAGGTGGTGCTTTGGTTGGCTGTGAAGCCGGAACCTTAAACGCCAGCCGCATCAAGGGGAGCCACGCCGCCATCAAAACCGGCATGTTGGCGGCCGAGGCGGCCATCGCGGCCATGGGTCAAGGGCGACAGCACGACGAGTTGGCAGACTACCCGAAGGCCTTTGAACAGAGCTGGCTCTACGCCGAGCTGAACCAATCGCGCAATTTCAAACAGTGGTTCAAAAAGGGCCGCGCTGTGGCCACCGTGATGACGGGCGTTGAGCAGTGGCTTCTGCCCCGCCTTGGCGTCGAAGCGCCGCCATGGACACTGCACCGCGGTGTTCCCGATCACGCTTGCCTTCGACGCGCGGCCGATTGCAAACCCATCGCCTACCCCAAGCCCGACGGGACCATCAGCTTCGACCGCTTGTCGTCGGTATTCATCAGCAATACCAACCACGCGGAAAACCAACCCAGTCATTTGACGCTGAAGGATGCTGACCTCCCCGTGCAACTGAACCTGGCGCTTTACGCTGGGCCCGAGAGCCGCTACTGCCCTGCAGGGGTCTACGAGTTTGTCAAAGAGGTTGACGGCAGCGATCGTTTGCAGATCAACGCGCAAAACTGCGTGCACTGCAAAACCTGTGACATCAAAGACCTGTCGCAAAACATCGTCTGGGTTGCACCCGAAGGCGGTGGTGGACCGAACTATGGAGCGATGTGATGACAAAAAAATCGCCGTCAACAGACACAACTGATCTGGCATACACCATAACGCCGCAGGTACTCCTGCTTTGCACCCACACCAACCAGGAACTGGCCCAGATCGCGCAGACCCTTGGCGCGAGTTTGGTGCGTGTCACCGCAGCCACCTTGGTCAACATAGAAAGACAGCTCACACAAAAAATCGCTCCTGATTCAACCGAACCGACTGCGGAGCCACCAGAAAAGCCACTGTCCGCAAGAGAAAAGGAACTGCTTCAACATCTGGCCACGGGACTTGGGAACCAGAAAATTGCCCAAACCATGGGCATCAGCCCCCGCACGGTGGAGTCGCACCGCCAAAACATCAAACGCAAGCTTCAGCTTGGCAGCCAGACCAGTTTGATTTTTTATGCACTGCGTGAAGTCGCAGCGATCAACGCGATCGCACTGCCTTGCAGTGCAGAGCAAAGCTTGATATCCAAACGCCACGACAGGCTCGATCCCGCGTCAACCGGGAAGTCAACCCGGCACGCAAAAGCCAAGAACATGACTGACAACGGTCGGATGTCTTATCAACATCATCCCAAAACCGGTCGCGTTTTCGGGAATGAGCTCGATAGGGAGTCACCCAACGAGCGTTACAGCAATGACAACGACCATGTCCACTCATAAGCCCACTCCGGGTGAGTCGAACGACACGGTTCGATCTCATTGGCGCATGCCCTCACGAGAAATGGTGGGCATGACCCTTCGATCCGCCGCAAACGATGGCGCCATGGCGGCCACTCTCACACTGGTAGCACTCGCGGCCACAGGTCATCTGGGTGACTTCGCCACGACACCAGGTGCTTTGGCCGTGCTGGGTGGCGCCGTGGCCTTGAGGGCCGCTCAATGGATCGTGGGTCGGAGGAGACAGACGTCATCGACAGCGACGGCCGCCGAACTGCCCGCCCTCGTCAACACAGTACGCTCAGAGTGCATCAGCATCGGCACACACGCGGCCACCACGTCGTTCGCCATTCAAAAAGCGCTGCAGCTTTCGGACGAAAACGCCACCTTGGCGCACACGATTTTGAACTCGACCCAGGAGACAACCTCGGCCATCGACAGCGTCACGATGAATGTCCAGCAAATCGCGGCCGCAGTCGAAGAAAGCCTGAACCGCTCGCGCACATCGATCGAGAAACTGCAGTCCGCCAGCCAAGGCATCACCCAGCTGGACAACACCTTGGGGGAATTTTCATGCACCGTGCGTGAACTGAATGACGGTGCAACCAAGGTGCAAAGCATCACCGAGTTGATTCAAAAGATCGCCCACCAAACCAACCTGCTGGCTTTGAATGCCGCAATTGAAGCGGCCAGGGCGGGCGCGGCCGGACGTACGTTTGCCGTGGTGGCCAGTGAAGTGCGAAGCCTCGCCGAGCAAGTGCATACAGGCGCCAACGAAATCCGCGAAAGCGTTGACACCACCCTCAAAGCCGTGGGCCGCACGGTCACGCAGACGGAGAAAATCAGTCGTGACATGGGTGCGCTGAAATCCGATGTCACGACGGCCGTCGCCGATTGCGGCTCGATTTTGAAAGACCTCGAATCGGTCAGCGGGCAAACCAATCAGATCGCGGCGGCATCGGAACAAATGGCTGCGGCGAATTCAAGCGTCTTACAAAGCGTGCAAGAGTCCAACACCAGTGCAGCCCTCCTTGCACAAGGTTTGCGCAGCACGGTCAGCGCCTCTGAGGAACTACACCACAGCACCGAGAACCTGCAAGAGGTGTTCTCTGGCTTTCGCGTGGGACAGGGCAAGCTGGAGGAGGTGCTGGCAGCCGCTGAAACCTGGACATGTACCTTTGAGAAAGAACTGGGCCAGTTGGCCAAAAGCGGGGTCAACTTGTTCGACCAGTCGTACCAAGAAATCCGCGGCACCAACCCAAAACAGTACATGGTTTCGTACCAACCCGCCTTCGAAGCGGCGATACGGCCGCTCCTGGATCAAGCACGCACCGAAGCCAACGCCCAGGCTTGTGCACTCATTGATTTGAACTGCTACACACCCACGCACAACACGGATTTCAGCAAAACTCCTGTTGGTAAGCCCGACCTGGACATTCAGTTCTGCCGGGACAAACGAATCATGAATGAAGGCCCTTATGGCCGCCGTTCCGCTACGTTGACGGGTCGAATGCTGCTGCAAATTTATGTGAGAGACAACGGCGCCGTGACTTGCGAACTCGCAATTCCGGTGCATGTGGCGGGCAAACGTTGGGGTGCCTCCCGTTTTGCCATCGACCCCAGCAAACTCTGAACCATTCGCGCCCAAAGGAGCCTTACATGACCGCGACCGCAGCCCATACCCAAACCCGTGATCGCCGGGCACCCGCCGTCTTGCTAGAAGCACTGCGCGCGCGCTTCGGCGCCGCCGTGAGCTCCGGGGAATCCATTTGCGACCAACATGGCCGCGATGAGTCGCCCTACCCCACGATGGCCCCCGACGCGGTGGTATTTGCCGAGTCCACCCAAGACGTGGTGGATGCGGTGAACCTCTGTGCTGCGCACAAGGTGCCGATCATTGCCTATGGTGCCGGTTCGTCGATTGAAGGTCATGTGCTGGCCCTTCATGGCGGCATCAGCATCGACGTTTCAAAAATGAACAAGGTGGTGTCGGTTGACGTTGACGACCTGACCTGCACGGTTCAAGCGGGCGTGACACGCATGCAGTTGAACAGCGAGATTCGAAACACGGGCCTGTTCTTCCCGATTGATCCGGGAGCTGACGCCTCCCTCGGCGGCATGACCGCCACCCGCGCCTCGGGGACCAATGCGGTGCGCTACGGAACCATGCGCGAGAACGTGGTCTGCGTCACCGTGGTGACCGCCGACGGCAAGGTCGTTACCACCGCGGGTCGAGCCAAAAAATCGTCTGCAGGTTATGACCTCACCCGACTGTTCGTCGGCAGCGAGGGAACCCTGGGCGTGATCGTTGAAGTCACAGTGAAACTCTATCCACAACCGGAGGCGGTATCCGGTGCCGTGTGCACCTTTCCCGACGTCGAAGCGGCAGTGAACACGGTGATTCAAAGCATTCAAATGGGCGTGCCATTGGCGCGCGCGGAACTGCTGGACGGCCTGACCGTGCACGCCGTCAACCTCTACAGCAAGACCCAGTTGGCAGAAACACCCATGCTGTTCTTGGAGTTCCATGGCAGCCCCGCCGGTGTGAAGGAACAGGCAGAAACGGTTCAGGAAGTGGCCAGCAACAACGGCGGCGAGAACTTTGAATGGGCTGTCAACCCAGAAGACCGAACGAGGCTTTGGAACGCGCGGCATCATGCATTTTTTGCCTGCCTGCAGCTCAAACCTGGTTCACGCGCGTTCACCACCGACGCGTGTGTCCCCATTTCCAAGCTGGCTCAATGCATTACAGAGACAGCGAAAGATGTTCAACGCGCCAATCTGCCCGCACCAATTTTTGGCCATGTGGGCGACGGCAATTTCCACTGCGTCATCGTCGCCGATCCAAACATTCCGCAGGAAATGGAAGAGGCCGAAAGACTGAACCAGTCTGTCATGCAGCGCGCCCTTCGCTTAGGGGGCACCTGCACTGGTGAACATGGGGTGGGCCTGCACAAGATGGATTTGCTCTTTGATGAGCATGGCGCCGATGCCATGGACTTGATGCGTCGCTTGAAGGCTGCCTTCGACCCCCACAACATCATGAACCCGGGAAAGCTCGTCGCCATCTGATTTTTTTCTGGTTTGCCCTGCTTACCCGCAAAGGCAAACCTGACGTCCCAGGCCAAGTCATCCCTGGTCTGAGGGTCGTTCGTTAACCGCTGTCCCACAAGGAAACATCAATGTTGAAAAAGATCGCCCTGCTCCATTTCTATTTGGCTCTGCTTTCCGTGTACTACATCGAGGCCAAAGCCCAAGAGTTCAAACACAGCATCTATGTCGGGCAGGTCTCCCCGCTCACCGGACCTGCAGCGTCCATTGGAATCCCACTGACACAAGGTGCCGCACTCGTTGCCCGAAAGGTCAACAAGCAAGGCGGAATCAACGGCGGCAAACTGGTGTTGATCGACAAGGACGATGCCTTCGACGCCAAACGTACTGTTGAACACGTTCAGAGCCTTTTGGCGGAAAAAAGTAAACCAGTCGTCGCATTGATCAATGTCGTGGGATCACCTAACAGCGGAGATCTTGTCAGCCAGGGCATTTTGAAGACCAATGATCTGAGTTTGGTGGGCGCTTTCACGGGCTCCACCAGTGTTCGTGAAATGAAAAGCCCCCATGTCTATTTCATCAGACCCGGGGTAGAGGGTGAGGCGGAACACATCGTCAACCACTTTGTGACCTTGGGCCTGGAGCGAATTGCCCTGGTTCACCCCGAAGACACCTTTGGCCGCGATGCCTTGGCGCAAATGACAAAAGCACTCAAGGCACGCAAATTGGATCTGGCCGGGGTTGGCACCTACGCCCCGGCGACAACGGATGTGAGCCGGGCGGTTTCCGTGATGATTGAAAAAAGCCCTCAGGCCATTGCGATATTCGCTACCGGAGCCGCATCTGCAAAATTCATCGCATCGTTCAGGGAGCGTGGAGGGGGTGCCATGCTAACGACCAGTTCGTCCACCAGCGGAGATCACTTGATCAAAGCATTGGCAAAGGAGCAGTCCCGCGGAGTTGGCGTCCTGCAAGTGGTGCCTCCGCTGTACAAAGTGGCCGTTCCCTTAGTCAAGGAATACCTCCAAGCTTTACAGCAACATGGCGAGCCCGGTTGGACACCATCCGCCTACGGACTGGAGGGTTACGCAACAGCCAAAGTGTTAGTCACTGCGTTGAGCAGAGTACAGGGCGCGCCCACGGCCAGCAACGTGTCCCAAGCCATGTCGCGATTGGGCGTCGTTGACTTGGGCGGAATGAGCCTGGACTTTAGCAAAGGCCGGCTCGAAGGCGCCCAGCGCGTTGAAATCGGTGTGATTGCGTCTGAGGGACGGCTACGAAATTAGGCTGGTTCAGACGTGGATTCGCTAACCAGGTCGGCGGCTCGATCAGCACGTCTTTAAGACGCCCTCGCATCGCGCCCATCGACGCACAGGCAATCAATAAAACATGGTCATGCATCCACCCAACAACTTCAATGCCCAAACCATCCACGCGCTCCAAGTACACGCGCTACGGGTGCCAATGCCAACGCCTCACCGCACGGCCAGTGGTGTGGTAGCTGAGTCGCCTCTGATCGCTACTGACATCACATTGGGCGACGGCACTGTCGGGCACAGCTTGATTTTCACTTACACGGTCGCAGCACTCAAACCCACAGCCGAACTGATCAACAACTTGCTGCCTCTGCTACAGGATCGGCCCTTGGCTCCGGCGGACGTTTACCAATATCTTCAGCAACGGTTGCGTTTGCTCGGTAGCCAGGGATTGGTTGGCATGGCCATCTCGGCCATCGATATGGCGTTGTGGGATGCGTTGGCGCGCCAGCATGGCCTGCCGCTGTGTCGATTGCTGGGCGCAGAACCCAAACCCATACGCGCCTATGCACCAGTGGGATACGACGGTGAATTGGAGTCTGCTCGCATCGCTGAAGCGTGGGCCCGGCAGGGGTTCACAGGGGTGAAGGCCAAGATCGGTTATCCAAAACTGGCTGAGGACATCGCCGTCGTGCGCGCCATGCGCCAGGCAGTGGGACCAGACGTACAGATCATGGTGGACTACAACCAAAGTTTGAATCCAAGCGAGGCCACGCACCGCCTGCGCGCCCTCGATGAGGAGGGCCTGGCCTGGGTTGAAGAACCCACAACCGCCCATGACCATGCTGCTCACGCGCGCATCGCTGCGGCCAGTTGCACCCCCATTCAAGCGGGTGAAAACTGGTGGAGTCCAATGGAAGTGCGCCATGCCATCGAATCACAAGCCACTGACTTGCTGATGCTGGACGTGATGAAAATTGGTGGAGTCACAGGATGGCTCGGCGGCAGTGCACTGGCGCAAACCCACGGGTTGCCGCTTTCAAGCCACTTGTTCCCAGAGGTCAGCGCTCAATTGCTCTGCGCCTCGCCGACCGCTCATTGGTTGGAATACGCTGACTGGTGGAGCGAGGTTTTGACTGAGCCCGTCGTTGTGGAAAAAGGCTGGGTCAGTGCCGCGACGATGCAGGGCAGCGGCATAGCTTGGGCTCCCGATGCACTAAATGAATTTGCAGCGTGCTGACCGCGTCCCGCGCACATCACCTTTTCAACGCAGTTCCCACGTAGTTCTGTGGGAGTTGAACATCTTGGCGGGATACACAAGGATTTGTCAGCAGTGGCGTCCATCTACACCCGTATTGCCAAGTTCGTGCGCGAGCCGGGCGCACAGATCCAACCCATGGTCACGCAAGTCCTGCTCACTTGCGACCACCTCTGGCTGATCTGACGCCAGATGTTTGGCATCGGCGGCGTCAAGATGCCGGCCAACGCCAGCAAAGAGAGGAGCGGCACCCACGCCGAACTGCTGCGCCGGGCTCAACGCCTGGAGCAAGCTGCCGACAAGATCATCGCCCTTCGCCAGAGCCAGGACAGCGGCAGCCGGGACATTGACCTGAAGGCCCGGCGCCGCGCCCGAATCGACAAGCTGCGCCATGAAGCCCAGGCCACACGCGACTTCGTGGCCCGAACGCCTCGACGCCGCAACCGCAAGGGCCAGGAACTCGAGAGCGACGTCACTGGCCCGGACAGTGCCAAGATGGCCACCAGCAAAGGCGTCATCCAGGGCTACGCCGCCCAGGCGGCGGTGGACAGCACGCACCAGATCATCGTGGCCGCCCAGGTCAGCGGCTCAGGCTCCGAGCAAGCCGTGTTGCTGCCCATGGTGGCGCAGACCCAGGCGCTGCGCGCTGAGCAAACCTTGATCAGCGCCGATGCGGGTTACCAAAGCCTGGATAACATCCAGGCCCTACAGCTGAACAATATGTCCGAACGCACCCAGGTGCGGCAGGTGGCCCTGTTTGCGAAGAACCAACCCAGCCCGCATGAAGCCATCGATCTAATGAAGCGCGCCATCGACAGCCCGAGTGCGCGATAGCTGTACAGCCAGCGCATCGGCACGGTCGAGCCGGTGTCTGCCAATTTGCCAATTGGCCAATTGGCTGCATCACAAGCGGCTGCGCAGCTTCACGCTACGGGCAAGGGCCAAGGTGGGGCCGCAGTGGCAGCTTTACTGTGTCCTATACACAACATCAAGACTCTGGCGCAGCGGGTTGACGGTTGAGGCAAAGGCCGGGAACGAGGGGCTTGCCATAGCGCTTGCAGATGCGAGAATAGGCGCCAGAAAAAGTCAATAAAGAAGCCCAAGCAGCCCATGCGGCGACAGCGTCAAACCAGCTTTAATTCAGGTCCTCTTGCCTTCGGCGAAGGGGTTTTAGCACAGCCTAGTTAGGCCTGGCAAGAATCCGTACCCGCAGGTCGTAGCCCGATGGGAGCACCCGAAATCCACACGCTGGCCGAGTCACCTTGGTTCATCAAGGCGCACTTGGCGACAGCCTTGCTGTCGTTGCTCATAGGCATCGCTTTGCTGTTGCGTAAGAAGGGCGACATCGTCCATAAGAGCCTGGGCCGATCATGGGTCTTTCTCATGCTGTTCACAGCGGCGGTCTCCTTCCTCATCCAAGCTCGTGGAAGGCTCAGCCTCATCCACATCCTGAGCGTCGTCGTACTCATCACTGTCCCGCTTGGTGTCGTGCACATTCGTAGCGGCCGAGTACAACGACACAAGGTCACCATGCTGTCAGCGTTTGCGGGACTTGCCATTGCCGGAGCCTTCACGCTCCTTCCATACCGCATGCTCGGCCAGCTCGTATTCGGCGGGGGGTGAGGCCGTTAACCCCTCGCTGGAAAAGTAATGCCTCGCTCGTGAGCTTTGAGGAATGGCCATTGCTATACCAACATGCTGGCAGCTGCAAATGCAAGGAGTGCCGCAGCTATGAGTGAACTTGCTGCGCCCAAGACATTGCCCCAGTACACAAGCCTTGCCAGCCCCAAGGAACCAGCGGCGAGGCCTCTGTCTTCAGTGATCGCCGCCAGTGGGGTGGCGACGCAAAATGAGTACGACGAAACAATAAAAAGTACCGCCACTGACCATGCGACGGCAGTGGAGCGCACCAGCATCGGCAAAACGGCTGCCACAGAGAACATAAGCGCGGCTCCAAGCGAAAGGCTTTGATGAGCAACACGCCAGGAGTTCACGACCTGTGCGGAGGCGTTTGCCTTGATTGCCTTCGCATAGGGAGCGCCTAGCAGCAAGGCAAAAAGCAGGACGACAGTCCCGTGGAAGGAAAGGTGAAGAGACGGTGAACTCATTACTTGATTGGCAGCCAAGGTCGTTGAATGCGAAGCCACGCTGCTTAGGCTTTTTTATTGACTTTTTCTGGCGCCTATTCTCGCATCTGCAAGCGCTATGGCAAGCCCCTCATCCCCGGCCTTTGCCTCAACCGTCACCCCGCTGCGCCAGAGTCTTGATGTTGTGTATAGGACACAGTAAAGCTGCCACTGCGGCCCCACCTTGGCCCTTGCCCGTAGCGTGAAGCTGCGCAGCCGCTTGTGATGCAGCAGGCAGACCCTGACAAGTCGCTTGGCCCCTCATGTCAAACGGCGAGGCTATGCAATAAACCCTCCGTTGCCCAGAACCAATAGCGCCTGACAGAGTCCATGTATCAACCCTTTTATCGCTACGCTCGCCGACAACATCTCCGCCGAAGCAGCCAGAAGAGGCACCACGTATATTGCCGGCCACTCACCTTGCCCCGCCAGTACAAAGAGCCGGGGTCGTGTACCTGACATTTGACATTCCATCGGCATGAACCCTGACACCCTGTTGCGCGTCATCTCCCTTTGCGTCGTACTCGCGGGCGCCGAAACACTACATGGCATCGCCCGCACGGTGTGGTTGGTGCCGCAGATCGGCAAGGAGCGCGCGCTCAAGCTCAGCGCGCTCACGGGCTCGACGCTGGCCTTCGGCATCTGCTGGCTGCTGGTGCCGCCCATGCAACTGCAAGGCGCCTGGGCGCACGGGCTGCTGGGTCTCACGCTGGCCGCCTTCATGGCGGCGTTTGACCTGGCCGTCGGCCGCTTCGTCATGCGCAAGGCCTGGCACAAGCTCTGGCCCGACTTCAACCCCGCCACGGGCAACTACCTGCTCTACGGCCTGCTCTTGCTCAGCGTGGCGCCGCTGCTGGTGAGCTGGCTGCGCGTGTGGCCCTAGGGGAGGTCTGAACACGTCGCACGGCGCGACGTGTTCAGACCTCCCCTGGCGGGCGGGCACGAGGCGCAACGCGCTCTAGCTGGCAGACCGGAGACGGTCGCGCGCCTGCAAGTCGTTCTCGTAGATCTGCGGATCCGCCGCGCGCCGGGTCAGTGACTCGCCCAGGCGCGCGCGCATGAAAGCGCTTGAGGTGTAGCGCGTGACGTGGGCGTAGTGCCGGTCCGTCAGGCCCTTGACCATGTCGGCGTAGTCGTCCACCAGCGCCGGCACGATGCTGAAGCGGTCGTAGTTGACGATGGCCAGCACCTTGCACCCCAGCGGATCCAGCCGCGCGTCCACCGCGCGGCGGATACGGTCAATGTCCTCGTGCGTGCGCACGGCCAGGCCTTCGAAGTTGACGAAGAAGATGTTGTTTTGCGAGTCGTAGCTCAAGCGCCGCTCAATGGGCAGCTCCAGCAACTGCGAGCGCAGCCCCATGGGCTCCCCCGAAAAGATGCGCGCGTCCATGAGGCGGGGCTGCCCCTGGATGACGGGCGTGAAGTCCATCCGGTCCAGGATGTCCCTCTGCAGGTCCACGCCCGGAGCGATCTCAGTGAGCTCCAGCCCCCGTGGCGTGAGACAGAACACGCAACGCTCGGTGACATACAGCACCGGGCGGCCGGAGCGCACAGCCTCGGGCCCACTGAAGGTGCGGTGCTCGACTTCGGCCACGAATTTGCGGGCGTTACCGTCCGTGACGATCTGCAGGCTATTGTTGTCCAAGCGGATATCGAGCCTGCCTGCGGTGAAGGTGCCCACGAACACCACCTTCTTGGCGTTCTGGCTGATGTTGATGAAGCCGCCGGCACCGGCCAAGCGCGTGCCGAAGCGCGACACGTTGAGGTTGCCCTCGCGGTCGGCCTGGGCCAGCCCGAGGAAGGCGATATCCAGGCCGCCGCCGTCATAAAAGTCAAACTGGCTGGGCTGGTCCAGGATGGCCGCAGTGTTGGTGGCAGCGCCGAAGTTCAGGCCCCCAGCGGGAATACCGCCGATGACGCCGGGCTCGGCCGTCAGGGTGATGAGGTCGATCACCTTTTCTTCCGCAGCCACTGACGCCACGCCTTCGGGCATGCCGATGCCCAGGTTCACGACGTCGTTGGCCGACAGCTCCATGGCTGCACGCCGGGCGATGATCTTGCGCTCGTCCATGGGAATTGGGGGGATGGCCGACATGGGAACGCGGATCTCGCCAGCAAAGGCGGCGCTATACGGCTCGATGAAGGTCTGCATGTGGTACTCGGGCTTCTCGGCCACTACCACGCAGTCCACCAGGATGCCGGGGATCTTCACCTGCCGTGGGTTGAGGGTGTGGCGCTCGGCCACGCGCTCCACCTGCGCGATGACGATGCCGCCCGAGTTGTGCGCTGCCATCGCGATCGCCTGCGCCTCCAAAGTCAGGGCCTCTTTTTCCATCGTCACGTTGCCATCGGGGTCGGCTGTGGTGCCGCGGATGATGCCGACGTGAATGGGAAAGGCCTTGTAGAAGAGGTAGGGCTCGCCATCGATGTCGATCAGCCGCACCAGGTCCACGCCGCAGCCGCGCGTCTTGTCATTGAGCTTGCCGCCGCCGTGGCGTGGGTCGACGAAGGTACCCAGCCCGACGCGCGTCATGGTGCCGGGCCGGCCGGCCGCGATGTCGCGAAACAGGTGCGAGATGACGCCCTGCGGAAGGTTCCAGGCGTCGATGCGGTTGTCCACCGCCAACCGCTGCAGCGCGGGCACCAGCCCCCAATGCCCGCCGATGACGCGGCGCACCAGGCCTTCGTGCGCCAGGTGGTTCAGCCCGCGCTCCTTGCCGTCGCCCTGGCCGGCGGCGTAGACGAGGGTGAGGTTGCGGGGCCCCGGCGCGGGCGGTGCGCTGCCTTGTTGGCCCTCGATAAACAGCGCCTCCAGCGCCACCGCGATGTTCTCCGCAAAGCCGATGCCGACAAAGCCGCCGGTGGCCACGGTGTCGCCGTCGCGTATCAACTGCACGGCCTGACGAGCACTGACGATCTTGCCGGTGTCACTGCCGGTCAGGGAGGCAAGCATGGGATGCTGGCTCATACGCGGGTCTCCTGGGGAAATCTTTGGTGGATGGGGCATGCTGCCGGCTGGCGCTGGCGCTGGCGTTCAAGTATGACCCAGTAGAAATCCGGCAGGGCACCCCGTGCCAGCCTGAGGCCAAAAAACCCATGCGGGCTCTCGATGCCCATGACCCAGAACGGAGGACCTCAAGAGCCGCTGCAAGTTGGGGTCTGTTCACACCATTTTCTTGAGGTCAAGAAAACAGTGTCAACAGGTCCCAGCCATGCGCCCGATGCATAAGCCAAGCTGAGCGCGGGAGCGATGCCCCCGCTCCCGCCCGAGTGACGATCAGTTGTGCAACAGCGCCGCCGCCCCGAAGCCCTGGGTGCGGGCGAGGGAGCCGCCGCGACGGATGGAGACCGCACAGTACTTGAACTCAGGGATCTTGGCCACCGGGTCGAACGCCGCGTTGGTGATGAGGTTGGCCGCAGCCTCGTAATAGCCAAACGGAATAAAGACTGCACCACGCGGCGTGCCGTCGTCACGGCGCAGATGGATGGCCACCTGGCCGCGGCGCGAGGCCACGGTGATCACGTCCCCGGGCTGCAGGCCCAGCTCGGCCATGTCGGTGCCGCACATGGAGGCCGTCGCGATGGGCTCGATGGCATCGAGCACGCCGCAGCGGCGCGTCATGCTGCCCGTGTGCCAGTGCTCCAGCTGGCGACCGGTGATGAGCACGAATGGGAAGTCGGCATCCGGGCGCTCGTTGGCCGGGATGATGTCGGCGGGCACGAGCTCGACCCTGCCCGAGGGCGTGGGGAAGTCGTCCACAAAAACAATGGGATGGCCCGGATCGTCGGCGCTCAGGCACGGGTAGGTGACGCTGGATTCCTTGAGCAGGCGCTCCCAGGTGATGCCCGAGATGGCCGCATGCATGGCCTGGCGCATCTCTTCGTAGACCTCGGCCACGCCGGCGTGCTCACCGCAATAAAAGGCCCCGACGTTTGCCGCTGCGCGTGCTGCACTGCCCCCCGAGGGGGCTGCTTTGCCTTGGGGCTGCCCTGCGTCAACGCCGTTCCAGTTCACACCCATGCGGTAAGCAATCTCCTGGATGATCCAGAGGTCGGGCTTGGCCTCGCCCGGCGGGGTCACGGCCTGCTGGCCCAGCTGCACCATGCGGTCGGTGTTGCTCACGGTGCCGGTCTTTTCGGGCCAGGCGGTGGCGGGCAGGATCACGTCGGCCAGCCAGGCGGTTTCGGTCATGAAGATGTCTTGCACCACCAGGTGCTTGAGCTCGGCCAGTGCGTGGCGCGCGTGGTTGAGATCGGGGTCGCTCATGGCGGGGTTCTCACCCTCCACGTACATGCCGTGGATCTTGTGCGGATCGCTGTCGTCGGCCAGGGCCTTGTGCATTATCTCGACCACGGTGTAGCCGGGGCGGTCGTCGAGCTTGGTGTTCCAGAACTTCTCGAACCACTGGTGCGCATCGT
Organism: Curvibacter sp.; assembly: GCA_020248905.1. GTDB lineage: Bacteria > Pseudomonadota > Gammaproteobacteria > Burkholderiales > Burkholderiaceae_C > Hylemonella. The sequence goes on along the minus strand of JADCGR010000014.1, from coordinate 22,609 downwards.
GGTTGTCTACGCGCTGGTAGTTGGGGAACATCATGGGGATGAGGCCGGCATCGCTGGCGCCCTGCACATTGTTCTGGCCGCGCAGCGGATGCAGGCCGGAGCCAGGCTTGCCGATCTGGCCGGTGACCGCACACAGGGCGATGAGGCAGCGCGCGTTGTCGGTGCCATGCACATGCTGGCTCACGCCCATGCCCCAGAGGATCATCGACGCCTTGGAGCGGGCGAACTCGCGCGCCACCTCGCGCAGCGTAGCGGCAGGGATGCCGCAGATGGGTTCCATGGCCTCGGGGCTGTAGCCCTGCACGTTCTTCTTCAGGGCCTCGAAGTTGCTCGCGCGCTTCTTCAGGAAGTCCTGGTTGGTGAGGCCTTCTTCAATCACCGTGTAGATCATGGCGTTGAGCATGGCCACGTCGGTGTCAGGCTTGAACTGCAGGGTACGCCAGGCGTGTTTGCCGATGTCCGTCACGCGCGGATCGGCCACCACGATCCTGGTGCCGGTCTTGGCGGCGTTTTTCATCCAAGTAGCCGCCACCGGGTGGTTGGCCGTGGGATTGGATCCGATCACGAGGATGAGGTCGGAATGCGCCACGTCATTGACCTGGTTGGACACCGCGCCGGAGCCCACGCCTTCAAGCAGGGCGGCTACGCTGGAGGCGTGGCACAGGCGCGTGCAGTGGTCCACATTGTTGCTGCCAAAGCCCGTACGTACCAGTTTCTGGAAGAGGTAGGCCTCTTCATTGCTGCCCTTGGCCGAGCCAAAGCCCGCCAGCGCCTTCTTGCCGTATTTGTCGCGCAGGGCCTTGAGGCCACCACCGGCCAGATCCAGCGCCTCTTCCCAGGTAGCCTCGCGGAACATGGTGGCGATGACGGACGGGTCTTCGCTCATCTTACGGTTGAGCTCGTCGATGGCGTCCGGGTCCTTGGGCATACCGGCCTTGCGGATCAGGGGCTTGGTCAGGCGCTGCGGGTTGTGCGCGTAGTCAAAACCGAAGCGGCCCTTGACGCACAGTCGGTTGTGGTTGGCCGGGCCGTCGCGCCCGTCCACGCTGATGATCTTGTTGTCCTTGACGTTGTAGGTAATGAGGCAACCCACACCGCAGAAGGGGCAGACCGAATCGACCTTCTTGTCTACGACCTGCGAGCCCACACGGCTCTTGGGCATGAGGGCGCCCGTGGGGCAGGCCTGCACGCATTCGCCGCAGGCCACGCAGGTGCTGTCGCCCATGTTGTCGCCCAAGTCAAACACGATCTCGCTGCGGCTGCCGCGCAGGGCAAAGCCGATAACGTCGTTGACCTGCTCCTCGCGGCAGGCGCGCACACAGCGGTTGCACTGGATGCAGGCATCAAGGTTGACGGCCATGGCCGGGTGCGACACATCGGCCACGGGCTGCTCGCGACGCAAGACCTTGAGCGCGGGGCGCACGGTCACGCCGGACTTTTTGGCCCACTGCGACAGCTCGCCGTGCTGCAGGGCTTCGTCTTTCTCGTCCCACTTGTAGCCTTCGTCGGGCATGTCGGAGAGCAGCATCTCGAGCACCATCTTCTGGCTCTTGACGGCGCGCTCGCTCTTGCTCTGCACTTCCATGCCGGCGGTGGCGCTGCGGCAGCAGCTGGGAGCCAGCGTGCGCTCGCCTTTGATCTCGACCACGCAGGCGCGACAGTTGCCGTCGGCACGGTAGCCTTCCTTGTAGCAAAGGTGCGGAATCTCCAGCCCTAAGCGCTTGGCAACGGTCAGGATGGTCTCGCCGGCATAGGCCTGGGCCTTGCGGCCATCGAGTGTGAACTCGACCACCTCTGGCAGCACTTCATGGGGTTTGGCAGGTGCGTTCATTTATGCGAGCTCCTGGGGGAAATACTTCTGGACACAGCGGATGGGGTTGGGCGCGGCCTGGCCCAGGCCGCAGATGGAGGCGTCGACCATGACCTGACTCAGGTCTTCGAGCAGTGCGTTGTCCCAGGTGTCCTGCGCCATGAGCTGCACGGCCTTGGCGGTGCCCACGCGGCACGGCGTGCACTGGCCGCAGCTTTCATGCGCGAAAAAGCGCATCATGCTGAGCGCGGCCTGGCGCGCGGTGTCGTGCTGGCTCAGCACGATGACGGCGGCCGAGCCGATGAAGCAGCCATGGGGCTGCAGGGTGTCGAAGTCCAGCGGGATGTCGCCCATGCTCGCGGGCAGGATGCCGCCCGAAGCGCCACCCGGCAGGTAGGCGTAGAGCTCATGGCCGTCGAGCATGCCGCCGCAATACTGGTCAATCAGCTCGCGGATGGTGATGCCAGCCGGGGCCAGCTTCACGCCCGGGTACTTGACCCGGCCACTAACGCTGAAAGACCGCAGGCCCTTGCGACCGTTGGCGCCGAAGCTGCTGAACCAGCTCGCGCCCCTCTCGACGATGTCGCGCACCCAGTAAAGCGTTTCGAAATTGTGCTCCAGGGTGGGCCGACCAAAGAGGCCGACCTGCGCGATGTAGGGCGGGCGCATTCGCGGCTCGCCGCGTTTGCCTTCGATGGACTCGATCATGGCGGACTCTTCGCCACAGATGTAGGCGCCCGCGCCGCGACGCAGCTCAATGAGGGGCAGCGCGCAGGGCGGGTTGGCCTGCAGCTTGGCCAGCTCGGCCTCCAGCAGCGCGCGCGCGCCGTGGTATTCGTCGCGCAGGTAGATGTAGCAGGCGCCCACGCCCACGGCGTAGGCGGCCACCAGCATGCCCTCCAGGAAACGATGGGGGTCGCGCTCCAGGTAGGTGCGGTCCTTGAATGTGCCGGGCTCGCCCTCGTCGATGTTGATGGCCATGAGTTTGGGCGCGGGCTGGTCGCGCACGATGCGCCACTTGCGGCCAGCCGGGAAACCGGCACCGCCCAGGCCGCGCAGGCCTGAGTCTTCCATGGCCTTGATGACGGGCTCGACCTCACGCTTGCCGGCGAGCAGCTCGGCAATCATCTGGTAGCCGCCGCGGGCCTTGTAGGCCTCAAAGCCGACGAAGTCGGGCGAGACCTGCTGCTGGCTGGGCACGGGCGAGACTGATTTGAGAGCCAGCGCGGCGGGCTCGAAGCTGGACTTGCCGTTGGACTTGGGGTGCGTGCTGGCGGCGGCCTTGACGGCCTTGGCCACCGACTCGGGGGTGGCGTGCAGCACCGGGTTCTGGTGCACCACCGCCACGGGGGCCTGCTCGCAGCGGCCCACGCAGGGCGCGGGGATCACGCGCACCCTGGACGGGTCCGAGCCCAGCGCCGTCTGCAGCTTGACCATGAGGCTATGCGCGCCGCCCATCTCGCAGGAAAGACCGTCGCACACGCGCACGGTCAGGCCCGGGGCCTTGTCGTCGCCCTTGACCACTTCAAAGTGGTGATAGAAGGTGGCGACTTCGTAGACCTCGGCCATGGGGATGTTCATCTCCCTGGCCAGCGCCACCAGGTGCCGGTCGTGCAGGCAGCGGTAGGCGTCGTTGAGCTTGTGCAGTTGTTCGATCAGCAGATCGCGGCGATGGCCTTCGGCGGGCCGGGCGCCGATGAGCGCGACGACCTCGGCCAGCGATTTTTCGTCGGCCTGACGGCCCTTGAGCTTGCTCTTGCGGCGAATGCGCTCGCGCATGTCGTCGAGCGTGGCAACAGCCACAGCCTGAAGTTCGCCTTTGCGGCCCGGGTGATTCATGGGAATGTCCCTCGCTTCATACGTAGGCCCGCAGTGTCGGCCGATGGGTGGAACGGGTCAAATTGCATCTGTACATGAATTGATTCAAAAACTAAATGCTGCTCCGCAGCATTTAGTCCGGGAGTTATCAGCCGTTGGCTTCAGGCGTGGAGCAAGCCGCTGTGCGCGGCCGCGTGGCGCAGCCAGGCGGCGTCTTGCGCTAGGGTGAGCGCGGCCTCCAGCGGGCGGGAGTGCTGCTCGCGCGTCTGCACCATCAAGCCGATGGGCGTGCGCACCTCGGGGTCGGTGAGGGCGCGGGCCTCCAGCTCGCGGTAGGCGCGCACGGCGCCGACCAGGGCCCCAGGCATGACGGCGCTGACCGAGCCACCCACCGCGCTCAGCGCCAGCGTGAGCAGGGAGTTGGTCTCGAGCACGGGCCGCACGGGGGTGCCGGCCCGGGCAAAGGCGGCGTCCACGATGTGCCGGTTGTACATCTCCGAGGTCATGAGGCACAGCGGCAGCGCGGCAGCCTCCTGCCAGGACTGCGGCTCGCCAAACACCATGCCCTGCGCGCCGGGCTGCGCCGCCCGGCCGACCAAGAAATAGTGCTCGGTGTACTGCGGCACCGTGCGCAGGACGCCAGGACGTACCCGCTCGGTAAAGCCCAGCCCCATGTCAAGCGTGAGCTGCTCGAGGCCGGCCTCGATCTCCTGCGAGCTCATGCAGCGCACCACGGGCGTGATGCCGGGGTGGCGCGCCTGCAGCATGGCCGCAAAACGCGCCGCCACCGGCTCGGCCGAGGGCACGACGCCTATGCCCAGTCGACCCTGGGGTTGACCGCTGACACTGCTCAGGTCCTGCTTGAGCAATTGCTCCTCGCGCAACATGCGGCGCGCGCTCTCCAGCAACCGCTCGCCCTCGGGGGTGAAACCGACGAAGGCGCGGCCACGCCGCACGATGGGGCTGCCGAACTCGTCTTCCAGCGCACGGATGGCGTTGGACAGCGCCGGCTGCGTCACAAAGCAGGCTTGCGCCGCGCGGGCGAAGTGCTTGTGCTCGTCAAGCGCGACGAGGTAACGCATGGAGACGAGGAGGTTCATGGGCGCATCCTACAAGACGGGGGATGTGAAATGGGGGGGCATGTGCTCTTACTTCTCGCGAGTCCCGGACTGAGTCCTGCGTCTTTGCCCTGCGGGACACCTCGCTCGCCCCACACGCGCCATCCACAGACATTCCCCAGGTGCTGGTGAAAGAATCTGTCGCGCACGCCTCGGTTGACGCGCTCGCCTCAGGCCCCGAGCCGCCGCAGCATCGGCCGATCAAACCACCACGGGCTCGGGTTCGAGCAGGATGCCGAAGCGTTCATAAACGCTGGTCTGGATGGCCTTAGCCAAGGTCATGACTTCGCCACCCGTGGCACCGGTTTCACCGCCGCCGCGGTTGACGAGCACCAGGGCCTGCTTTTCATAGACGCCAGCCTGGCCGATGGACTTGCCTTTCCAGCCGCAGGCGTCGATCATCCAGCCGGCCGCGAGCTTGAAGCTGCCGTCCGGCATGGGGTAGTGCACGATGCCCGGGTCGCGCGCGATGATGTCCGCGCATTGCTCGGGCGTGACCGTGGGGTTCTTGAAGAAGCTGCCCACATTGCCGATCCGCGAGGGATCGGGCAACTTGGCGCGCCGGATGTCGCAGACCCAGTCGTAAATCTGTAGCGCCGTCGGGTGCGGCACGCCCACCTCTGCCCGGCGACGCTGCAGGTCCAGATAGCCGAGTTCAGGCTTCCAGGGCTTGGGCAGCCGCAGACGCACCCGCGTGATGACCGCGCGCCCCGCCATCCCCATGCCCGACACTCCTGCTGCATGCTTGAACACTGAATCCCGGTAACCGAAACCACATTGGCCAGCATCGAGGGTGAAGCTGCGGCCGGAGTGCAGATCGAAGGCGTCAAGCGACTCGAAACGATCCTGCAGCTCGACGCCGTAGGCGCCGATATTCTGCACTGGCGCGCCACCCATGGTGCCAGGAATCAGGGCCAAATTCTCCAAGCCCGGCCAGCCCTGCGCCAGCGTCCAGGTGACGATGTCGTGCCAGTTCTCGCCCGCGCCAGCCTCCACGATCCAGGCTTTGGGCGTGTCATCCACCAGGCGCCGGCCTGCGATCTCGACCTTGAGGACCAGCGCTTTGACATCGCCGGTCAGCACAACGTTGCTGCCGCCGCCGAGCACAAACTTTGGTGAACGCGCCAGCACTGGATCTGCAAGGACGGCGGCCAGGTCGGCCTCGCACGAGACCCGAACCAGGGTCTGGGCCCGGGCCACGATATGTAAGGTGTTGTGCGGCTGGAGCGGGGCGTTATTCTCGACTACCATTGGCATGATTTTGGCATCACATCCCACACCCTAAAGCAACATGCCATCGTTCGATACCGTCTGCGAGGCCGATATGGTCAAGGTGAGGAACGGCGTGGACAACGCCGCCAAGGAGATTGCCACGCGCTTCGACTTCAAGGGAACGTCGGCCAGCGTCGAGATCAAGGACAAGGAGATCACCCTCATTGGCGACGCTGAGTTCCAGCTGGAGCAGATCCTGGACGTACTGCGTGGCAAGCTGGCCAAGCAGGCCGTGGACGTGCGCTTCCTAGACATTGGCGAGCTGCAGAAGATCGGGGGCGACAAGGTCAAGAAGCTGGTCAAGGTGCGCAACGGCATCGAGTCCGAGCTGGCCAAGAAGATCCAGCGCCTGCTCAAGGACAGCAAGCTCAAGGTGCAGTCCGCCATCCAGGAAGAAAAGGTACGGGTCACTGGCGCCAAGCGTGACGACCTGCAGGCCGTGATGGGACTGCTGCGCAAGGAAGTGGCCGACGTGCCCCTGAGCTTCAACAACTTCCGCGACTGAGCCGCGCGCCATGCACTGCACAGCCCCCCAGGCCCTGGCCACAGCGCTGCTCTGCGCCGGCCTTCTGGCTGCCCCGGCCATTAACGCGCAAAGCGTGGTGCTCTCAGGCATCCTGGGCAGCAAGGCGCTGCTCGTGGTCGATGGCGGTCCGCCACGCAGCCTGGCCGTGGGCCAGACGCACCAGGGCATCAGGCTGGTCGCCATCGAAGACGGCCAGGCGGTGGTTGAAATAAGCGGTGTACGCCAGAACCTGCGCCTGGGAGATGGCCCCGTGCAGGCTGTGCCGGCGGCGCCCGCAACGGCTGACAAGCGCCGCATCGTGCTGCAGGCAGGCAGCAACGGGCACTTCCGCACCCTCGGGCAGATCAACGGCAAGACCGTGAACTTCCTCGTCGACACGGGCGCGTCGGTGGTGTCGATGAGCGTGAGAGATGCCGACGCCATCGGCCTGCCCTATAAGTCGGGTGAGACCGTGCAGGTGAGCACCGCCAATGGCGTCACCACGGGATGGCGCACCCGGCTTGCCACCGTGCGACTGGGCAGCGTGGACGTCTACGACGTCGAAGCGCTGGTGACGCCAGCCCCCATGCCCTACGTTTTGCTGGGCAACAGCTACCTGACCCGTTTCCAGATGACGCGCACCAACGAACAACTGGTGCTGGAGCATCGCTACTAAAAGATGCTGGCCGGAAAAGAACATATGGCATCGTGAGTGTTCAAGACGAAAACGAGTACGAGGATCTGCTGGGTCTGTGGTCGGATCTGGAGTCCGGCCTGGGGATCCTACTGGGCAATTCCCTGAGCGTGCAGGAGTTCGAGCAGCGGGTCTGGCAGTACGACCGCTGGATGCAGGCGCTGCTCAAGCGAGATACCAACGTCGGCCTGTACCTGCTCTTTCAGCTGGCGTCCAATTCCTCCGTGGGCTACAGCGCCTCTCACAGCCTCGTGTGTGCTTCGCTGTGCCATCTGCTGGCGGCCGAGCTCAAGCTGCCTGTGCGGGAGCGCGACAGCCTGGTGCACGCGGCGCTGACCATGAATATCGCCATGACCGAATTGCAGGACCAGCTTGCCCTGCAGACCGAGAAGCTGTCCCAGGCCCAGCTGGAGGGGATCCGGCAGCATGCGTCCAAAGGCGGCCTGATGCTGGCCGACAGCCTGGGCGTCAGCGACCCGCTCTGGATTGAGGTCGTGTCCTCGCACCACGAGGAGTACACCGAGAAGATCCAGCTGGCCTTGCTGCCGCCACTCAAACGCCTGGTGCGCATCCTGCACGTGGTGGATCGCTATGCCGCCATGATCTCACCACGCAAGTCGCGGGAAGGTCGCACCGCCACCGAGTCCGTGGGCACGATCATGACGGGCGCGAACGCCTACAACGACGAGGTGGGCCAAGCCCTGGTGCGCGCCGTGGGGCTTTACCCACCGGGCACCTACGTCCGGCTGGAGGACAACACCCTGGCCATCGTCATGCGCCGAAGCGCACGGACCAACCAGCCGCACGTGGCGGTGGTCACGGGCCCCGACGGGCAGGTGCTGCCCCAGCCGCGCCTGCACCGCACGATGAACGGACGCCCCGCCATCCGGGCGTCGCTGGCCTCAGCGCTGGTGCGCCTGCGCCTGAACCACCACCTGATTCTGCAACTGGGCGCCCATGCCGCCCAGACGGCCTGAGCAGCCGGCTCAGGCTTTCTTCTGGCCCAGCCGAGTTTCCGTGCCTCGCGCCAGCCGACCGATGTTCTCGGCGTGGCGATAGATCAGCAACAGCGACATGAGGCCGATGGCAAACAGCACGGCGCCATCCAGATACCAGGCCAGGCCGTCGCCAAAGATGTAATAGACGGGCGCAAACACCGCGGCCACGAGGGCTGCGAGCGAGGAGTAGCGGAAAAAGACTGCGATCAGGATCCACGTGAGCAGCGTGGCCAGGCCCAGGCCCCAGTGGATGCCCAGCAGCACACCGGCCGCAGTCGCAACGCCCTTGCCACCTTCAAAGCGGAAGAAAACGGGGTAGAGGTGCCCCAGGAAGGCTCCCATGGCCACAAGCGCGACCGTACCGTCCTCCAGGCCGTATGGCTTGCCGTACCACTGCACCAGAGCCACGGGAAGCCAGCCCTTGGCACCATCCAGCAGCAGGGTCACCACGGCGGCCTCCTTTGAGCCGGAGCGCAGCACATTGGTGGCGCCGGGGTTCTTGCTGCCGTAGGTCCGTGGATCGTTCAGGCCCATGACGCGACTGACGATAACAGCGAACGATAACGAGCCCAGCAGGTAGGCGGCGACGGTGGCAAGTGCGGGGTAGTAGGGTTCCATGTGGGTTTCGGAGAGGAGTCGGACGCTATTCTGCCAGCGCGCACTGCACGGGCCTGGCGCCCAGCAACTGCACGCAGACCTGGGGCTCAATGCCCACAAGGTAGCCGCGCCGCCCGCCGTTGATCAGGATGCGCGGCAAGGCAAGGATGGTCTGTTCGATGAACACCGGCATGTCGCGGCGCGTGCCGAAGGGCGAGGTGCCCCCCACCAGATAGCCGCTGTGCCGGTTGGCCACCTCGGGCCTGCACCGCTCGACCGACTTGGCGCCAATCTGCCGCGCGAGGTTCTTGGTCGAGACCTTGCGGTTTGCGTGCATCAGGACCACCAGCGGCTTGGCGTCCTGGTCCTGCATGACGAGCGTCTTGACCACGGCGTAGGCGTCCCAGCCCAGCAAGCGGGCGCTGTGCTGTGCCCCGCCGTGCTCCAGGTATTCGTAAGGGTGCTCGGTGTAGGCTACCCGGTGCGCCTTGAGCAGCTGGGTGGCCGGGGTCTCGGAGACATGTTCTTTCTTGGCCATGCGCGAATTTTCCACCAGGGCACCACAGGCGGGCTGCCACAATCCCTGCCCATGGACACGCAAGATACCAGCCCGCTGCGCCACAGCCATGCCGAGGACGCGCTGGCGCTGCTGTCCGGCACGGCGCTGATTGCCCTGGCCGTGGCGCTTTTCCAGCACACCGAACTGCTCAGCGGTGGCACCGCAGGCGCTGCGTTCCTTCTGCACTATGGCCTGGGCTGGAGTTTCGGGCCGGTGTTTTTCATACTCAACCTGCCCTTCTATGCGCTGGCCTGGCGCCGGCTCGACCGGGCCTTCCTTATCAAGACCATGATTGCAGTCGCGCTGCTGTCGCTCTTGACCGAGCTCATGCCCCACCTGATCGTCTTTGAGCAGGTACAACCGCTTTATGCCGCCCTCGTGGGCGGTGTGCTGCTGGGCGTGGGCTTTCTCATCCTGTTCCGGCACCGGGCGAGTCTGGGCGGTGTGGGTATCCTGGCTTTCTGGCTTCAGCAGACGCGGGGCTGGCGCGCGGGTCATGTGCAGATGGCGGTGGACGGGCTGATCCTGCTTGCGGCCCTGGCCACCGCGCCGCTGGTGCAGGTGGCGCTGTCGGTTGCCGGGGCGCTGGTGCTGAACCTGACCCTGGCCACCAACCACCGCGCCGGACGCTATATTGCCAACTAGGGCCTGTTCAAATTGTTTTCTTGAAAGAAAATGGTATGAACAGGCCCTGAACCACAGGGAAATGACATCATGAATGCCGTCACCGATCCCGCCGGGGCCCTGATCCGAGCCCCGCTGCAGGCCGTGCTCAAGAAGCAGCGCTCTGCCTATCTCGCGCATCCGGTCCCCAGCTACGAAGCACGCTGCGCTGATCTGCGTAAGCTGGAGCGGTTTGTTCGTGAGCACCAGGGTGCGATCTGCGAGGCCATCAGCGCAGACTACGGCAACCGCTCCCGCCATGAAACCCTGCTCACCGAGGTCATGCCCGTGCTCAAGAGCATCCATCACACGCTCAAGCACCTCAAGCGCTGGATGAAACCGCAACGGCGTAGCGTCGATCGCCTGGCTTTCGGGCTGGCCAGCAACCGCGTGATTCCCCAGCCCCTGGGCGTGGTGGGCGTGATCGTGCCGTGGAACTTTCCGCTCAATCTCAGCCTGGTACCACTGGTGGCCATCTTCGCGGCGGGCAACCGTGCCATGGTCAAGATGAGTGAGAACTCGCGTCACCTCGCGCGGCTGCTAATCAGGGAACTGCCACCGTATTTCCCCGAAGACAAAGTGCAGTTCTTCGACGAGACCGGCGGCGTGGGCGTGGAGTTTTCAAAGTTGCCGTTTGACCACCTGCTATTCACCGGCTCAGGCCAGACAGGCAAGGCCGTGATGGCCGCCGCCGCAGCCAACCTCTGCCCGGTCACGCTGGAGCTGGGCGGCAAGTCGCCCGCCATCGTCTGTGAGGATTTCCCCTTGCGCACGGCCGCCGAGCGCCTGCTTTACGTGAAGTACCTCAATGCCGGCCAAATCTGCACCACGGTGGACCACGTTTATGTGCCGCAGCGCCGCGTGAAGGATTTCGTGAAGGCGGCGCAGGAGATCCTTCCCAGACGCTATCCCAAACTGGACACGCCGGACTACACCGCCATCATCGACGAGATTGCCTACGCCCGGCTGCTGCATGCCCTGGACGAAGCCAAGCAGCGCGGCGCCCGGGTGATCCCGCTGATTCCGGGCAAACCGTTCGACGCCAAGCTGCGCAAGATCGCTCCCCATCTCGTGCTGGACGCCCCGGCCGACTGCCTGCTGATGCAGCGCGAAATCTTTGGCCCCATCCTGCCCGTGATCTCCTACAAGGACCTCGATGAGGACGTGATCCGGCGTATCAACGCCGGGCCGCGCCCCCTGGCACTCTACCCCTTCACGAACGACCAGTCTGTGCAACAGGAGCTGCTTACGCGGGTGATGTCGGGCGGCGTTTCCATCAACGACGCGTTGTTCCATGTCGGACAGGAAGACCTGCCTTTCGGGGGCGTGGGCGCCTCGGGCATGGGCCATTACCATGGCCACGAGGGTTTCCTCACCTTCTCCAAGCTGCGTCCGGTCTTCACGCAGGCACGCTTGTCCAGCGCCAGACTCCTCAAGCCACCCTACGGAGCCTTCACGGACTGGCTGCTGAAGTTCCTGCTGAGGTAGTCGTCGATTGCCCTGAGCGTGTCGAGGAGCACTTTGTCCGCGCGCGAGACAGGCTTCGACGGGCTCAGCCGCAGCGCAATCCCTCGGCCTGATCACACCGCCGGATCGCGCATGTCCTTTCGGATCGCGTCGATGGCCATGAGCAGATCGGCGTTCAGTGTCGTACCCCAGGCGTCCACGTCCTCGTCGAGCTGGGCGACCGAGGTCACCCCGATGATGGTGCTCGTCACACTCCAGCGCGTGTAGCAGAAGGCCAGCGCCATCCGCGTCGGGGTGAGTCCGTGTTCGCGCGCCAGCGCGTTGTAGCGGCGCGCCGCATCCAGCGCCTCGGACCGGCCCCAGCGCTGCTTGCGCACGCTCTCGTAGCGGGCGATACGGCCACTGTCAGGCGCCTCTTTGCCCGTGAAGCCGCTCGCGTCGTACTTGCCTGTAAGAAGGCCGAAGCCCAGCGGCGAGTAGGCCAGCAGGGAGACACCCAACCGGTACAGGGTCTCGTCGAGACCATTGTCGACCACGCGGTTCACCAGGCAGTAGGGGTTCTGCGTCGTGGCCACACGCGGCAGTCCGTGCTGTTCGGCCAGACGGACGAACTCGTGCACACCATAAGGCGTTTCGTTGGACAGGCCGATCGCGCGCACCTTGCCGGCCTTGACGAGCTGCCCCAGCGCCTCAAGTTGCTCATGGATGGAGCAAACCGTACGGTCGTCCTTGGACGGATCGAAGTACGTCAGGCCGAACATGGGTACGTGGCGGACCGGCCAGTGGATCTGGTAGAGGTCGATCACGTCCGTCTTGAGGCGCTGCAGGCTGCCGTCGCAGGCCGCGACGATGTCGGCCCCCGTCAGGTTGGCGCTGCCGCCGCGCACCCAGTCCATGCCCCGCGAGGGACCAGCCACCTTGGTGGCCAGCTGCATCTTCTGGCGTGCACCAGGACGGCTCGCATACCAGTTGCCGATGATCTTCTCGGTGAGATTGAAGGTCTCGGCCTTGGTGGGTACGGAATAGATCTCGGCGGTGTCCAGAAAATTGATGCCGCGCTCCAGTGCGCGGTCCAGGATGCGATGGGCGGTGGGTTCATCCACCTGCTCGCCGAAAGTCATGGTGCCCAGGCAGATGGGGGTGACGTGCAGGTCGCTTTGACCGAGGCGGACTTTCTTCATGCAAGCTCTTTCAGACAGGAACTCGCGAGTTTACGCAGCGGGCAGGATGCCGGCGCGGCGCGCGCGCTCCTCTTCCTGCAGCCTCAGCACGCGGCGCTGCACCTTGCCAGAGGTGGTCATGGGCAAGGCGTCGATGAACTCGATCTCCTTGGGGTACTCATAGGGCGCCAACTGGCCTTTCACGTGGCGCTGCAGATCGGCTGCGAGCGTGGCTCCATCTCCCAGCCGTGCGCGGGCCTCGGGCGTCAGCACCACGTAGGCCTTGACCAGCGCGCCGCGCTCGGCATCCGGCTTGGGAACGACGGCGGCATTGGCCACCGCGGGGTGTTTGACAAGGCAGTTCTCGATCTCGCCGGGGCCGATGCGGTAGCCCGCGGACTTGAACATGTCGTCTGCGCGGCCCTGGTACCAGAGGTAGCCGTCGGCGTCGCGCGTGGCCAAGTCGCCGGTGCGGCACCACTCGCCGGTGTATTTGGCGCGAGTGCCGGCATCGTTCTTCCAGTAGCCCAGAAAGAAAATCGGGTCCGCGTCGCCATGCACGTCGCGCCGGTGGATGGCCACCTCGCCCACGGTGTCGACCGGGCACTCACGCCCTGCCCCGTCGATCACCGCCACCCGGTGCCCGGGATAGCCCTTGCCCATGCTGCCAGCCTTCGGCGGCCAGAACAGGGCGCAGTTACCGACGATGTAATTCACCTCGGTCTGCCCGAACATTTCGTTGACCGTCACGCCCAACTGTTGCTCGCAATAGTGGAATACCGCGTCACCCACCGCCTCGCCCGCGCTCATGATGGCCTGCAGCTTGAGCTTGAACAGCTTGCCCGGCTGGGGATAGGCCTTCATCATGGCCTTGAGCGCGGTCGGGAACAAAAAGGTGTGCGTGACCTCGTATTTATGCAGGAGCTCAAAGGCCGTCTGCGCGCTGAAACGGCCATTCCACGCGACAATGGGGCGTCCGAAGTAAAGACTGGGCAGCAGCGCATCCATGAGCCCGCCAGTCCACGACCAGTCGGCCGGGGACCAGAATACGCTGGGCGTCCTGGGCTCCGGCAGGTCCGGCAGCGGCCCGCTGACCTGTGGATCAAACCCGAACCAGTTTTGGCTACAGATGAAACCCGTGAGGTTGCCGATCAGCGCGCGATGCGGGATCAGAGCCCCCTTGGGATCGCCCGTCGTACCACTGGTATAGATCAGAACGGCCGCATCGTCCGCTGCCGTTGGTACCGGCAGGTAGCGCGCGGGCTGGGCGCGCGTGATGGCGGCGTAATCAAGATCGGCCAGTGCGGCCGCGCCGCCTCCGGCATCGCCGCTCGCGCTGCGACCAACGCCAATCACATGATGCAGGGCCTCGCAATGGCCCCGCACCGACTGGATGCTCGCGATGGCCGCATCGTCGCAGATGGCGACCGCCGCCGCACTGTCATTGAGGCGGAACTCCAGCGCGTCGGGCCCGAACAGGGTGGACAGGGGCATGGCAACTGCGCCCATCTGCAGCACGGCGATGTGGGCTACGGCCGTCTCGAAGCGCTGCGGCAACACGATGGCCACGCGGTCTCCCGGCTGCACACCCAGCTGCGCGAGCGCATTGGACAGGCGATTGGCGTCCTCCTGCAATTCGGCGTAACTGTGGGCGCGCGGCTGCACGCCGGCACCATCGGCCAGCACCGCAAGCCGCCGGGCGCCATTGGGCGCCTGCGCCCAGCGCCGGCTGCAGACCTCGGCGATATTGAACCGCGCAGGCACAGACCAGCGCAGGCTGCGGTACACGGACTCGTACATGTCCCGTTCCTGACTGCGCGCCATGGAGGGTCTCCATATGATCGTTGTTGAGGATTATCCAAATGTACCAAGCCCGTCGCCCTGCCGCCAGCGAGTTCACCCCAGTCCGTCACCTCAGGTACCACGTACTGCGCTGGGGAGACACACCGTCCGCCCTGCCCCCGCTGGTGCTGATGCACGGCTGGATGGACGTGGCCGCCTCCTGGCAGTTCGTCGTCGACGCGTTCAGCCCGGGCTTCGTGCAGGGCCGCAGCATCATCGCTGCGGACTGGCGCGGTTTTGGCCTGACCGGACTCGACCCGGATGCCGCAGCGGATGTACGCTACCCCGGGCATGACAACTACTGGTTCCCGGACTACCTGGCCGATCTGGACATCCTGCTCGACCATTACGCCGGCGACCGCCCAGTGGATCTGGTGGGCCACAGCATGGGTGGCAGTGTCGTCATGCTCTATGCAGGCGTCCGGCCCCAGCGCATCCGCCGCCTGGTCAACCTCGAAGGCTTTGGCATGCCGGCGACGCGCCCAGACAAGGCGCCCAAACGCTATGCCCAGTGGATGGACGAACTCAAGAGCCTGCACCGCGGCGAACTGGCGCTCAAGGCCTATGCGGACGCCGAAGGCGTGGCGCGCCGCCTCATCAAGACCAACCCGCGACTGGCCGAAGATAAAGCCCGGTGGCTGGCCCGGCACTGGGCCCGCCCCAACCTCCGGGGCCAGTGGGAGATTCTGGGTGACGCAGCCCACAAGGTCGTCAATGCCCAGCTCTATCGGGTGGAGGAGGTGCTGGCCGCCTTCGCCGCCATCACCGCGCCGGTGCTGTCGGTAGAGGCCAGCGACAACCAGATGGACCAGTGGTGGCAGGGCAATTACACCCTGGCGGAGTTCCACGAGCGTCTCAAGAGCGTGCGCCAACTGCAGCAGGCGGTCATCCGGGGTGCGGGCCACATGCTGCATCATGACCAGCCCGAACAACTGGCAGCGCTGCTCGAAAACTTCCTGGCCTGAGGCAGGTCTGCACAAATCGCGCCCCCGCCTGTCGCCGGTGGACGGGCCGGAAACTAAAATACACGGCTTCGGGTCCGCCAGATGGCCGCCGGCTGTCCGCCCCGCACAGAACACCGACAGGATTTCCCCATGATGGACGCAGAACAGATCAATGCCATTGGTAGCAGACTCGCCGACCTGAGCCAGCGCACGGTCGAGCTCCGGAGGTATCTTTGACTACGATGCCAAGTCCGAACGTCTGAGGACGGTCAACGCATCGCTGGAAGATCCCACGGTCTGGAACGAGCCCAGGCGTGCCCAGGAGCTGGGCAAGGAAAAAAAGGCGCTCGACGACGTGGTGCTCACGCTGGACAAGCTCACCAGCGAGCTTTCCGACAACGCCGAGCTCTACGAGATGAGTAAGGAAGAAGGCGACCAGGCCGGCCTGGAAACCATCGCTGGGGAAGCCGCCAAACTGGCCGAGATCGTCGAGAAACTCGAGTTCCGCCGCATGTTCAGCAACCCGGCCGATCCGCTGCCCGCCTTCCTGGACATCCAGGCCGGCGCGGGCGGCACCGAGGCCTGCGACTGGGCCAGCATGCTGCTGCGCCAGTACCTCAAGTACGCCGAACGCAAGGGCTTCAAGGCCACGGTGGAGGAAGAAACCCCGGGCGACACGGCTGGCATCAAGAGCGCCTCGATCAAGATCGAGGGCGACTACGCCTTCGGCCTGCTGCGCACCGAAACCGGCGTGCACCGCCTGGTGCGCAAATCACCGTTTGACAGCTCGGGCGGGCGCCACACCAGCTTTGCCTCGGTGTTCGTCTACCCCGAGATCGACGACACCATCGAGATCGAGATCAACCCCGCCGATGTACGCACCGACACCTTCCGCGCCAGCGGCGCCGGTGGCCAGCACATCAACAAGACCGACTCGGCTGTTCGACTGACCCACATTCCCACGGGCATCGTGGTGCAGTGTCAGGACGGCCGCAGCCAGCACAGCAATCGCGACGTGGCCTGGAAGCGCCTGCGCAGCCGCCTGTATGACCACGAGATGCGCAAGCGCATGGAAGAGCAGCAGAAGCTGGAAGACAGCAAGACCGACGTGGGCTGGGGCCACCAGATCCGCAGCTATGTGCTGGACCAGAGCCGCATCAAGGACCTGCGCACCAACTACGAGACCTCGGCCACCCAGAAGGTGCTGGACGGCGATCTCGACCCTTTCATTGAAGCGTCCCTGAAACAGGGCGTCTGAGGAACCATCATGCGTGAAGGACAAGCCACCGTCATCCGGCGCGAGGACTACACCGCGCCGGCCTATCTCGTTGACAGCGTCGAACTGACCTTCGACCTGGATCCGTCCATGACCCGCGTTCTCAACAAGATGGCTCTGCGCCGCAACCCGGCCGTGGCGGCCCAGGCCCTGCGCCTGGACGGCGAGGAACTCAACCTTGCGCGCGTGCTGGTCAACGGACAGGGCACGAGCTTCAAGATGGACGCGGGCCAGCTCGTGCTGGAAAACCTGCCCGAGGGCAACGCGCCCTTCGAGCTGGAGATCTTCACCACCTGCAACCCGGGCAAGAACAGCAAGCTCATGGGCCTGTACGTGAGCAATGACTCCTTCTTCACGCAGTGCGAGGCAGAGGGCTTCCGGCGTATCACCTATTTCCTGGATCGCCCGGACGTGATGGCCAGCTACACGGTGATCCTGCGCGCGGACAAGAAGAGGTACCCGGTGCTGCTCTCCAACGGTAACCTCGTCGAGCAGGGTGATCTGGACGACGGCCGCCACTTTGCCAAGTGGGTCGATCCGCATAAAAAGCCCTGCTACCTCTTCGCCCTGGTCGCCGGCCAGCTGGTGGCGCGTGAGCAGCGCATCACTGCGCGCAATGGGCAGGAGCACCTGCTGCAGGTCTATGTGCGCCCGGGCGATCTGGACAAGACCGAGCACGCCATGAACTCCCTCATGGCCTCCGTGGCCTGGGACGAGGCGCGTTTTGGTCTGCCGCTGGACCTGGAACGCTTCATGATCGTCGCCACCAGCGACTTCAACATGGGCGCCATGGAGAACAAGGGCCTGAACATCTTCAACACCAAGTACGTGCTGGCCAACCAGGCCACGGCCACCGACACCGACTACGCCAACATAGAGAGCGTGGTGGGCCACGAGTATTTCCACAACTGGACCGGCAACCGCGTGACCTGCCGCGACTGGTTCCAGCTGAGCCTCAAGGAAGGCCTGACCGTTTTCCGCGACCAGGAGTTCAGCCAGGATCTGGCGGGCGATCTGTCGGCCCGCGCCGTCAAGCGCATCGAGGACGTGCGCGTGCTGCGCACCGCCCAGTTCCCTGAGGACGCCGGCCCCATGGCCCACTCCGTGCGCCCGGATTCGTACATCGAGATCAACAACTTCTACACGGTCACAGTCTACGAAAAGGGCGCCGAGATCGTGCGCATGCAGCAGACCCTGACGTCACGCGAAGGCTTCGCGAGGGGCATGGCGCTGTATTTCCAGCGCCATGACGGCCAGGCCGTGACCTGTGATGACTTCACCCAGGCCATCGCCGACGCCAACCCCGGCTCCGAGCTGGCGCGCCTGCTGCCGCAGTTCAAGCGCTGGTACAGCCAGGCGGGCACGCCCCTGGTGTCTGCCCTCGGCGCTTATGACGCTGCGACCCGCAGCTACACGCTGGCGCTGGAACAGTCCTGCGCACCCACGCCGGGCCAGCCGGTCAAGGAACCGTTTGTGATCCCGCTCAGTCTGGGACTGCTGACGACCGATGGCCGTTCGCTGCCACTTCAGCTTCAAGGCGAGGCCGAAAGCGGCCCAAGCTCGCGCACCATCGTGCTCACCGAGGCCACGCAGACCCTGCGCTTCGTGAACGTGGAAGCCGAGCCCGTGCCTTCGCTGCTGCGGGCTTTTAGCGCCCCGGTCGTGCTGTCCTTCGACTACAGCGACGAGCAATTGCTCACACTGTTGGCCCACGACACCGACCCCTTCAACCGCTGGGAAGCCGGGCAGCGGCTGGCGCTCAAGCGTGCCCTGGCCTTCATCCGCAGCGGCTCCGCACCGGGCGAGGCCCGGGTGCTGGACGCGGCTTACATCAACGCCATGCGCCAGGTGTTGCGTCATCCCACACTTGACGCTGCGTTCAAGGAACTGGTGCTCACTCTGCCGGCCGAGACCTATATGTCCGAGCAGCTGGACGTGGTGGACCCGCAGCGCGTGCATGCCGTGCGCGAAGCCATGCGCCGGCAACTCGCGCTGGACTTGCAGCATGACTGGATCTGGGCCTATGAAGCCCATCAGGACACCGGCGCCTATCGCCCGCACGCACTCTCCAGCGGTCGGCGCGCCCTGGCCGGTCTGGCGCTGACCATGCTGTGCCTGGCCGCCCGCGAAACGGGCGACGTGATCTGGCCGGGTAAGACCTACCAGCGCTTCAAGGACTCGGGCAATATGACCGACCGCTTCAACGCCCTGGCTGCGCTGGTGCACAGCGGCCACGAGCTTGCAGCGCCCGCGCTGGAACGCTTCCACATCCTGTTCAAGGATGAGGCCCTGGTGATGGACAAGTGGTTCGCCCTGCAAGCCGGCGCGAGCGATCGCGGCGGACAGGTTTTGCCGGCAGTGCGCCAGCTGATGAAGCACCCGGACTTCAATCTGCGCAACCCGAACCGCGCACGCAGCCTGATCTTCAGCTATTGCAGCGCCAACCCCGGCGCCTTTCACCGCGCGGATGCGGCAGGCTATGTCTTTTGGAGCGAACGCGTGTTGGAGCTCGACGCCATCAATCCGCAAGTCGCCGCACGCCTGGCGCGGGCGTTGGACCGCTGGAAGAAGCTCGCCGAGCCCTACCGTACGGCGGCGCGTGAGGCCATTGCCCGCGTGGCGGCCAAGCCGGACCTAAGTAACGATGTGCGAGAGGTCGTGACCCGCGCCCTTGCCGATTAAGATCGTCTCACTGTCGCTTTACTGCGGAGCCCCGCGATGAGATTGTCTATCCGAAACTTCGCCCAGATCGAATCGGCTGACATCGATTTCGGCAACGCTGGTGATCTGACCCTCTTGGTTGGTCAACAAGCCACCGGAAAGAGTTTGATCCTCCAGTGGTTGAAGCTTGTCAGCGACCCCTTAACCATCCGCACCGACTGGGAGCGTTTTGGTTCGAACTGGAGAACCGATCAGCTACGTCCACTCGACTTGTTTTTTGGCGAAGGATTAGGAATTGGTTATCGAGCAGGTCTAACGAGTATCAAGCTGGACGGGCAAGAAATTCGCCTTAAGACCTTATTCAACCGTCCCTCCGGCAGGAAGATAACGCAGGATACTGGGCCGGTCGAAACCGCCTACTTCATTCCAGCTCATCGGGCGTTGTTGCTAACGGATGGTTGGCCCAGAAACTTCCAGCAACATGTCCCTGGCACACCATACGTTGCTCGCGCTCAAAGTGAACGTCTTGCGCGGTGGCTGAGCGACGCTGGAACGTCTATCTTTCCCATCGCGAACAAACTCCCGAAGGAGCTTCGAGACCTTTTTGATCAAGCGATCTTCCACAGCGCGACCCTCAACGTGGACCGTAGCTCACCTCAGAGCCGGCTAATCCTGAAAGCGAATCAAAACGGCGCACCCATCCCATACATGGCATGGACTGCCGGGCAACGTGAATTTGTTCCACTCTTGATCGCTCTTTATGAGCTGATGCCCTCGGGCGGCAACGCTAGGCTACAGAAGCAAGGGGAAGCAAGTATTCAAACCGTCGTTCTCGAAGAACCAGAGCTTGGGTTACATCCAAAGGCGCTTTTTGCGGTTGGCGTTGGAATTCTTCACCTGTTAGCGAGGGGATATCGTGTCGTAGTTTCGTCCCACTCGCCATTGATGGTCGACTTTGCTTGGGCGTTGAATCGTCTTCGTATCGCGAAAAGCCACGGCAAAGCCTCCATCTCCGATTTCCTTCGCGCCTTTGACTTGAAGAGCACTAGGTCCAACAAGGATCTGGCGGGAACACTAGGCAGCACTCACGCCAGGACCTACTACCTCTCCTATTCACAGGTAAAGCGGATCGAAGGCATGGCCCCACTGGTACACGGGAAAGACATCTCAAGCCTGCAAACATATTCGTCCGACCCCGACAAGTCTTCGTGGGGTGAGCTTCTAAAGTATTCATCGTCCCTCGCGGAAGTCATTGGGCAACTAGATTTTGACTTCTCAAGCTTGACCGAAAAGGAACTGGCCTCATGAATGCCTTCCGTGAGTGCGATATTTTCTCCGGCCATGTCGAAACAGGGAAACAGGGAATCGACAGGAATCATCGCAAACTCGTGGTTGAGACCAGCTCGGTGAAAGTTACGACGTCTCTCAACTTCGACGTCGCAGTTGATGGTCTATTGATGAAGAACAAGCGTTGGGATTACTTTCTAGAGACAAGCGCGGCGCCTGGAAAACTCCACGCCCTTGAAGTTCACAGGTTCAACCAAAGGGAACTGATGGGAAAGAAGGAGGGAACTTTGGCAATCATGCGCGATCTGTGCCCTGCGGCGATTGCAGAGGTTTCGTCCTGGAACGTTATTGCTCACGGCAATCTTCCGAGAAAGGACTTGATCGCAAGATTCTCCGCCGAGACGAGAATCCGCATTAGACGCGACCTACCTATTTCTCAGGTTTGAACCTATGACAACTAAGATTTCCCTGACCCGCTACCTGGTCGAGCAGCAACGCGTGCACGGCCACATCCCGTCCGAGCTACGCCTGCTGCTGGAGGTGGTGGCGCGCGCCTGCAAGCGCATCAGCCAGGCTGTAAACAAGGGCGCACTCGGCGGTGTGCTGGGCACCGCCGGCACCGAGAACGTGCAAGGCGAGGTGCAGAAAAAGCTGGACATCATTGCCAATGAAGTGCTGATCGAGGCCAACGAGTGGGGCGGCCATCTGGCGGCCATGGCTTCGGAGGAAATGGACAGCTTCTACGCTGTGCCCAACCGCTACCCGAAGGGCGAGTACTTGCTGCTCTTCGATCCGCTGGACGGCTCCAGCAACATCGACGTCAACGTCAGCGTCGGCACCATCTTCTCCGTGCTGAAGAAGCGCCACGACAATCCCAACGTCATCGAGCCGATCACCGAAGCTGACTTCCTGCAGCCGGGCTCGCAGCAGGTGGCCGCCGGCTACTGCGTCTACGGCCCGCAGACCACGCTGGTGCTCACGGTCGGCGATGGCGTGGCCATGTTCACGCTGGACCGCGAGCAGGGCTCGTTCGTGCTGACGCGGGAGAACGTGCAGATTCCCTCCGACACCAAGGAATTCGCCATCAACATGAGCAATATGCGCCACTGGGACGAGCCCGTGAAGCTCTACATCGACGAATGCCTGCTGGGCACGGAAGGTCCGCGTGGCAAGGACTTCAACATGCGCTGGATCGCCTCCATGGTGGCCGACGTGCACCGCATCCTGACCCGTGGCGGCATCTTCATGTATCCCTGGGACAAACGCGAGCCCCGCAAACCCGGCAAGCTGCGCCTGATGTACGAGGCCAATCCCATGAGCTGGCTGGTCGAGCAGGCTGGCGGCGCCGCCACCAACGGCCACCAGCGCATCCTCGACATCAAGCCCACAGAGTTGCACGAGCGTGTGAGCGTGATCCTTGGGTCGAAAAACGAGGTAGAGCGCGTCACGCGGTACCACGCCAGGACGGTATAATCCAGCGCTGCGCCGGTGTAGCTCAGTTGGTAGAGCAGCTCATTCGTAATGAGAAGGTCGAGGGTTCGATTCCTTTCTCCGGCACCAGAACAGCAAAGGAAAGCCCGCTATTGAAAAAATAGCGGGCTTTTGCTTTTCGGCGTCCATGTAGCCACCATGTAGCCGTCAGTACCGGGTTTCGGCGAAACCGGACGATTCTGTCGCGAAAGCCGCTTACCCCACCCTACCGGGAACGGCCCGCGCGCGCGCGCGCGTGGTGCTCCGATAGCCGCCCGCGCTACAACCCTGTCAGCCCCGCGGATTTGGTACAAAGCACCCTAGTGGAGGAACACCCGGTCTCAAGCGGGCAGGTCACACATGACCTGCCCCCAGTAGACGTACCAATCAAAAGTGGAAGTCCGGGTTCAAGCTTAATCGATTGGTTTCGGGGTTGATGGGGATTGAGCTGCATCGCCAGCGCGCTGG
>JADCGR010000013.1 GCA_020248905.1 Curvibacter sp. | reverse complement strand
GACACTCACCATTGCGTACTTTGACCGGCTGGGGGTACCAAGACTGTCCTGACCTCAAACTCTCGAACCGCCCGGTGCGGACCCGCATGCCGGGTGGTGTGGCAGGGGTGCCTCCTACAATGGAGGCCCCCTATGCCGATTTGCAACAAGAGCATGCCATGGCCGACATCCAAGAACCCGTCTTCCACATCCAGCGCGTCTACCTCAAGGAGGCCTCGCTGGAGCAGCCCAATTCACCGGCCATCTTTCTCGAAAGCCAGCAGCCCTCGATCGACATCCAGCTCGGCGTCGAGGCCCAGCCCGTTGCCGAGGGTGTGTTCGAGGTCAGCGTGACTGCGACCGTGCACACGCGCATCGATGACAAGACCGTCTTCCTCGCCGAAGCTAAGCAGGCGGGCATTTTCGAGATCCGCAATCTGTCGGAAGGCCAGATGGGCCCGATCATGGGAGTCGTCTGCCCGCAGATCGTCTTCCCTTACCTACGCGGTAACGTGGCCGATCTGGTGCAGCGCGCCGGCTTTCCGCCGGTGCACCTGCAGGAGATCAACTTCCAATCCATGTACGAACAACAGCAGCAGGCCGGCGAGGTCAAGGTCCAGTAAGCCTGACTTCACGACAACGTCATGAAGATCCTTGTGCTTGGCGCGGGCGCCTGGGGTACGGCCCTGGCCATGAGCGCCAGCCAGGGCGTAGCAGCACGTCACTGCGTGACGCTGTGGGCGCGTGATGCGGCCCAGGCCGCAGCCATGCAGTCTGCGCGCGTCAACGCGCGCTACCTGCCGGGCCTGCCCTTGCCGGCGGGCTTGCAGGTGACGGACGGCCAGTCCACTGGCTTGCCGAAACTGTGCGCCGGACAGGACCTCGTGGTCATTGCGACGCCCATGTCGGGCCTGCGCGGAATGCTGCAGCAAATCCGCGATTGCCGCAGTCCCGTGGCGTGGCTGTGCAAGGGCTTCGAGCCAGCGTTTGAGGGCGCTTCGGGCCTCATGGCGCATGAGATCCAGGCCGATGTCGCTCCGGCCCTACTGGCGGGTGTCCTCAGCGGCCCCAGCTTTGCCCAGGAAGTAGCCCGATCGCAGCCGACGGCGCTTGTGGCTGCCAGCCCGCATCACGCGGTTCGCGAAGCTCTGGTCCGGGCGTTCCACGGGGCGAGCCTGCGCGTCTATGAGAACGAAGACCTCGTGGGGGTGGAGGTCGGCGGTGCCGTCAAGAATGTGCTGGCCATCGCCACCGGTCTGTGTGACGGACTGGGGCTGGGCCTCAATGCCCGAGCGGCGTTGATCACGCGCGGCCTGGCCGAGATGACGCGCCTGGGCGTGGCGCTGGGCGCGCGGGCAGAGACCTTCATGGGCCTGTCCGGTCTCGGAGATCTGGTGCTCACCGCGACGGGCGACCTCAGCCGGAATCGCCGGGTGGGGTTGCTCCTCGCCCAGGGCCAGACTCTGGAGCGGGCGGTGGCTTCGCTGGGCCATGTGGCCGAGGGGGTCTACTGTGCGCGTACCGTGGTGCAGCGAGCCCGGGGGCTGGCGGTGGACATGCCGATTGCCCAGTGCGTCGTGGCCTTGCTCGACGGGCGGATGCGCCCGGAGCAGGCGGTGGCCGCTCTCATGGGCCGCGAGCCGACCCAGGAGAGCTGACCGCGCTCAGCCCTGCCTGACGCGGGCCTGGATGTGGGCGATGGCTTCCTCGACCTGGTCGACCAGGACAAGGCAAAGATCACCCTCGGCCAGCGTGTCCATGGCCGTGTCAATGGCGACGAACTCGCCGCGGATCTCGTGTACCTCGCGTACACGCGTCGCTCCGGCCAGGCCTTCGCGCAAAAGAGCCAGCACCTCGCCGTCAGAGCGGCCGCGCTGGCAGGCGTCCTCGAACAGGACGATCTGGTCGAAGGCATCGCCCAGGATGCGCGTTTGCTCGCGGATGCCCTCGTCGCGGCGGTCTCCTGCGCCGCTGATCACCACGGAGCGGCGCCGGGCGGGCAGGGCGCCGACGGCCTGCACCAGGGCCTGCATGGCGTCCGGGTTGTGGCCGTAATCAGCGATCACGGTAGCGCCCTTGTAGCGGAACAGGTTGAAACGCCCCTGCGCGTTGTTGGCATCGTTATCGAAGCTGGCCAGCCCCTGGCGGATCAAGGACCAGTCCAGACCCAGCGCCCAGCCAGCGCCCACGGCCGCCATGACGTTTTCCACCTGGAAGCCGATGGTGCCATTCAGCGTGAGCGGAACCTCCGCCAGCGGCAGACGAAGTTGGACGCCGCCCTCGGCGGCCACCAGATCACCTTGGTCGACGTAAACGCCGCGCTTGCCCTGCGCCAGATGGGTGGCCATGACGGGATGGTGGCGGTCAGCGGCGAAGTAGGTTATCTTGCCGCTGCGCGACTGCACGGCCATGGCCGCGACGATTGGGTCGGCGCCATTGAGCACGGCGCTGCCCTGCTCGGAGATGTTCTGTACGATCACCCGCTTGAGCACCGCTAGGTCCTCCACGGTGGTGATGAAGTTCAAGCCTAGATGGTCGCCCTCGCCGATGTTGGTGACCACGGCCACGTCGCAGCGGTCGAAGGCCAGGCCCTCGCGCAGGATGCCGCCACGTGCGGTCTCAAGCACGGCAGCTTCCACGTCAGGATGCTGCAGCACATTGCGCGCGCTCTTGGGGCCGCTGCAGTCGCCGGTGTCGATGCGCTCACCGCCGATGTAGACGCCATCGGTGCTGGTCATCCCGACGCAGGCGTGCCTCTGCCCGAGCAGGTGGGCGATCAGCCGTACCGTGGTCGTCTTGCCGTTGGTGCCTGTCACGGCCACGACGGGTATGCGCCCGGTTTCGCCCTCCGCAAACAACGTGGACATGATGGCCTCGCCCACAGGCCGGCCTTTGCCGTACGAGGGCGACAGGTGCATGCGCAGTCCGGGTGCCGCGTTCACCTCTACGATGCCTCCGCCCTGTTCCTCGAGTGGTTTGAGGATGCTGTCGCAGACCATGTCCACGCCGCAGATGTCCAGCCCCACCATCTTGGCCGCGATGATGGCCCGGTACGCCACATCGGGATGCACGTCGTCGGTGACGTCGGTGGCAGTGCCCCCGGTAGAGAGATTGGCGTTGTGGCGCAGGGCCACGCGTCGGCCTTTGGCGGGTACCGAATCGGGCCCGAGTCCCTGGCCGGCCAGGCAGGCTGTCGCAATATCGTCGAAGCGAATCTTGGTCAAAGAGGTGGAGTGCCCAGTGCCGCGGCGCGGATCCCTGTTGACCTCTTCCACTAGCTGGCGGATGGTGTGCTCACCGTCGCCGACAACGGTGGGCGGGTCCCGTCGCGCTGCGGCGACTAGCTTGTTGCCCACCACCAGCAGGCGGTAGTCGTTACCGGGCAGGAAACGCTCGACCAGGATCTCGTCGTCGAACTCCTGCGCGGCCGCAAAGGCCTTGAGCAACTGCTCGCGGGTGGTGATGTTGACTGTCACCCCTTTGCCCTGGTTGCCGTTCTTGGGCTTGATCACCACCGGCAAGCCGATCTCGCCGGCTGCGGCCCAGGCGTCATCGGCCGAGTGGATCTCACGGCCCAGGGGCACGGGCACGCCGGCGCTGGCCAGCAGCTTCTTGGTGAGCTCCTTGTCCTGGGCGATGGATTCTGAGATGGCGCTGGTCGCGTCGATTTCTGCGGCCTGGATGCGGCGCTGCTTGCTGCCCCAGCCGAACTGGATCATGCTGCCCGTCGTCATGCGCCGGTAGGGGATGCCCCGCACCATCGCTGCGTCCGCGATCGAGCCGGTGCTGGGTCCCAGACGCTCATCCTCGTCAAGCTCGCGCAGCCGCTCTAACGCCTGCTCCAGATTGAAGGGCGTGTCTTCAAGCGCGGCACGGCAGAGGTCCTGCGCCAGCTCCAGGGCCAGACGGCCGACTGCTTCCTCGGAATATTCGACAACGACCTGATAGACCCCCGGTTCGATTGTGGGTGTTGTACGGCTGAACGTAACCGGACAGCCGGCCTGCGCCTGCAGGCCCAGCGCCGCGAGCTCGAGCACGTGCGCCAGCGGTACGGTCTCGTCGTGACCGGTCGGACGCAGCGGCAGGATCTGCGGGAAGCGTGCCCGCAGCCGCAGGCCGAAATTCTGGCGCGCGCTGAGCTCGCATTCGGCGGGGGTGCAGTGCACCACGGCCTCAATGGCGGTGTGGTGGCTCCACAGGTTGGGGCCGCGCAGGGCGCGTATGCGTTGGACTTCCATGTCAGTGATCGCCGGAAAGGTTGGCCTTGAAGGTGCGAAGGCCGGCACCGATGAGTTCGGGTTTGACGTCCAGGGCCCAGGCCGCTGCCGCAGCGGCCATGACCATTTCGGGTTTTGCTGCCTTGGAGGGGGTGAGGGTGTCCAGCGGAATCTCGCTGACTTCAGCCTTGCCACGCGCCAGCACGATATGGCGTTCGCGTAGGTAGACGGTGCGCTCGCACGCCTCGCGGTGGCGGGCAATCGCCGGCAGCTCGGCGTCCAGACCGTAGAAAATCACCTTGCCATCGCAAAGTGCGGCCATCTCCACCACGCGCGGATCGGCCGCGTTGAGTACAGCCGTGCCCGTGGGCAGGATCACGTCCACCTGGGTACGCACTACGTTGTAGAGCTTGTCAGCATCGTCGATGTAATAGTCTCCCAGATCCTGCAGGCCGTCCAGATCGGTGACCACGCCGACGGTGCAGCGGTCGTAGGCCAGTCCTTCGGACAGGATGGCGCGGTGGGTGTGTTCGAACACTGCCGCTTCCAGCGTGCGGTTGATCAGCAGGCGCTGGCCGGTCTCCCAATTGGCGCTGTTCTTCGCGTCCACCTGCCGGTCACCGAGGAAGTAGCCCTCCTGGCAAGCCAGTCCCACCGGGTTGCCGTTGATGTGCAGCAGCCAGTTGACGAGGCGCGCGATGCGCGTGGTGTGGCGCGTACCCGTGATACCGACGATGGCGATGCGCCCTTGGTCTTCCCCCGGGAAAAGGTGCTCCACGATCGCCTGGCCTACGTTGCGCGGCTGGCCCTCAGCCGGCTTGAGGTGCATCAGCAGACCAGGGCCCGCGTTGACCTCGATGATCGCGCCGCCCTGCTCGGCTAGCGGATGCGAAATGTCAGGTGTGACCAGATCGATGCCGGCAATGTCCAGACCCACAACACGCGCCGCCAATGCAGCGGCAGCGGCGACACGCGGGTGGACCTGATCGGTGACGTCGTAGGCCAGGTCGCCATGCCGGCGGATCAGTACCACCTGGCCAGCCGGCGGCACCGAGTCGCCGCTGTAGCCCTGACGTGCAAGTTCTAGCCGGGCGATCGGCTCCTTTGCCAGGATCAGCGGCTCCAGCGGAAACTCTTCCTCCTCGCCGCAGCGTGGGTCGCTGTTGATCTGGCTGTCGATAAGCTGCAGGATGGACGAGCGGCCGTCACCGGTGACCGTCTGCTTCTTGCCCCGCGTGGCCGCAACAACCTGCTTGCCGACGACGAGCAGACGATGGGCCTCGCCTTCGATGAACTTTTCCACCAGCACGCCGCTGCCCTCGGCGTCCGCTGCCTGCCAAGCCTGCTCGACTTCCTCGCGCGTGTGCAAGTCGGTGAAAACGCCGCGCCCGTGGTTGGCATCGGTGGGCTTGACGGTGACCGGCAGGCCGATGTCCTTTGCGACTTCCCAGGCCTGCGCCGGGTTGTCGACTTCCTCCCCTTCCGGTACGGGGACGCCGCAGGACTGCAGCAATTCCTTGGTCAACTGCTTGTCGCTGGCGATGCTTTCGGCGATAGCGCTGGTTTGGTCGGTCTCGGCGGTCCAGATACGGTGCTGGCGGGCTCCGTAGCCCAGTTGCACCAGGTTGCCATCGTTGAGCCGGATGTGCGGAATGCGCCGCTCGGTTGCCGCTTCGACAATGTGCGCGGTGCTGGGGCCGAGGCAGACCCGGTCGCACAACTCACGCAGGCGTGCGATGGTCGCCTTGATGTCGTAAGGTCGGTCCTCGATGGCGCAAAGGATCAACTCGCGGCCTGCATTCAGCGTGGCGCGGCCAACCTCTTCATGGCGCGTGCGGAATGCCATCTTGTAGACGCCGTGCACCGAGGTCATGCGCGTCTTGCCAAAGCCGGTGGGCATGCCGGCCTGGGTCTGCAGTTCGAGGCAGATGTGTTCAAGGATGTGGCCCGCCCAGGTGCCATCACGCAACCGCTCTAGGAAGCCCCCGACCTCGCCCACGCCACAGCGGTGCTGCGCCAGACCGGGGAGCAGGGCCAGCAAACGCTCGTAAAATCCGGGGATCGTGTTCGACGGCCGGTCTTCGAGCTCGCCCAGATCGAGCCACGCTTCGATAACCGAGCGGTAAGTCCAGATGTTGGGGCCGCTCAGATGGCTCACCCGCAGGATTTGTAGGTTGTTCTTGGTCATGAAGCTGGGCAGGAGGCCAGGGGCCAGTCCCGCGATGGTCTTGTGCGCTGGCCCGGCCAGCGCGAACAAAGGCTGCGATGCGTCTCCAGTGTGGACTGCCTGAAACGGGGACAATGGGCTTGCGCACATCCTTATCCAGATATTGGTTCACATGACTCGCTCGACCCCGCCGGCAGCCCTATTATCTTTCAGTGAACTCGCCACAGAGCGCCTTGCGGAAATCCGTGTGCTACTCCACCCTGATGAGAACGTCCTCGCCGTGCTTGAGGTTGACCTGGACAGCCGTCTGCGCTTTGCCCGTGGATTGATTGTGGCGACCGATCGCCGGCTCATGGCCCGCGAGCCCGACCAGGATCGCTGGCAGGGCTGGGTTTACGACGCGAGGCTGGAACTGCGCCAGCATGACCATGCCGGCGTTGGCCATCTGGAGCTCTTCGACACCCAGGGGCGCCTGGCGCACTGGTGCTACACGCTGGGTCAGAACCTGCACGCGGTGCGCCTGGCCGAGCGGGTCCGGCGACAGTTGCAGGGCGTCCGCACCCGCCAGCCCGTCTCCCCCCCCGAAACACACGATTGCCCGACCTGCAAGGCCCCGCTGGACCCCGATCAGGATGAGTGTCCGATCTGTGCGAAAGTCATGCACACACCGCCCTCCACCTGGACGCTGCTGCGCCTATGGCGTTTTGCCCGACCCTACAAGGGGCAACTGCTGCTGGGCTTCGTCCTGACCCTGCTCGGCACGGCCGCCAGCTTGGTGCCGCCGTACCTCACCATGCCGCTGATGGATGACGTCTTGATTCCTTTCCAGAACGGGCAGCAGATTGATCCGCATCTGGTGACGCTCTATCTCGGTGGACTGTTCCTTGCGGCTCTGGTGGCCTGGGGCCTGACCTGGGCCAAGACCTACATCCTCGCGCTGGTCTCCGAGCGCATCGGCGCCGATCTGCGCACTGCGACCTACGACCACCTGTTGCGCCTGTCGCTCGAATACTTTGGTGGCAAACGCACAGGCGACCTGATGGCGCGCATCGGCAGCGAGACCGACCGTATCTGCGTGTTCCTTTCGCTGCACCTGCTCGACTTCTTTACCGACCTCATCATGCTGCTGATGACGGCAGCCATCCTGTTTTCGATCAACCCGTGGCTGGCGGTGGCTACGCTCGTGCCGCTGCCCTTCATCATGTGGATGATCCATGCGGTCCGGCACCGCCTCAAGACCGGCTTCGAGAAAATCGACCGTGTCTGGTCCGAAGTCACCAGCGTGCTGGCCGACACGATTCCGGGTATCCGCGTGGTCAAGGCCTTTGCCCAGGAGAAGAGGGAATCCGCGCGTTTCCACGAGGCCAACCGCCAGAACCTGGCGGTCAACGACCGCATCAACCGCATCTGGGCGCTTTTCTCGCCCAGCATCTCCTTCCTCACCGAGGTGGGCCTGCTGGTGGTCTGGGCTTTTGGTGTCTGGCTGGTCGCGCAGGGTGAAACCTCGGTCGGCGTGCTCACGGCTTTCATCGCCTACATCAGTCGCTTCTATGGTCGGCTCGATTCAATGAGCCGCATCGTGTCGTGGACCGAGAGTTCGGCTTCGGCAACCAAGCGCATCTTCGACATTCTCGACCACGTTTCCAGCGTGCCCGAGCCGACCCAGCCGGTGCACCTGCAGAATGTGCGCGGACGCATTGAGGTACGCGATGTGGGCTTCCGCTATGGCAACCGTGAGGTCAACCGGCGTATCAACATAACGATTGAGCCGGGACAGATGGTGGGCCTGGTCGGCCACAGCGGTTCGGGCAAGAGCACGCTGGTCAACCTGATCTGCCGCTTCTACGACGTGACCGAGGGCGCAATCCGCATCGATGGCGTCGACATACGCTCCCTGCCGGTTGGCGAGTACCGGCGCAACATTGGCCTGGTCCTGCAGGAACCCTTTCTTTTTTTTGGCACGATTGCCGACAACATTGCCTATGGCAAGCCGGACGCCACGCCGGCACAGATCATGGCTGCGGCGCGAGCGGCCCATGCGCATGAGTTCATCCTGCGTTTGCCCCAGGGGTACGACTCGATTGTTGGGGAGCGCGGCCAGGGCCTGTCCGGTGGCGAGCGTCAGCGCATCTCTATCGCCCGCGCCCTGCTGATTGATCCGCGCATCCTGATCCTGGACGAAGCCACTGCGTCGGTGGACTCTGAAACCGAGAAGGAAATCCAGAAGGCGCTGGACAACCTCGTGCGGGGCCGTACCACCATTGCGATTGCCCACCGACTATCGACGCTGCAGCGTGCCGACCGCCTGATCGTGCTCGATCGCGGGCAGGTGGTGGAGGAGGGCAGTCATGACGAACTCATGGCACGCCAGGGCGCGTACTACAACCTCTACCAGGCCCAGGCGCGCAACGTGGACGCCGACATGGACGATGCTGATGTGGCGCCAAACCCGGACCGCAAGGACGATGCAAAATGAACACGAATGACACCGTGAACCTTGCCGATGCAGCCCGTACGCTGGTGCGCAACCCCTGGGGCAGGCTGGTGCTAACCTTGCCTGATGGTCAGGTTTGCGAGGGCGTTGTGCCCGTGCGCGCCTTTCCCATCCAGTCGCCCGAGCGCGACATTTCCCTGCTGGATGGCGACGGCCACGAGGTCGCCTGGATCGATGAACTGGCCCGCGTGCCGGAGCCGGCGCAGACGCTGCTGCGCGAGGCGCTTGTGGAGCGGGAGTTCATGCCCGAGATACGCGCCATCCTGGAGGTCAGCAGTTTCTCCACCCCCAGCACCTGGCAAGTCCGCACTGATCGCGGCGACACGGCCTTCGTGCTCAAGGGCGACGAAGACATCCGTCGCCTGTTCGGCAATACCCTGCTGGTCACGGACACCCATGGCATCCAATTCCTGATCCGCGACATGACGGCGCTGGACCGGGAGAGCCGCCGCCTGCTGGACCGTTTCAAGTGACAGGACAAGCGATGAACACCTTTGCCGACTACCCCGAGACTGTTCTGCGCCAGCTGGCGGAGGCGGACGTCACGCGCGCACTGCAGGAAGACGTGGGCCCCGGCGATCTCACGGCTGCGCTGATCGATCCCCTGCGCCAGGCCCGCGCGCTCATCCTTGCGCGCGAGAGCGCTGTGATCTGCGGTCGGGCATGGGTCGAGGCGACGCTGCGCCAGGTGGTTCCGTCCGCGCGCCTGAACTGGCACGTTCGTGAAGGGCAGCGCTGTGCGGCCGACCAGGTCGTGCTGGAGATCGCCGGCCCGGCACGCGGCCTGCTCACGGCCGAGCGCACGGCGCTCAATTTCCTGCAGCTTCTGAGTGCCGTGGCGACGAAGACCGCCGAGTACGTCGCGATGGTCGACAGCGTGCCCGTCAATCGCGCGCGCATTGTGGACACCCGCAAGACCCTGCCCGGGCTGCGCATGGCGCAGAAGTACGCTGTGGTTTGCGGCGGCGGTAGCAACCATCGCATCGGGCTCTTTGACGCCGTGCTGATCAAGGAAAACCACATTGCAGCGGCGGGGGGCGTCAGCGCCGCGCTGCGGCAGGCGGCCGCTGTGGCGGCGGCGGCAAAGTTCGTCGAGATCGAGGTCGAAACGCTGGCCCAGCTTGATGAGGCCCTGGGCGCTGGCGCCACCATGGTGCTGCTCGACAATATGGATCTCGCGACACTGGGCGAAGCCGTGCGGATGAACGCCGGTCGTGCCATCCTTGAAGTATCCGGTGGCGTGAACCTCGGGACCGTGCGTGAGATCGCCGCGACCGGGGTCGACCGGATCTCCATTGGCGCGCTGACCAAAGACGTCAAGGCAGTGGATTTCTCCATGCGATTTGTGGAGCCGTGATGCATATGAAAGCCAAGGTAATCGATGTCGAGTACGAGCAACCTGAGGGCGCGAGTTGTTCGACCCATCATGCGTGGGCGCGGGTTCCAGCCGAGCCCGCACCCGAAGAGCGTGCCGCACTCAAGGCCAGGATACGCGAGCTGCTCAGGCAGGAGAACGCGGTCATGGTCTCGCATTACTACGTGCACCCGGACCTCCAGGACCTGGCCGAGGAGACCGGTGGCATCGTCAGCGATTCTCTGGAGATGGCGCGCTTCGGGCGGGACCATGCGGCGCACACGCTGGTGGTCTCCGGCGTGCGCTTCATGGGTGAGACGGCCAAGATCCTGTCGCCCGACAAGCGCATCCTCATGCCCGATCTGGACGCCACCTGCTCCCTGGACCTGGGCTGTCCGATCACTGAATTCAGCGCTTTCTGCGACGCGCATCCGGACCGCACCGTGGTGGTGTATGCGAACACCAGCGCCGCCGTGAAAGCCCGTTCGGACTGGCTGGTGACGTCGAGCTGTGCGCTCGACATCGTGCGCGCGCTCAAGGACCAGGGGCAGAAGATCCTGTGGGCCCCCGACCGGCACCTGGGCAGCTACATTGAGCGCGAGACCGGCGCCGACATGGTGATGTGGCGGGGCTCGTGCATCGTTCATGACGAGTTCAAGGGCTTTGAGCTGGAGCTGCTCAAGAAGGAGCACCCCCGCGCCAAGGTCCTGGTGCATCCGGAGTCTCCGGCGGCGGTTATCGCCCTGGCCGATGCCGTGGGCTCGACCTCGGGCATCCTCAAGGCGGCGCAGGAGATGGACGCGCCGCAGTTCATTGTGGCGACCGACAAGGGCATGATGCACAAGCTGCGAAAGCTCAATCCGGGCAAGGTGTTTTACGAAGCGCCGACGGCGGGCAGCAGTGCCACGTGCAAGAGCTGTGCGCACTGCCCCTGGATGGCCATGAACAGTCTGGCTGGTGTGCTCCATGTGCTGGAGACCGGCGCCAACGAGATCAGCGTCGATGCAGCGCTGATCCCGCGCGCACGGGTTCCGATCGACCGCATGCTGGCCTTCACCGCTGCGCTCAAGGCGGGGCGGCCGGTCGGGAGTCTGGTGCCCGACATCGGTGCTGCCTGAGCATGCGCTCGGCATAATGGGCCCGTAGGAGTCACTCCCATGTCCCGCAATGTGCTTGCCGTCTACCCCGGCACTTTCGATCCCATGACCCTGGGCCACTCCGACGTGATTCGTCGGGCGGCCCAGCTCTTTGATCATGTCATCGTGGCAGTGGCCGTGGCGCATCACAAGAAGACCATGTTCACGCTCGAGGAGCGCATGGGCATGGTGCGCGAGGTCTTAAACGATCAGGCAAATGTCACCGTGGAGAGTTTCTCTGGGCTGCTGCGTGATTTCGTGGTGTTGCATCATGCCAAGGTCGTGGTCCGTGGACTGCGCGCGGTGACCGATTTCGATTACGAGTTCCAGCTTGCTGGCATGAATCGCAGCCTGATGCCGGAGGTCGAAACCGTCTTTCTGACGCCCAACACCAGCTACCAGTTCATCTCGAGCACCCTGGTGCGCGAGATCGCAACGCTGGGCGGCGAGGCCGACAAGTTTGTCGATACCGTCGTCGCCCAACGCCTGGCCGAGAAAGTTCGCAGCCTCGGGCGCGGATAGTAGACGGGGCCCGCCTGTCCCTGCGGGCAATAACGGGCCTGCGGGCCGGAGCTTGTGCCATGAGTGAACGCGTCCGAGATTTGCTGGCTCGAATATCGGCCTTGGAGGATGAGCTTCGTACGGCGCTACACGAGCAGGAGCAGGGCATCACGTACCGCATTCACGGCAAGCGGGTCGAGTTCGAGGCGTCGGTACGGGCGGCACATAAACGACTTCAGACCAGCCTCATTTACTGGGTGTTCAAGGACCGTCCCCTGAATCTCCTGACGGGGCCTGTCATCTACGCCATGATCGTGCCGCTGCTATTGCTGGATCTGTGCGTGACCGCCTACCAGACCCTGTGTTTCCCGGTCTATCGGGTGGCGCGGGTGCGCCGGGCGGACTATTTTGTGTATGACCGGCGTCACTTGGCCTACCTGAACTTCATCGAGCGCTTGCATTGCACCTACTGCTCCTACGCCAATGGCCTGGTGGCCTACGCTAC
Organism: Curvibacter sp.; assembly: GCA_020248905.1. Lineage (GTDB taxonomy): Bacteria > Pseudomonadota > Gammaproteobacteria > Burkholderiales > Burkholderiaceae_C > Hylemonella. The sequence continues at coordinate 18,433 of JADCGR010000013.1, read as the reverse complement.
CGAAGTCGTCGCGCGGACGGAGCAGTATTTCTGCCCCATCAAGCACGCGAACCGGGTGCTGGGTCTGCATGACCGTCACGCGCGTTTCCTGGCCTACGGCGATGCTGTCGACTATGCTCAGCGGCTGGAGGTCTTTCGGCAGGCCCTGCAGGAGTCGCCCAAGGATGAGCAGACCGCTTCAAAGTGAAGCCGTCTCCTGGCTGTCACCGGCGCGCCTGATAATGGAAAAATGACCGAAATGATCCTGATCCGCCACGGCGAGACAGACTGGAACCGTGAGTTTCGGTTCCAGGGACAGCTCGACGTGCCGCTCAATGCCATGGGGCTCACCCAGGCCCGGCGGGTCGCGGAGCGATTGGCAGGACTGGGCGCGTGTGCGCTCATCAGCAGCGATCTGCAAAGAGCAGTGCAAACCGCGCAGGTTCTCGCCCATCGCATGGGTCTTGGCGCGCCGGATACCGATCGTGGGCTGCGTGAGCAGCATTTCGGCATCGTCGAGGGGCTGCGGGTTCCTGACATCCAGGCCCGCTACCCGCAGGACTGGGCGCAATGGGTGCAGTTTGATGAGGGCTACGCCTTCGACGGAGGCGAATCCCTGCGCGTCTTCCAGGCCCGTGTGCTCGCGGCCTTGCGAGCACTGGCGCAAGTCCACCGGGGCCGGACCTTGGCGGTTGTGACCCACGGTGGCGTGCTCGATATGGTCTACCGAAGCGCCCGCGGACTGCCGCTTTCGGGACCGCGCGTCAGCGAAATACCCAACGCTGGCATCAACCGAGTGCAACTCGCTGGAGAGACCTTCGAAATCCTGGATTGGGCGGATACGCGCCATCTGGCTGATCTGCCGACGCAGCCTGTCTACGACCAGCAGCAGATCGCACGCACAACAGCCGGCGCGAGCGCTGCAGACAGCGCCTGAACCGTTTGTGGTTTTCGCCGACGGCGGATAATCAAGTCACCATGGCGCTGACGATCACCGACGAATGCATCAACTGCGATGTCTGCGAGCCTGAGTGCCCGAATCAGGCGATTTATCTCGGACCGGAGATCTATGAGATCAATCCTGCGCGCTGTACCGAGTGCGTGGGGCATTTCGATCAGCCGCAGTGTGTGCAGGTTTGCCCCGTCGCCTGTATTCCCGTGCATCCCGACCATGTGGAAGACCGCGAGACCCTGTGGCAGAAGTACCGTCGCCTGCAGGCCGAAGCGCAGGCTGCGGGCAAGACCACCGGGGCGTGATCACTTCGCCGCTACAGGCGCGCGGTAGGCCGGAATTCTTTCCTTGTTGGCCGCGGGCTTGGGCGCGTTCTTCTGCGCGGCCCTGTCCGCCTCGCGCTGGGCTCTGTCACCCTGTTCAGCCGCGCGTTGGGCGGCTGCTTCTTCTCTCTGCCGGCTCTTCTCCAGAGCGTTCCCGGTGCGTTTTTCCTCGCGCACATGGGCTTCGCGGGCTTTGCGCTGCTCCGGGGTGCGAGGATCCGATGCGTCGATGGCGTTGCCACCGGGGCATGGCGTCTGGCTGTAGCTGCTGCCGCAGCGGTAGACAGTCTGTGCGTCCAGGCTGCTGCAGGCCACGAGGGCGATAGTCATGAGAACGTGTGACAGCTTCTTCATGTGGGTTCTCCTTCCTTGGGTGGCAAATCGGCCGGTCGCGGGGGCTTGGGCCGTGGGGGTTTGCTGGTGTGGATGAGCATTGTGGCCTTGTCCATTTCGCCCGCCAACAGCGCCGGCAGGGCCTTGATGGAGCGGCCGATGCAATCCTCGATCGCGGTCCGTTGTTCCGCACTCGGCTTCTTGAGGACCCAGTTCACGACCTCGGACTTGATGCCAGGGTGGCCGACGCCGATGCGCAGCCGCCAGTAGTCATCTGTGCCGAGGTGTGCGTGGATATCGCGCAGGCCGTTGTGACCCGCGTGGCTGCCACCGAGCTTGAGTTTTGCCTGCCCGGGCGTGATGTCCAACTCGTCGTGGGCGACCAGGATTTCCCCCGGAAGGATCTTGAAGAAGCGAGCCAGTGCCGCCACCGACTTTCCCGAGGCGTTCATGAAGGTCTGGGGTTCTAGCAGCCAGACGGTCTGACCCTTGATGAATGCGCGCGCAACGAGGCCATGGTAGCTGTGGTCCAGGCCGAGACTCATCTTGAGTTCGCGTGCGACCGCATCGATCCACCAGAAGCCTGCATTGTGTCGCGTGGCCTCGTACTCAGCCCCGGGATTGCCCAGGCCCACAAACAGCTTGATCATGCGCAGATTATCAGCGCATCCGCGAAGCGGACCGCATAAGAAAAACGGCCCACCGAAGTGGGCCGTTGACGCAAGCAGGGACGCTTACTTCTTGGCGGCAGGTGCTTTGGCGGCGGGCGTCTTGGCAACTGGAGCGGCAGCCTTGCCGGCCGCCGGAGCAGCGGCCGCCGCATCGGCTGCGGGCGCTGCTTCGGCCGTTTCGGCACCAGCAACCATCACCACCGACACTACGACAGGGTCGGCCTTGCCATGCGTCACCGCAGTCACGCCCTTGGGCAGCTTGATGTCCGAAAGGTGCAGCGACACACCCTTCTTAAGGCCGCTCAGGTCCACGGCGATGAATTCGGGCAGATCGGACGGCAGGCAGAGCACTTCGATTTCGGTCAGCACGTGATTGGCGATACAGCCATCGGTCTTCACGGCGGGCGAATTCTCGTCACCGCTGAAGTGGAACGGCACCTTCATGTGCAGTTTGGTGTTGGCGTCCACGCGCTGGAAGTCGATGTGCAGCACCAGCGGCTTGTAGGGGTGCATCTGCACATCGCGCAGCAGCACCTTGTTACCCTTGCCGTTGAGCTCCATGTCCAGCACGGACGAATGGAAGGCTTCCTTCTTCAGGGCATGCCAAAGGGCGTTGTGATCGATCTCGATCATTTGCGGCTCGGCCGTGCCGCCATAGACGATACCGGGCGTGCGGCCGGTGTTGCGCAGACGGCGGCTCGCACCCGTACCCTGCTTGGCGCGCTCAAAAGCGACGAATTTCATGACTTACTCCATCAGGAGCCCACCGCGACCAGTGTGGCTCCGGTTCAACAAATAGCCCGCACGCGGGGCGCGGGCCGCTTTTTGCCTCAGAACAGGTCTTCCTGCTCCGAGAACAAACTCATCACCGACTCGCCCTTGGCGATGCGATGGATCGTCTCAGCGATCAGCGGCGCTACGTTGAGCTGCCGGATCTTGCTGCAGCCGGCGGCGGCCGGGCTCAGCGGGATGGTGTTGGTCACGACCACTTCGTCCAGGGCCGTGCCCTTGGACAGGCGTTCGATGGCCGGGCCCGAGAAGATGGGGTGCGTGCAGTACGCGTAAACATTCTTGGCGCCGCGTTCCTTCAGCACCTCGGCCGCCTTCACCAGTGTGCCAGCCGTATCGATCATGTCGTCCATGATCACGCAGTTGCGCCCCTCGATCTCGCCGATCACATGCATGACCTCGCTGACGTTGGCGCGGGGACGGCGCTTGTCGATGATGGCGAGGTCGCAGTTGAGCTGTTTGGCCAGCGCTCGGGCGCGCACGACACCGCCCACGTCCGGGGAGACGACAATGAGGTCTTCGTACTTCTTCTGACGCAAGTCGCCCAGCAGCACGGGCGACGCATAGATGTTATCGACCGGAATATCGAAGAATCCCTGGATCTGATCCGCATGGAGGTCCATGGTCAGCACCCGCGCGACACCAACCGCCTGTAGCATGTTTGCGACGACCTTGGCCGTAATCGGCACGCGCGTGGAGCGGGGACGACGGTCCTGGCGGGCATAGCCGAAGTAGGGGATCACGGCACTGATGCGCTCGGCCGAGGCGCGCTTGAGCGCATCGACCATGATGAGCAGCTCCATCAGCGAGTCATTGGTTGGCGCGCAGGTGGACTGCACGACGAAAACGTCGCGGGCGCGCACGTTCTGGTTGAGTTCAACCGTCACTTCCCCATCGGAGAAGCGCCCGACGGTCGCCGCACCCAGAGAAATGCCCAGGTGTTTGGCGATGTCGGCGGCCAATGCTGGATTGGCATTGCCGGTAAAGATCATGAAATCCGGAGATTGAGCGATCTGCATGAACAATCCGGCAATGAGCGACTAGTGAACCCGATACATTTGGCAGGGGAGGAAGGACTCGAACCCTCGCATGCCGGAATCAAAATCCGGTGCCTTAACCAACTTGGCGACTCCCCTACACAGGTTGACAGCCGCGAACCGGCTACCGACCGAAACCATCACTGGTCGCCCAACCCGCCAGCGGGTGAGCCTCCAGGCTGCTGCACAACCGAACCAGCAGTGCGTCCGGCGCCTTCGGAACGCTGTGGTCTGGCGCAGCCCACGCAAACACAGCACTCCCTGAGCCTGTCATCCGTCCTGCGAGCCCCTGCGATTGGAGCCACTCCAGAGCCTGCGATACGCCCGCGCAGAGCCGCTGGGCAACAGGCTGCAAGTCGTTGCGGGCCTTCGTCAAAAAAGCCAACGGGTCTGCAGCAAAGCCTGCAATTGTAGCAGGAGTACTGTCCCGTTTCAAGTTCGGGTCTGAAAAGACGGCGCTGGTGTCGAGCCCGTCAGCGGGCTTGACCACCAGCACCTGGCGGGGCGGGAGGGCCACGGGTGTGATCTCCTCGCCGATCCCTTCGACCCAGGCATTACGGCCACGAAGAAAGAACGGCACGTCGGCACCCAGGCGCATTCCCAGAGCGCAGAGCTGTTCGAGCGTCAGGTCGAGTCCCCAAAGGCGATTGAGGGCCATCAGGGTCGTCGCTGCGTCGGACGAGCCACCGCCCATGCCGGCCTGGGCCGGCAGGCGCTTCTCCACCGAGATATGCGCGCCCCACGTTGTGCCGCTGGCGGTCTGCAAGGCGCGGGCTGCACGCAGGGCGAGGTCGTCCGCAGGCAGTGGCGCCAGCAGGTCCTCACGGCTGAGCTGCCCGTCGCCACGGCGCTCGAAGTGCAGGGTGTCGGCCCAATCGATCAACATGAAGACCGACTGGAGCAGGTGGTAGCCGTCGGGGCGGCGTCCTGTGACGTGCAGAAAAAGGTTGAGCTTGGCTGGGGCCGGAACGTCGTGGATCGACTGCATGGCGCCAATTATCGGCCTGCGCGGGGGCGCCAGGGCCGTTCAGGGCTCCAGGACCAGCCTCAGTTCAGTGACCGGTGCTGGCTCCCGGCGGCGCGCCAACAGGCGTCCTGTTTCCAACTGCGTGAGGTCGACCCACCAGCCATCAGCAGCCGCGGCCTGTCCTTGAAGCCACAGGAACAGCGCAGCGATCGGTATGGACGTCCCCGTGGCTTCGGTGGCCAGCGCATCTAGGCTGTCGAAGGCGCGCGCCTGCCCGTTGCTGCGCAATAGGGCCCGACGGCCATCCCACTGCAGCTGTGCCAGGGTCGTGCCAAGGGAGTTCGATAGCCGGAGCTCACCTGAGTGCGGGGAGCCGCTGAGTTCGAAGTTCGCGAAGAAGGCCGTGTTCTCGTCATTCTCGACACGCAAGGCTAGCCTGCCGCGCCAGAAGGCGAACTCCCCCGGACGGGGATCGGCCCTGGGAGGCTGCGCGCAGGCAGCCAGCAACACCGGCGCAAGCGATGCAAAACCCGCCAGCAAGCTTCGCCGCCGCATGCTCACGGTTTGACCCGCAGGCGCTGGAGCGTTTCGACCAGGGTTTCGTTATCGGCATTGAGCTTGAGGCCTTCGCGCCAGACGCTCAGGGCCTGCTCGCGCTGACCGAGGCTCCAGAGGACCTCACCCAAGTGCGCGGCGATCTCTGCGTCCGGTCGCGACCGATAGGCCTTCTTCAGGATGCGCAAGGCCTCGGTCTTGTTGCCCTCGCGGAACTCGACCCAGCCGAGGCTGTCGGTGATGAAGGGGTCGTCGGGCGCGAACTCCAGAGCCTTCAGGATCAGCTGCCGCGCCTCGGTCAGTCGGACATTGCGATCGGCGAGCGAGTACCCCAGGGCGTTATATGCGTGGTGATACTCGGGACGCTCGGCGATGATGCGACGCAGGATACGCTCCATTTCCTCAGGCCGTCCAAGCTTCTCGGCCAGTGTGGCCTGGTCGTACAGAAGGTCGTAGTCTCCGGAGTCACGCTGCGTGGCCTCTGCAAGCAGCTCGTAGGCTTGGGCGTAGAGCTTGTTATCGCGCAGGAGTTGGACCTCGCTCGAGAGCTTGACCCGTACGTCGGCCGGCGAACGCTCGGGCAGGTTGCGAATCAACTCGCGAGCCTCAGTGATCTTGCCCTGGCGTGCCAGGATACCGGCGCGCCGGCTCTGTGTCCGCACCATGTCCTCCGGGCTGTTGATCTTGGACAGCCACGACTCGGCCTGCCGGAAATCCTTGCGCTGCTCGGCGATCTGGGCGAGTGACAGATAGGCTTGCGCCAGGGCGCGGTTGGGCTCCTCGATCCCGCTGGCAGCGCGGCGTGACTGCATCAGGTCGAGAAAGGTCTTGAGTGAGCGTTCGGCGGCATCGATACGGCTGTCCTGCAACTCCAGCGTGCCGCGGATCAGCCACGCTTCGGCGTGGTCAGGCTTCTCGTCCGTCATGATCTGCGCCTGCTGGCTCGCTTCGGCGTAGCGCTGGGCGTCCAGCAAGGCGCGGGCATAGGCCAGTCGAACACCGGGCTGCGGGCGCCCTTCCAGATACCTGCGCACCACAGCCTCGGCAGCGGGCAGTCGTGGCGACATAAGTCCCAGCGCCAGAAGGACCGGGGCCTCGGCACGCGCATCGATGGCCTGTCCGCGCCGCGCCGCTTCGAGGGCACCCGCCGTGTCGCCCGCCTCCAGACGCATGCGGCCCACGGACGCCCAGGCAACGGCGCCCAGAACCGGGTTGCGCAGCCACTCTTCCAGGGCCTGCTCGAGGACGGTAGCTGCAAGCTTCTTGTCCGTGCTGCGGGAAAAGTAGGCGGGAAGGGTGAGGATGGTCAGGCTGCGTTCCCGGATCTCGGTCAATGCAATCTCCCGACGCAGCGGGTCGACCGCTTCTTCCAGACGGTTCAGGCCAATCAGGATCTGAAGCACGTAGCGGTTGGCATCGCGCGAGCCAGCCTGCGCGGCGCGCCAGGCCCGCGCGGCCTGCAGGGCGGACTCGCCGGCACGGGCTTGCAGCGCGATGTCGACGGCACGCTGGTAAAGGCGGGCGTCGTTGGTCTTGCGGGCTGCATCGAAGACCAACGAATAGCCCACGCCGGCTTCGCCGCTATAGTTGCTGAGTTCACCCACGAGCAACTGGTAGAACAACTCACCATCCATGGCCGAATTCAGGGGCGCGGCAGCAGACGGGGGCGTGGCTGCCGGCTGAGCGTGGGCGGCAAGGGCTGCAAGCAGCAGAAGAGGCAGGAGGCGAGCGCGTGCAGACATCAGACCATAATAATCTAAGCCTGTCGTCCCAGTCCGCCTTTCCCGTATGCCAGAGTTACCCGAAGTCGAGGCCACGCGCCTGAGTTTTGCAGATCGCATCGCCGGCGGACGCATTGAGGATGCTTGGCTGGGCAAGGCACTGCGCTGGCCCCTGGGCATGCCTGTCGGGCAATTGGTGGGAGGCCGTGTTCTGGGTGTGCGTCGCCGCGGCAAGTACCTGTTGCTGGACCTCGACAAGGGCCTGTTGCTGCTGCATTTGGGCATGTCAGGCAGCCTGAGCTTTGCGCCTCACCTGCCGCCACGCGGCGCCCACGACCATTTCGAGCTTGCGACCGACCGCGGCATCCTGCGCCTGAATGATCCGCGCCGCTTCGGCGCGGTGGTCTGGACGCCCAGCCAGTCCGATGCCCGCGCACGCAAGCTGCTGGACGGCCTGGGGGTGGAACCCCTGGGCGCGGATTTCCTTCCCGAGGCCTTTCACGCGGCCTTGCGAGCGCGCAAAGCGGCCATCAAGCAGGTGCTTTTGTCGGGCGACATTGTGGTCGGTGTGGGCAATATCTACGCCTCGGAAGCCCTGTTCCTGGCGGGCATCCGGCCAACGCTGAGCGCGGCGCGCATCAGCCGACCGCGGGCCGCGCGCCTGCATGCAGCAATCCGCGAGGTGTTGGGGCGCGCGCTCGCTGTGGGCGGCACGACCTTGCGCAATTACTCCAACGCGGTGGGGGAGCGCGGCAACTTTCAGTTCGAGGTCGCGGTCTATGGCCGAAGCGGCAAGCCCTGCCGGGTTTGCGGCACGCTGATCAAGACCTTGCGACAGGGCCAGCGCGCAACGTTTTACTGTCCGCGTTGTCAGAAAACTTGAGGCCTGTCAATAGGATAGGTGTTATATTGAATATTTGCACCATGATCGGAAGTGCATCTTGGGGACGGAGTTGGCTGCCTCATTCAACGAACAGTTTGACCAGCACGGCACGTGGCGACGGGAATTCGCCCTGCGCCTGAAGCTGCTCGGCGAGTGGATGAAGGACCATGATCTGCTGGATGCCGCCGTCGAGGAGCGCCTGCACCGGCTGGAGATGCAGGTGCGGGCCGACAAGGTCATGGTGGCGTTTGTCGCCGAGTTCTCGCGCGGCAAGTCCGAACTGATCAATGCCATCTTCTTTGCCGGGTATGGCAGGCGCATCATGCCGGCCAGCGCCGGTCGCACCACCATGTGTCCGACGGAAATGGGCTACGACCCCGAGGTGCCCCCCTGTCTGCGCCTGCTGCCGATCGAGACCCGCCTTCAACCCCAGTCACTCATGGAGTGGCGCATGGTCCCCGAGAAGTGGCCCCGGGTGGACCTAGACGTCAATGATCCCCAACAGCTCGCAATCGCGCTGGAAAAGGTCTCCGAGACGCGACGCGTGTCTCTTGAGGAGGCGCGTGCCCTGGGCTTCTGGAGCAGCGAGTCGCCCAATGACCGGCCTTTGATGGACGCGCAGGGCAAGGTGGAGGTGCCCAGGTGGCGTCACGCCCTGATCAACATCGCCCATCCCCTGCTCAAGCACGGCCTTGTGATCCTCGACACGCCGGGCCTCAACGCTATCGGCGCCGAGCCTGAACTAACCGTGAGCCTGGTGCCGCAGGCGCACGCAGTGGTCTTCATCCTCGGGGCCGACACTGGCGTCACCAAGTCCGACCTGGAGATCTGGCGTGAGCACCTGATCACCGAGTCAAGCGCCGGCGCCGACACCCGTCTGGTCGCGCTCAACAAGATCGATTCCTTGTGGGACGCGCTGAGCTCGCCCGCACAGATCCAGATGCAGATCGACCGCCAGCGCACGACCACGGCCGAAATCCTCGGCCTCGCACGCGACCAGGTGTTGCCGGTCTCTGCCCAGAAGGGTCTGGTCGCCAAGGTCACCGAGGACGCCAAGCTATTGCAGGCGAGCTGCCTGCCCACGCTGGAGGACGCCCTCGCGCATCGCATCATGGGCCAGCGCCAGCGCATCCTCGGCTCGGCAGTGGCAGTCGGGATTTCCGACCTGCAAGTCGAGGTCGGACGGGTGCTCAATATCCGTCGTCGCGATCTCAACGAACAGATGCTTGAGCTCAAGGGCCTGCAGGGCAAGAACGCTGCGGTCATCAAGCACTTGCGGCTGAGGATCTCGCAGGAGCAGGCCGAGTTCGATCGTGCCGGCGCCAAGATCCATGCGGTGCGCTCGGTGCACCTCAAGCTGCTGCGTGACGTCTTTGGTCTGCTCAGCACCAACAACCTCAAGCGTGAGATGAACCAGCTCATGCAGTCCCTGCTGCAAAGCGGCCTCAAGCTTGGCGTGAAGAAGTCCTACGGCGAGACTTTCGATCGCTTGCGCGAAACCCTGCGCCATGTGCAGGCGCTCACCGGCGAGATCCAGACCATGCTGAACGCCGCGTTCAAGCAGCTCAACGCCGAGCAGGGCTTCTCGCTGCAGCCGCCGGCCGAACCCAAGATTCAGTCCTACATCGTTAGCCTCGACCAGGTCGAGCGTGGCCATCTGCAGTACCTCGCCCTGGGTAACGCCTTCCGTCTGGCCCAGCCCGAGTTCGCCGATCGGCTGGTGCGCGCATTGGCCACGCGTCTGCGAGGCGTCTATCAGGCAGCGCTGGGGGATGTGGAACTCTGGAGCAAGTCTGCCGCCGCCCAACTCGATGCGCAGCTGCGCGAGCGTCGCCGCAACTTCAGCCGCCGGCTGGAGGCCATCGACCGCGTCCAGCAGGCAGTCGGTGGCCTGGACGAGCGCATCGCGGAAATCAACGGCCAGTTCAAGTCGCTGGACCAGCTTGATGCCAAGCTGCTGGAGCTCACGGCCTATCTGATCCGAGCCCAGGACGTCACCCGGCCCAGGGATACGCTGGCGGCCGAGTTGCAGCCCTCGTGAAACTGCCCGAGGGCTGGGCCGCCCGGCTGCTACGCTGGCAGGCCCGACATGGCCGCCGTGACCTGCCCTGGCAGGGCACCCGTGATCCCTATCGCGTCTGGCTTTCTGAGATCATGCTGCAGCAGACACAGGTGTTCACCGTGCGTGAGTACTACACGCGCTTTGTGCAGCGCTTCCCCGATGTGCGTCAACTGGCCGCCGTTGATCTGGACGATGTGCTGGCGCTCTGGAGCGGCCTGGGTTATTACAGCCGCGCACGCTACCTCCACGCCTGCGCCCTGCAGGTGGTGACTAAATATGACGGCGAGTTTCCGCGTACCGCAGCCGGGCTGCAGTCGCTGCCAGGGATCGGCCCCTCTACCGCAGCTGCCATAGCCTCTATCTGCCATGGCGAGCGGGTTGCCATCCTCGATGGCAACGTCAAGCGCGTGCTGACACGGTTGCTTGGTTTTGAGGCCGACCTCGCCCAGGGCGCGAACGAACGCGCGCTTTGGCAACTCGCTACCGCGCTATTGCCCCGGCGTGACCTGCTGCAGTCCATGCCGCGCTACACGCAGGGCGTGATGGACCTCGGGGCCACTGTCTGCCTCCCGCGTAAGCCGGCCTGCGCGCTCTGCCCCGCTGCCAGCTTGTGTGTGGCCCTTGCGCAAGGGCGGCCCGAGCACTACCCGGTCAAGACGCGCAAACTCAAGCGCACGGCCCAATCGCTCTGGCTGCTGTGGGCGCACACGCGCCAGGGGTCCGTATGGTTACGACCCAGGCCCACGCCGGGGGTCTGGGCGGGTCTGTACTGCATGGAGTTGTTCGACAGTGAAGCCGAATTAACTGCCGCTGTGCCACCGGCTTACCGTGACCGCCTAGAGCACTTGCCGGTCTTCACCCACGTGCTCACGCACAAGGATCTGCGCCTGCACCCTGTGCGCGTGGCATTGCCCTCCAAGACCACGTTATCGCAGGCCGGCGCGTGGCTCCGGTCCGAAGCCTGGCCGGCGCTGGGCCTGCCGGCGCCGGTGCGCAAGCTGCTACAGCAGGGCTGACGACGTTCAGCCGAGCTCGCGATGCCGGCGCAGGGTCTGCCATCGCAGGCCGAAATGCCGCGCCAGATCTTCCACAAGGTAAACGGAACGATGCTGGCCTCCGGTGCAGCCAATAGCCACCGTCACGTAGCTGCGGTGGTTGTACGACAGCGCGTCCAGCCACTGCTCCAGAAAAGTTTGAATGTGGTCGCGCATGCGCAGGACCTCGGGCTGACCACGCAGGAAGTCGGCTACGGCTTCATCGAGGCCCGTGAGCGGGCGCAGCTCCGGCTCGTAGTGCGGGTTGGGCAGCATGCGTACATCAAACACATAGTCCGCGTCCAACGGGATACCGCGCTTGAACGCGAACGATTCGAAGACCAGCGTCAGGGGGCTGTCCGGCAGGCGTATGACTTCCTTGACGTAGCCTTGCAACTGCGAGGGACGGACCAGGCTGGTGTCGATCACCTGCGCCTGCTCGCGCAAGTCCGCGAGCAATTCCCGTTCGAGTTCGATGGCCTCGGCCAGTACCCGGTTCAGATCGTCCGTCTGTCCGACGGCTTGAGAAAGAGGGTGCCGCCGCCGCGTCTCCGAGTAGCGCCGTATGAGCGTCTCCGTTGAGGCGTCGAGAAACAAGGGCTTGACCGTGATGCCTTGCTGACGAAGTGCCGTCAGTTGCGCGGGCACCATCGGCAACGAGGTGGCGCTGCGCACATCCATCGCGATCGCCACCCGCTTGGCGGCATGCTGCTGCTCCAGCGTGACCAGGGCCTGCAGCAGTTCGGGCGGCAGATTGTCGACACAGTAATAGCCGGCATCCTCCAGGGCATTGAGTGCCACCGATTTTCCTGAGCCGGACATGCCGGTGATGAGGACAATCTCCATCGCGTGCTCAGCCCGGCCCCCGCAACATTTCCTTGGCGTGGGCCAGAGTGGCCTCGGACAGGCGCTCGCCACCGAGCATGCGGCCGATTTCGCCCACGCGGGCCTCACCCCGCACGGGGTTGACGCTGCTCACCGTGGCCTGGCCCTGGCGCATCTTGGCCACAACGAGGTGATGATCGGCACAGGCGGCCACCTGGGGAAGGTGCGTCACGGCCATCACCTGACGGTCCCTACCGAGCTGGTTCATGAGCCGGCCCACGGTCTCGGCCACGGCTCCGCCCACGCCCGAATCCACCTCATCGAAGATCAGGGTCTGGGCCGAGCCCAGCTGGCTGGTGGTCACCGCGATGGCCAGTGCAATACGGGAAAGCTCGCCGCCCGAGGCGACCTTGCCGACCGGGCGCGGCGTGCTGCCAGCGTGTCCGGCCACGAGAAAATGCACATCTTCGAGCCCGCTCTGCATGGGACGCTCGGCCTTGAGAAGCTGCACTTCGAAACGGCCGCCCTGCATGCCCAGCCCCTGCATCGCCTGGGTGATGGCCTGTGCCAGCTTTGGGGAGGCGTCGGCCCGCGCTTTTGACACGGCCTGTGCCTCCCGCATATAGCGCGCCCGCGCCTGCTGCTCGGCGCTTTCCAATGCGGCCAGATCAGCTGCCGCATCCAGCTGCGCAAGCTCGTCCTTCCAGGCCGCCAGTGTCGCGGGCAAATCCTCGGCTGCACGCTTGTAGCGGCGGGCAAGGGACATCCATGCCGTTAGTCGCTGATCGAGTTCTGCGAGGCGCTCGGGATCCAGATCGGTGCGGCGCAGGTAAGCGCGCAGCGTATGCACGCTGTCGTCAACTTGGGCCAGGCTTGAGCCCAGTACCTCGCATAGCTTCTTAAACTCAGGCTCCAGATGCTCCTGATCTTGTAGCATCTGGAGCGCGCTGCCAAGCGCCCGGCGGGCCCCGTCTTGATCGCTGTCCAGCTGACTCAGCGCACCCTGGGCGGCATCCAGCAGGGTTTGGGCGTGCGCCAGTCGGCTGTGGTCCGTAGTGAGCTGATCCCATTCGCCCGGAAGCGGCGCCAGCTTCTCGACTTCACCAATCTGCCAGCCCAGGCGTTCGCGTTCGCGTTGCAGCGTGTCCTGCGCCTTGCGCGCCTCTTCCAGCTGCGACAGTGCGACGCGCCACTGCTCCCAGCTCTGTGTGAGCTGACTGGTATCGATTCGGGCGTAGGCGTCTAGCAGGCCACGCACTGCGTCGGGGCGCGTCAGGCTTTGCCAGGCATGCTGGCCGTGAATGTCGAACAGCCGCTCACCGAGATCGCGCAGTTGTCCGGCCGTGGCGGGGCTGCCATTGATCCACGCACGGCTCTTGCCCTGCACGTCCACGGTCCGCCGCAGCAGCAGGGTGGCGCCGGGATCAAAACCAGGATCGAAGCCCGCGTCCTGCAGCCAGCCCTGCAGGCTTGTGCACTCGTCAAACTCCACGCTTACGTCGGTGCGGCCTGCGCCCTCGCGGATCAGCCCGGTGTCGGCCCGCGCCCCGGTGACGAGCTGCAGGGCATCGATCAGGATGGACTTGCCCGCGCCGGTCTCGCCCGTCAACACGGTGAAGCCCTTGTCGAGCTCGAGGTCCAGCTCGCTGATGATGACGAAGTCCCGCAGGACGATTCGCTTGAGACTCATGCCAGCAACTCCAGAGCCGCGCGCAAAGCGACCCAAGACGATGCGGCCCATTTGGCGCAGGAAGGGCTCATTGCCCCGCCACTCCCTCGTTCCAGCGCAGCTTTTGCCGCAGGGTGTCGAAATAGCTCCAGCCGCGTGGGTGCAGGAAGCGAACACTGTGTTCCGAACGGCTGACGATGACGCGATCGCCATGGTGCAAAGCCGACAGCGACTGCATGTCGAAATTAGCGGTAGCTTCGCGCTCCGACGCGATCTCGATGGCCACCTCTGATTCGCTGGAAAGCACCACCGGCCTGTTTGACAGGGTGTGGGGCGCGATCGGCACCATCACCCATCCGGCCAGCGAGGGGTGCAGGATGGGCCCACCCGCCGACAGGGAGTAGGCCGTGGAGCCCGTCGGCGTGGCCACGATCAGGCCATCGGCGCGCTGGTTGGCCACGAAATGCCCGTTGACCTCCACCCGCAACTCGACCATGCCCGGAGAATTGCCACGGTGTACCACGACGTCGTTCATGGCCAGCGTGTCAAAAACGCAGACGCCCTGGCGCATCACCCTGGCCCGCATGAGCTGACGCCGCTCCTCGTCGTACTCACCACGCAGCATGGGCGGCAGCACGGACTCGAAGCTCCCAAAGGGGATGTCGGTCATAAAGCCCAGCCGGCCGTGATTGATCCCGATCAGCGGCACGCCGCTGCTGGCCAGCTTGCGGCCGATGCCCAGCATGGTGCCGTCACCGCCCACCACCAGACCCAGGTCGCAATCGCGACCGATGGCGTCCAGGTCCAGGACCGGATAGCCCGACACAGGCGTGTTGTCGGCGGTTTGCTGCTCAACCATCACCTCGCAGCCCTGGCTTTGCAGCAGGGCGGCGATCTCTCCCAGCGCCTGGCGGTTCTTGCTGGCCGGGCTGCTGCCCGCAGACTGGTACTTGCCAATGAGCGCAACACGACAGAATGTGGAGGTCATGCGCAAATTACATCATTAAAATGACCGCATGCTGGATGACCGCGCCAAGTTGTTGCTCAAAACGCTGGTGGAACGCTACATCGCCGAGGGGGCGCCAGTGGGCTCGCGTACGCTATCCCGGGCCTCGGGGCTGGAGCTGTCGCCTGCCACCATACGAAACGTGATGTCCGATCTGGAAGAGCTGGGGCTCATCGCCAGTCCTCACACTTCAGCCGGGCGTGTGCCCACGGCGCGTGGATACCGCCTCTTCGTGGACACGATGTTGACGGTCCAGCGCGAGCGTATTGCAGCGCCCAGCCTGGCCCCTGACCAGCCTCAGAAGGTGATCTCCAACGCGGCCAACCTGTTGTCGTCCCTCTCTCAGTTCGTGGGCGTGGTCATGGCGCCGCGACGTTCCTCGGTGTTTCGGCACATCGAGTTCCTGCGCCTGTCCGAGCGGCGCATCCTCGTCATTCTCGTCTCGCCTGAGGGGGACGTGCAAAACCGCGTCATCTTTACCGAGACCGATTACTCCGCCTCACAGCTGACCGAGGCGGCCAACTACCTGAACGCCCACTACATGGGCCTCACGCTGGAGCAGGTGCGCGAGCGGCTGCAAGCGGAGGTGGAAACCTTGCGCGGCGAGATCGCGGCGCTGATGCAGGCCGCCGTGCGGGTGGGTACCGAAGCCATGAGCGAGGCGCAGGACGAGGTGGTCATCGCCGGCGAGCGCAATCTCTTGCAGGTGTCGGATTTTTCCAGCGATATGAGCCATTTGCGCCGCGCCTTCGATCTCTTCGAACAGAAGGCGCAACTCATGCGCCTGCTGGACATTGCCGGGCAGGCCGAAGGTGTGCGCATCTTCATCGGCGGCGAGAGCCAGGTGGTGCCGTATGAAGAGCTGTCCGTCGTCAGTGCGCCCTACGAGGTGGACGGCCACGTGGTGGGCACGCTGGGCGTGATCGGCCCCACGCGCATGCCCTATGACCGCATGATCCAGATCGTCGACATCACCTCCAAGCTGTTGGGCAACGCGCTCAGCCACAAGTAAGCGGCGGCGCGGCGGCTAGGCATTGCCTTGCCTCGCCAGGCTGGCCCGTACAATCACCATTTTCGCTCGGGGCGTTAGCTCAGTTGGTTAGAGCAGGGGACTCATAATCCCTTGGTCGCTGGTTCGAGTCCAGCACGCCCTACCAATATCCATGCAGGGTTTTTGAAGAACGCTGGTGAACACGTGCAATCCCATGTGCAGCATTTCTGCACATGGGCACTCACAAGCTTTCCAATCGCTCTCATCGCCAATAGGAGGCTGGCAGGGGCCGAGCTGCCAAGCATGGAGCGATCTCCGCCTCAGGATGCGAAGCATAGCTCGTCGTGGGCACGCTCTGCTTGGAGTCCAGCGGTCGAGGGCGGGTTGAAACTCTTCATCATCGCGCCCGGAGGGACGGACCTTGCCCGACAGATCAACGCCACAAGGCGGGCGGGGCATGTTGTCGCACCAACGCCGCTTGGGGCCTGCTCGAGCAATCCCTGGCCGGAGCCTCGCGTCGATCGCTGCGTGAAATCGTCGGCTCCGACACCGCTGCGCACAACAAAGTCATGCGCTTCTTTGAGTCCTGAGGCTTTCCGAAACGCCTATCTGCAAACCGACACTGCGGACCAGTTCGTGGCACCTGATGGTCAGCGTGGCTGCCGTGGCGGAAATTCAACCGAAACATGTTTGCGCCAGCCTCAAACAATGCCCTGATCATGGAGCGGCTGGAGCTCGCAGGGCCAAGAGTGGCGAAGATCTTGGCACAACGGCTTCGGGCCATTGACATGACTCACGTGCTCAGAAGATGAAATCGGTGTTGATGAATGCCGAATGACGACCACTGACGATCGCGTTGAGCAGCGCTTTGTTGGGTTCTGATGCTCGCGTAGCCACCATCGATCGGATGGAGAACGCGCGCAGCGCGTCACTGACAGAGAGTGTCCCCTCCGCTGAGTCTTTGCGGCCCGCAAATGGGAATACGTCCGGACCGCGTTGGCATTGGGTATTGACGTTGACGCGACAGACTTGATAAACGAGCGGGTCAACCAGCGCACCAATCTGCACGGGATCAGAGCCGAACACGCTGACCTGCTGGCCATGGTCGGAAGTGACGATGTAGTTCAGAGCCTCTTCGATGTCGTCAAAGGCCATCACTGGAACAAGCGGTCCAAACTGCTCCTCACGGTAAAGCTTCATGCCCTCGCGCATGGGGTAAACGATGGCAGGTCGGAACAGAGTGCCATAGAAGTCACCCCCACCGTCATTGCAAATACGTGCACCTTTGTTGTACGCATCCTCAAGGGCCTCTGACATGAAGCGCGTGCGATGAGGACCAGGCAGTGGCGTGATCTGAACACCATCCTCCCAAGGCATGCCGATCTTTAGGCGCTCAACGGCATGCGTGAGCCGTTGCAAAAAGTCATCAACAATTGTGCGATGCACAATCAGCATCTTCAATGCGGTGCAGCGCTGCCCGTTAAATGAAAGGGCGCCTGCCACACACTCCTGAACGGTGAGATCCAGGTCAGCGTCAGGCATCACGATTGCCGCGTTTTTGGCATCGAGTCCCAGAATCGCACGCAGGCGATGTGACTTCGGGTGCTGTTTCTTCAGGTGATCTGCCACGCGGCTGGATCCGATCAATGCGAGAACATTAATCTTCCCGCTGGCCAACATTCGGGGCACGACGATTTCGCTGGGCGCATAGATGGTGTTCACGACACCTGGAGGGAAGCAATCACAAAATGCTTCGAGCAAAGGCTCAAAAAGAAGGGTTCCATACTGAGGCGGCTTCAGCACGACCGTGTTACCCATCAGCAGTGCTGGAATCAGCGTACAAAAAGTCTCATTGAGCGGATAGTTGTACGGTCCCATGCACAGAACGACCCCCAGCGGCGTGCGCCTCACCTGGCCAATCGTTCCCTCCACCACTGCAAAGCGCGAGTGCGCGTTGTCCATGTCCTTCAGCGCTTCGATCGTCGCCCGAATGTATTCAACGGTTCTATCGAACTCCTTGCGAGAATCGGCCGCACTCTTACCAATCTCCCACATCAATAGGTTCACGACCTCCGCACGGCGTTCAAGCATGGCCGCGACAAAGCGCTGCATGCACATAATGCGGTCTGCAACGGACATGGTCGGCCATGTTCCTCTGCCGTTGTCATATGCGGCGTCTGCGGCATCAAGGGCTTCATTGCTCTGTACTTCGCCCATTTCGGGGTAGCTGCCAATAGAGACCGCTGCAGGCATGCCATCGGCACCACGCAGCCAGACTGGTGAATACACCGTCTTGCACGTTCCATCCCACGAATGGAGTCGGCCTGCGAGGAGCCACCGCCGCTGATGCACCTCGCGAACTAAGCGATGCTCGCTCGGAACGGATGTGGCGAGGGGAAATTTCTGAAGAAGGTCGGTATTCAATTCATAAACCTCATGTATGTCGCACCGCCGCGCAAGCCTCTGCGGTGTAGGCCCCTTTATAGCGGTCTCTCAGTAAGCGGCTGGTCACCCCACCTTGATTCCCCCAGCTAATCCAGCACGATTGCTGTCCATCAAAACTAGGTGGACAGCAAATGAACGAGCATCTCAAAACCCGTCGCCGGCATAGCACCGAGTTCAAGTCACAGGTCGTG
>JADCGR010000012.1 GCA_020248905.1 Curvibacter sp. | reverse complement strand
CACCGCATCGATGAGCTGTTGCCGCACCGCTGGACGCTTGCGACGCCCTGATCACCTGATCTCAACTTGATCAGCACATTGGCACGCACAGGTCAATGTGGCGTGCCTGGCCGCTTACGTTTGTTCGTCAGCAAAGCGGGTCGCGTGCCAGGCTAGGCCTTCGCCAATCATTGCGTCTGCTAGGTCCTTGCCTCCGACCGAGCGGAGGCGGCAAACTCGGCGTCCATATTGGTCTTGCTTGTAGCAGTCTGCGACAGTCCCTCGCCCAGCAAGCTCCTTCAGCCGGTCTCGAGCTATTCGCCAGTGCGCCTGTCCTGTCTCAGGCGCATCGAGGCCTGCGAATCTCACTACAAATGTGCCGTAAGTGTCGCTGACACACGTGAGTGTGTCACCGTCGTGAACACCAGTGACGTTCTTACAGATGGCCGTCCAACCCTCCTGCTCGGATGGGCTCTTTGCGTAAGCGACGCTAAAACCAAACGAGGCCACGAGTAGGATTGAAGCGGTAACTCGAATCATCGGAGCCATGATGACCAATGACGTGCCTATGCTGCGTTGACGTGAACAGTCGCCGATGACACTTCATCAACCGTAGCGACACTCGCCAAATGCAAGTCGAGTGCCACCCGCCGCTCCGAGGCACGTGGCTGAGCCAGGACGGCCTCACGGGCGGCGGCAACATCCCCAACAAGTATGACCTGCTTCTGAGCTCGAGTAACCGCTGTATAGAGCAGGGTGCGGTCTAGCATCTTCGAGTGTGTTACTGGAACAATCACCCTTGGCCACTGAGAGCCTTGGGCCTTGTGGACTGTCACTGCATATCCCAGCTCGACATCTTCCAGCATATCCCTCGCCAAGGGTCTGCGTTGTCCATCATCCCAGTCAATCCAAGCCAGAGCGGACGGTGACTCCTCATCGTCGACCTCATGTGCTTCGGTAGGCTCCGGCACCACCTCTGCGATAACTCCGAGGGACCCATTTTGCAGCCCCACGGGCCACATGTTTCGCGTGCATAACACGGCGTCACCTAGACGCAACCCAACTGGCGCAAGGGCATCGAACTCTTCGTTCCAAACCTGTACTTCGGGGGAACCATTCGTGAAGCGTTTCTGACACAGAGAATTTATAGCCTTCGTGCCCGCCGGTCCGTTGCGAATGGCACAGAGCACTTGGCTATTCTCACGGTCAAGTTCGAGCAGGTCGACAACCGTGTCGCCGATGAGTTCATCAGCACAGGGCAAAAAGGCGACGGGTTCGTTCTCATTCACGCCCAACTCCGACCATCGCCCGAACCGGATATCTGTCGCCAGCTGAGCTATAGCGCCGCCATAGCGCTTGACCGTTTTCAGCTCAACCGCAGGTATACCAGTCAGTCCTACCAAAGCGTGCAGAATAAGCCCCGGTCCAACAGGCATTAGCTGATTGGGGTCTCCAACCAACAGCAGTCGCACATGGTTCGGAAGAATCGAGCAGATTCGACTCATTGAAATGACGTCCACCATACTGGCCTCGTCAATCACAACGACGGTCGGCCCGTCCAGATTTCCATCCTCATAGCCACTAAGAAAGCTAGCGATGGTGGACGCTGCTCGACCTGTTGCCTCATGCATTCTCTTGGCCGCTCTTCCGGCCAACGCAAGCTGAACCACTCGAACTCCGACCCGGTCGTATATTCGGTACAGGGCCTTGAGGACCGTTGTCTTTCCGACCCCAGCGCCACCTGTGACACAGAGGAATGCATGTCGTGCTGCTGCGTGTAATGCCGCACGCTGTTCCTCATTCAGCTCAACGCCGTCAGTAGAACGAACATCCTCGATGACATGCTCTACCTCAGCAGCCGTGAGCAATGGTGCAGACCCACTACTGACACGGCTTTTCACGGCCAGCGCAATCTGACGTTCCATCACAAACGCGCCGAGGGGCTGCAAACCATGCCGGCATTTGACGAACGTGCCGTTACTAAGGCCCAGGTTCAATGCTTCAGACAGCTGGTCGCGCCAACGAACGCCTACTGGAGGTCGGCCAAGTAGTGGAACTACTCGGTCCATCAAGTCAGCAGACAGCATTGCGGTGTGGCCATCGCTGAATACTCGGTAACACCCCTCCTCCACGGCACCGAGAAGGCGGCGTGGGTCTGTGGGCTCTAAACCAAACTGGTCGAGCGCGAGGCAGTCAACCTCTTTCCAACCGGCGCAGAAGGAAAGCAGGCGATAGGGGTCCTCCTCAATGCGGGCACGAGCGTCAGCCCCGAAGAAGGCCAACACTTTACGACCAAGTTTCGGCTCAAAGCCCTGTGACTGGAGCCACTGCAAGGTCCCCAAATCGCCAAGTGAACTCCACGCCAGCACTACGCGATTGGCGACCTCGGGCGTGAGGACACCAGCCAAAGAGTCGGCATCACCTGCCTCTAGAAGCTCATACAGACGTTCTCCAAATGTGTCCCACAGCCGCCTGGCCTTTACGGTTCCAACACCTTCGAACGCCGGGTTGTCGGCCAGAAAATTGATAATGTGTTCACCCGATGGGCGCGCGAGCAATGCCTCTTCGGCATTCAACTCGCGCTCTTTCATGACGAATCCGTTGACTTGTACCTGTCGTTCAGTAACAGGTCCACTTACGGTCCACCACTGCCCACGCTCTACCCTGGTGTTTCCTAGGGTCTGTCGCGGCGCTCGGACTACAACGTACGCAGCAGCATCGACTACACCACCGGTGCTGTTTACAGGGACTCCGGAGAATATCGCCCCACCGAAACCGCGAGGGTTCTGCGACCTGACGGTTACTACTCGAACGGTGATTGACTGGCTCAACGTGGAAGCCTTCTAGTATCAGCAAGTGCTTCCTGAAGCACTGCGTAGCGGGACAAAGCACGCTTGACTTCGGCCAACTCGGCGCGGAGGCTTGCATTCTCCTGTTCAAGTCGTTTGAGCCGCTCGGCGTCCCTACGGTTGAGGCTTCCTGCTGAAGTACCAGTGGGCGAATTTCCCGGAGTATCCCCGGGCGCAGTTGCCATCTGCGGGAGCACGCCTCGACTACGCAGCTCTTCCTCGAGGCGTTTCAATGCTTCGCGAATGCGAGGGTTCTGGCTCAGGGCAGATTTCGCGAATCCACATTCAGCCGCAATGTCAGTCCGAGACAGAACACCGCGCAAAGCCAAGGAGCGAAAGTCCTCGTCTGTCTTTGATGTTGCCCACGCCGAAAACTTCTTGAGGTTCTCTTCGGCAATTTGCTGCCCATTAGCCATCAACCCTCTCCTCTCGTACGGTCTCGATGAGGTTTCGTCAACGGCGCATTCAACATCATCATGGTCACGCCTTTACGCTCGGCGTTGTACGCCCAGGTAACAAACTGTTCTTTTAAGAGCATGTTCTCTTGCTTAAGTCTCGCAACTGTCGCTTGAAGACGTTCGACTTGCTCCAGAGCTGCGCGTACGCGTTCGTCCCTGGGGACTATTTGTTTTCCTTTCCAAGTTCCTCGAAGTGCTTGCTTCTTCAATCGGAAGGCATTGGCTATGTCGGGGTACTCAGCCAAGGTGAAGCGTGAGTAGGCTATACCTGTAGCTTTCTCCACTGACTCGATTAGCAAGTCCCAAGTCAGCTTTCCTTTCCAATCATCTATTGTTGAAAGAACCACTTCAATCCGCTCGTTAGTCAAATCTGGAGCACGAGGCTTTCTCATTTCAGAGCCCTCCGGCGTTTAAATTGGAGAGGTTTGCGCGCCGGCTCAACCGAGTTCGCAATCAGCGGGGCGTTCTGGATATCGAGACGCACTTGGGCGCCAGTTGGGACATTGGGGTCTTCAAGGATTGCGAGGAGAGAGTTGATTCGCTCAAGCGTCATCGTCTGATGCTTTACCCATGCGTCTGCACCGTACTCTTTTTCATTCATAGCGCTTTTCGCGTTCGCAAGAAGATGCTCCGTCTCAGCTTTCAAGTTTCTAAGGTTCTTTTCCTTTTCGCCTTCACCTTTAACGCACACCTGCTCTTCGCAATTGATGCAGTCGCGATGCATTTGACAAGGCTCCCCCGCAAAGTCATGTGTGCACCAGCCGAACTCAGTTGTGTGGCCGGCAGCGCTGCTGACCAGCGAGAACTTGCTGCGCAGATTTACGGGTCGAGAAGATTGATAGGGTGACAGCTGGGCGTTCATCCCACTCTTCAGTGCTTGGCTAATTGGCTCCTGAACCTCATTGGATGTCATGTGGTCGTACGCTCTGTTCTGAGAGACGTCCTTTCGACCAGAGAAGAGGGCTATTTCCGCGCTGGTCATACCGCCCATTTGTGCCAGCGTGTTCAAGTAATGACGAAGGCTATGCGTCCTGAAGGTAATCGGGGTGCCATCGTCCTCGGTGTAGTGAAACTTATCAAAAATGGTCTGCTGTCCGTTGCTGCCAGTGAGTGGCATCGAGATGTTCGTGTAGCCGATACAACTGAACATGCACTTATAGGTAGCGCGCTCGGATGCCATGGCGTTAAGAGGAATTACTCCCAGCGCGTCCTTGCACATCAGGTCCGGCGCGCCAGGCACATAAGGAAACGTTTCTGGAAGCAGGGACAGTACAGCCGTCTCCATATCCGTGAACCGATATCCGACGCGTCTGCCCTGCAAGGGGACCTTTGTCAGCT
The DNA here is from genome assembly GCA_020248905.1 of Curvibacter sp. Taxonomy (GTDB): domain Bacteria; phylum Pseudomonadota; class Gammaproteobacteria; order Burkholderiales; family Burkholderiaceae_C; genus Hylemonella. The sequence continues at coordinate 123,199 of JADCGR010000012.1, read as the reverse complement.
CTTTCCTTGCGTTCGCCCATTGCACTGCGGAGGGCGCCGCATCCGCATCTCCCCAGAGTATGAGAGCTATGTCTGCGCTGCTCAACAGCTCCTTGCCCCTCAGGTACTGCGCTTCTGGATGAAGAAAAATCTGGTTCGGATTCGCTGCATACCATTCGGCCAACTCGTTAGCCTGCACTGTCGCCCTTAGAAGGTTACTCATGGCCTTCTCGGCGACAGGCACCATTTCGGTAGGCAACCATTTGATGGTGTCTTCAGCGCCCTTCGAGCCAGGCCAACGCAGACCGACCTTTCCGGTGAATCTCCCGTCACCTCTTACAAGCGCGTCGCGCCTGAGTCTCAGAACCTCGTTAACCCGCTCAGGCGCACACGCCATTAGCGCGGTGTAGCTCGAAACGACGATGTCTCGAAGTTCCGTAGCTTCTTGGAAGATTCCAGCGAGTGCCCGAAGAGCAGCTGCAGACGGCAGTTTCTCTTGTCTAGCCTGCAGGGCATCGGTGGAGATTCGTGAGCCAAGCTCTGCTGGCTTTTTCATTCCGTGTGCCCAGCGCACGCGGAGGGAGATGAACTCATTGCTCGTCATCATGTCCGCGATAAATTCGAGCTGCCCGGCCACTCGGTAGGCGGCTGCAGCTCCGAGTTGGTTTCGGGCCAGCTCTACCGCCGTGTCCAGAACGTCCTCGTTGACGGCAGTTGGTCGTGAACCTTTATTCAAGTCACGAAGTGCCGCCTCAAGGAATCTGAGTGCGGATATCCTTGATGCTTGGGATACAACCGGGCGACGGTCGTGAAGATATACGAGTGCCGCTTTACTGAAGCTCAAGAATGGCTCCGGGAGAAATGGTTCGTTTTCGCGATTAGCGGCTGCCTCCATAGTGCTGAAAATGGCCCGCTGCATCTTGTTCTGGCCCTTGACATAGCCAATATCCCATGTGTTCTGGTCAAACTGTTTACTTGCGCTAAGTACATTTGAGCGCCGGCACGTCTCGATGAAGGCATCTAGGTTCTCCTGCGGTGCAAGCTCTGCATTCGGCGTGAAATGTAGAACGGTGGCGCTCACGGCTGTTCCCTCGCACCTTGTTGCTTCCGAGCCCGCGCACACTCGGCAATAACTTCCCGTACTGCCTCGATTGCGTCGTCGTTAATGGCGGCCAATCGCTCATCGTGCTGCCACTTGGTACGTTCCGCTTTGAGGCGTTGAAGCACCTTTTCATGCGGTGCGTCCAGCCATGGCTCAAATCGATGACATGTGTAACAGGCGACTGGCTTGTTGAACGCGCAGCCTTGAGCTTTGCCCGCGCAGCTTGCGAGTGGCTTTGTCGACACGCGGAAGTCAATAATCCGGCTGCCTGGCGCGCCCTTGTGCGTTGAGTGAGCCTCATCCTCTACCAAGCGACCTCTGAACGCCCGCGCGAGTGGAGCGAGTTGGCGACTCATTGCTCTGTCGATGCTGTCAACTATGGCAGGTGACGCCTCAAAGTAGACGTCGACGTTCTGTAAGTCGGTATGACCCAGCCTTTCGGCAATCACCGCTCGGCTGGCGCCTTCCTCTGCCATACGAGTTGCAAAGGTTGAGCGAAACCGCTTTGGAAGTACTGTAAAGGTCTGAAAATTGAGCCGAGAGGTGAGCGGTGTGATTGGACCAATAGCTCTGGAGAAGGCTGCAGACAATACTTGGCTGATGCAATGCCCCGCAAACGGGTCGTTTGTCGGACGAGGGTGTTGAGTTCTTACGTGGACCTCGTGCTCTGGAAACAGCGGCGCGTCACTATCGGCATTCATTCGCTCGATGTGCTCCATCACAAGCCTGCCGGTCTGTGGGCTCAACACGAACTCAATGAACGACTCGCGGTTGTTTACTAGTCCGGTTTTTCCGTGTGGAAGGTTGAGGACGTACTTGCCTCTTTCGATTCTGAGGTCTTTGACCTTAAGGGACGCCATCTGAGAGATTCGGGCTCCAGTGGCGAAAAGTAGTCGGGCCAGGACAATAACCCAAGGCGGAATCTCACCTGTACCGTAGGCCGCGTCCACAGCTTTGTAGAGCGCTGTGTATTCCTCCTCGCTAAACGGTCCATTAAACGGGTCGCGCTGCCGCACAGCGGCCCCTTTGACATTACCGGGTTTGCGAATCTCTGACAGATAACGAACGCACTCCTCATCAACACCTGGGAGTTCCAGCGCGGCCCACTTTTGCAAGAGTACGTTCAGGTGGCCAATACGCCATTTTTCATCCTGCTTGAGCGTGGCGATGTAGTTGGAGATTTCTTCCGTTGTGATTGACGTGAGGGGAGAGTTGCTTACCCTTCTACGGAGGAAGTGAACAAATGCTTCGTACAAGTTTCCGAGGTGTGACGGTGACGCCTGCTTCGCGAACACACAAAGGGTGTGCTTGAGGCAAGGCAGCAGCAAGGCCGCTGATGAGTCAACCCGCTCAAAACTGAGATTCACCTCAAAAGGGCCATCCCGCCAACGCCATAAGTCATCGCTAGGTCTAAACGCGATTCCGCTGCGTGTGTGCGCCACCTCCGGCAGCACTCGCGCTCCGTCGGGCGCTTTTATTTCGGTCTTACTGAGAGCGCGCGGCATCAAGCTTCTCCTGCAACTTGAGCGCGATTTCTTGGCCCTTCTTGGCGCTGTGACGTCTTGTATAAGTTGCGCCAGTCTTCGAGTTTTCTGCCCATCCCTGCTGGGTATTGCGGGCCCGCTCCTCGACCACTTCCGAAAGACCCATTGCATCGGCGATTTCAGAGAACCTTTCGTTCCATGTGTGACGCATGACATGGCTAGTCAGCTTCACCGAGAGGTCAGGGCATGCCACGCTCAGTTGCCGAAATATTTTCTCGATACTGCTTTCTGAAAGGGCTTTGCCGTCATCGGATACAAAAACCTGGGGTATCAAGCGAGCTGCTCTGATGGTTCTGCGCTCCTGTAGATACATATGAAGCGCTCGGGCGATGGAGGGAATCAGCTCAATTTCTCGGTCGCTAGTCTTCGTACCCGGCTGTTTCGTCCTAAGGTCCTGAGATGCATCGGCACGGCGGACGATGCGAAGCTTAGGTTGATTGGGCAGAATGTCTCGTACCTGCAAGCCGAGTAGTTCTCCTCGCCGCATGCCTGTGGCCAACAGGAGGAGCACAATTAATTGATTACGGCTGCGTATAAATGGTCGCTTCCAAGGGTTATCGGGAGAGTCAGGCCGAACGACCTCGACCAATCTGGTTTGCTCTTCCTCGGTTAGCCCAATACGAGCGCCAATCTTGGCTCGCCTGGATACTCTAGGAATATGCTGTCGAAATGCGCTCAAAGCTCGCGCCGTGTCTTCCCGGAGCTCTCGACGGCTCTGCGGCGGAAGACTCTCCCCGACGTATGCAGAGATGAAGTCAAGAAAGTCGGCGATGTACCTGACTCTAGACGCCTGAGTCTGAACGTCGACGGGCTGTCTATGGTCGTCTTTACTACGACGGCGCATAGCGATGCGGTTCAGGCTGACGACATTTTGGCTACGCTGGACTTCGCTCTCCTCTTCTTCTAAATCCTCGAATCGATACTGAGTTGCCGCAGCCAGCCGGTCGAGCTCGGAGAGGGATAGGAATCGCCCATTGCTGAGGCGCTGAACCAAACTCACTTGAGCTGACGAGAGCTCACGATACAAAAGCGCAAGGGCCGTGCACACGAAATGGATGGTGTTCGCCGCCCTGCCCTTCTTCCGGAAACGACCCAGATAAAGCGTGACTTCGTGAACGGGAAGTCCATATGGGACCTGAAGCACGGAGTGCCGCTCCCCGTTCTGGAAACGGATTCGCTGCGCGACATACCTCGGCATTTACCCACCATCCTTTCAAGATACGGGTTTAGCTCGGGTCAGTCTAGCACACAGAAATCAGATGTGGGTAGAAAAATGGCCCGCTCCCCATTTGGGAAGCGGGCCAGTATCAACAAAAAAGGTTCTAGGTACTAATTAGAACGGAATGTCGTCGTCCATGTCGTCAAAGCCGCTGGACGACTTGGCGGGCGCCTGGCGCTGGGCCGGGGCGCTGGCCGCCGGGCGCTGGGCCGGGGCGCTGCGGCGCGGGGCGCCGCCTTCATCGTCGGGACCACCCATGCCTTCGCGGCCGCCGAGCAACTGCATTTCGGTGGCGATGATGTCCACGGTGTTCTTCTCGATGCCGTCCTTGTCGGTGTACTTGCCGTACTTGAGGCGGCCTTCCACATAGATGGGGCGGCCCTTCTTGACGTACTCGCCGGCGATCTCGGCCAGGCGGTCGTAGAAGGTGACGCGATGCCATTGGGTGTCTTCGATCATCTCGCCCGAGTTCTTGTCCTTGCGGCGGCTGGAGGTCGCCACGCTGACATTGGCCACGGCCTGGCCCGAGGGCAGGTAGCGGATTTCGGGATCGCGGCCGCAGTTGCCGACCAGGATGACTTTGTTGACGGATGCCATGGTATGTACTCTCTTCCTATGGGTGAAACATTGTGCCGCAAGAAAGGGGCACCGGCTCAGATGAGGCTGGCCAGGTGGCTCTGCGCCGCATGGGCCAACTGGGCGTCGAAGGTAGCCAGCGGGCAGCGCAGTTCGGCTGCCAGGCAGAGGTAAGCGGCGTCGTAGGCGCTGAGCTGATAGCGCTGCGCAAGATGGGCGACGGCCACCGCATCGACGGCATGCAGGTCGATCGCCATGTCCGCCGCCAGTCCCAGGCCATAGGCCGCGTGTTCTTCGCCGCGCCTCATCTTCTTGACCGCTACGCTGGCGATCTCAACCTGCAGCAACCAGGGCGCGTGCAGGCTGCGTGCCTCCAGCTGCTGCGCCGCCTGCTCGCCCCAGGGCTCGCGAAAGACGATGCCGGCCAGGGCGCTGCAGTCCACCACGATGGGCGGACGGACCTGGTACTTCGCCGGCGGCTCGGCGATGTGCAGGGCACTCATCGGCTGTCGCGCGCCTCACGGATCAAGGCCACGCTGGAGGACTGGCCTTCGATGGGCCGCGGATATCGGGCCTGCAGGGCCTGCCGCACCTGAGCCAGCGTCTTGCGGCCCTGACGCAAACCCGCTTCGGGCGCGGCCGTTACCGCTGGCCGCGGCGGCGCCGCACTCAGAGCCTGCTCCAGGATGGCCATGAGCTCGCCCTGCAGCGAGCGATGGTGCTGAAGTGCGCGCTGGCGCAGGGCCTCAGCCCAGGCCGGCGGCACATCCTTGATGGAAAGATGAGGCATGACTTCAAAGTGGTTCTGAAATGGAACCATTCTGGAGAAACTTAGGGTCAGCTGTCAAGACCCCAAGGGGTGGGGATCAGCCGCCGCGACCCGGCGCCACCATGGGCCAGGCCAGCAGCAGCCACAGGGCCATGGCGCCTGCGCAGCCGATGAACAGGGCATCCACGCCATGGTGCTGGGCGAGCCAGCCGCCCAGGGCGCCGCCGACAAAGAAGCCCATCGACTGCAGGGTGTTGTAGACACCCAGCGCTGCACCGCGCGCGTTTGCGGGCGCCATGCGGGAGGCCAGGCTGGGCTGGCTGGCTTCGAGCACGTTGAAGCCGCAGAAGAAGGCAAACAGCAAGAAGGCCAGCCACGCGATGTGTGGTGCCTCCACGGCCCACAGCAGGCCCAGCTGCACGAGGCCGACAAGGCCCACGGCGCCCAGGAAAGCGGCGCGCAGGTAGCCGCGCTTTTCCAGCGGAAAGAGGGTGAAGCCCATGACCACGAAGGACGCAATGACCGCAGGCAGGTAGACCCACCAGTGCCGGTCTTTCTCTATCCCGGCCTGGACCAGCAGCGCGGGAACGGCCACCCACATGGCCAGCTGCACGGCATGCAGGATGAAGACGCCAGCATCCAGCCGCAGCAGGCCGGGATGACGCAGCACCTCCAAGAGCTTGCCGCGCGGCAGGTCGTCCTGCCTGCCGGGCTCGGCCGGCACCCACCAGATCACCACGGCCACGCCGCCCAGCGCGAGCACACCGGTCAGGGCAAACAAACCGGCCAGACCCACAAAGGTCACCAGCAGCGGCGCAAGCACGAGGGATAGCGCGAACATCAGGCCGATGCTGGCGCCCACCAGCGCCATGGCCCTGGTGCGGACTTCGTCGCGGGTCTGGTCGGCCAGCAGGGCGGTGACCGCAGCAGAGACGGCGCCGGCACCCTGCAGCGAGCGACCGATCAGCAGCCAGGTGAGGCTGGTCGCCAGCGCTGCCAGGAAGCTGCCGGCCGCAAAGATGAGCAGGCCGATGAGGATGACGCGCTTGCGGCCATAGCGGTCCGACGCCATGCCGAAGGGAATCTGCAGCAGGCCCTGCGTGAGGCCGTAAATGCCCATGGCCAGCCCGATCAGGGTGGCGTCGTCCCCCCCGGAGTAGCGGGCTGCTTCCAGGGCGAAGACCGGCAGCACGAGAAAGAGCCCAAGCATGCGCAGCGCGAAGATGGACGCGAGCGAGGCGCTGGCGCGTCGCTCCAGCGCGGTCATGCTGTCAGTCTCGGAGGCGACGGGGGGTGTGACGGTAAGGGTGGACACGGGAATGAAAGACACGGACCAGGCGCTTGACAGGGCCGGGGCGGCAGCGTGAATTGTCCACCATCCATCCCACGGAGAGCGGCCCGCCAGCAGCGCTTTGCGCTTTCTCTATCATGCAGGGTTTCCCGCCCAGCCCCGAACTTGAACTCCCCTGCCGACGGCCCCTTCTCACCCGAGCCCCTCGCCGAGGAGGGCCAGGGCCGCTACCTAGGCCAGGCCCTGCAGCAGCAGGCCATCCACATCCGTGGCGCGCGTACCCACAACCTCAAGAATGTGGACCTGGACATACCGCGCAACCAGCTCGTGGTGATTACCGGGCTGTCAGGATCGGGCAAGTCCAGCCTGGCCTTCGACACGCTCTACGCTGAGGGGCAGCGCCGCTATGTGGAGAGCCTGTCGACCTACGCGCGCCAGTTCCTGCAGCTGATGGATAAGCCCGATGTGGACCTGATCGAGGGCCTGTCGCCCGCCATCAGCATCGAGCAGAAGGCCACCAGCCACAACCCGCGCTCCACCGTGGGCACGGTGACCGAGATCCACGATTACCTGCGCCTGCTCTACGCCCGCGCGGGCACGCCCTACTGCCCCGAACACGATCTGCCGCTGCAGGCCCAGACCGTGAGCCAGATGGTGGACGCCGTGCTGGCCCTGCCCGCCGAGACGCGCCTCATGATCCTGGCGCCGCTGGCGCGGCAGAGGAAGGGCGAGTTCGGTGAGGTTTTCGAAGCGATGCAGTCGCAGGGCTATGTACGCTTTCGCGTGGACGGCCAGCTTGTTGATTTCAACGAGCTGCCGGCGCTGAAGAAGACCGAGAAGCATGATCTCGATGTGGTGATCGACCGGCTGCGCGTGCGCAGCGGTGACGCCGCCGAGCAGGCCGCGCTGCGCCAACGTCTGGCCGAGAGCTTCGAGGCCGCGCTGCGCCTGGCGGAGGGACGTGCCATCGCCGTGGAGCACGACACGGGCACCGAGCATCTGTACAACGCGCGGTTTGCCTGCCCGCAGTGCCATTACTCGATCAGCGAGCTGGAGCCGCGCCTGTTCTCCTTCAACTCACCGCAGGGAGCGTGCCCGCAATGCGACGGCATCGGCCAGCAGGAGTTCTTTGATCCGGCACGGGTGGTGGCCTTCCCGTCGCTGAGCCTAGCGAGCGGCGCGGTGAAGGGCTGGGACCGACGCAACGGCTGGTACTTCGCGATGATCGAGAGCCTCGCGCGGCACTACAAGTTCAGCGTCGAGACGCCGTTTGAAGAGCTGCCTGAACGCATCCGCCAGATCATTCTGCATGGCTCGGGCGAGGAGGAGATCAGGTTCAGCTATGTGATGGACTCGGGCGCGAGCAAGGGTCGCAAGGTCACCAAGACCCACACCTTCGAGGGTATCCTGCCGAACATGGCGCGGCGCTACCGCGAGACCGATTCAACCCTGGTGCGGGAAGACCTGGCACGCCTGCGCGGCACCCAGCCCTGCCCCGCCTGCCGCGGCACGCGTCTGCGGCCCGAGGCACGGCACGTGAAAATCGGTGAAGCTGCCCAGACGCGCGCCATCTACGAGGTCAGCCAGCTGACCCTGCGTGAGTGTCACGACTATTTCAGCATCCTGCAGCTGCGTGGCGCCAAAGCCGACATTGCCGACAAGGTAGTGCGCGAGATCCGCCTGCGACTGAAGTTTCTCAACGACGTGGGTCTCAACTACCTGAGTCTCGACCGCACCGCCGAGACGCTATCGGGCGGCGAAGCCCAGCGCATTCGCTTGGCCAGCCAGATCGGCAGCGGGCTGACGGGCGTGATGTACGTGCTGGACGAACCCAGCATCGGCCTGCACCAGCGCGACAATGACCGCCTTATTGAGACGCTGAAGCACTTGCGCGACATCGGCAACAGCGTGCTCGTGGTCGAGCACGACGAGGACATGATGCGCGCGGCCGACCAGCTGATCGACCTGGGACCGGGCGCCGGCGTGCATGGCGGCCGTGTGGTGGCACAGGGCACCTACGAGGAGGTGCGCGCAAATCCGGACTCGCTCACAGGCCAGTACCTCGCCCGGACTTTGCGCATCCCGGTACCGGCGCGGCGCACCCCCTGGCTTCCGCTGCGCAAGGAACTGGCCGACGTACCCTTTGGCCGCAAGGCATCTGAGGGCGGGCGTGCTGCTTTGCAACGCCTCCAGATCACCGGTGCCACAGGCAACAACCTCAAGGATGTGAGTGTGGATGTGCCGGTGGGTCTGTTCACCTGCGTGACGGGCGTCTCGGGTTCGGGCAAGTCGACCCTGGTCAATGACACGCTGTACAAGGCCGTGGCGCGCCAGCTCTACCGCGCTCACGACGAGCCTGCGCCGGTGCGCGAGATCGAGGGCATTGATCAGTTTGACAAGGTCATCAATGTGGACCAGTCGCCCATCGGCCGCACGCCGCGCTCCAACCCGGCTACTTACACCGGCTTGTTCACGGCCATCCGCGAACTCATGGCCGAGGTGCCGATGGCGCGCGAGCGTGGCTACAGCGCAGGGCGGTTTTCCTTCAACGTGGCGGGTGGGCGCTGCGAGGCCTGCCAGGGCGATGGCGTGGTCAGGGTCGAGATGCACTTCCTGCCCGACGTGTACGTGCCCTGCGACGTATGCCATGGCGCGCGCTACAACCGCGAGACGCTGGAGGTTCAGTACAAGGGCAAGAACATCGCCCAGGTGCTGGATCTGACCGTGGAGGCCGCGCTGGCGTTCTTCAGTGCGGTGCCTGCGATTGCGCGCAAGTTGCAGACGCTGATGGAGGTGGGCCTGTCCTACGTAAAGCTGGGCCAGAGCGCCACCACGCTCTCCGGCGGCGAGGCGCAGCGCGTCAAGCTCGCGCTTGAGCTGTCCAAGCGCGACACGGGCCGCACGCTCTACATCCTGGACGAACCGACGACCGGCCTGCACTTTGCCGACATCGCGCTCTTGCTCCGTGTGCTGCATCAGCTGCGCGACGCGGGCAACACCATCGTCGTGATCGAACACAACCTGGACGTGATCAAGACGGCCGACTGGCTCATCGACATGGGCCCGGAGGGCGGGGCCGGTGGCGGCCAGGTGGTGGGCACGGGCACACCGGAGGAGCTGGCCGCCAACCCGGGCAGCCACACGGGCCGTTACCTCAAACCTTTGCTATAGAGTTGTCCGCCTTCAGCTTGAACCCGTTCGCCCTGAGCCTGTCAAGGGGCTTCGGTAAGCTCAGCCCGCGCGGAAATTTTTCAAGTTCGTACACGCCAACTCAATAACATCTTAGGTCCTGGCCTCTTCATTTTCTTGCACGCGCCAGCCACGGCGGGTTTCTTGCAGCACAATTTTCTGATGGATCAAGCGCTCCACCGTGTTGAGTCGCTCCACCAATTTTCTGACAGATGTGCTCGCATCGTGCGCCGCAGTCCACAACAGGCGCAGATGCTTGTCGGCCCAAAGCGGGACTTTGCTTGTCTTCTCCCAAATGGCGACGCTTTGCTCAGAATTGCCAAACGACTTGGCCAATGACTTCTGCGACAAGCCCAAGTGCTGCCGCAGGTAGCGAAATTCCGCCCCCGTCAGTTTGCCCCGCTTGCGCGTCAACTGCTTGCAAATCGTCAACACCAAACCATCGATGTCTTCGATTGCCACCGCCTTGCCATAGGCTGTGGAATTCCAGGCAAAGCCATTCTCCAGCCACACATTGCGTAGCCCACCATCTGTGAAGTGATATGCATCCTTCATGACAACTCCATCACCGTGACAACCACCACCCCAGGGTCATCGGGCGCCACAGCGGCCACCACCGCGATATCACGTCCTGACAAGAAGTACTCCATCCGACACTCCAGCGTTCCCCTTGCGGCATTGGGCTCTGGCGTCCGTCGGAGCTTGCCCTGCCGCAGAACATCCAGCACCATCAATCGGGTCACACCACGCAACTTCATGCGCGCCAGCGCATGCTTCGTGAAAACAATCAATTCCGACCGCAACGCCGCCTTGCGTATGAAACGCTCCCATTGCGGCGCTGAAAGAGCTGGCGGGGACATCACTGAATCATCTTACCTATAGAAATTATAGGTCATCGTGCTCAGCGCAGCGCAAGTTTCATTGCCTCAACAAGTCGCACCGTCTCCACGCTCACCGTGGTCACGCGCGCGAGCAGGTCGATGACTCCTTCCTTGTATTCGGCAAACCGGTAGGTGTCGAACTTCTCGCGGATGGTGGGGTCTTTGGGTTTCTTTTCCTTGTACTGGTCCAGCACCCAGTCGATGGCGCAGCGGTTGCACAGCTTGTAGTCCCACGCTTCGCGCGGCACGCCGCGCAGCGTGGTTTCGCTGTCGATGACGATGCTGCCCGCTGCCGGGTCGGCGCGCAGCACGGCCTTGGGCGGCAGGCCGGCGGCGCGGGCCTTGGCGTCGGGCTCGTCGTGCCGCGTCAGCGCGCAGGGCTGTGCCTGCTCGTAGCCGATGTGCAGGTGCATAAGCTGCTCGCCCCAGTCGGCCCAGCGCCAAAAGTTGGCATAAAAGGGAATACGCGGAAATTCCCGCTTGAGATTGAGCGCGTACTTCTCGCGGTAGACCGGGTCGTGCAGCACGGCGTAGCAGTAGTTGAAGATGGCTTCCTTGCTGATCTTGCGTGCGCCCTTGCCTTTGCCGATCTCGGCAGCGTAATGGCTGGCGAATTGCTTGAGTGCCCAGTCGGTGATGTTGTCGATACGGGTGCCATCCACCAGCCGAGTGCGAGGATATATTTGCGTGTCCCCAAGACAATGCCAATCAGCAAGACTGTCTACTGCCAAGGCGCTGTATGTTTTGGATGCGCCTGGCGCAGTGAGCGCAAAGCCTTCAGACAACTGGTCGAGGCCTTCTCCATAGATCTCCGCGTGGTTTCCAGTCAATCGATCAGAAAAGATGGTGTCCGCGTAGTACCTCACTCGACAGTACGGGCGATAGATGGCCTTCGCCACCAATTTTTGAGAGAACGGTCCCGCCTGTGCCCGTCCGACATTTCCCAGCAGTCCGGCACTCCACTTAATGTTATTGGAAACGAGCTTGGCGTCTACCTTGCCTCGTGAACGAGTGCGCTTGAATTCTTCGTTGTATTCGTGGATAAGGTAATCGACCTTGGACTTCAATGAAGCGTCACCTACGTCATACACCCATTCGTCTCGCGCCGTGTTCACGCCATTGCTAAACAGTTTGAAAATCGCGCGTTCCTCCGCAGTCGTCTTGGCCGCCTTAGTCTCCTTGCTCGCCAGTGGAATCAACTTATCGAAGTCATTGTTCGTCAGGTTGATCCAGTTGGCTGCCTTGTCGGGCTGTATCTCGTCGAATGCCAGGCCGCTCATCGGGTGGCTCGCGAGAAAGGCAAGCTTTTCTTCTGCGGTTTCCGTCTCCGGGCGACGCACGTGCCAAATCCGCGCCGGCCGCTTGTCTTTCACACTCTGCTGACGTTTGACCATGAAACTGATCGCCACGCCAGTCTGGATGCCGAAGACGTTGTGTTTCGTTCCGCTGAGCTTGGGATTGGCGCGCACGTCACCGCCCAGGTCCACTACATAGATGTCGGCGAATTCCTTCGCCACAGTCTTGCGAAAGCCGTCGAAGGTGCGGCTCTCGATGAAGCTGCGGTTGGTGACAAAGGCCAGCACGCCGTTCTCGTTCAGCCGGTCGCTGGCCCAGCGGAAAAAGCGCGCGTACATGTCGTAGAGCTTGGTCTTTTGCGCGGTGCTCTCGGCGATGTAAGTCTGCTTGATGCGCTGGTCAATCTGCGGGTATTCGCGGTTCTTGTTGTTGTCGTTCTCATTGGCCTGGTTGGCGTTGTAAGGCGGGTTGCCGATGATGACGCTGATCTTGCGGCTGTTCTGGCGCTTGATGCGGGCGACGTTCTCCTCGCTCACGCTGCCGAACAGCTCGGCCGTGGTGCCTTTGGCTGCGGTGTGCCGGCCGACGTTGTCCAGCGTGTCCACGAAGCAGAGGTTGGGAAACTCTTCGTACTGGCCGGTGATGGCGGCATAGGTCGATTCGATGTTCAGGTTGGCCACGTAGTAGGGCAGGATGGCCACTTCGTTGGCGTGCAGCTCGTGCTTGTATTTGTGCTCCAGCTTTTTTGGCTGACCACGAAAGTGCTCCAGCAGTTCGCACACAAACGTGCCCGTGCCGGTGGCGGGGTCAAGAATGTCCACATCCTTGTCTACGAGGCTTTTGCCGAAGTGTTTTTCGCAAAGCCAGTCAGTGCCGTCGATCATGAAGCGCACAATTTCGTTGGGCGTGTAGACCACGCCCAGCCGGTCCGCCGCCTTGGTGTTGTAGACCTTGTAGAAGTTTTCGTAGATGACTTTCAGGAAAGTTTGCTTTTCGTGGTGGCTGCTTATCTGCGCGGCAGCGGCTCGGATCGCCGCGTAATAAGACTCCAGTCCCTTGAGCGTCTGCCGCTTGAGCGCGCCTGTGAAGAATGCGGCCTCCAGCGCGTAAAGCTCGCGTGCGACGTTGTTGTGGCGGTGAAAGTCGCTGTCATCAAACACCTTCGCGAAGATTTCCTCGGTCAGGATGTGCTGGACGAGCATTTCGCGCATGTCGGCGTCGCCCAGCTCTGGGTTGATCGCCTCGCGCGCGTGCGTCAGGAAGCGCGCGGCCGCTTTGCGGTACGCCGGGTTGGTTCCGTCCTGGGCGTCGATCATGTCCCGCAGTGCTTGCAGCACGGCGGGCAAGTCGGCCTTGAACTGCTCCACGGCCTTGCGGAAATCGGCGATCTCGGGCCGCTCGTAGCTGAAGAAGAGTTTGAGCAGTCTCTCCAGCGCTGCCGTGTCCTCCACCCTGCAGCGGATGGCCTCCTGCCGGTGCTGCCAGAGCACGAAGCTATGGTCGTCGCTGAAGATGATGTTGTCTTGCGGGTAGCCGCGCCGGAACTTCTTGGCGATTTCCTCGTCCAGATCGTCGTTCGCGTCCTTGGCCTCCCAGTAGCCCAGCGGCATGCGCAGCTCGTGCAGCAGCGCGCCGTCCACATTGATACTGGTTTTGGTGGCGGTCTTGAGCGGGTATTCGGCCAGAAAGACAAGGTCTTGCTGTTTGCCCCAGGCTTTGAGCAAATCCTTGAAGGCTTCGCGGACGATGGTCTCGCGGCTGCTCCCGCTGGCCCTTCTGATGACGTCGAGCTGCTTGAGGTAATGGTTGATGAGGAGCTGGCTCATGAAGCGTGTTGTGTGTGACAGTGCAGCGATTATGCCGATCACACCCCTGGTTCAGCACGCTTCGCGAGTGACGATTCCACGCGCCGCGAAAGGCCACGCAGACCGATGGCGCGTTGTTTAGGCGCCATGGGTCTGCGTCGTTTTGTCAGCGCCGAAGGTGTTCGATGGCGTCGATGGCGGTGGCCGTGCCAACGGCAATCATCAGCGTATCCTGCGCCACTCGCAAAAAATCTTCGCCCGCCGTCGGCGTGCCCAGACATGCGTATCTCGGCTTCTACGGACCGGAATCCAAGATCGCGCGGCAGCGGCTGGGCGAGCATCCATTTCTTGCCCTGGCCCTGCGGCTGGCAGCCGTGGCCCTTTTTAGCGAGGCCCGGTGAGCAGTTCTTAACCGGCGGGCGGTAGACCTCGCGGACCGGCGAGCGTTCTAACGAGAAGGCTTGGGGTGAATCTCATGGTGTTCCGTGGGCGGTTCAGGCGCGCGCAGCGTGCAGTTGCTGGCGGGTTTGCTGCGCGACGCGGCGGGCGGCCTGCGCGTAGTCGGCATCGGCCGAAGCGTAGAGCACAGCGCGTGAGGAATTGACGATGATGGGCGCGGTGGTGCCTGCGGCGCTGCCGCGCCAGCCAGCCTTCACCGTGGCCACGGCGTCGCCGCCCTGCGCGCCCACGCCGGGAATCAGCAGCGGCAACGTAGGGGCCACGGCGCGTACGCGCTCGATTTCTGCGGGGTAGGTGGCGCCCACCACCAAACCGAGCTGGCCATTGAGGTTCCAGGGGCCTTGTGCGAGACGGGCCACGTGCTCGTAGAGCAGCGGCTCGCCCGCAACGCTCGCCAGGCGCTGTGCCTGCAGGTCGTCCCCACCGGGGTTGGACGTGCGGCACAGCAGAAAGGCGCCCTTGGTCGGGTACTGCAGATAGGGCTCGACCGAGTCCCAGCCCATGAAGGGCGAGAGGGTCACGGCGTCGGCACCGTAGCGCTCGAAGGCTTCCTTCGCATACTGCTGCGCCGTGCTGCCGATATCGCCACGCTTGGCGTCGAGGATCACGGGCACCTGGGGCGCAACGCGGCGGATGTGCTCCATCAGGCGCTCGAGCTGGTCTTCGGCACGGTGTGCGGCGAAGTAGGCGATCTGCGGCTTGAAGGCTATCACCAGATCGGCGGTGGCGTCGACGATGGCTGCGCAGAACTCGTAGATCTTCGTGGCATTACCCTTGAGTGCGCCGGGAAAACGGGCCGGCTCGGGGTCCAGGCCGACGCAGAGCATGGACTCGTTTGCACGCTCGGCGGCGCGCAGCATGTCAAGAAAGGTCATACGGGCATTGTAAGAAACCGCGACAATGCCACCATGCCCGCCCTCACCCGCCAGCAGCTCTGGGCTCTGGTCTGTATCACCGCGATCTGGGGACTGAACTGGCCCGTCATGAAGATCGGCGTCACCGATTACCCGCCGCTGACCTTCCGCGTGATTTCCATGTGGCTGGGCCTGCCGGTGCTGGGCGTTGGCCTGCTGCTCATGAAGGCGCCACTGCGTATCGCGCGCGCGCACTGGCCCGAGTTGCTGCGGCTCACGCTGTTCAATATGCTGATCTGGCACGCGCTCATCATCGTGGCGGTGAAGTCGCTCAGCAGCGGGCGCGCAGCCATCCTGGGCTATAGCATGCCGGTGTTTTCGGCGCTGTTCGGCGCCTGGCTTTTCGGACAGCACCTGGCGCCGCGGGCTTGGGGCGGCGTGCTGGCCGCGCTGACCGGCGTCGTGCTCCTGCTATGTAACGAGTTCAGCCGCCTGGCAGGCCAGCCGCTGGCCGTGTTGCTGGCCCTGCTCTCCGCCGCCTCCTGGGCCATGGGTGTGCAGCTCATGCGACGCACCCAGATCCCCGTGCCGACCGTGACGCTGGCCTTCTGGATGTCAGTGATCACCACGCTGTTCATCAGTGTGCTGGCGCTGCTGCTGGAGCGCGCGCAATGGACCGCGCCCTCCGCCACGACCTGGGGCGCGATCGCCTACAACGCCGTGCTCATCTTTGGTCTGGTGCAGGCCCTCTACCTTTCGCTGACCCGCCATCTGACGCCGGTGGCCTCCACGCTCAGCGTGATGATGATTCCGGTCATCGGGGTGTTCAGCGGCGCGCTCTGGCTGGGCGAGTTGTTGCGGTGGCAGGACTATGCGGCCGTGGGTCTCATGGTGCTGGCGATCGCGTCAGTGCTTTGGCCGACGCGCAGAGTGGCGGCGTAAGGCTGCGTCAAAGGTCAAGAACCAGCTTCGGCGACCTGCTGCGGGAACAGCATGGCGTGAACTGGTCATTCGCGGCCTGCTCCTCCTGCGTCAGGAAGCTGTCCCGGTGGTCTGGCACCCCCTCGATCACGCGGGTGAGGCAGGTACCGCAGAGGCCCTGCTCGCACGAGACCATGATGTCCACCCCAAAAGCGGCCAGGGCCTGGACCACGGTCTGGTCCCGGGGGACCATGATGACGCGGCCAGAGCTAGCAAGCTGGATCTCGAAACCGGCGTCGCTGTCGGACTTGGCGCTTTCGGCGCCGAAGAACTCGTAATGCAGCTGGGCTTCGTGCCAGCCGGCGTTGCGGGCCGTTGCAAGCGCCGCGTCCATGAAGCCCCGCGGGCCGCACACATAGATGTGCGTGTCCGGCTCGGGTTTGCACAGGAGGGCCGAGAGATTCAGCTTTTGCGCGGCGTTCCCGTCGTCGTGATGGAAGTGCACGCGGGCGGCAAAGGCACTTGCCGCGATGCGCTGACGGAAAGCCGTGCGCTGCGGGCTGCGGGTGGCGTAATGCATCTCAAAGTCGGCGCCGGTGCGCGCAAGCTCCTCGGCCATGCATAGCAGGGGCGTGACGCCGATACCCCCGGTCAGCAGGAGGTGCCGGTGTGACTGAGGGGCAAGCGCGAAGTGGTTGCGGGGCGCACTGATGGTGAGCGTGTCGCCCTGCCTGATCTGGTCATGCACCGCCACCGAACCGCCGCGTGAGGCGTTGTCGCGCAGCACCGCGATCTGGTAGCGGTGCGTGTCGCGCGGGTCGTTACACAGCGAGTACTGACGTGTGATGCCACCGGGCAGATGCACGTCGACATGCGAGCCGGCCGTGAAGGCCGGCAGCGCCTGCCCGTCCGCATCCATCAGCTCCAGCGAGACGATGTCCTGGGCCTCGGTCGTCTTGCGAACCACGCGCACGTGCAGCGTCGCAGCGGTTCTCATGCGTTGACCGGTTTAGGTTCGGTCGCGGCTGCCGCCTCTTCAGCGGCTAGGATGCGCTCGATGATCTTGCGCGACTGCACGCCGCCGGCGTCGATGTTGAGCATCAGCAGCTTGCGCCCGGGCCAGGCGAGAAGGTTCTTTTGCTGACGCTCGAGCATCTCCAGGTCTTCGGCAAAGATCTTCCCTTGGCCCTCGCGGATGGTTGCGGTCAGCGCCTTGTCCTTCGGGTTGAACTTGCGCGCCATGCCCCAGAAGTAGTGGATGGAGGTCTCGGTCTCGGGGGTGATGAAGTCGATCACCTGGCTGTAGACCTTCTTGTCGTTGGGGGCGTCGTAGCCGCCATGGCCCTGCAGGGCTACACCCACCTCGATGATCACGTGGCTCGGTGGCGTGAAGCGGCAGATCTGCCAGCGGTCTACGGGCACGTCATCGGGCAGGCCGTGGCCGCGCAGGGCTGCCTTCCAAAAGGGCGGCGGGGTGATGCCGCTCATGTAGCGGGCGGTGGTGACACGGTCGCCCTCGACCGTGGTCTTGCAAGGGGTCTCGTCGATCTCCTTCTGCCCGATGGAGGTGCTGTGCACATAGGTTTCGTGCGTCAGATCCATGAGGTTGTCGATCATGAGCCGGTAGTCGCAGGCGATGTGGTACAGGCCGCCGCCGTAGGCCCACTCGGGGTTGTCGTACCACTCCATGTGCGGGATGAGCTTGTCGTCGGCCAGCGCCGGGTGACCCGGCCAGACCCAGATGAAGCCGCAGCGCTCGACCACCGGATAGGCCTTGATAGCCGGAAAGCCGGCCACGCGCTGCCCGGGCATGGCGATGGCCTTGCCCTGGCAGCCCATCTCAAGGCCGTGGTAGCCGCAGGTCAACCTGCCCTCGTTGACGTACCCGAGGGACAAAGGGGCGCCCCGGTGCGGGCAGAAGTCCTGCACGGCGGCCACCTTGCTCTCCAGTCCACGATAGAAAGCGATGCGTTCGCCGCAGATCATGCGGCCCAGCGGCCTCTCGTCGATCTCGTGGGGCGTCGCGGCGACATACCAGGTGTTTTTCGGGAACATGGCAGGCTCATCATTGAGGGAATACAGACACAGGGGAAGGATCAGGCACCTTGATTCCGCATACGGAATCTGATTCATTATACTGAATCAATAGACCATTTCAAGCCATTGGCATCCGTGTTTACCCGGAAAGGAGGGAATCGACCGACGGCGTCAGGCCTGGTCGCGCTCGGCTGCCCGGGTCTTGCGGCTTTCCGGCGGGCTCTGGCTGTCATGCAGATGCACGAACTTGCGCAGCAGGCGCAGGAACTCGCGCTGCTCGTCGGGCTCCAGGCTGCTCATCATGCCGTCGTAGTGATGGCCCACGCCCGGCAGGAGCTCAGCCAAGACTTCCTCTCCCTCAGCCGTGAGCGAAAGCCGGCGCTGCCGGCGCGGCAAGACCTCGCGCAGGATCCAGCCCTTGGTCTCCAGCCGGGCGGCAATATCCGCCGTGGTCGAGGTGTCGAGCGCAATCAGGTCGGCCAGCGTCACCTGATCGATGCCGGGTGACTGCTGAAGGGTGCGCAGGATCGCGTACTGGATGGGCGTGATATGTCGGCCATGCACCTCGTGAAACTTCGACACCGCGATCTGCTGGGCGCGACGGATCAGGTGGCCAGGCTCGTCGTGGAGTTTGGTCGCCCGGGGCAATTCGGCAGTCGGCAGGGTCATGGCGGGGGAATGTTGGGATCGATGCGGAACCCCGATTGTGCTTGAAGCCCGGCGCGCTGCAGATCACGCACCAGGCGGCTGGCTCAGCGCGACGCGCCCGGCACGCCGGGCAGCGGCAGCGCAGGAGCCAGCGGTGCAGGCGCGGGGGCGTCCTGCATCTCGCGCACGCCGACGACAAAGTACTCGGTCTCGCCAAAGCAGCTGGTCGGCACGAACTTGTGCTGGCGGTAATGGAGCACCACGCGCTTGCCCGCCAGCGCGTTGATCTGCTGAGCCACGGATTCCTCGCGCACGGTGAACTCGAACTTCTCAGGAATCGCACCGGGCATGGTGACCATGGCGATCTCGCCCTCCCAGGTCTTGCAGATCCAGCCCTTGCTCGAGAACTTCTGCACGTAGCCGGCGCGCTCGCCCTCCGAATAGCTCCAGCTGAGCGCGAGCCAGACCCAGGCCACGGCAAGCAGTACAAGCACGACCAGCAAGATCAACACGGAACGGATCAGGGTTTTCATCGTCGGGTCTCCAGAAACAACAAGGGGGTCAGAGGACATCAGAGGCCGGCACGGCTCTGCATCACGCTGAGCGCCAGGCACAGATCTGCCCAGGCCTTGGCTTTGTCCTGGGGGGTGCGCAAAAGGTACGCCGGGTGGTAGCTCACCACGACGGGCACGCCTTCGTAGCGGTGTACCTGGCCGCGCAGCTTGCCCAGGGGCAGGCTGGCCACATCGGCCACGCTGGATTGCAGCAGCGATTGCGCCGCGAAACGGCCCAGGGCCAGGATGATCTGCGGCTGCAAGAGCGCCACCTGGCGACGCAAATAGGGCTCGCACTGCAGTACCTCTTCGGGCTGCGGATTGCGGTTGGCCGGTGGTCGGCACTTGAGCACATTGGCGATGTAAACCGCCTGCGCATCCTCGCCAGCTCGGCTCAGGCCCAGCGACTTGAGCATGTTGTCCAGCAGGATTCCGGCCTGGCCTACAATGGGCTCGCCCTGCAGGTCCTCGTTCTCTCCTGGCGCCTCGCCTACCACGAGCCAGTTCGCCTGCCGGTTGCCAAACCCGAACACGGTGTTCTTGCGGCTCTTGCACAGCCCGCAGGCCTGGCAGCCCGCCACCGCCTGCTCCAGCGCCTCCCAGTCCATCCCCTCGACAGCGCCCGAAATAGACCGCGCCGCGAGAGGGACGGAGGCACGAGGGGCTACCGAGCCTTTGGCTGGGCGTGCCACAGCCACGGCGGCCGCCGACGAGGCGGCCTTCCCCCCTTGAGGGGGGCTGGGGGGGGCATCGTCCCCTAGCCCGGATGGGAGTGAGGGCGTGGGGGCTGAGGGCCCCCACACCTTCACTCCCATTTCCTCCAGCATGGCGCACTGACGCGCGTCGATTTGCAGATTCATGGCTGGTGATTGTGATCCGTCGCACACAGGCGCAAGCTCATGACCACGGCGTCTTCACGCTGGCCATGGCCGGCCGGGTAATAGGCCTTGCGCAGGCCGATGCGGCGGTAGCCATGCGTCTCGTAGATGGCCATGGCGCGGCGGTTGCTGGCGCGCACCTCCAGCCACAGCCACTGGGCATCCTGGCCGCGCGACCACAGGGCCAGCGCATCAAGCATGGCGCGGCACCAGCCCTGGCGCTGGACATCGGGTGACACCGTGATGTTGAGCAGGTGCACCTCGTCCACGCCCTGCATGGCCACGTAATAGCCGAGCACTTCCTCGCCGGCCAGCAACACCCGGGCGTGGTAGCCGGACTTCAGCGCGTCCAGAAAGTTGCCGCGGCTCCAGGGATGCGCATAGGCGCGCTGCTCAATCTGCAGCACCTGATGCAGCCGCGACGTATCCAGCGGCTCCAGACGGGCTTCGACGGGTTTGAGTACAGCGCTCATGTTTGGGGCCTGTTCGGCATACCACGCGTGGCCTTGGCGGTCGCACGCTCCTCGGTGGTCTGGGCCACTTTATCGCGGATGTAGAGCGGCAGGGCGTCCTCGGCACGCAGCGCGTTGCCCTCGGCCAACAAAGCTGGCGCCAGGTGTAGCAGGGCCGCGGCCGTCGGCAGCGCCTCCCAGCGCGGCAGGGTTGCCGGCACGGCCAGGCGCGCACCATGCTGAACGAACACATTGCCTGCCAGGGCATCGACGGGCGCTGCCGGTAGCTCTTGGGGCCTGCACATGCTGAATTCGCTGCGCTGCTGCCAGCAACCCTGGTAGTAGTCGTAGGGCGCGGCATAAAGCTCGTCCATGCGCGCGTCGAGCAGCGCCAGCACGCTCAGGCGGTCGCTGGCGGCGGCATGGCGCAAGCGCGCGTCCTCGGCCACCGCCAGCAGCGTATCCACGGGCAGCAAGCGCACCCCCGCACCAAAACCCAGGCCCTGGGCCACCGCGCAGGCGGTGCGCAGGCCCGTAAAGGAACCGGGCCCGCGGCCGAAGGCGATGGCGTCCAGATCGCTTAAGCCCAGCCGAGCCTCGGCCATCAGCGTCTCAATGGCCGGAATCAGCGCGCCAGAAGCCTGCGCGCCGCCAGCGCTGGTGTGCTGCCAGACCCGTGCCTCACCGTCGACCTCGCGCATGACCGCGATGGACATCAGTTCGGTGCTGGTGTCAAAGGCCAACAGTTTCATGCCGACTTCCTCACCCCGAAGGTGATGCCCACCGTGACCAGAACGAGGCCGGCGAGCAAGTTCCAGTGCAGGGGCTCACCCAGAAAAAGCACGGCGCCGAGTGCGGAAAGACCGGGTACGAGCGCCGTGATCATGGTGGAGCGCACGGGGCCGAAGTACTCGATCATGCGCACGAAGGTGATGCCAGATATCACGACCGAGCCCACGCCTTGGAACACGACCTGAAAGAGCAGCTCGGCCACGGGCGCATGGCGCAACTGGCTCTGAATCACGTCCAGCGCCACCAGCAGGCCGTAGAAGGGCAGGTAGCTGGCAAACGCGAACACCGTGATGGCGATGGTGGCGCGCACGGCATCGAGCGCATAGCGGCGAGCCAGCACGCTGTAGATCGCCCAGCTCATGGCGGCGCCCATGAACAGCAGGTCGCCTTTCCAGACCTCGCCGCCCTCGAGGGCCTGCAGCAGGCTGGCTCCGCCCACCAGCAGGTCGCCCCCCGTGATGCAAGCCAGCCCGACCACGCGCGCGGGCGTGATGCGAGTACCCAAGACCAACAGGGCGAGCAGGGTGGTCCACAGCGGCAGGCTGCCCGGCATGAGCACCGAGGCGTGGGCTGCCGGCGCGTAGAAAAAGCCGGCGTAAGCCAGCAGGGCATAGCCAAAACCACCGAACAGGCCGCAGGCCGCCGTGACCTTCCAGCCTAGGGGCGAGAGGCCCAGGAAGGAAGCCCCGGGCGATCGCCCGGCGGCGCGCTGGCGCCGGACCATCCACCAGCCCAGCGGCAGCAGCACTGCGCTGGCCCCGAGCACCCGCGCCAGCGCAATGTCGTAAGGTGAAAGCGTGCCCTGGGCCGAGGCGCGGGCAATGACAATGAAGGCCGACCAGATGCCGACGGTGATGACCGCCGCCGCGATACCGATGCTGCGCGGCGACCAGGCCTTGAGGAAGTCCATGGCGTGATTATCGGGGCGCGGCGTTAGACTTCCCGCCATGCCTGCCCTGCGCTCCACCGTGCCGCTCATGCTGGCCCTGCTCGCCACTGCGGCGGCGGCGCGCGACTCCCTCCCCCCGGCTGTCAGCCAGGCGCTGGCCCGCGCCAAGGTGCCGCTGGAGGCGGTCAGCATCGTCGTCGAGGAGGCGGGGTCGCACCGCCTCGTGCTCGGCCACCGCGCTGGCGCATCCATGAATCCGGCCTCGGTGATGAAGCTCGTCACCACCCTGGCCGCGCTGGAGATGCTGGGCCCGACCTGGACCTGGAAGACGCCGGTCTACACCGATGGCACGGTGCGCGACGGCGTCCTGCAGGGCAACCTCTACCTCCAGGGCCAAGGCGATCCCAAGCTGGTGGCCGAGCGCATCTGGTTGCTGCTGCGGCGTGTGCAGGGGCTGGGCATCCGCCAGATCGCAGGCGATATCGTGCTTGACCGCAGCGCCTTTGAGGCATTCAATCACGACCCCGCCGAGTTCGACGGTGAAGCGCTGCGCCCCTACAACGCGGCGCCCGACGCCCTGCTGCTGAACTTCAAGTCGGTGCTGATGACCTTCGTGCCCACGCCCGGGGGCCAGACTGCGGAGCTGCATGTGGAGCCCCCGCTGGCCGGCGTGAACTGGCCCGCACAGGTGCCGCTGCGCGACGGCGCCTGCAACGACTACCGCAGCGGACTGCGCGCTGACTTCTCGGACCCCGCCAGGCCACGCTTCGCCGGCCGCTACCCGGCCGCCTGCGGCGAAAAGGTCTGGCCCCTGGCCTGGTCCGATCCCGCCGGCTTCGGTGCACGGGCCATCGAGGGCATGTGGCGCGCCATCGGCGGACAGCTTTCCGGACGCGTGCGCGAGGGGCGCGTGCCCGATGGACTGGCGCCTGCCTTCGCGCTGGAGTCACCGCCGCTGGCCGAGCTGGTGCGTGACATCAACAAGTACAGCAACAACGTGATGACGCAGCAGCTCTTCCTCACGCTGAGCCTGCAGCAGCGTGGTCTGGGCACGTACGCGGGTTCGCGCGAGCTGCTGCAGGGCTGGTGGCGTCAGCGCTTCGGCAGCGGCGCCGAGCCGCAGATGAGCAATGGCGCTGGCCTTTCACGCGAGGACCGTGTGAGCGCAGCGGCGCTGGCGCGTCTGCTGCAGTACGCCTGGGCCTCGCCACTGATGCCCGAGCTGATGAGCTCGCTGCCCATCACCGGGCTCGATGGCACCCTGCGTCCGGGGCGCTGGAGGAGCGAGGGCCGCGCCCACCTGAAGACGGGCAGCCTGCGCGACGTCTCGGCCATTGCCGGCTACGTGCACGGCCCCGATGGGCGGCGCCATGTGCTGGTCGCGCTGATCAACCACCCGAACGCCGTCGCCGGGCGCCCGGCGCTTGAGGCGCTGGTTGAGTGGACGGCCCGACGAAGCCCGCCGACGCAGAAGGCGCGTATTGAATAAGAGCACAGCGCTTACCACGGTCTCTGCGTCCGATTCACGCCGGTCGCAAGAGTCGGCGCGAGCTACTTTGGCGACGATTCACCGCGCGCGCCTGGGTGGGTTCTTCCTGGCCTTTCTCAGCCTGGGCTCGCACTTGCTGGACCGCGAGGTTGGGCCGCTTGTGTGGCTTCTGTTGGGTCTGAGTTTTCTGGTCTATCCGCACCTGGTCAGGGCTGTCTTGAAGCGTGGTAGACCGTCTGCGCAAGCGAGCTTGAACTGGCTTTGCGTCGACTCAGGCCTGCTCGGGGTTTGGTCGGCAGCGCTTGGCTACCCTCTTTGGATCAGCTTCACGCTGCTGATCTGTCATGCTGCGGCAGTCCTGCACTACATGGGCCGACTGGCAACGGTTCTGATCGTGTTGAGCTTTGTGTTGCCCGGCATGATGTGGCTTGGGCTGAGCGCAACGGCGTTGCAGCCGCTGACCGGCCCGCTGACGACAGGGCTGTGCATGCTGAGTCTTACGCTTTACCTGTACACCGTTTCTGACATGGCTTTCCGGCGCATCATTGAGCTGCGCAAGGCCAGTGCGACTTTGCGTGTCAACGAGCAAGCGCTGCTCGACGCTAACGCCGCGCTGCAACTCCAGATGGCCGAGGTCAACACCCTGCAGGCACAGCTGCGCGAGCAGGCCAACCGCGACGCGCTGACGGGCCTGTACAACCGCCGCTATCTCGACAGCACGCTGCCGCGTGAGCTGGCGCGCTGCGAACGCGATGGCGAGGCCTTGTGCCTGATGCTGATTGATATCGACTACTTCAAGAAGATCAACGACACCCTGGGTCACCCTGCTGGCGACGCCGTGCTGCGACATTTGGCAGAGCTGCTGACCGCGCGTGCACGCGTGGCAGATATGACCTGCCGTTATGGCGGCGAGGAGTTCGTGGTGGTAATGCCAGGCATGTCCCTGGCCACTGCCTGCGAGCGCGCCGAGGCCTGGCGCGAGGACTTCGCGGGAACTGATCGGGTGGTCGGCGATGCGCCTATCCGCGCCACACTCTCCGTGGGCATCGTCTGCCATGCGCGGGGCAGCATCACTGCGCAACAGCTTATCCAACGCGCTGACCAGGCCCTTTACCGCGCCAAGGCCGAAGGCCGCAACCGTGTGGCCGTGTGGGACGCGCAATCACCCGCTGCCGCATCATGAACGACCTCATCGGTTACCTCGCGGCCTGTCTCACCACGCTCAGCTTCCTGCCCCAGGCGCTTCATACCTTCCGCACACGGGACGTGAGCGGCATCTCCCTGGGCATGTATGCCATGTTCACCACCGGCGTGGCGCTGTGGCTGGTCTACGGCGTGCTGGTTGCCGCCTGGCCGGTGGTCGCAGCCAACGCAGTCACACTGGTGCTGGCCCTGGCCATCCTGGGCATGAAGCTGCGCTACGGACGCGAGCGCCCCGCTCAGAAGTGATGGTTGAGCCCCAGCCCCAGCTGGCGCACATAGGGCTCGGCCAGAGCGCCGGTGATCGTGCTGGTCTTGGCCCTGAAGCTCAGCCGACGGCCCTCGACATCGAGTGACCAGTGTGCCGCGATCTTGGGGCGCCAGCCGAGCGCGAGCAGATTGCCGTCGAAGGTCTCTCTGGCGCTGACGGTGCCATGGTCTTGGCCTTGTTGAAACGCAGCGCCACCCCCAGGCTCAGGCCAGCGAGGTCGCGCGCGCCTGTAGCGCAAGACTGCGCCCGGCAGCCCAGTGTGGCCAGCAGGCCCGCACCGACAAACATAAAGTGCTTCATGACGCCCGCTCAATGGATGGTTGAAGACTGCGGTCTGCTCACACGTCGTTCTCGATTGCGCGCAGGCCCTAGCTCGCGGCCGCGCGTTGCAGACGGTCGCGCACGCCCTCCCACTGAGGCCCCTGCGGTGGCTGCTCGACCCAGATCAGGTTCGCGCCCTGTGCGTCGAACGCGCGCAGGGCGGCAAACAGCTCGCGCGCGGCCGCCTCGGCATCGTCGGGCATGCGGCGGTACAGCACCTTGCTCAACGGGGAACGCAGTGGGCGGCGCGCATAGACCGCAATGGTGGCCCGGCCGCCATCGAATTCGGGGCCCAGCACCTCCAGCGCCGTCTGCAGCAGGGCGCCGTCCATCAGGCGCAGCTTGGCGCGCGGCGCGTAATGCGCCTCCAGCGTGCCCGAGGCGCGTGGTGCCGCGTCGGGCAGCGCATCCTGGTCGCGCAGGCTCTCACCGCAAGCCGCCTCGATCTGCTGGCGCGAGATACGCCCCGGACGTAGCAGCACGGGCACGCCGCGCGTGCAGTCGACGATGGTGGATTCGATGCCGACCTCGCAGGGCCCGCCGTCGAGGATGAGCAGGCCCTCACCAAACTCGCCCTGCACATGCGCGGCCGTCGTGGGACTGACACGGCCGAACTGGTTGGCGCTGGGTGCGGCCACGCCACACACGCCCAGATCGCGGGCCAAGCGCAGCAGGGCGTGCGCCACAGGGTGCGAGGGGCAGCGCAGGCCGATCGAGTCCTGCCCACCCGCAGCAGCGGTGCCCACGCCCGCGCGGCGCGGCAGGATGACGGTGAGCGGGCCGGGCCAGCAGGCCTGGAGGAGACGACGGGCAAAGTCCGGGACCTCGCACGCGTAGTGGTCGATATCGGCTGCGTCCGCGACATGCACGATCAGCGGATGGTTGCTGGGTCTACCCTTGGCGACAAAGATCCGCGCCACAGCCGCGTCGTTGTCTGCATCCGCCCCGAGGCCGTACACGGTTTCGGTGGGCAGCCCCAGCAGCTCCCCGCGACGCAGGGCCTGGGCCGCCGTGCGTACGGAGGCCGGGTCGCTACCGTCCAAGATCATGATGGGCAGCCCCGAGACGCGCTCAGACGGGCTCCAGACCCAGCACTTTCGCCGCGGCCCGGGCCGTGGCGCGCACCTGCTCAAGCGTGGGCCCGGTGATGTTCAGGTGGCCCATCTTGCGACCGGGCTTGGCGTCGAGCTTGCCGTACAGATGCAGATGGGTGCCTGGCAAGGCCAGCACCTCATCCCACGGGGGCGTGCCATGGAACTGATGCCAGATGTCACCGAGCAGATTGAGCATGATGGCCGGGCTGTGCAGGCGCGGCTGGGGCAGGGGCAGGCCGGTCAGCGTGCAGACCTGCAGATCGAACTGCGAATGGTCGCAAGCATCCAGACTGTAGTGGCCGCTGTTGTGGGGTCGCGGCGCCATTTCGTTGACGACCAGGGAGCCATCCTGCAGCAGGAAAAACTCCACGCAGAGCACGCCCACATACTGCAGGCCCTCGGCAATCGACTTCGTCGCTTCAATCGCCTGCGCTGCGGGGGTGGGCGGCACATTGCCGTCGTAGACCTCGGTGGTGGCCAGAATGCCGTTGCGGTGCCGGTTGCGCTGTACCGGAAAGTGCACCATCTGCCCGTCGGCGCCGCGCGCCACGATCACCGAACATTCGGCCACCAGCGGCAGCAGCTGCTCGAGCACGCAGGGCACGCGCTTGAGCTCGTCCCAGGCGGCCACGAGCTCGGCACGCGTCTTCACGCGGATCTGGCCCTTGCCGTCGTACCCCAGGCGCGCCGTCTTCAGGATGCCGGGCAGCAGCGTGTCCTGGACCGCTGCGAGCTGCTGCGGGGTGTCGATCACCGCGTGCGGTGCCACCGGCACGCCGCAACTGGCGAAATGGGCTTTCTCCTTTGCGCGATCCTGGGCGATTGCCACGGCGGGCGCGGCAGGCGCCACCAGCCGGTGTGCCCCCAGGGTGAGCAGCGCCGGTGCGGGGACGTTCTCGAACTCGGTGGTGATGGCGGCGCTGCGTTGCATCAGCTGCGCCAGGCCCTGTTCGTCGAGATAGTCGGTCTGGATATGGTGATGGCTGACGCGCCCTGCGGGGCTGGCGGGATCGGGGTCGAGCACAGCCGTGAAGTAGCCCATGCGCTGGGCGGCGTGCACGAACATGCGCCCGAGCTGGCCGCCGCCCATGACGCCCAGCGTCGCGGGCTGGCCATTGACCAGGGCGCCGGGCAGGATGCGCCCACGAGCGTCATGGGCGCTCATAGGGCCGGTGGCAGGTGCATGCCGCGCGCGTGGGCGGTCTGCTCGGCCCGGTAGGCATCAAGTTTCTGGCGCAGGGCCGCGTCTTCGTTGGCCAATATGGCAACGGCAAACAGCGCCGCGTTGGCCGCACCTGCGGGCCCGATGGCGAAGGTTGCCACCGGAATGCCCTTGGGCATCTGCACGATGCTGTGCAGCGAGTCCACGCCCTGCAGGTGCTTGCTGGGCACCGGCACGCCCAGCACAGGCAAAACGGTCTTGGCGGCCAGCATGCCCGGCAAATGGGCGGCCCCGCCGGCACCGGCAATGATGGCCTTGAGGCCGCGCCCGGCGGCGCTCTCGGCGTAGGCAAACATGTCGTCAGGCATGCGGTGCGCCGAGACGACCTTGGCTTCATGGCCGACGCCAAAGTGTTGGAGAATCTGGACTGCCTGTTGCATGGTGTCCCAGTCGGAACTGGAACCCATGACGACGCCGATGAGTGTTTTCATCCCCGAATTTTACTTTCCGTGCCGGACCGCCCCAAATGATCGACATCACGACCGAAAACTTTGAAACCGAGGTTATCCAGGCCTCCCTATCCGTGCCTGTGCTGGTTGATTTCTGGGCGCCCTGGTGCGGCCCCTGCAAGTCGCTCGGGCCCATCCTCGAAAAGCTCGAAGTCGCCTACAAGGGTCGCTTTGTGCTGGCCAAGATCAACTCCGACGAACAGCAGGAGCTGGCCGCCGCCTTTGGCATCCGCAGCATCCCGACCTGTGTGCTGATGATGGGGGGAAAGCCCGTGGACGGCTTCATGGGCGCGCTGCCTGAAGGCAAGCTGCGCGAGTTTCTCGACAAACATCTGCCGGGCGAGGAACAGCTTCAGGCGCAGGCGGACGCCGAGCAAGCGCAGGAGCACTTGGAGTCCGGCGACATCGCAAGCGCCCTGACGCGCATGGCCCAGGCCCTGCAGGCGGAACCGGCCAACGACGCGCTGCGCTACAACTACATCAAGCTGCTCATCGGCAGCGGCGCGCTGGACCAGGCCGCAGCGCAGCTGGCCCCTGCGCTCGCGCGCATCCCGGTCCCCCTCCCGTTCGAAGCCCTGCAGCAATGGCTCAACGCGCTGGAGTTCGTCAGCAACGATCCACGCGGCCAGTGGCCGCTGGACAAGTTTGATGACGCCATCAACGCGAACAAGCGTGACTTCGCCGCCCGCTTTGCCAAGGCTCGCGTGCTCATGTCGGCCAACGCCTGGGAGGCGGCACTGGACGAGTTGCTGGAGATCATCATGCGCGACAAGAAGTGGGACGAGGAAGCCCCGCGCAAGACCTTTATTGCCATTCTCGAGCTGCTGACCCCGCCCAAGCCCAAGGCCCCCGCGCAGGAAATCAGCGGTAAGAGTGAGGGTGGCATTGAGCTGGCTGGCCCCACGACGGTGCAGCAAGACGAGCAGGCTGCGCTTGTGTCGTCTTATCGGCGTAAGCTCAGCATGGCCCTGAACTGAAGCACCCCCTGAGCGGCTGCGCCGCGCCCCCCCTCTCTCCCCTGCGACGCACGGGGGGCGCACCCAGTGGTCCGGCGAAGCCGGTTCCAGGGGCGCCCTGTTGTTGACTACTGCCTTGCGCTGGCGCTGGCGCTCAGGCCGTCAAGCGCTTCAAGGCCTCGCGGTACTTGGCGGCGGTCTTCTCTATCACTTCTTGCGGTAGCGCGGGGGCCGGTTTGGTCTTGCCCCAGGGCTTGCCATTCACCGTGGCGGTTTCGAGCCAGTCACGCAGGAACTGCTTGTCATAGCTTGGCGGGTTGCTTCCCTCGACGTAACCTTCCACCGGCCAGTAACGCGAGGAGTCCGGCGTCAGCACCTCGTCCATCAGCACCAGGGTGCCATCACGATCCTGCCCGAACTCAAACTTGGTGTCGGCGATGATGATCCCCTTCTTCAGGGCGATCTCGCTGGCGGCCTTGTACAGGGCGATCGAGATGTCGCGGATCTGCGAGGCCAGCGCCGGGCCGATCATCTTCGCCGTCTTCTCGTAGGTGATGTTCTCGTCGTGCTCGCCCACCTCGGCCTTGGCGGCGGGCGTGTAGATGGGCTCGGGCAGCTTGCTGGCGTTCTTCAGGCCGGCGGGCAGCTTGACGCCGCAGACCGACTGGCTGGCCTGGTACTCGGCCCAGCCGCTGCCGGCGAGGTAGCCACGCACCACGGCTTCCACGGGGATGGGCCGCAGCCGCTTGACCAGCATCGCGCGACCGCGCACCTGCGCGGCCTCGTCGGGCTGGACCACGCTGAGTGGATCGGCGCCGGTCAGGTGATTGGGGCAGATGCCCCCGAGCTGCTCGAACCAGAAAAGCGCCATGCGGGTCAGCAGCTCGCCCTTGCCGGGGATGGGCTCGCCCATGATCACATCGAAGGCACTGATGCGGTCCGAGGCCACCATGAGGATGTGGTCCTCGCCCACCGCGTAGTTGTCACGCACCTTGCCCCGGGCCAGCAGGGGCAGGGAGCGCAGACTGGAGGTGTGCAGGGCGGAGGTCATGATGCTGGAAAAAGAAAAGCCCGACGCGATCGCGCCGGGCCGTCGATTATCGCAAGTTCGCGCCCTCAGTTCACCACCTGGGCCAGCTCGCCCTGGGCGTACTTGGTGGCCATGACCTGCAGGCTCGCGCCCTTGACCTTGGCGCCCTGGCCTTCACAGCCGAACTCAAGGTAGCGCGACTTGCAGACGAGTTTGGCGGCTTCGCGCGCCGGCTTGAGCCATTCGCGCGCGTCGAACTTGTCCGGGTTCTCGGCCAGGAACTTGCGCACGGCACCCGTCATGGCAAGGCGGATGTCGGTGTCGATGTTGATCTTGCGCACGCCGTGCTTGATGGCTTCCTGGATTTCCTGGATCGGCACGCCATAGGTCTGCTTCATCTTGCCGCCGTACTGGTTGATGATGTCCAGCAGTTCCTGCGGCACGGACGAAGAACCGTGCATCACCAGATGGGTGTTGGGAATGCGGCGGTTGATTTCCTTGACCCGCGAGATGGCCAGGATGTCACCGGTGGGTGGGCGACTGAACTTGTAGGCGCCGTGGCTGGTGCCGATGGCAATGGCCAGCGCGTCGAGCTGCGTGGCCTTGACAAACTGGGCTGCCTCTTCTGGGTCGGTCAGCATCTGGCTGTGGTCGAGCTTGCCTTCGGCGCCGATGCCGTCTTCCTCGCCGGCGTCGCCGGTTTCCAGGTTGCCCAGGCAGCCCAGCTCACCTTCCACGGTGACGCCCACCTTGTGGGCAAGGTCCACCACCTTGCGCGTCACGTCGACGTTGTAGGCGAAGTCGGCCGGGGTCTTGCCGTCTTCCTTGAGCGAGCCGTCCATCATCACCGAGCCAAAGCCCAGCCCGATGGCCCCTTCGCAGACCTTGGGACTGGTGCCGTGGTCCTGGTGCATGACCAAGGGAATGTGCGGATAGGCCTCGCAGGCGGCCTGGATCAGATGCTTGATGAAGGGCTCGCCGGCGTACTTGCGGGCGCCCGCGCTGGCCTGCAGGATGACGGGCGCACCGACTTCGTCGGCAGCGGCCATCACGGCCTGGACCTGCTCGAGGTTGTTGACGTTGAAAGCCGGAATACCGTAGCCGTTAGCGGCAGCGTGGTCCAGCAGCTCGCGCATCGAGACGAGTGGCATGAGGAATCCCCCGGGAAGGTTGGTAACAGGTTGGTAACCTGTAATTTTATCGTCCCTCAGGAGAGCCCCCGCAAAGAGCCCCCGCAAAGCGCTCGGCGCTCAGGCCACGCGGCAGATCTTGAGCATGTTCGTTCCGCCGGGTGCGCCCATGGGCTCGCCGCAGGTAATGACGTAGATGTCGCCCGGCTGGACGATGCCGCGGGACTTGAGGTGCTGCTCGGCCTGTGCGAGCGCGGTATCGCGATCGGCTGCGGTGTCCATGAGCAGCGGGCTGACATTGCGGTACAGCGTCATCTTGCGCTGGGTCGCGACCTTGGGCGTGAGCGCGTAGATCGGGATGTGGACGCGATGGCGGCTCATCCACAGCGCGGTGGAACCGGAATCGGTGAGCGCGACGATGGCCTTGGCCCCAAGGTGGTAAGCGGTGAACAGCGCCCCCATGGCGATGGACTGGTCGATGCGCGCAAAGGTCTTGCCGCTGAAATCGGCATCGAGCTTGACCTCCTCGGCGGACTCTGCGGCCACACAGATACCAGCCATTTCGACCACCGTCTCGAGCGGGAAATTGCCTGCGGCAGTCTCGGCCGATGTCATCACGGCGTCCGAGCCGTCGAGTACCGCATTGGCCACGTCGCTCACCTCGGCGCGTGTGGGCATGGGGTTGTTGATCATGGACTCCATCATGTGGGTGGCCGTGATCACGGTCCTGTCCATCTCGTGCGCCATCTTGATCATGCGCTTTTGCAGCGCAGGGACGGCTGCGTTGCCCACCTCGATGGCCAGGTCACCGCGCGCGACCATGATGCTGTCGCTGGCTCGCAGGATCTCCTCCAGCCGCGGGATGGCCTCGGCGCGCTCGATCTTGGCAATCAGCAGCGGTTTGTGGTTGAATGCCGCGCCCGCGACGTTGCAGAGCTGACGCGCCATTTCCATGTCGGTGGCGTTCTGCGGGAAGCTCACCGCCACGTAATCGGCCTGGAAGCTCATCGCCGTCTTGATGTCCTCCATGTCCTTGGCCGTCAGCGCAGGCGCGGTCAGGCCGCCACCCTTCTTGTTGATGCCCTTGTTGTTGGAGAGCTCGCCGCCCTGTACCACCTTGCAGTGCACAGCCGCTCCCTTGACCGCCAGGACTTCCATGACGATGAGGCCGTCGGCCAGGAGTAGCACATCACCCACCTTCACGTCCTGGGGAAGCTCCTTGTAGTCCAGACCCACGGCGTTGATATCGCCAGGCTCGGTGCGGGCCGCATCCAGCACAAAGGGCTGGCCGTTCTTGAGCTGCACCTTGTTGTCGGCAAACTTGCCGACGCGGATCTTGGGACCCTGCAGGTCGGCCATGATGGCCACCTCACGACCGGCGCGGGCGGCGGCCTCGCGCACGAGGCGGGCCCGGTCGATGTGGTCCTGGGCCTTGCCGTGGCTGAAGTTGAGCCGAACCACGTTCACGCCGGCCCGGATCATCTGCTCCAGCAGGGCAGGGTCACTGGAAGCTGGGCCGAGGGTGGCAACGATCTTGGTCGCACGACGATTCATCTGGCGGTCTCCTTGTAACTTAGTTTCTATTTTGGCACGGAATCGGTTACACGGGTGCGACAAAACATCGATGGCCCCTGCAGGGCCGTCGATGCCAGGGCCATCAGCCGTCAAGCCCCGGCGCGTCGCTCCAGAATCTCGAAGGCCGGCAGAGTCTTGCCTTCGAGCACTTCCAGGAAGGCGCCGCCACCGGTGGAGATATAGCCCACCTGGTCCGTGATGTTGAACTTGGCAATCGCGGCCAGTGTGTCCCCGCCGCCGGCAATCGAGAACGCGTCCGAATGGGCAATCGCCGCGGCCAGCATCTTGGTGCCGCCTGCGAACTGGTCGTACTCGAAGACGCCGACAGGACCATTCCAGACGATGGTCCCCGCGCGGGCCACGATGTCGGCAAGCTTGCCGGCGCTCTTGGGGCCGATGTCAAGGATGCGGTCATGCGGCCCCACCTGGTCGGCGGACACCAGATTGGCGCGGGCCAGAGAAGACAGTTCGTCCGCCACCAACACATCCACCGGCAGCGGCACTTCGGCGCCGCGCTCCTTCATGAGGTCCATGACCTGCTGCGCTTCGCGCACCCTCTCCGGCTCCGCCAGCGAGTCCCCGATGCGCTTGCCCGCGGCGAGCAGGAAGGTGTTGGCGATGCCGCCGCCCACGATGAGCTGGTCCACGCGCGACGCCAGGGTCTTGAGGATGGACAGCTTGGTGGAAACCTTGGAACCACCGACGATGGCCACCAGCGGCCGCCGGGGGTTATGCAGGGCCTTGGTGATGGCGTCTATCTCGGCGGCAAGCAGCGGGCCGGCGCAGGCCACCGGGGCGTACTGGGCGATACCGTAGGTGCTGGCCTCGGCGCGGTGCGCGGTGCCGAAGGCGTCATGCACGAAGATGTCGCAGAGCGCGGCCATCTTGCGGCTGAGCTCTTCGCCGTTCTTCTTTTCCCCCTTGTTCAGGCGCACGTTCTCCAGCATCACCAGCTGGCCGGGCTCCACGCGCACACCCTCGGTCCAGCTGGAGACCAGGGGTACTTCGCGGCCGAGCAGTTCACCGAGCCGGCGGGCCACCGGGGCCAGGCTGTCTTCGGGCTTGAATTCGCCCTCTGTCGGGCGCCCGAGGTGCGAGGTAACCATGACGGCAGCGCCAGCCTCCAGGGCCATCCGGATGCAGGGGATAGAGGCGCGGATGCGGGTGTCTTCGGTGATGGCGCCAGCGTCATCCAGCGGAACGTTGAGGTCGGCGCGGATGAAGACGCGCTTGCCGCGAGCCTGGCCTTGCTCACACAGGGTCTGGAAACGGAGGAATTTCATGTTGGTCTGGACGGGAAGTGAAGAGGCGGGCGCGGGCGTTACGGGCCCGCGCATCAGCCGCAATTCTAGGCGGGGCGTCCGCCTCACCAGCCCAGTGCCAGACGCAGGGGCAGATAGACCGCCATGCCCACGACGATGGTCCCCAGTAGGGCCCAGGTGCTCTTGCGGCACCAGAAGTACCAGGCCGTGGCGGCCGCCACGGCGTAGAGCCTCGCGTCCTGCCAGGTCTGCACCAGCGCGCCATGGCTCATCACGATCTCCGGCACGATCACGCCCGCCAGGGCCGCGATGGGCGCGTACTGCAGGCCGCGCTGGGCCCAGTGCGGAAGACTCCAGGGTTTGCTGGAGATGAAGAAGAAGGAACGGGTGACCACCGTCACCGCCGCCAAGCCGGCAATGACGGCCAGGGTCCAGAGGTCGGTCTCTTTCAATGCCTGTCCTCCCTAGGAAGCAGCGCCGTCTTCTCCAACAGCAGGCACAACGCCACGGCAGCCGCGATCGCCACGACGATGTTGAGCTTGAAAGGCAGCGTGAAGGCGGCCACGGCGGCGGCCCCCGCAACCCCGGCTGAAACCACGCGCAGGCGGCTGCTGGCCAGCGAACAGGCGACGCCCAACAAGGCCAGGATACCGGCGAAGCCCAGCCCCCATTCGGCGGGAACGGCGTGCGCGAGGAAAATACCCAGCAGGCTGGCCAGCTGCCAGCTGCTCCAGTTGGCCGTACAGCCACCAAGCAGATAGGCGAGCTGGGCTTGTCGCTCTCTGGCGGTCTGCGGCGGCTGGGCAAAACGTCGGGTGAACATCACATAGCTCAAGTCCGCAGTGACATAGCCTGCGAACAGGCGCCAGCGGCGCGGCAGGTGCATGAGGTAAGGCCGCAGGTGGGCGCTGAAGACCACAAAACGCAGGTTCACGCAGAAGGCCGTGGCCCAGATCACCAGCACCGGCGCACCGGCCGCGATCAGGGGAATGGCCGCGAGCTGGGAGCTGCCCGCATAGACCAAGAGGGTCATCGCAACCGCCTCGACCACACTCATGCCGGACTTGACCATGGCAACGCCGGTCATCATGCCCCAGGCGGCTAGGCCCGGTGCCACGGCACTCATCTCCTGCAGCCCGGTGCGGAACTCGGGGTGCCGCAACAACTGGCGCAGACCGCCCAAGGCTTAAACCCCGAGCACGGCACCCGCCGGCAATTCGCAACCGCGCAAAAAATCTGCCGCTTGCAGCCGCTTGCCACCGGCGCGCTGCAGCTCGGTGACACACAGCACGCCCTCGCCGCACTGGATGCGGATGCCATCAGGTCGCGCAACCAGCACGCTGCCCGGCGCTTGATGGCCGGGGTGGATACCGGTGTCGGGCTGAGCTTGCCAGATCTTGAGCGCTTCGCCCTGCCACTGCGTGCTGGCGCCCGGATTCGGGTTGAAGGCACGCACGCGGCGCGCCAGCACCTCGGCCGGCTGGGTCCAGTCTAGCTGCGCCTCGGCCTTGTCGATCTTGTACGCGTAGGTCACGCCCTCTGATGGCTGGGGCGTGCGCGGCACGGGGCCTGCAGCGGCCGACTGCAGAGCGTTGACGGTAAGGCGTGCCCCGAGCAGGGCCAGCCGGTCGTGCAGGCTGCCGGTCGTATCGGCGGCGGTGATGGGTACGCGCGCAACCCGCAGCATGTCGCCCGTGTCAAGGCCGGCATCCATCTGCATGAGGGTAACGCCGGTTTCGGAATCACCGGCCTCGATGGCTCGGTGGATGGGCGCCGCACCTCGCCAGCGTGGCAGCAGCGAGGCATGGATATTGAGGCAGCCCAGGCGTGGCAGGTCCAGCACCCACTGCGGCAGGATGAGGCCGTAGGCCGCTACGACGATCACGTCGGGCTGCGCCGCCCGTATCGCCGTGCGTGCGTGCGCGGCATCTTCGGCGTACTTGCCGTCCAGACGCAGGCTGCGGGGCTGCGCGACGGGCAGATCATGGTCGACGGCAAACTGCTTGACGGCAGAGGCCTGCAGCTTCATGCCGCGGCCTGCGGGCCGGTCGGGCTGGGTGAGAACCAGCGGGATGTCATGACCGGCAGCATGCAGCTCTTGCAGGGCAACCCTGGCGAACTCGGGCGTGCCCGCAAATACGATGCGCAAGGTCAACGCTGCGCCTCGCGCTGCGCCTTGAGCATCTTGGTCTTGATGCGGTTGCGTTTGAGCGGCGACAGGTACTCGACGAAAACCTTGCCCAGGAGGTGGTCCATCTCATGCTGGATACAGATCGCCAGCAGGCCGTCGGCCTCGATGGTCTGCTCGCGGCCCTCGCCGTCAAGCGCCCGCACGTGCACCCGCTCGTGGCGCTCGACGCCGTCGTAGATGCCGGGCACGGACAGGCAGCCCTCTTCGTTGACCTGGGTCTGGGGGCTGGCCCACACGATCTCGGGATTGATGAGCACGAGGGGCTGATCCCGCCCCTCTGAGACATCGATCACGATCAGACGCTCATGCACATTGACCTGCGTCGCCGCAAGGCCGATTCCCTGCGACTCGCGCATGGTCTCGAGCATGTCGGCGATCAGCTGGCGGATGCGCGCGTCCACGGCCTGCACGGGTTTTGCCACCGTGTGCAGGCGCGGATCGGGGAAACAAAGGATGGGTAGGAGGGCCATATGAAAAGCTCGCCGATGTCGCTATTTTCGCCACTTTTGGCCGGCCAGTGTGCAACAAAGTATAGAAAACATTGCCCGATCAAGGGCTTGGGCGCAAAATCGCGCGTGATTTGTTAAGTTTTCCGGGCCCGGCGGTCAATCGGTCTGCGCCCGGAACCAGCCGGGGGCATCGTGAAGCAACGAGACATGACGAACAGCAGGATGGGGATCAGCGCCCGAGTTTCCATCATCACGGCGCTGGGCCTGTTGAGCCTGCCGGTCTGGAGCCAGAAGTTCCCTAACCTGCCCATTAGCGCTGAACAAAACGCCACCGCGCAGAAAGTGGCACAGGGCGGCGTCCCTCTGTCGGAGCTGGTACCCAACGCCCCGGACACCTACGTCGTCAAGTCTGGCAATACGCTGTGGGCCATCTCCAAGTTGTATCTCAGGAGCCCTTGGCGCTGGCCTGAACTCTGGGGCATGAACCTCGAAGAGATCCGCAACCCGCACCTGATCTTCCCTGGCCAGACCCTGTATCTGCTCAAACGCGACGGTCGCGCCATGCTAACGGGGACGCCACCCACCAGCGCACCGAGCGGCCCGGGCGGCGCGCCAGCCGCCGCCAGCGAGGCCGGCCGGTTGGAGACACGCAGCAGCGCCCCCGAGACTGTGCGCCTGTCACCACGCATCCGCTTCGAGAACCCCCGCAGCCCCTTGAGCACCGTACAGGTCAGCGCGATTGAGCCGTTCCTCGCCGAGCCCCTGATCGTCGAGGAAAACGAGCTGCGGCACGCGCCGCGCATCGTCGCGGCTGGCGAGAACCGCGTCATCATCGGCCGCGGCGACCGTGTTTACGCCCGTGGGCCGGCAGGCGCGCCACTGCTGGACGACACGCAGAAGATCAAGCAGTTTCGCATCTTCCGAAACGCCAAGGCCCTGAGGGACCCGGAAACATCCGAGGTACTGGGCTATGAGGCCGAGTTCCTGGGCAAGGCGGCCCTGGCCCGCAGCGAAGGCAGCACCGAAATCGCCGCAGCCGGCCGCAAGGTCGGTACGGCGCGGGTGCCCGCGACCATCGACGTCACCCTGGCCAAGAGCGAGATCCTGGTCGGTGACCGCATGGTGGCCGAACCCGAGCGGGAGTTTCTCAACTTTGTGCCCCGCGCTCCTGGCAAGCAGGTCACTGCTCGCATCGTTTCGATCTACGGCAGCACCACGGTCGTGAATGCTACGGAGAACGAGGTGGTGGTTCTTAACCGCGGGCGTCGTGACGGCATCGAGAGCGGGCACGTGCTGGCCATCCTCAAGGACGGCGCGCAACTCGTGGACACGACCGACCCGGCGCGGCCCCTCATCAAACTGCCCGACGAGCGCTCCGGCCTGCTCATGGTGTTTCGCGTCTACGAAAAGCTCTCCTACGGCCTGATCCTGGACACCTCGGAGCCGGTGGGCGTAGGCGACCGGCTGATTTCGCCCGAGTAAGCCGGGCGGCGACAGCCAGACTTGCCATGGATCGTGGTGAACTCGGGGACTGGCTGCGACTGACGCTCACACCGGGGGTCGGCCCGCAGAGCGCGCGGCGGCTGCTGGCCGCCTTTGGCCTGCCAGCGGAGATCTATCAACAGTCTGTCACCGCGCTGCAGCAGCTGGTCGCGCCCAGTGCGGCGCGGGCACTGCAGACCGAACCGGCCGAACTCGCAGACCAACTGGCCCTTAGCTGGTCCTGGCTGCGGGAAGCGCCCGATGCACGCGGCATCGTCCCGCTGGGCGATGCGCGCTATCCACACTCCCTGCTGGACATCGAAGATCCACCGCTGATGCTGTATCTGGCCGGCCGGATTGATCTGCCGCTGGACACCTGCAAGAGCCTGGCCATCGTGGGCAGCCGCAACCCCACCCCACAGGGTGCGCTCAACGCACGCCAGTTTGCCCAAAGCCTGGCTGGTGCAGGCTTGACCATCGTTTCCGGACTGGCGCTTGGCATCGATGGTGCGGCCCACGAGGGCGCCCTGGCCGGACATGTCGGCTCTGCCCATCGTCTGGCGACCGTTGCCGTGGTGGGCACGGGGCTGGACCGCGTCTACCCCAAGAGCCACCACGCTCTTGCACACCGAATCTGCGAGCACGGTCTGATCGTGAGCGAGTACCCCCTGGGTACCCCGCCCCTGGCGGCCAACTTTCCTAGGCGCAACCGGCTTATCGCCGGCTTGAGCCAGGCAACCCTGGTCGTCGAGGCGGCCCTGCAATCGGGCTCGCTCATCACTGCCCGCCTGGCTGCGGAGCAGGGCAAGGAGGTTTTTGCGATTCCCGGCTCCATTCATGCCACGCAGTCCCGTGGTTGCCACGCGCTTATCCGTGAGGGCGCCAAGCTGGTCGAGTCAGCACAGGACGTGCTGGAGGAGTTTTCACCCGAGGTAGGTAGCCGCAACGCAGGCGCGGCCGTGGTCGACGAGACCCTGCTCGACAGCGTTGAGCAGGCAATGGGGCTCGATCCGGTCAGTCTGGACACACTTCAGGCGCGCACCGGCCTGGACATCGCCAGCCTGCAGGCGCGTCTCATGACCCTGGAGCTTGGGGGCCATGTGGCGCGGCTGCCCGGCGGGCTGTTGCAGCGCCTGGTCCGTGCCTGAACGGGTGGCGAGCCAGCCGCTGGGGCGTACCCGGTGCGCAACAGCGCCGGCATCGCCTGCCAATTCGGGCGTGCTGCAACGGGGTTCTGCGCTATATTGGACGCATGTTCGAAGTGCTCGTGTACGTTTATGAAAACTACTGGCGCGGCGACGCCTGCCCTGAACTCCCCCAACTCGAACGCAAGCTCAGCGCCATCGGCTTTGGCGCGGAAGAGATCCGCGACGCGCTGACCTGGCTTGACGGCCTGAACCTCGCGGCCCAGAGCACGCTGTGGCTCGATAGCCCGGCGCAGGAGCCGCGCGATCTGCCCCCAAATTTCGAGGCTTCGGACAGTCTGCGCATCTACTCTGTGGCCGAGCAGAACCACCTCGGCGCCCAGTGCCTTGGTTTCATCACCTTTCTGGAATCGGCTGGCGTGCTGCCGCCCCCGCTGCGCGAGGTCATCGTAGACCGGGCTATGGCTGTGCCCGGTGAGCCCATGGCCCTGGACGACCTGAAGATCATCATCCTCATGGTGTACTGGAGCTTCGGAGAAGAACCCGATGCCCTGATCCTGGATGAGCTTTGTGAAGACAGCGAGGAACGCCTGGCGCACTGAAACGGCTGGCCCGTTCAGCCGCAAATGAAAGGCCCCGCACGCGGGGCTTGTTGCATCAGGTGACCAGCCGCTCGGGATTGGCTTCGAGTCGAGTTAGCGCTTCGCGCGTCGCGCGCACCGTCAGCGTTTCCTCTTCCTGCGGCAGCAGCAGGCCCGCCTGCAGATAAGCGGCCAGACGACCGGCCTGGATCAGGTAGCTGTGGCCGTCGCTGGAAGAAAAAAGGTTGAGGTGCTTGCGATCGCTGCGCCAGACGAACTGCACCTGGCTCACCTTGCCATTGTGGTCCAGGGTGAACCACGACCCCACCTGCAGCTCCTGGGCCCACGCGGTCATGGCCGGGGTAGGCTTGGAGCCCCCGTTCGTCACGACGTCGATGGTCGAGGCATCAATGCCCAGCATCATCTCGATGCTTTCGGCATCCAGGGGCAGGTCACCGAGCCCATCCTCGCTGACAAAGTCCTCGAGGTTCGCGAGGCGCTGGGTCATCGCATCAATCTGGGCCTGGGGGATGGCCTGGGTCTTGGACATGAAGGCGTCGGCCATCGTGTCGCTGATGATCTTGATGTGGGCATCCTGGTCCGTCGGGGACATGCCCAGCAGTTTCATGCCGCCGCGCAGTCGCTGCAGCAGCTGCGGCAGGTCCTGGATCACGCGGGCACGGTCGTTGCGGTTTGGTTTGGCGCTGGCCGACCAGACTAGGTCCGCGGCCGCCTTCTTCAATGCCACCGTCTCGACATCCTTGGGCCCCTTGCGCACGGCGGAAACCGCGAGCACCTCGGCCCAGACCTTGAACAGGAAATTACGGATCTCGTCGCGGACCGGGATGTCCTTGAGCATATTGCGCAACTCGATCGTGTACTGGATCGCCAGCGTCTCCTTCTGCTCGACCTGCTGCGCCACGCTCACGACCTTCTGCGTCTTTTCCTTGCCGGTCAGGAACTTGGCCAGGAATTTCTGGAACTCGTCGTGGACGATCTGGAAGACGCGTTTGCCGGTTTCGGGGTACTGCTCGATGACCTGCACAACCCGCTTGATCTCAGCTTCAAGCGCGCTACCGCTGATGCCGGTGGCATCAAAGCCCAGGACGCAAGAGCCCATGCGGTCGATGAGCTGGCGGGCTGGATGATTGACTGAGCCAAAGAAATCGGCATCGGACAGCGCCACACGCAGTACCGGCATCTGGAGCCGTGCAAACCAGACGCGGATGGTGGTTGGGATGCGCTCCTCGGCCAGGATGGCCTGGAACATCAGCGCCACCATCTCGATAACCGCCTTCTCGCTCTTGGTCTCGGCCTTCTGCTTGAGTTCATCGGTCTTCTCGCGCAGCATCTCGGCCACGCGCACCACGCCAGCGGGGCTGTAGTCCCCGTAGAGGGTGCCGCTGGCGGCTGGGCGCTGTGCCATGGCCGCCGCCAGCGCGGGAGAGGGTGGATGCGGCCCCGTGCCGCCGAAGTCCGCCACGCCCTGGCCGACCAGCAGACGCTTGAATTGTCCGAACATACCCTGGGCCCGGCTGCGCGTACGCGCCAGCGGCGTGGCCTGGGAGATGAGCCGGGTTTCTTCTTGTGCCCCGCCGAACTGGGACGTTGCGGCTTGGGCCATGGCCTGATGCATCTGCGCGGGCGTTTGCCCCATCGGGGCCGCAAACGCAGCCGATGCGGCAGCGGCAGGTCCACGGCCAGCCGCAGAGGGGGCCGGCATGGCGCCCCCCTCGTCCCAGCCGAGGCGGCCACCAAAGGGCTGGCCACCGCCACCGCTACGGGCCGCGGGCGCAACGCCAAGCATGGGCTGCGGCTGGCCGGGGTAGGCGGGAGCGGGCGGAGCGGGC
The DNA here is from genome assembly GCA_020248905.1 of Curvibacter sp. Classification (GTDB taxonomy): domain Bacteria; phylum Pseudomonadota; class Gammaproteobacteria; order Burkholderiales; family Burkholderiaceae_C; genus Hylemonella. Next base: position 81,367 of record JADCGR010000012.1, on the reverse strand, counting down.
GGCGTGCCACCATAGCCTGGCGCCTGAGGGGGCATCGGGGCGCCACCGGCACCGCGTGCCATCGCGGGCGGTGCGCCGGCGCCCAGAGGCGCGGGGGCCGAGATGACAGCCGGTCGTGGAGAACCGTAGCCTGAGGTGGGATAAGCGCCCTGCTGGGGATAAGCGGCCAGCTGCGGGTATCCCGACGCCCCATACGAAGCCGGCACCGACGGGACCCAGCCCCCGCCCATGTCGCCCACATAGCCCAGCGGCTGCGGGTCGGTCTGCATCGGGTCCGGCGGGGGGGCGCCGGGGGGCGGGGGCGGGCGACGCGGCACTGCAGCGCGCTTGACGCGGTCCTTGAGCTCGATGGTGGGCATGATGCCCTGCTGGATTAGGAAGGCGTTGGCGCTCGCATAGGCCGCCTTGAGCTTATCGATCAGGTACTTCTGCACCACATCGCTGACCATGGGCCAGGACTCGCGGGGCATGCCGCAAAAGGTCCACTGCTCGATCATGAGCAGGATGAGCACCTCGGGTCGGAAGAGGTCGTGGCCTTCAAGGTCGTCCCGGTTTTCCAGGGCCTTGATGCGCACGCGCAGGTCATCCAGTTCGTTGCCGGCCTTCTCGACGACCGAGAGAACCAGGCGCGAGGCCAGGATCTTGTTCTCGACCGCGTCGGTGCCGACCAGCGAAAGCCCGCCGTCCTCTGCGAGGGAAAGCTCTTCCTTCTTCTTCTCGACCGGCTTGCCGGCCGGCGCTCTGAGCGACCCGCGCCAGACCTTGATGGTCGCCTCGACCCAGACGCTGCGTTTCTTCTGGAACAGCATCCAGGAGTCGCGCCGGTTCTGCATGTCGCGGGTGGTGCCACTCTGGTTGAGCAAGACGGTCAGGCGGTCGTGGATCAGGCCGCCCAGATCGACCAGTATCTTCTGCGCATCCGACAGGAAACGCTCGCGCGTCATCTGTGCGAGCTGCATGCGCTGCATGTAGGTGCGCTGGGTGGCCATGGCGTTAGCGGCTGGGTGCCGTCAGACTACGGCTCCGGCATTGGGGTCGTTGGGATCGGATCCTTCACGCCGAGAGGACCCGCCCTTGATCAGGTCCTCGCGCTTGACGCCAAGCCACATCGCGATGGCCGCCGCGACGAACACCGAGGAGTAAATCCCGAAGCAGATACCAATGGTTAGCGCCAGCGCAAAGTAGTGCAGCGTCGGCCCGCCAAAGAGCAGCATGGAGACCACCATGATCTGGGTCGAACCGTGGGTGATGATGGTGCGGCTGATGGTCGAGGTGATGGCGTTGTCGATGATGGCTACCGTGTCGAGCTTGCGCAGACGGCGGAAGTTCTCGCGAATACGGTCAAAGATCACCACCGACTCGTTGACCGAATAGCCCAGCACCGCCAGCACCGCCGCGAGCACGGGCAGCGAGAACTCCCACTGGAAGAACGCGAAAAAGCCCAGGATGATGACCACATCGTGCAGATTGGCGATGATGGCGGCGACGGCGAACTTCCATTCAAAGCGCAGCGCCAGATAGAGCATGATGCCGCCGACGACGAAGGCCAGTGCCTTGAGCCCGTCGATGGCGAGCTCATCGCCCACCTGGGGCCCCACAAACTCGCTGCGCCGCAGGGTGGCGCTGCTGTCCAGGGCTTGCAGCGCAGCCATCACCTGCCCGCTCTGCTGGCCCGAGCTCACCCCCTTGACGGCTGGCATGCGGATCAGCACGTCGCGCGCGGTCCCGAAATTCTGGACCTGGACGTCGCTGTAACCCAGCTTGGCGATGCCGCCGCGCACGGCCTCAAGGTCGGCCGGCTGGGCGTAGCTGACTTCAATCAAGGTGCCGCCCGTGAACTCCACCGAAAGGTGCAGGCCGCGGGTGACAAGAAAAAACACCGCCGCTGCGAAAGTCACGAACGAGATGATGTTGAGGATCAGCGCATGCCGCATGAACGGGATGTCGCGCCGAATCTTGAAGAACTCCACTTGTCTTTCTCCTTGGCGTTCTCAGTGGCGGTTCGCACCCGCTTGCGCAAGTGATCCGCAGCAAAAAACTCCCTCTTCGCCACTCATTCTTTCTTCACTCCGCCTTGATGGGCAACTGGCCATCGGGGCGCCAGACCGTGCCAATCGAGACGGACTTGAGTTTCTTGCGGCTACCGTACCACAAATTGACCAGCCCGCGCGAGAAGAAGACGGCCGAGAACATGCTTGTCAGAATCCCGAGGCAGTGGACCACCGCAAAACCGCGAACCGGCCCGGAGCCGAAGGCGAGCAGCGCGAGGCCGGCGATCAGGGTGGTGACGTTGGAGTCCAGGATGGTCGCCCAGGCACGGTCGTATCCCGTATGGATGGCGGCCTGCGGCGACGCCCCGCTGCGCAACTCCTCGCGCACCCGCTCGTTGATCAGCACGTTGGCGTCGATGGCCATGCCCAGCACCAGGGCCATGGCCGCCATGCCCGGCAGGGTCAAGGTCGCCTGCAGCATGGACAGCACGGCTACCAGCAGCAGCAGGTTGACGCCCAGCGCCACGCTCGAAAACACGCCAAACAGCATGTAGTAGACGCACATGAACGCCGCCACGGCCACGAAGCCCCAGGTCACGCTCGCAAAACCCTTGTCGATGTTCTCGGCGCCCAAGCTGGGGCCGATAGTGCGCTCCTCGATGATCTCCATGGGCGCGGCCAGCGCGCCTGCGCGCAGCAGCAGGGCCGTGTCGGCCGCCTCCGTGCTCGTCATGCGGCCGGAAATCTGGACCCGGCCGCCACCGATCTCGGTGCGGATCACGGGCGCGGTGACCACCTCGCCCTTGCCCTTCTCGAACAAGATGATGGCCATCCGCTTGTTGACGTTCTCGCGCGTCACCTCCTTGAAGATGCGTGCGCCCTTGGCGTCGAGCGAGAGGTTGACAGTCGGCTCCTGGGTCTGACTGTCGAAACCGGGCTGCGCATCGGTCAGGTTGTCGCCGGTCAGTATGACCTGCTTTTTCACGATCACGGCCTGGCCGTTACGGTCCAGGTAGCGCTCGGCGCCGAAGGGCACCGGGCCCGAGCCAACCTCTGCGGCGCGGCCTTCGGTGCTTTCATCGACCAGGCGCAGCTCCAGCGTGGCGGTGCGGCCGAGGATGTCCTTGGCCTTGGCCGTGTCCTGCACGCCGGGCAGTTGCACGACGATGCGGTCCAGGCCCTGCTGCTGGATCACGGGCTCGGCCACGCCCAGCTCGTTGATGCGGTTGTGCAGCGTGGTGATGTTCTGCTTGAGCGCCTGCTCCTGCACGAGCCGCGCGGCCTGGGGCTTGAGGCTCAGGGTCAGGCGGTACTCGCCACCCTCCTGGCTCTCGCTCGCTTGCAGGTCGGCGAACTGGTCGGTCAGCACGCGCTGGGCGGCATCGCGCGTCGCGGCGTCACGCACGCGCAGCTCCACGGTCTGGCCGCTGCGGCTGATGCCCCCGTGGCGCACGTTCTTCTCGCGCAAAACGGTGCGCAAGTCGCCCGCCAGCGATTCGGCCTTCTTGTTCAGCGCGGCCTGCATGTCGACCTGCAGCATGAAATGCACGCCACCGCGCAGGTCCAGGCCCAGGTACATGGGCGCGGCATGCAGCGACAGCAACCAGCCCGGCGTGCGCGACAGCAGGTTGAGGGCGACGATGTAATCTGGGTCGGCCGGGTCGCGGATCAGCGCGCGCTGGATCGCGTCCTTGGCTCGCAGCTGGAGGTCGGTGTTTTCCACGCGCACCCGCAGGGAGCCGGTGTCGAGGCTGATCGCGTCGGGCGCAATGCCGGCCTCCTTGAGCGCCGCTTCCACCCGGGACTGCGTTGCAGCATCCACTTTCTGGGTCGCTTTGGCGGGCGACACCTGGACGGCCGGTGCCTCGCCAAAGAAGTTAGGGGCCGTGTAAACGGACCCAACCAGCAGCGCGATCACCAGTATCGCGTACTTCCACAAGGGGTAACGGTTCATGTGGGTCCAGCGTTGAGCGTGTGGCGTTGAGCGAAAAACGTCGGGGATTTCGCGCTGAATGCTGAACGCTCAAAGCCCGACCGGCAAACTCACTTCATCGTACCCTTGGGCAGCACCTGTACCACGGCCTGGCGCTGCAGCTGGACTTCCACGCCGGAGGCAATCTCCACGTTGATGTAGTTCTCGCCCAGGCTGCTCACGCGGCCGAGCATGCCGCCAGCGGTCACCACTTCGTCGCCCTTGGCCAGGGCCTCAACCATGGCGCGGTGCTCTTTCTGCTTCTTCATCTGGGGGCGAATCATGATGAAGTACAGCACCACGAACATCAGCACGATGGGCAGCATGCTGAGCAGCGAGTCCTGCATGGTGGGCGCGGGGGCGGGGGCGGACTGGGCGTAGGCGGAAGAAATGAACACGATGGACTCCACGTCGGTTTTCTGTATGTCTGAGACCGCCAGCAGGCCTGAGGCAGGCCCCCGCTGGCGCGCAGCCGTGCATTGTACGGGCCGCTGCGCGCGCCCGGGGAGTCCCGCCGGCGGGCCGGGATTCAGGCCCGCGCGGCGCGCCAGGCCGCGCGGCGCTCTTCACCCAACCGGCGCGCGGCTTGCAGATGGCGCGCCTTGACGTGCCCGTAGCCACGGATCTGCTCCGGGACGCGGGCCAGCTCAAGCGCAAGAGCGTGGTTGACCGGGCTCAGCCCGCCGAGCAGTTCCTCAATGTCGGCCCGGTACTCGGCAATCAGCGCGCGCTCCTCCCGTCGCTCCTCTGTGCGGCCAAAGGGGTCCAGGGCCGTTCCACGCAGGAACTTCAGTCGGGCCAGCAGGCTGAAGACGCGGGCCATCCACGGGCCGTACGGTCGCTTGGTGAGCTCGCCCCGCTCGTTTTTCTTTGCCAGCAGGGGCGGTGCCAGATGGAAGTGAAGCTTGTACTCACCCTCGAACATGGACTCAATACGCGATGCGAAAGCCGGCGCGCTGTGCAGCCGGGCCACCTCGTACTCGTCCTTGTAGGCCATGAGCTTGAAGAGATAGCGCGCCACCGACTCCGCCAGCGTCGTCTTGCCTACGGCGGCGTGCTCGGCCACCCGAACCCGCTCCACAAAGGCGCGGTAGGACTCGGCGTAGGCCGCGTCCTGGTAATCCTTGAGGAACTCGACGCGACGGGCCACCAGTTGCCCCAACGTCTCCCGCGGCTGGAACTGCACGGCGGTCACCGGCGTCAGCATGGTCTGCACACGCGCCCAATCCTGCGCCGCCTGGCGGCCCCAGGCAAAAGCCGTCTGGTTGGCCTCGACTGCCACGCCATTGAGCTCCATCGCGCGCAGCAGGGCCTCGCGGCCCAGGGGGATCCAGCCCTTTTGCCAGGCGTAGCCCAGGATGATGGGATTGACGAAGATGGCGTCGCCCATGAGGCGGGTGGCCACGGCGTCAGCATCGAAGGCGCCCAGGCCCTCGGCCCCGACCGCTTGTGCCACATCGGCCGCACAACGCTCGGACGGGTTCTGCCAGTCCGCGTTCTTCACAAAGGCCGCCGTGGGCGCGGTGTGCGCATTGAGGGCCACACGGGTGCGGCCCGCGCGCATGCGCATCACGGTCTCTTTGCCAGCCGTCACGATGGGATCGCAGCCAAGGATCAGATCAGCAGCGGCCAGCCCCACGCGCGTGGTGCTGATGGCCTCCTGCGATGCGGCAATCAGCACATGGCTCCAGGTCGCCCCGCCTTTTTGCGCCAGGCCCGCCGCATCCTGGGTGACGATGCCCTTGCCCTCAATGTGCGCCGCCATGCCAAGCAGCTGGCCGATGGTGATGACCCCGGTGCCCCCCACGCCCGCAACGACGACGCCGTAGGCACCTTCGCGCTCCAGCGCGGGCTGGATGGGCTCGGGCAATTCGCCCAGGGCATAAGGCGACAGCGCCTCGCCTTTGGCCTTTTTCTTGAGTTGCCCGCCCTCCACCGTGACGAAACTCGGGCAGAAACCCTTGACGCAGGAGAAATCCTGGTTGCAGCTGCTCTGGTTGATGGTGCGCTTGCGGCCGAACTCGGTCTCCAGCGGCTCGACCGAGAGGCAATTGCTCTGCTGGCCGCAGTCGCCGCAACCTTCGCACACCAGCTCATTGATCACCACCCGCTTGGCGGGCGTGACCATCGTGCCGCGTTTGCGACGGCGGCGCTTCTCGGTGGCGCAGGTCTGGTCGTAGATGATGACCGTGCAGCCCTTGAGCTCGCGGAACTCGCGCTGGATGCGGTCGAGCTCGTCGCGGTGCTCGATGGCAATGCCGGCGGGCAAGCTCTGCACGCCCTCGTACTTCTCGGGCTCGTCCGTGACGATGGTGATCTTCTGCGCCCCTTCGGCCCGCATGCTCTGCGCGATCTGCACCACCGAGTGACCCTCGGGACGCTCACCCACCTGCTGGCCCCCGGTCATGGCCACGGCGTCGTTGTAGAGCAGCTTGTAGGTGATGTTCACACCGGCCGCGATGGCCTGACGCACGGCCAGGATGCCGCTATGGAAATAGGTGCCGTCGCCCAGGTTGGCAAACACATGCTGCTCACTGCTGAAGGGCTGCTGGCCCACCCAGGGCACGCCCTCGCCACCCATCTGCGTGAAGCCGATGGTGCTGCGGTCCATCCAGGTCGCCATGAAATGGCAGCCGATGCCCGCGAGCGCCCGTGAGCCCTCGGGCACGCGCGTGCTGGTGTTGTGCGGGCAGCCCGAGCAGAACCAGGGCTGACGCTCGGCGGCCGGGCCGCCCAGCACCAACGTCTGCATGGCGCGCTCCTTGGCGTCCAGCACGGCGAGCTGCGCGTCGATCCGGGCAGCGACATCGCTGCCTGCAGGCGCAATACCCAGCTTCTTGAGGCGTCCGGCGATCGCACGCGCGATCGCGGCCGGGCTCAGATCGGCGTTGGCGCGCAGCAGTTCGTTGCTCGAGGGATTGGCTTGCGACCATTCGCCGCCGGCGCGGTCGCCCTCGTTGAACTTGCCCAGGATGTTGGGGCGCACGTCGTCACGCCAGTTGTAGAGCTCCTCCTTGAGCTGGTACTCGATGAGCTGGCGCTTCTCCTCCACCACCAGGATCTCCTGCAGGCCGGTGGCGAAGTCGCGCGCGGTCTGCGCCTCCAGCGGCCAGACCACGGCCACCTTGTGCAGGCGGATGCCGAGGCGTCGGCAGGTGGCATCGTCCAGCCCCAGGTCCAGCAGGGCCTGGCGCATATCGTTCCAGGCCTTGCCGCTGGCAATGAGGCCGAAGCGGTCGTTCGGCGTGGCGACGACGTTGTGATTGAGCCGGTTGGCACGGATGTAGGCGAGGGCCGCGTACCACTTGTGGTGGAAGAGCCGTGCCTCCTGCTCCAGCGCGTGGTCGGGCCAGCGGATGTGCAGGCCGCCAGGCGGCATCTCGAAGTCCGTCGGCAGCGCAATCTGCACGCGCTCGGGGTCGATCAGGGCCGTGGCGCTGGACTCCACGATCTCCTGGATGGTCTTCATGCCCGCCCAGACACCGGCATACCGGCTCATGGCGAAGGCATGGATGCCGAGGTCCAGGATCTCCTGCACCGAGGCCGGGAAGAACACCGGGAAGCCGCAGGCCTTGAAGATGTGGTCGCTCTGGTGCGCGGCCGTGCTGCTCTTGGCCACGTGGTCGTCGCCAGCCACCGCGATGACGCCGCCCCAGGGCGTGGTGCCGGCCATGTTGGCGTGCTTGAAGACGTCCGAGCAGCGGTCCACGCCCGGCCCCTTGCCGTACCAGATGCCGAAGACGCCGTCGAAGCGGTTGGTGCCCGGCGGCGCAAAACCCAGCTGCTGCGTACCCCAGAGCGCGGTGGCGGCGAGTTCCTCGTTGACGCCCGGCTGGAACACGATGTTTTGCGCCTGCAGGTACTTCTTGGCATTCCACAGCGCCTGGTCGTAGCTGCCCAGCGGCGAGCCACGGTAGCCGCTGATGAAGCCCGCCGTGTTCTTGCCCGCCAGCTGGTCGCGCAGGCGCTGCAGCATGGGCAGCTTCACGAGCGCCTGCACCCCGCTCATGAAGGCGCGGCCGTGGTCCAGGCTGTACTTGTCGTCCAGGGTGACGGTTTCCAGCGCCTGACGGATGGATGCGGGCAGGGGGGCGTTCATGCGGCTTGTCTCCGGGCTCGGGGCCGTGTGGTTCTTGGGTCACGGCAGTGTAGGGCGCATTGGCTGATAGGTCTTTGCTTTCTTTGCCCGTTTTGCAGTGGTTTTTGAAAGAATGTTGCTGCAAAATTGACTTAATGGAAACAATTGACAAATTCGACCCGGCCATCCTGCAAGAGCTGCAAGCCGACGCCCGCCTCACCAATGCCGAGCTGGCCTCGCGGGTGGGGCTGTCGCCCGCGCCGTGCTGGCGGCGCGTGCGCGCGCTTGAGACGGCGGGCTACATCAAGGGTTACCACGCCGAGATCGACCGCCACAAAATCGGCCTGGGCGTGCTGGCCTTTGTGCGCCTGGACGCCGAGCGCAACACCGGCGACGCCACCCGCGTGCTGGAAGAAGCCGTGCGCGCCCTGCCCGAGGTGGTGGCCTGCCATTACATCAGCGGCACGGGCACCTTCGAACTGCAGGTGGTGGCGCAGGACCTGGACAGCTTCTCCAGCTTCGCGCTGCAGCGCCTGATCAACCTGCCCAATGTGAAGGACCTGCACACCAGCTTCTCGCTGGGCGAAGTCAAGGCCAGCCCCACCCTGCCCCTGGGCCACCTGCGGGCGCCGCGGCCCGCAGCGGCGCCCGCCCCGAAACGCCCCCGCCGGCGCCCCCGATGAAACACCGCCGTGCCTGCGTCCTCCTGCTGGCCGCCCTGCCCGCGCTGCTGTGCGCCCAGACCGTGATGACGCCAGCCCCGCTGCCCCTGCGCAACCTGCTCATCGAGGTGCGTCAGGACGACGGCCGCAGCACCAGCAACGAGCGCATCGGCGCCGAGGTCGATGCGCGCGTGCAGCCGGGCCGTAGCGAGGTGGACATCACGCTCGAAGCCCGCCGGCGGGACAGCGCGGGCAGCGGGCGCACGCTGCAGCAGGCGCTGGTGCTCAACGGCCGGCCCACGGCCATCAGCCTGGGGCAAACCGTGCCGCTGCGCCTGCGGCAGTTCATCGTGCAAAACGGCATCCGCCGCAGCATGCCCGGCACCGTGTGGGTGCAGGCGGGCACGGGCTTCACGGCGACACCGGTTTGGGAGGGCGGCGACACCGTCTACCTGGAGCTGGTGGCGTCGCAGGGCCGCCAGCCGCTGGGCGCGCAGGCCAGCACATCCACCACGCTGATGCTGCCGCTCGATGAGTGGACCACGATTGCCGACAGCGAGGACGCGCAGGACCAGCGCCAGAACGCCGCCGGCCTGGGCGGGGGCGGACGCGTAACGGAGAGCAGCAGCCGCAGCCTGCGGGTGCAGGTGCGCGTGAGCCTGCGCTAGACGTGTGCCGCCATGTCATGCCGTTTCTTGCACGATTCCACGGTGAGCCGGATTGGGACGATGCGAGTGCGAGATCTGAACAGAGACATATTCATCAACGGCGCGGACGGTCGTCTGGTGTGTTCGTTCACACGCTGCCTAACTCAGCAGTCGCGAGGATAGGCTGTAATGGTGGTCGCCGTTAAGATGCACCCATGAAGAATCTAATCGCCGTACTCGCCTTAGTTCTGTTTGCCTCTCCAGCTTTTGCTGACCCTTTGAACTGCAATAGGAATGATACGAAGATCAAGGTTCTTTGCGCGGACGTCGATCGAATGGCAAGAGCGATATACGTGGATATCCGGTACCTCTCAGCGCTGGAAAAAGCTAACAGTGTTCAGGAGTGGTTGGATGTATGGAAGCTAAAGTTAAATTGGCTTTCACTTTGGTCCACTTGCAGCATCTCTCCCATTGATAGAGCCCAAAAATGCGTAGAGGATGCCCTTGTTGAGTCGGATAGGATTTTCCCTTTTGTGGACAAGTTTCCGGAGTGGGAGGAGCTTCGCAATAAGGCTAGGGCAAAAAAGGAAGTAATGCGAGATGCATCCAAAGAAGCATTTAAGAAATGTGTCGTCGATCGCGCTCTTGCGTTAGATGATGGGATTTCTCCTGCTGCTGACATAGCAGCAGCGGTATCACGCGCGTGCAGACCCTTTGCTTGGAATCAGATATCTGTGGCAGCATCCTCCTACGGGGTCGAATCTGTTTTTGAGCCTAGTGCGCTCAGTCTGGAAGCACAAAACGCTTTAGTGGGGAGGCTGTCTGACCCATCAGACTTTATTGAACTAGTACTTACGATTCGGGCTGATAGGCGAGCCAAGGAGTTACAAACAACCCCTCCATCGCCGCAACAGAAGCAAAAAAAGCAGACTAAAAAATCTGAAAGTTAATGTAATCGCCTGAAAGTCCGCACGCTTGGCAGCTCAAGCTCGAAGCCAAAACTCGCTAGATCTAGGCAAGTGCGGTGACGCAGGGAAGAATGACCGAACTCGATGCCGCCAAGCTAGTACAGCCACGTTCGCCACGAACGGCAGAGGTGACGACGACCCTATGAATTACTTCCACCCTTGGAACTTGACCACGCTCGTGATCGGGGTAGGACTGCTCGTCGCGGGCTCGTTTTACTACGAAGCCCCCGACTGGGATATCCCGATCAGCTTCATCATGGCGGGCTTCACATATCTGACATCCGTATGGTCGCTTAAAGTCATCCTGTACAGGCGCTTACGACTAGTGCCCCTTATGCTGTTGGCAGTGTGGTGGACTGTCGATGGGTGCTATGCGTTGTACTGGCACTTCAAGAATCCAGTTGCACTGGAGCTCATGCGCGAGGCCAATTGGCCCGCATCGCTTGCGCTTTACTTTTCTTGCTCAGTCGTCTGGCGTTTGCCGGATCTGTGGACTCAGTACGTCCAGAGCAAGCGTCGGCCCGATTAGGCTCTCAAGCCATCTTCTGGCGACATGAGGCTTGGAGTGCTTGCGCAACCTTCCGGGCCAACCAAGCTTGGCCGCTTCAGCCCTGCCCCAGGATGACTACCGTAGCGTCAGGTCTTTCCTTTTGCCTGGGGTCGCATAGCCTTGCGACTCCATAGCCATATGCGCCAGAAAAGGTCAGCGTATGACTTCCGTGCAAAACGAACCGGGAGCACTGCCGATGACGCAATTTGACCCGCACCGGCCTTGCACTTGACCAGTAGTTCGGTATAGTCCAAAGGGTAAAGCTGAGGGGAAAAAGATGCATCAGCGCGTCCCCTCAACCGAAACTCATGAGTAGCTAAGGGAGGTGGCTGGCATGCCTTACATCGCAGTTTTTGGCCTCACCTATTTGGTCGTGGCCATCGCGGTTTTCGCGATTCTGGCTGGAAGGACAGCCCGAGTCGGAGCCGGTATGCTTAACGAAGGAATGCCGCGGGAAAGTGTGGACGCCTTCTACCAGTCAATGCGGGGAAAGACAATTTTGGCCACACTGCAAGCCACCACAATCACTGGCACCTTACTTGGTGGGCTTATCTCTCTAGTTGTTTGGCTGTTCAGGTAGCGTGGCCACGAATAACAACACGTTACAGCTAACAGTCCCACATCCAGGGTCAGGTCTTGCCTTTTGCCTTTTTCGAACAGCAATCCAGTTGATATCCAATGACGACGCGCCGCCTCAGCGCGGCCACAGCACCCACATGCGCAGCGGCTGCTTCATGCGCCCGGCAATCTGCGAGGCATCGGGCCCGGTGCCCACGAAGTAGTCGGCACGTACTGCGCCGACGATGGCGCTGCCCGTGTCCTGGGCCATCACCAGGCGTTGCAGCGGCAGCTGCGGGCCGTCGGAGGCCAGCCACACCGGCGTGCCATAGGGAATGCTGCCGGGATCGACGGCGATGGAACGGCCGGCCGTGAGCGGTACGCCCTGGGCGCCGCGCGGACCGATGACGCTTTCGCTCTCGGGCAGGGGCTGTTCCTGAAAGAAGGTGACGCGTGGATTGGCCCAGAGCATTTCCTGCACACGCCCCGGGTTCTGCGCCACCCAGTTGCGGATCGAGGGCCAGGACGCATCGCGTACCTCGCGCCTTTGCAGCAGCCAGCCACCCACGCTGCGGTAGGGCTGGTCGTTGGTGCCGGCGTAGCCGATGCGCACGAGTCGCTGGCGGCCGTCGGGCTCGGTCACCAGCAGGCGGCCCGAGCCCTGGATCTGCAGGTTGAGCACGGCCACCGGGTCGGCCAGCCAGGCGATCTCGCGGCCGCGCAGCGCGGCCTGCGCCTCGGGCAGGGTGTCGATCTCCTGCCGGCTGTACCAGGGCTTGCGCAGGTGCAGGGCTGCGGGCGGCCGGTACAGCGGCACGTTGAAGCGCGCATTGGGCAGTCGCGAGGCCTCGGCCACAGGCTCGTAGTAGCCGGTCAGCAGGCCCACCGGATCGCCCTGTTGCGTCTCGACGCGGTAGGGCTGAAGACGCTCGAACATCCAGCGCCGCTTGTCCTCATCGGTCGCCGCTTGCAGGCGTCGCAGATCGCTGCACAGTGCAAGCAAGGCCGCGGGCGCAGGGGCGTTGGTGCGCTCGCAGCTGCGCAGCCAGGCGGACCAGGCCTCACCCAGCGGATCAACGCCCAGGCCGGGCAGTTCGGCCCACGACACGGGTGTCCAGCGGCTGCGCGCCTGCTGCATCACGACGATGCCTGGCGGCAGGGAAGGCAGTCCGGCTACGCCGACCGGAGCGGCAACGTCATCGCCCGGCTGTTCAATGGCAATTCGCGGCCCGTCGCCGGCGGGCGCGGCCACGGGCAAGTCAGTACACCCGACCAGCATTCCTACAATGGCAAGACCGAAGACGTGGAGTCCTCGCTGGAGTCGTTTCATGTGGTTGATTTTCCTGGAAGCCCTGGGCGCGCTGCTGCTGCTGATCTTCATCGTGTGGTGGACCATGTTCTCGGGGCGGCGCAAGGGGGAGCTGTCAAATCGCGAGGACAAGGGCAAGCCGAAGGACGACGGGCGCGATTGAGAACACGCCAAAAAGCGGCGAGCCGTCACGCCACACGCAGAAGATTGGCGAGCTCGACGGCCGACTTGACGTCCATCTTGTCGAAGACCCTCGCGCGGTGCACCTCCACCGTGCGCACGCTGATGTCGAGCTGGTCGGCGATGCGCTTGTTGGGCAGCCCTTCGATGACGAGTTGCATCACGGCGCGCTCGCGCTCGGTCAGCTCGGCCAGGCGCTGCTGCCGCCGCTCGCGTGCAAGCAGGCCCTGCACCAGGGTTTCGGACTGGGCCAGCGCCTGCTCGACCCGGTCGACCAGCGCGTTGTCAGAAAAAGGCTTTTCGCAAAAGTCGAAGGCGCCGCGCTTGACCATGCTCACCGCCGTAGGCACATCGGCATGGCCCGTGAGGAAGATCACGGGCATGACTTCGTGCACGCCGCGCTCGAACAGCCGCTCGAACAGGGCCAGGCCGCTCATGCCGGGCATGCGCACGTCCAGCAGCAGGCAGGCCGGGCGCAGGGGCAGGCGCGCGCCCTCAAGCCGTTCGAGGAAAGCCTCGGCGCTGTCAAAGGCGTGGCTGCTTAGGTGGCGCGAACGCAGCAACCAGGCCAGCGCCTCGCGCACGCTGGCGTCGTCGTCAACAACATAGACGGAAGCATCAATCGCGGGTTGCATGATCCAATGTTATGTCATGCGCTGTGCGCGGGCAGGGTGAAGGTGAACACCGTGCCCTGCGCCCCGGCGGGCTCGAAGGCCAGGTTGCCGCCGTGCTGCTCGATCACGGTGCGACACAGAGACAGCCCCAGGCCCATGCCCTCGGCCTTGGTGGTGAAGAAGGGCGTGAACAACTGTTCGGCGACTTCAGGAGCAATGCCGGGGCCAAGGTCGGCCACCGAGAACACGAGCCAGCGCGCGTCGGCCGGGGCACGGCGTACGCCCAGGGTCAGCACGCGTCGGCGTATGTCCGGGCGGTCCATGGCCTGCATGCCGTTGCGGGCCAGGTTGAGCAGGACCTGCTCGACCATGGTGCGGTCGCACAGCACGGCGGGCAGTTTGGGCGCGCAGTGGATCTGGACCTGCACCCCGAGCTTGCGCGCCTGCAGGTTCACTAGAGGCAGCACGGCGTCAAAGAGCGCGCCGGGTTCGACGGCCTCGCGGGCCTGATCGCGCCGGCGTACAAAATCATGCACGCTCTTGATGACCTTGCCGGCCCGCTCCGCCTGCTCGGCAATGCGGCTCATCGCTAGCTCGACATCCGCCGGGGTGGGGTCGCCCTGCTTGAGCAGGTTAAGCGTGCCCGTGGCGTAGCTGGAAACGGCCGCTAGAGGCTGGTTGAGTTCGTGGCTGAGCAGGGAGGCCATTTCGCCCACCATGGCCAGGCGGGCGGTCGCCTGCAGCCGCTCCTGGCTGGCGCGCGAGAGCTCCTCCACGCGCCGCTGCTCGCGGATATCGAGGAAGGCGCTCATCCACCCCGTCTGTACACCCTGCGCATTGATCAGCGGCGCCTCGATGATGAGCACCGGGAAGCGCGTGCCGTCCTTGTGCATGAAGACGGATTCATGTCCCTCGCGCGGCGGCACGTTGCCGGCGAGCCGCACCTCCTGGCGTTTCTTGTACTCCTCTGCCAGCTCGGGCGGCCAATAGGGCGCCGCCTGCACGCCCTGGCCCAGCAACTCGTCGGCACTGAAGCCCACCATCTGGCAGAAGGCCGGGTTGACGTAGGTGATGCGGCCCTGCAGGTCGCGCGCGCGCAAGCCGGTGACCAGTGAATCTTCCATGGCCTTGCGGAAGGCCAGCGCGTCGGCGAGGTCGTTTTCGGCCTTGAGGCGCCGGCGCATGTCCTTGCCCAGCAGCAGCAGGATGGAGACCAGCGCAATCGACATGCCGGTGACCAGGGCCGTGAGGACGTTGGGGAAGAGCTCGGGCGCCCCGCGCCAGCTGTCCATGCGCAGCACCATGGTTGTGCCCGGCAAGTCGATCAGCTGCCGGGCGCTAAACAAGCGTGCGCCGCGCTGCGCGGTGCCGCGCATCGCCAAGCGGGTGCCATCGCCCTCGGTGAACGAAATGTCCACGCTGCGCGTGAACTGGCGACCCAGCTCTTCCAGCAGGTCCTGCAAGGCGTACGTCGCCACGAGATAGCCCGTGATCACGCCGGCCGTCGCCAGCGGCAGACACATCTCCATGACCTCGACGCCCAGACCATTGCTCAGTGGTACGAAATAGCTGGTCGAATACGCTGGACCGTTGAAACGACGCGCCGCATTGCAGGCCTGGATCACCTCGGACTGCGCAGTATCGCGTCCTAGCCGCTCGAACACCGGGGGCCGAAACGGAGTCCCGGCCTGCGCCACGATGTCGAAGCGCTCGTTGCGCCACTCGATACGCACCAGCTCGCGGTACACGCGCAGGAGGCTGGCGGCCTCAGCCGTCCAGGAGGCGGGCCGGGGGTCGCCAATCTGCAGAGCCTGCAGGTTCTGCAGATTGCGCGTGAGGCGGGAGCGGATATCGCCCACCGCGTCGCTCGCGTCGCGATCCAGTCGGCGCTGCACCTGGCTGACCTCGTAGCGCCCGGCGAGCCAGACCAGTGTGACCAGCAGGGCCACCACCAGCGCGGCCAGCAGCGACCAGAGCAGGCGACGGCGCCACTGGGGAGACCGCCAGGGCCCGGCGAGTGGATCGAGGAAGCGGGCGTTCACAGCACGCGGTGCTCCAGTGCCGGCAGTTGCTGGCGGCACTGGACCAGCCAGCGGGCGTCGAGCTCCGCCAGCACCACCGCCTCGCCCTCGGCGTGCTGGTCCAGCACGCCCCCCCAGGGGTCCAGCAGCATGGTGTGGCCCCAGGTGCGGCGCCCGTTGGCATGCACGCCCCCCTGCGCGGCGGCAGCGACATAGGCCAGGTTTTCGATGGCCCGCGCGCGCAGCAGCGGCTCCCAGTGGGCCTGGCCCGTGGTGTGGGTGAAGGCACTTGGCACGAGCAGGAGATCGGCGCCGGCGCGGGCATGGGCGCGGTAAAGCTCCGGGAAGCGCAGGTCGTAGCAGACGCTCAGGCCCACGCGCCACGTCTGCCCGTCACGCGAGGTGAGATCAAAATGCACAGGCTCGCGACCCGGCAACAGGGTACGGGCCTCGTCGTAGCGCTCGCGCCCGTTGTCGTAGCGAAAGAGGTGGATCTTGTCGTACTGGGCTACGCATTCGCCCTGCGGTGTATAGACCCGGGTGCTGTTGTAGACGCGCAGGGCAGAGGGGTCTTGCGCCGCGACCTCGGTTACGGCCCCGGCTCGCGCGTCGGTTGCGGCCTCGATGGGCAGGGTACCCCCGACGATCCACAGGCCCAGCTCGCGCGCGGTCGAGGCCAGGAAGTCCTGGACGGGTCCGTGGCCGGGCCGCTCGCGGATGCGCAGCTTGTCCTTTTCGTCATGGCCCAGCAGGCAGAAGTACTCGGGCAGCACGGCCAGCTCCGCGCCTTCGCCAGCAGCCCTCACCAACAGCTCACGCGCCCGCGCCAGGTTCGCGACCAGATCGGCACCCGACACCATTTGCAAGGCAGCGGTCTTCATCGTCCGTTCCCCGCCTCCGGCGTGCGGACCGGGGGCGCCGGCTCGACCTTGTTCATCTGCGGATCACCCCAAGTCCCCGTGATGCGGAACTCCTGGGTCGCCGCCGCAATCGCGGGACGGCGCAGAAAGATCTGCGCGAGGAAGGTGCCCAGCCCCACGGCCGGGTTGATGGCCGTGGCAATGAGCGAGGCCGTGCCGGCATTGATTTCGGGCACGACAACCACGCGCAGGTCCTGGGTCTCGCGGGCCAGATCGGCCTGGCCGCTCATGAGCACTGCGGCGTTAACGCCCTTCATCTGCAGGTTGTTGGTGCGCGCCATGCCCTGCTCGATCTGCACGTCACCGCGCACGAAGTCGAAGGCAAAGCCCTCGCTGAAGACATCGCGGAAATCCAGCGTGAGGCGCCGCGGCAGCGACTGCAGACTGAGCACGCCCAGCAGCTTGGCCAGGCCCGGATCGGCCTTGAGAAACTGGCCGCGCTCGATGTCCACGCGGAACGCGCCGCCCAGGCTCGGATAATCGATCGCCAGCGGAGAGCCGATCCAGCTGGCCTGGCCTTCGAGTTGCCCCTTGCCCGCGCGGATCAGCCCCGGCATGTCCAGGCGGGCGAGCAGGCCGCCAGCGTCGGCCACGTCCATACGGAAATTCATGACCGTACGGCGCCGCTCATTGCGGGGCGCTGCGGCGGGCGCACGCGCCTGCGGCACGCTCACTCTGCCCGCAGGATCGCCAGCCTCCTGGTACACCGCCCAGTTGCCAAAGGCCGTGAACTCGGCTTCGGGCATGCTGATGCGCAGTTTGCTGAGCCGCCACTCGCGTGCGCCGCCGTCACGCCCCGCCAGGCCCCGGTTGATAGCCTCCATCTCCATGCGGCCCAGCTTGAGGCCCCGCAGCTCCAGGTCCTGGATCACGATGTCCAGCGCGGGTATGCCAACAGGCTGTTCGTCCAGTAGCTGCTCGACGCCCGTGGCGTTCTCCTGGGCCAGCGCCAGGCGCGCCAGGCGTGCGTAGACGCTGCCGGAGCCCACCGATCCGGGCATGCGGTACTCGAGGTAACCACTGAGCTCGCGCGCATCGACGTTTAGGCGCCAGATCTGGTCTTCGCGGCTGCCACCGGCGACCAGCTGGCGGAAGGTCTGCCCCCCTGCCTGCAGCGTGGCGCCCTGCAGGATCAGGCTGGTGGGCAGGTAGGCATTCGCGGCCGCCAGCATGCCCGCACTGGCCGTGCCGACCGGGGCGGGCCCGGCAATCTTGCGTCGCCAAGCGTCCACATCTAGCGTATCAAACATCACCCGCGCCACCACGCCCGCATCGGGCAGGGGCGCGGTTTCGCCGGCCGGCAGGCCGACGCCGATGGCGCCGCGCAACACGTGCACCTCGCCATCCGCGTGCTCGCGCACGTAGCGCAGCGAAACCAGACGCCCGAAGTCCAGGCGCAGCAGGTCATGTCGCACCGTGGATTTGTCGCCCACCGCAGCGCCTTCGCGACCGGCGGTCAGCAGGCCCGACTGCAGACGCAGGGGCAGGGCAAGCTCGGCAGCCTTGGCCAGGGGTGGGGGCAGGTCCAGCGCCAGGCCCTGCAGGTTCGACTCGAACAGGAACTCGGGCACGCCCTGGCGCAGGCCGAACTCGGCGGTGTAAGTCGTGCTGCCGCTCATCTGGCGAGCCAGCGAGGCCAGAGCCCCGAGTTGGCTCTCCTGCCGCAGCCCCTGGGCCGTGAGTGCGCCCTGCACGCGCATGCCGACCGGGGCGTTCGTAGCCGCTCCGGGCAAGGCAATGGTGCCGCCGTCGGCCCGCACATCACCACCCAGCAAGCGGCCCTGCACAGCTCCCAGGGCGAAGCCGTTCTCGTTGAAATGCACCGTGCCGCGCGCCCGGGTCAGGCGCGGCAGGTAGGGCGCCAGCTGCAGCTCGTTGCCCGCCAGCCGCACCTGGCCGGATACGGCGGAGCGTTCCAGCTGCTGAAGGGGCAGGTCCAGCCTGAGCTGGACTTCGGCATTGCCGGCCGCGCGCGCCTCGCTCAGCACGCCGCCGAGCATGGCGTCGAGCGGCGAACTGACGACCAGGCCGCGCACGAAATCGTCGAGCGGGCCGGCCAGCTGCAAGCTCGTCTGCACGCGTGCGTCCTGCGCCATGTCCGGTATGCGCGCCTCACCCTGGAGGATGCGCAACTGGGGGTTCTGCGCCAGACGGGCGCTGATATTGCGCAGTTGCAGGCTGCTGTGATCAATCACCAGCTCGCCATGCAGTTCGCTGAGCGCAGGCCAGGGCTTGAGGCCTGCGGGCTGGAACGCGTCCGGCACATACAAGAAGCGCGTGTCCTGGACGCTGGCGGTGATGCGGAACTCGCCCTGCCCGGGCCGGTTGAAGGGGAAATCCCGCAGGTCACCCTTGACGCGAAAGCGCGCGCCGGCCGCCGAGCCTGAGGGCAAGGCCAGGCGCAGGTAGTTTCGGACCTCGGCGTCGACGGCTTGCGGCAAGTAGCGGTGCAGGGCGGCCAGATCGGCGCGCCCGAGGCTGCCCTGCAGGTCAAGCACACCAGGCAGGCGGGCGGCGCCCTCGCCGGTGTGCCACTTGAGCTGGAACTCCCCCTGGGCCTCAGCATTGGCAAAGCGGGCGTTCTGGATCTGCAGGCTGCTCTGCCCGTCCGCTGCGGCCTGATGGCGCCACTGCAGGTCGGCGGCCAGTTGGTCGATCGGGATGCGCGGCTGCTCGAACACGCCGGGCAGTTCCAGATGGCCCTGTTGCACGAGCACGCTGGCGCGGCCGCCGTCCTGGGTCAGGTCGAAATCGAGGGTCAGGCCGCGCACGCCTGGCGAGCCCAGTGTGCCGGGCACGGCCGCGCCTTCGACCAGGGGTTCGAGCCGGGGCCGCGCGGCGACCTCCAGCCGGACCACGCGGCCGCGGGCGTCGTATCGCCGCGGGGACTCCCAGGGGCCCTGCCAGCG
Organism: Curvibacter sp.; assembly: GCA_020248905.1. Classification (GTDB taxonomy): domain Bacteria; phylum Pseudomonadota; class Gammaproteobacteria; order Burkholderiales; family Burkholderiaceae_C; genus Hylemonella. The sequence goes on along the minus strand of JADCGR010000012.1, from coordinate 61,988 downwards.
CGCCTGCAGCTGCTCGACCTGCCCACGCGGGCCATAGACCTCCAGGACGCGGTGGAGACGCCGCTCCAGCGGCAGCCGCTGGGCGAGCTGGGCCACCGCGGCCAGATCGATGCTGCTCAGGCGTAACTCCCCGCGCGCTGCGCGCCCGGGCCCGGGTTCGACCAGGCTCAGCCACAGGTCGCCGCCGGACCAGGCGAGGCCATCTCGGGTGTCAAAACGCAGTCCCTGGGTCGAGGCCTCGAAGCCACCATCGACCAGGCGTCCACCGACGCGCCCGCTCAAACGCGTGAGTTCCAGCGGGGGCAAATCAGCGCCGAGCTTGAGACCCAGGGCTGTCAAGGCCACATCGGCCGTGACACCCCGGATCTCACCGTGGTTCACATCGAGCCAGGCCCGCAGCGCGCCGCTGCCGCCGGACATGCCCACCTCGATGGGCACATGCCGGCGCAGCTCGGCAGTATCGACCTGCTCAAAGACCGCGTAAAGCTGGCCCTGCCAGCGCTGCCACTCGCCCGCTCTGGCAAACAGCAGCGGCTGGCGGAAGCGCCCGCGAACGCTGAAGCGCGCGCCCAGTGCGGCGGGCGGTGTGGCGTCCAGACGCAGGTCATGGCGCCCGCCTGCGTTGTGCAAGCGCAGGTCGAGCTGCTCCAACACCAGCGGCGCAGCCGTGCGCAATTCGTCGTGCCAGCGCACGCGGCCATCCAGGATCAGCCACTCGCTCTGCGAAAACACCCAGTCAGCCGCAGGGCTTTTGCCGGACTCGCTGGGAGGAACCTCGATCCCGGCAACGTAGACGCGACCGTCGGCGGCCCGGCGCACCTGCAGCTCCGGCCGTTCGATGACCAGCTGCTCAAAGCCCAGCTTCCACAGCGAGCGTGGCGAGAGGGTGGCCTGCACTCGCGGCAGCTGCAGGGCAGCCTGCCCCTCACGGTCCAGCAGCCGCACGTCAAGGAGTTCAAAAGACGGGAACAGACCTCCGGCATGGGCCACCACCGAGCCGATGCGCACCGGGACGCCCAGCGCGGCGCTGGCCCGCGTTTCCAGCAGCGGGCGAAGCTCGTCGATTCGGGGCACAATCAAGAACTGCAGTGCAGCCCACGCCGCACCGAAGACGAGCCAGGCCAGGATCACCAGCCACAGCAGGACGCGCGTCGAAGCCGTCAGGACTTTGAGCGGCAAGGACGGGCGGCGCGGCAGGACATCCATTGTGCAGATCGCAAACTCGACCGGAATTATGACCCGCAACGATGTGACGGGCCTGATGCAGGACACAGGTACCGCCGCAGTGTCGACGGGCGCCAGTGCCGATTTCTCCCGCTTCGTGCAGCGCGTGCGCCGCCGGCACGCCGACATCCTGTCGCTGCTGCCCCACGGCGAACGCCCCGACACCCGCGCCCTGCAACAGTGCTACGAACGGCTGCGCGCTTCAGGCCTGGACTGCGCGGCGGCACTGCGCGTGCTGCGCCAGCTCGTCATGGAGCGCCTGGTGGTTCTGGACGTGGAGCGGCGCGCGCCGCTGCAGGCGATCACCGCGAGCATGACCGAACTGGCGGAGTTCGCACTCGACGTCGCCTGCACCGAGGCCATGCGCGTCCTTGACGAAAGCCACGGCCGGCCCATGAGCCCGGCGGGCCAGCGCGCGCTGTTCTGGGTGCTGGGCATGGGCAAGCTCGGTGCCCGCGAGCTGAATGTCTCGAGTGACATCGACCTGATCTACGTCTACGACCAGGACGGCGAGACCGCCGGCAATGTCGAGGGCCGCAACCAGATCTCCAACCAGGAGTACTTCGGCAAGGCGGTGCGGGCCATCTCCAGCCTGCTGGGCGACACCAGCGAATACGGCTTTGTGTTCCGGGTCGACCTGGCGCTGCGGCCCAACGGCAACTCCGGACCGCCGGCTGTTTCGCTGGGTGCGCTGGAAGAGTACTTCCAGGTCCAGGGCCGCGAATGGGAGCGCTTTGCGTGGCTCAAGAGCCGCACCGTTGCGCCGCGCCAGCAGCTGCAGGACGGCTCGATCATGCAGCTGCGCAACTTGGTCATACCCTTTGTGTTTCGTCGCTACCTCGACTACAACGTCTTTGACGCTCTGCGCGTGCTGCACCGGCAGATCCGTGACCATGCGGCCAAACGCAGTGCCGGGCATCCGGAGCGCAGCAATGACGTCAAGATCTCCCGGGGCGGGATCCGCGAGGTCGAGTTCACGGTGCAGCTGCTGCAGGTGGTGCGCGGCGGCCAGTTTCCCGAACTGCGCACGCGCCCCACGCTGGACGCGCTGAACCGCTTGGTCAAGGCTGGCCTGATGCCCGCCCCCACGGCGCAGGCCCTGAGCCAGGCCTACGAGTTCCTGCGCAGGGTTGAGCACCGCATCCAGTATCTGGACGACCAGCAGACGCATGTGCTGCCCACGCGCGACGAGGACCTGGACTGGATTGCGCGCAGCATGGATTGCGCCAATACCCGCGATTTCCTTTGCCAGCTCGATGCCCACCGAGAGGCCGTGGCCCAGGAGTTCGACATCTTGCTGGGTGGTGCCGGCGGGCGCGAGTGCAAGGGTTGCCAGACGGCGGGCGGCAGCACCGGCACCAACGGCTGCGCAGCGGACTTCGACACCCTGCTGGAAAGGCTGACGCCCCTGCTGCGCGAACGGGTCGCCGCCTTGCGCGGCCATCCGCGGGTGCTGGGCCTGCGCGAGGAATCCCGCACCCGCCTCATCCGGCTGATCATGCGTACTGCCGACTGGATACGCGAGGGCCGCGCCAGCGACGAGGCGGCAAGCCGACTCGTGGACTGGATGGAGCCCCTGCTGCGCCGGGAGAGCTACCTGGCCATGCTGCTCGAACGCCCGGCGGTGCACGAGCGCCTTCTGCGCCTGCTGGGCGCTGCCCGCTGGCCCGCGCGCTACCTTATGCAGCATCCGGGTGTGATCGACGAGCTGGCGAGCCGCAACATGATGGGCGAGCGCTTCGATGCAGCCGCCTTCGAAGCCGAGTTGCAGGCAAGGTGCAAGGCCCTGCAGGCCGCAGGCGACGATGACGATGAGTCGCTGCTCAACCTGCTGCGGCGCGCCCACCATGCCGAGGTTTTCCGTACGCTGGCGCGCGACGTCGAGGGCGCACTCACCGTGGAGCAGGTGGCCGACGACCTGTCGGCGCTGGCCGACGCCGTCCTGCGCGTCACCACTCGCTGGTGCTGGACCCGGCTGAAGAAGAAGCACCGCGAAACCCCCCAGTTCGCCGTTATCGGCTATGGCAAGCTGGGCGGCAAGGAGCTGGGCTACGGCAGTGACCTGGACATCGTCTTTGTCTACGAGGACGAGCACGAAGACGCCCCCGAGATTTACGCCGTGCTAGTGCGCAAACTGATCAACTGGCTAACCGTGAAGACCGGCGAGGGCGATCTCTATGAGATCGACACCGCGCTGCGCCCCAACGGAAGCTCCGGGCTGCTGGTCACCACCTTTGAGGCCTACGCACGCTACCAGCAGCAACGCGGCAGCAACACCGCCTGGACCTGGGAGCACCAGGCCATGACGCGGGCCCGTTTTGTGCTGGGCGACGACGCGCTGCGCCAGCGCTTTGACACCGTGCGCCAGGCCGTGATCTGCGCGCCACGCGACCCGCTGGCCCTGCGACAGGAGATCGTGGCCATGCGCGACAAGGTTCGCCAGGCGCATATCGTGCCGGGTGACGCCTTCGATGTGAAACACAGCGCTGGCGGCATGGTGGATGCCGAGTTTGCGGTCCAGTACCTGGTGCTCTCGCAGTCGGGGCGGCATCCGGCGCTGGCGGCCAATGCCGGCAACATCGCCCTGCTGCGGGAGGCCGAGTCCGCCGGCTTGCTGCCTGAGGGCGTGGGCACGGGCGCAGGTGACGCCTACCGCGAGCTGCGTCGTATCCAGCACAAGGCCCGGCTGGACGAGGCCCCTACGCAGGTGGACGCGGCGCACGTTGCCCATGAGCGGGCGGCCGTGCTCGCGCTGTGGCACGCGGTGTTTGGCGCTCGCTGAGCCCGGCTCAGCAAGCGCTGCGGATCTTGCGCACGAGGGCCGTGGTCGAATAGCCGTCCACGAACGGCAACGCGAGCGCACGCCCGCCCCAAGACTCGACCTGTGCCGTCTCGGGCAATTTGCGCATGTCGTAGTCGCCACCCTTGACGAGAATGTCCGGGCGCACCTCGGCAATCAGCGCCTGGGGTGTGTCCTCATCGAACCAGGTCACCAGATCCACCGCACCCAGGGCCGCCATCAGGGCGGCGCGGTCCTGCTCGTTGTTCAGCGGGCGGTCCGGGCCCTTGCCCAGACGACGCGCCGAGGCATCGCTGTTGAGCGCCACCAGCAGGGTGGCGCCGAGCTCGCGGGCCTGGCCCAGATAGACCGCATGCCCGCGATGAATGACATCGAACACGCCATTGGTGAACACCAGGGGTCGGGGCAAGGCAGCCAGCCGGGTGGCAAGCTCACCACGCGGGCACAGCTTGTTCAGGAATGCCGGCGGGGGGCGGGAGGCAACGGCTGCGGTATCGGTCATGCTGGCATCCTAGCAGCCACGCGGCGCTGGCCAACAGCATCCTGCGCGACAGCGGCGCACCGCTGTTCCTGCAGCGCCTGCTACGGCTGCGGAAGCAGCTGCGCCAGCACGCCATTGGCAACTCCGATGGCGTCCTGTTTGCGCTCTTCCATCTTTCCGCCAGCGAGCGGCGCATGTACAGCACCACCCATGCCATGCTGGTGAGCGTGATGTGCGGCCTGGCTGCACGCGAGGTGCTGGGCTGGAGCAGGCAACAGGAGCAGGTGCTGTGCCTGGCGGCCCTCACGATGAGCCTTGGCATGACCGACCTGCAGGACAGGCTCGCCCAGCAACTCGGGGCGCCCACCGCCAGGCAGCGCCAGCAGATTGACGAGCACGCGGCGCGTTTGGTCAAGCTCTTGCAAAAGGCCGGCATTAGCGATCCTGAGTGGCTGGACGCGGTGCGGCACCACCATGGGGTGCCGCGCGGCTCGCTAGGACCGCGCACCCCCGGCATGCGCATGGCGCGCCTGATCCAGCGGGCCAACATGTTAGGCGCACGCTTGGCGCCACGCGCCTTACGCACGCCCACCTCGCCAGCTGTGGCAATGCAAGGCAGCTACTTTGACGAGAACCACCACGTCCATGAGGCTGGCGCCGCGCTGATCAGGGCGGTTGGCATCCGTTAGCCGGGCTCCTTTGTCGAGCTCAGCACAGAGGAGGTGGCCACGGTGATCCGGCGTGGTGCGAACACCACCACCCCAAAAGTGGCCGTGCTCATCAACCGAGATGGCATGGCGGTGGCGGAGCCGGTGATCCGGGACACCACGCTGCGGGACTGCCGCATCGTCGCCAGCGTGCCCTACCGGGATGTCAAGGTCCAGCTGAACCTGCAGCCCATGCTGTCCCTCACAGTTAAGACGGTCTGACCGCAATCAGGCGGGGAGCAGCGGCGCAGGAGGGGCGCTCATTGGGGAACCGTCTCCGCAAAGCTGGGGCGCTGCATGAGCTTTTCCTGCAGGCGCACCAGAGCAGGATGCGCTTCGCGCCAGGCAATCTGCGGGAAGCGGAAATCAAGATAGCCCAGCGCGGCGCCGACGGCCACATCGGCCAGGCTCGGATGTGTTCCGGCGCAATAGGGCTTGTTGCCGAGCCCCTGGCTCATGGCGGCCAGACTGGCGTGGATCTTGCCGAGCTGGCGGTCAATCCAGGCCTGGGATCGCTGCTCAGCGCTACGCAGCGGCCAGACGGACTCCATGCGCGCGAGCAAGGCGGCATCCATGACGCCGTCGGCCAGCGCCTCCCAGGTCTTGACCTCGGCGCGCTCACGTCCCACTGCGGGTATGAGCTTGCCCACCGGCGACAGGGTGTCGAGGTACTCGACGATGACGCGGGAATCGAACAGTGCCTCGCCCCCCTCCATGATCAGACAGGGGATCTTGCCCAGGGGATTGGCGTCGACAATTCGCGTCTGCTCGGACCAGACGTCTTCGAGCACAAACGTGTAGTCCAGTTTTTTTTCTGCCATCACGATACGCACTTTGCGTACGTAAGGGCTGGTGTGGGAGCCGATAAGTTTCATAGGTCTGCCTGTAAGGGAGCAAGTCGATTCTAGTGATTCAGGGTAAACCATGATCCGTTGAGGCCGGCGCACTACAATTCCGGGATGACTTTTTCCACCCTCTCTGCCCTGTCGCCGCTCGACGGACGCTACGCCGCCAAGCTTGCCGCCCTGCGCCCGCTCATGAGCGAGCAGGGTTTTATGCACCGGCGCGTGCAGGTGGAAGTTGCCTGGTTCATTGCACTCAGTGATGCCGGCTTCAAGGAATTCCCGCCACTGTCACCAGGCGCGCGCACCTATCTGCTCAACCTGGTGAAGAACTTCTCCGAGGCTGATGGCGAGGCCATTAAGGAGATCGAAAAGACCACCAACCACGACGTCAAGGCCGTGGAGTATTGGATCAAGTCCCGCTTCGAGGCGCGGCCCGAGCTCCAAAAGGCCAGCGAGTTCGTGCACTTTGCATGTACCAGCGAAGACATCAACAACACCAGCCACGCGCTGCAGCTGCGCGGCGCGCGCGACACCGTCGTGCTGCCGGCGCTGGACAAGCTGCTGGTCAAGCTGCGTGACATGGCCCAGGCCTACGCCGAGGTGCCCATGCTCAGCCGCACCCACGGGCAGACCGCCAGCCCCACCACCGTGGGCAAGGAGATCGCCAACGTGGTGGTGCGGCTGCAGACGGCGTGCGACCGCATCGCCGCCGTGAAGATACTGGGCAAGATGAACGGCGCCGTGGGCAACTACAACGCGCACCTCGCCGCGTGGCCCGAGTTCGACTGGGAAGCTTTCGCCAAAAAGGTCGTCGAGACGCCGGAGCCGCTGGGTCTGGGCCTGAATTTCCAGCCCTACAGCATCCAGATCGAGCCGCACGACTATATGGCCGAGGTGTTCGATGCCATCGCCCGCGCCAACACCATCCTGATCGATTTTTCGCGTGACGTCTGGGGTTACGTCTCGCTCGGTTACTTCAAGCAAAGGCTCAAGACGGGGGAGATTGGCTCCTCCACCATGCCGCACAAGGTCAACCCCATCGACTTCGAGAACGCCGAGGGCAATCTGGGCCTGGCCAACGCCCTGCTGCGCCACCTCAGCGAGAAGCTGCCGATTTCCCGCTGGCAGCGCGACCTGACGGATTCCACCGTGCTGCGCAATATGGGCATGGCGCTCGGTTATGCGGTGCTGGCCTATCAGTCCCTGGCCGTCGGGCTGGACAAGCTGGAGCTCAATCGGGAAGCACTGGCCGCCGACTTGGACGCGTCCTGGGAGGTGCTGGCCGAGCCGATCCAGACCGTGATGCGCCGCTACGGCGTACAAGGCGCCTACGAAAAGCTCAAGGAAGTCACCCGCGGGCAGACCGTGACCGCCGCCGACCTGCATGCGCTGATCCGCAGCCTGGACATCCCCGAGGCCGACAAGCAAAGGCTGCTGGCCATGACGCCCGGCAACTACACGGGCAAGGCGGCTGAACTCGCCAAAAGGGTTTAACCCCCTGGGCGGCTGACGCCGCTTCCCCCTGAAGGGGGACAACACCAGCGGCCCGGCAAAGCCGGTTCCGCGGTGTTCCGCGGCAACTCCCCCTCACGCTCAAATCCTTCATGGCTCTGAAATCCACGGTCTTCAAGGCCTATCTGCAGATCGCCGACATCGACCACGGCTACTACGCAGACCATGCGCTGATGCTGGCGCGCCATCCGAGCGAGACGGACGAGCGCATGATGATCCGGCTGGTCGCGCTTGCGCTGCAGGCGCATCGCCTGCAGACCGAACTGGGCGGTGATGGCACGCTGGCCTTCGGCGCCGGTCTGTCCGATCCGGACGAGCCCGACGCCTGGCTGCGCGATTACACGGGCCACACCCGCCTGTGGATCGAGGCCGGCCAGCCCGAGGACAAGCCGCTGGCCAAGGCCTGCAACAGGTCAGATTCGGTGGTGGTTTACGCCTTTGCCCACGCGGCCGAGGTCTGGTGGCGCGGCATCGAGAGCAAGCTCGCACGCCTGGACAAGCTGCAGGTCTGGCGGGTTCCGACCGAGGCCTCCCAGGCCCTTGCGGCGCTTGCCGAGCGCAGCATGCAGCTGCAGGCCACCGTGCAGGAGGGCGTACTGATGCTCGGCAACAGCCGCCAACAGGTGGACGTCGAGCCGCTGCACTGGAAGTAAGATTTAGGCGGCGGCCACGTCGCCCAGATGATCCTTCTCGGCCGCCCGCTCGGCATAGCGGTTGAAGCGCCACGCGTCGCCGTGCAAGGTGATGCGGCGCCAAGTCTGGCGCTTCTCGGCTGGCCGCAGTTCAGGCCAGCGCTGTACCTCATCGAAGGTGCGGCCGCAGCCCTTGCAGACCGGATCGCCCTGGCTGGTGGAGCAGATGGCGATGCAGGGGGTGTCGGGCATCGTCAGGTACCAGGCCAGCCAGGCCTCGTAGGCTGCCCGTGGCATGGTGTGCTCGTCGGCCTCCGGCTCGCGGTAGTAGACCATCAGGGCGTAGATCTCGGCGAGCGCGCGCACCGGCCGGGCCAGCGTGATGCCATCCGGCGAGGGCTCGCGCTCGCGCCAGTGGTTGATGGCCGATTCGATGTCGGTGATGTGGATGCCTGCCATGGGAGTCGCGCATGATAGCGCCCCACAGGCACCCCGCCCGTTATCAGCCACTATGAACTCCAAGACCCTGCGCGGGCACGGATGACCCGATGCCTGCAGGCGTCCTTGGCTGAGATGGCCGGTCACCGCGCAATGCTATGCTCGGCGGCAATGAAACTCCTGGCCAAGTGGCTGCTCAGTGCCAGCGCCCTGCTGGCGCTCGCCCATCTCTACAGCGGCGTCGAGCTCCAAAGTTTTTCGGCGGCGCTGCTGGCCGCCCTGGTCATTGGGCTGTTCAACATCTTCCTGCGACCGCTGCTCATCCTTCTCACGCTTCCGGTCACCGTTTTGAGCCTGGGGCTGTTCCTTTTCGTCATCAATGCGCTGCTTTTCTGGGCTGCAGCCACCGTGCTGGACGGTTTTCAGGTGCGTGATTTCGCGGCTGCCCTGCTGGGCTCGCTGCTCTATTCGATCTTCAGCCTGGTGATCGACTCAGCGCTCGAGCGCCTGTTCCCGCAGCATTGAGTCGATTTGGCGGCTGCGCGCGTCGATGATGGACGCCTCGATGTGGTCTACCACCGGACCCCGGCGCGCCAGATCCTGGGCCGCCTTGAGGCGGTCGCGCGCGGCGGCGTAATCCAGCCGCGCGGCGTAGGCTTCCGCCTCGGCACGCACGGCACGCAAAGGCTGCCCCAGTGCGGTATAGCAGAGCGCCAGTAGCTGCCAGGCCTGAGCATCCCGGGGCCGACCAGACAGCCATAGCTGCAGGCCTTCGGCCATCTCGCCGGCCCGACCCGACTGGGCGGCGGCCCGTGCGCGCAGAAAAAGCACGGCGCGCGGCGTTTTTTCCGCAGCGGACCTTGCGTCGGGCGCGAGCAGGTCCAGCGCCTCGCGGCCCTGCGACTGCGCGAGGGCCAGCTCGGCGGCCAACAGACGCGCCTGGTAGGCGGCTGGCGGGTCGTCAGCAACCCGGGCGGCGAGCAGGGCCTGCCACCGCCGTGCCAGCTCGAAGTCCCGCAAGCTTTGCGCCGCCATCACGCCCGCGTACAAGGCGCCCACCTGGCGCGGCTCGGACAAAGACCTGAAGGCCTGCACTTCCAGCTGGGCGTAGGTCGCACGCTGGCTGTCCACGTCGGGATTGGCTAGCTGGCGCGCCCGCGCCGCCAGCATGGCGTGGGTGAGCGACATGGGTGGCGGCGGGCTGGTCGGGAGCAGCTGCTGGCGTCCCTGCATGTCGGCCATGCGTTCGGTGGTCAGCGGGTGGCTGCGAAGATAGGGAAAGGCGCCCGTGTCGTTGAAGCGGTTGGCCTGCTGCAGCTTCTCGAACATGCCGACAAAGCCACGGCCGTCAAAGCCCGCCTGCGTCATGACGCCATAGCCCACGCGGTCGGCCTCGCGCTCCATGTCGCGCGAGAAATTGAGCTGGCCCTGCACCGCAGCAGCCTGACCGCCGACAATCATCGCGCCGGCAGCACTGGGGTTGCTGGCAGCCGCCAGCGCCCCCAGGATCATGGCGCCCAACATCCACGGCGCCTGGGTGCTCTGGCGGTCGATCATGCGCACGATGTGGCGCTGCGTGACGTGGCTCAGCTCGTGCGCCAGCACTGAGGCGAGTTCGTCCTCGCTGCTCACCACGGCGATGAGGCCCAGGTGCACCCCCATATAACCACCCGGCAGGGCAAAGGCGTTGACGCTGCGGTCGCGCCCCAGCAGCACCTCCCAGGCAAAGCGATCTTCCAATTCAGGCGACAGCTCGCCCCGCTGCCGCGCGGCCTGCATGAGACGCCCCCAGATACCCTGCACATAGTCGCCCAGAATGGCGTCGTCCAGGAAAGCCGGATCCCGGTAAAGCATGCGGGCGATGCGGTCGCCCAAGGCACGCTCGGCGCTCGTGCTCATCTCTGCCCCGTCGCCCAGCGCGGGAAGGCTGACTGATTGGGCGGCCGCAGGCATCCAGCCCTGTGCAAGGATGAGACCCGTGAGCAGCAGGCGTTGCAAGCAGCGGATCGCGCGCTTCAAAATGAGTCCAGTGCGATGAACCCCCGGACTTCAGCCGTCCGCGCGTCAATCAGTACGGTCCAAAAGGCCTTGCGGGCGACCATGGGCAAGTACCGCAAGGCATCGTCGTGGAGACCCGTCTGCTCGACCGCCGCATCGATCAGCTTTGATTGCGGCCCGAGGCGCTGTCGCAGATCGCTCAGGGGTTTGCCGGCGGCTATTACGCGCGGCTGCGCCTGCTCATAGGGCTGCCAGAGCTCGGGTAGCGCGCTCAGGGGCACACCCTGCAGCGCCACCATGGTCATCGTCAACTCCTCCTCGGGATTGCGGAAGGGCCGCACGGCAAGCAGGGTCGGGCCAGTGAGGGGCAGGGAGCGTGCGCCACCGGATGCATCAAGCAATAGTTCCTCCGGCACTTCGATGGCATGGACGACACGAAAGCGGTCGAACTCAAAGACGAGATGCACGGGCCGCGCGACGCTTACGGTCCATAGACCGTAAGCGAGTGCCCCGAGCTGCAACAGACCAACGATCGTGAGATCGCGGAACAACTCGCCACGGGGTTTGTTTCGGTTGAACACTGCGAGCGTGATCAGCGGGCCCAGAGCGACGTCGACCGCGATCACGATCAGGAATAGCTCGCGACCTCCGGCAATCTCCCGGTAAGGGTAGGGATACCACAGGCCAAAAACCAGTGCCGCAGCCAAGGCTGCAATCACGAGGCTGAGGCCAAGGTGCAGGCCACTCGCCACCAAGCGTTCTTTCCAGCGTATCGGGTTGCCTTGCGTCATGGTCGTATGATGCACGAACTTGTTTGCTCGTATGTAAAGACGACGTCTGAATTTTCCATGACTTCCCTCACGCATTTTGACGCCTCGGGCCAGGCCCATATGGTGGACGTAGGCTCCAAGTCCAGCACACGCCGCACGGCCGTGGCCACAGGTCGCATCGAGATGCAACCGGGCACCCTGGAGCTGATCGCTTCGGGGTCAGCGAAGAAAGGCGATGTGATCGGCATCGCGCGCATTGCCGGTATTCAGGCGGCCAAGAAGACCAGTGACCTCATCCCCTTGTGCCACCCGCTGGCACTCACGCGCGTAGCGCTGGATTTTTCCCTGCATCCTGCTTCGCAGACAGCCCCCTCGAGCGTGGCCTGCACCGCCACGGTGGAGACCATTGGCCCGACCGGGGTGGAGATGGAAGCGCTGACGGCCGTGCAAATCGCCCTGCTGACGATCTATGACATGTGCAAGGCGGTTGATCGGGGGATGGTCATGACTGGCGTTCAGTTGCTCGAAAAGCACGGGGGTAAATCAGGCAGCTACCACGCCCTCTGACTCCCTTTCCAGCTAACGCGTTTGCATGGGATCTGTCGGCTAGCTGGGACCGTGGTGGTCACATCGGCTGCGGTGGATCGTCTCATTCACGCAAGCGACATCAGGGCGGCACAACATCCTTGAGTTGCGGATACTTACTTTTCTGTAGCTCAAGTATCAGGCTTTTGGCTTGTGCATAACTCCGCTCACCGTAGAAGTCCTTGAGCTTGCGGAGTTCCCTTTTGGCGTCGTCGGGTCTGCCGTTCAGCCCCAGAGAGACAATGTATCGCAAATGAGCTGTTGCCCACATGGTGTTGTCGCTGGCTACGCGAAGACGTTCGATATCCTCCTTAGGCATGTGCGGAGTAGGCTCGAGTCGCCCCAGGTACAGCACCTCACCAATTTGGTCCAGCAGTAGCAAGTTGGGGGGCTCGTGGCCCTCCGGTCTTTGTCCGACGGCGCGCATTTCGAATCGCATCACGCGAAAGTCGTCCTCTGCAAGTCTGTATTCGTAGGCCGCCCATCCACTGACACACATGAACAACCCAAAAACGACAGCCTTTAGTGAGCTCGACCAACCAGGAGCTATTGACCAAGTCCTGTCGGTTGGCTGGTACTGGAGGGCCGCGAGCATTCCAAGTAAAGCCGCACACGGAAACAGGAAATACGCATAGGCAAACGGAAACTCGACCAAGCTGTGAACCAACACGGGAACGACTGCGGCGACGATCAACCATTGCTGTACGGTCTGGATGCGGTTCACTGCGCGGAGCAGCCACCACGCCACACACACCAGCAACACTGAGGCTAGAGGAACTCCTAGCCAGACGTAAAGGTCCAGCGCGAGGTTGTGCGCATAGTCGGTGATGGGGGCTGCAGGCTCGGCGGCAGAACCTGCTTTCTGAGCAAGCACTGTCTGCCGCCAGCCGTAGCCCCACCATGGGGACTGTTCTATCGCCGCCAACATTTGGTGCCAGATCTGCAGTCGGCCGGCATCATTCGCAACGCCCGCGACACCTCGAGTTGGGGTGAGTAGTAACGCTCTGTTGAGGGGCGCCCACGTAAGGAAAAGGGCTATCAGTGCAGCCCACCACATGAAAAGCGCCCGTTGGCTGACACGACTCAAGAGCTCACGCCCCCGCCACACGAAAAGAACCCCTAGAGCAAGAACCGAGAGAAGAGCAGTTCGGGATTCTGCAGTCGTTGTCCCGAGGGCCATCCAGCTGAGCAACGCGTAGAGCTGCCAGCGTCTAAGGAAACCGCGTTCGTGCAGGTGTATGCTCAGCACCGCCGCGACTATCGTGAGTGTGGCAAAGTGATTTGCTTGGGCAAGGTTGGCGCCGGGGCGCCCACCAGCCCCCCACTCGGTAACCATATTGCCGGTTTCGGATTCCATGCTCAGCCACTGCAATAGTGCGGCATACACGGAAATGGCAGATGCGACGACCACAGCAGTGGCTAGCCAGTCCAATGCTGGTGGACTTTGCGGTGCAGCACCGCCTACGGCTTGTCGCCCTAGACACCAAGCAATCGCGAAACCAACAAGGTACAGGCTGCTCAGGACTGCATCCCCATGGTACGCAATCAGTCCACCCGCCCACTGAAGACCGACGATCAGGACGAAGAAAGCAAGGATCAAGGGAATCGCATCGAACTGGCTGTCGTCACGCTGCGCTAAACCTGCTAGCCCGAGCATTGCGAGGGCCAGAAAAGCCGCGCCCTCGTTGTAGAAACTGGTCCACGGCGGATAGTGATTTGGTATTAACCAGGCAGCGATAAAAACAAGGAAGCCTAGCGCCGCAACCACTGCGGTCCCAGAAAAACGCCCCTTGCGGGGCGTTCTTGCTGCAATCGTTGCGCGGGGCAAGATCAATTGCCGCGACAGGAGCCGGGCAGTAAGTTGGCCGGCACAGTAGTACCGCCGTCAGGCCTATTACCGCAACGCCAACCAAAGATGGTCTGACCCGCGTTGTTGGCCCACGTAGCCAAAACGTTCCCCGGTGCCATCGGTTCGAGCGACACGATGCCCTGCCCGCCTTCGACGGTCGAAGTAACCTGGATTCTCCCATCCGCATTAGTGGTGATAGCGGAAACGAATCTGCTGGGGACGCTCGCGTTCGAGGTGCCTGCGCCAGCCTCGCAACCCCAGCCGTTGGCAGCCATGACTACGGAGGCGTTAGCTGTTTGGTAAACTTCAGTGATGGTAGTACGGCATGCAGACGCGGCCAGAATCACTTCGGAAAGTCTGGCTCGGAGGGTGTAGTCTCTGTACGCCGGCAGGGCGACGGCAGCCAGAATACCGATGATCGCCACGACGATCATCAGTTCGATCAGGGTGAAACCCTTTTGAATTGCACGCTTCATGTAAAGCTCCTTGGTTGAGAATGGGGGTACAGCGATGCTGTGGGCCGTATTATCAGCAGTTTTTGTGCCAGCGCCGTGGCGTGACAAACTTCACGCTCCTCAGCTCGGACGAAGATAAACGCTTGAAATCCCGAGCATTTTTGTCGTTTACGGGTTGAGCGCTGACAATTTTGTCTGAGCACTCATGTCACTTGATGCACACCTGCCGGACCTGCTTGAGATCCGTCATACCCAGCATGATCTTCTCCATGCCGTCCATCTTCAGGGTACGCATGCCCCCCTCCACGGCAGCGGCGAAGATTTCGGCGACGCGGGCGCGCCCCTGGATCAGCTTTTTGACCCGGTCATCGGCGATCAGGAGTTCGTGTAGACCGAGTCGGCCTTTGTAGCCCGAGTTGTTGCATTTCTCGCAACCGACCGGCTTGTAAAAGCGCAGCTTACCGTCGACGCCATAGTTGATGACCCAATCCTCGTAAAGCTTCTGCGCCTCTCCACTGAAGTCGGCTTTCCAGGCCGGGGTATTGCGCAGTTCGTCGGCGTACTCCGAGATGAAGCTGTTGACCTCCGAGGTGCTGGGGGTATAGTGCTGCTTGCAATCGCACAGCCTTTTGGCGAGGCGCTGGGCAAGGATGCCAAGCAGGGCGTCGGCAAAGTTGAACGGATCCATACCCATGTCGAGAAGACGGGTGATTGACTCGGGCGCGGAGTTGGTGTGCAGGGTGGAAAACACCAGGTGGCCGGTGAGCGAGGCTTCCACGCCCATGGATACCGTCTCCTTGTCGCGCGATTCGCCCACCATGATGATGTCTGGGTCGGCACGCAGGAAGGCGCGCATCACCAGAGCGAAGTCGATACCTGCCTTCTTGTTGATCTGGACCTGGCGCAGGCCCTTCTGCGTGATTTCCACCGGGTCCTCGGCCGTCCAGATCTTGGTCTCCGGCGTGTTGAGGAACTTGAGGACGGAGTGAAGGGTGGTGGTTTTGCCAGAGCCAGTGGGGCCGCAGACGTAGAACAGACCATAGGGTTTGCTGACTGTCTTTTCGAGGTTCTCGCGGTTATGCGGCGTGAGGCCAAGCTTCTCCAGCGGGATGGGCTCGCCCGAGGCAAGGATACGCATGACCACGTCTTCCACGCCGCCCGCAGAAGGGATGGTGGCCACCCGCAGCTCAATGTCCAGCGGGCCGTACTTCTTGAACTTGATCTTGCCGTCCTGGGGCTTGCGGCGCTCGGAAATATCGAGGTCGCACATGATCTTCAAGCGGGTGACCATGGCCTGCCGGAAATGCGCGGGCACTTCGATGTACGGCACCAGCGTGCCGTCAATTCGGAAGCGGATGCCGGTCTTGAGCTTGCCCGGCATGGGCTCGATGTGGATATCCGACACCTTCTGGTTGTAGGCATCGATGATGACCTTGTTCACGAACTTGACCAGCTCGTTATCCGCCGCGGCGGACTCCAGGTAGTCATCGTTGTCTTCGTCGCCGCCAAGCGGGCCGCCCATGTCGGCCAACAGCTGGTCGATCGACGTGCCATCCGATGCTGCACCGAAGAGCTGCTCCAGCGTCTGATCGAATTCGGTCCGCGTAGTGACCCGATAGGCAAACTTGTGGTTGCGCGGGAACACCTGCGGCACCACGCGTGCGCCGCGTGTGGCTTCCGGGTCCAGGCACATGACGACCAGGCCCTCGGGCGACTCCTCCAGCGGGATCCAGCCCTGCCCCTCGATGAACTCGCGCTTGAGTGAGCCGTGCAGCATTTCAGAGCGTATACGCCCGGCGTTGAAAGGCTCGTAGGGCACGCCAAAGAACTTGGCCAGCGAGGGCCCGATCTGCGGCGGCGTCAAGCGGTGCCGGCTCATGAGCAGATGCTCAACGGGCTGCCCTTCGTTGCGTGCTTCCTGGACGCAGTCCTGCAGCTCGGTGCCCGTGATCACGCCGTCGGCGACGAGACCGCCGTACTTCGTCGTGCGAACCCTTTGCGGCTCGTCGTTCTTCTGCGAGCGGGTCCGGATGGCCGTGGCCAGCGTTTTGCAGACCTGCACGACGCCCTTGACGTCGAGTTCGGAAAAAGGCTGGTCCGCCTTGTTGTTGATGACCTGCAACACACCGTAGAGATTGCCACCCTCGATGATGGGTGACACCAGCATCTGCTTGGTGCGGTAGCCCGAGCGCTTGTCCACCTCCTTCAGGAAAGTGAGCTGCGGGTGGATCTGCCGCAGGGCCTCTTTGTCGTAGACATCCTGGAGGTTCAGCAGCTTGCGGCTGAGGGCAACATAGCCGGCGATGCTTTGCGGGCTGATGGGGAGCTTGAGTTCCCGGCTGCTGGTCAGGCCGGTTTTGATCTTGGAGATGATTGATGTTTCATCGTCGCTGATGGCGTACAGGGTCAGGCGGTCGGCGTTGAAGAGCTTGCAGATCTCGGGGCTGACCTCGAGCATGATCTGTTCAACGTTCTCCGTTTCGTGAATACGCAGCACCACCCGCTTGAGCTGGCGCACGAACATGGCCTCAAAAGCCTTCTCCTGATTCTCGGACGCGGGCTGCTGGGAATCCCGGAACCGGGAGTCCGACCCGCCCCCTCCGGGTGGCTTCATGACAGCGCTCATAGCTCTAACTCCTGTCCCGCCTGCAACCAGCGGATGTCGTGGGCCCGGCGCCCGCTCGCCGGCCGTCGCCGGTCCAGGTCGCGTATCGCGGACATGATCAACTCCGTCTCAGCCGGTTTCGTATGGGTGAGGTAGATCGGGTTGCTGCGCCCTTCGGCAATAGACTGTAACTCGAAGGCCAGAGCCCGCGGTGACCGGTGCTGGCTTGCCTCGGCCAGCTCGCTCTTGCGGCTGCTGAAAGCGGTCTCGATCACAAGCAGGCTCACGGGTATCTCGCTGATCCGCTGCCAGAACGCCGGGTTGGGACCGGTGTCGCCAGTGAACACCCAGCACGCCTGTGCGCCTGTGCGCCTGACACACCATAGCCCACAGCCGGCACGGTGTGCAAGGCGGGCAACACCTCGATGCGCTTGGTGCCGAGCTGGAACACGGCGCCGGTTTGGATGGGCACAAACGTCACGAAGGGCGCCTCGACGCTCGGCAGCCGGGTGAAGTCGGGCCAGGTCACATCGTTGAAAACGTGCTGGCGGAGCGCGTCGACGGTACCGGGGAGCGCGTGGACCTGCACGGGCCGACTGCGCCGGGCCGCGATGGCGTTGAGCATCAACGGCAAGGCGGCAATGTGGTCGAGATGGGAGTGGGTAAGCAGGACGTGGTCTATGCCCAGCATCTCGTCAGGGGTCAGGTTACCGACGCCGCTACCGGCGTCGACGAGCACATCGGCGTCGATCAATAAAGACGTGGTGCGACACTCCCTGGCAATGGCGCCCGAGCAGCCCAACACACGCAGCTTCATGTCCGCTCCTTAATCTGCCTGCCTGCAAGGCCCGCGACACCGGCAGGGCACGGGCACCCGGCCACGGACTCAGCCCTGGATGAACTGCATTTTCGTGCCGGCCAGTTCGATCATGTCGCCACCCTTGAGTGCGACCGGTTCGCTGCCGATTGGGGCCCCATTGAGCAGCGGGATGCCTGAGCCTTCGACATGGGCTACGACAAAGCCGTGCGCACGTCGCGAAATGGATGCGACCGCGAGACCGGGCTTGCCAACCGTGGTGACAGCCTTGGTCAGCGGCACCTCGCGACCGGGCGCCGTACCGGACAGCACGCGCAGCGCGCCCCTGCCAGGCCCGGCAGCAGACGCGGGGCCGGCCGGCGTCTCGGCCGGCCGAAAGAGCATGGTCTTGTCTGAGCCGGGGGCCTCAACCTCGGTCACGAACTTGATCTTGTACTTGCCGACTTCGATCGTGTCGCCGTTCTGTAGCGCCTGCTTCTTGACGGCCTTGCCGTTGACATATGTGCCGTTGGTGCTGTTGAGGTCTTCGAGAAGCGCCGCGTTGCCGCTGATCTGGACCGCAGCGTGCTCGCCGCTGACGGCCAGGTTGTCAATCACCAAATCGTTGTATGGTCGCCTCCCTAGGGTTGTGCGCTCCTTGGTCAGCTGCACTTCCTTGATGACAACACCGTCGATCGATACGATCATTTTCGGCATGCCCGACTCCTATTCCTGTTACTTCTTATAACTATAACCGCTGTCATTTTCCCAGCAGCCGGGCCACGAGACCGCGCCTTTCGGCGCCTGCCGCAACCTGAACCAGCAAGACCGTAATATTGTCCCGGCCCCCATGCGCGTTGGCAGTGTCGACCAGAGCCTTGGTACGCTGCTCGGGCTCCAGCGGCTGCTGGAGGATGCGGGCAATGTCAGGGTCGCGGATCATGTCGGACAGACCATCCGAGCACATCAGGTACAAGTCGCCCGCCTCTACCCGATGCTCGCGCACCTCAAGCAGGACCGAATCGTCTGCGCCCAGCGCACGTGTGACGAGGTTCTTGTTCATGGACAACGCCGCCTGCTCAGGCGTCAGCAGACCGGCATCAATCTGCTCCTGCAACAGCGAATGATCGCGCGTGATCTGGACCAGTTCGCCCTGACGCAGACGGTAGCAGCGCGAGTCTCCAATATGCCCGATAATGAGGTCAGAGCCCCGAAAGACGCCAGCCACCAGCGTGGTGCCCATGCCGGAATACTGGGTGTTGTCGTGAGCCGCCTGATACACAGCCGTGTTCGCGTGGCTGACACAGATCTCCAGTGCACGGCGGATGTCCTGAACGGTTGCCATGGCGCCGGCCTCGGTGAGCCAGCGCCCCATCTCGGTCCGGATCATGTCGGCGGCCATGCGGCTGGCGACCTCGCCGGCGTTGTAGCCCCCCATCCCATCGGCCAGGACGGCGACACCGGCGGCTTCGTCACAGCTGTAGGCGTCTTCGTTGTTGTCGCGCGTCAGGCCCGCGTCGGTCTGCGCATAAAACCTGTAATTCATGGCTTCTGTCGTGATGGCTCGATGGGTGCCCGCAACGCCAGACCGGCTGCTTGATACGTGGTTGCCAATTCTGGTATGCGCAAAGAGCCTGAGGCTTGCCTTGCCCACGAACCGCACCCCCCAGGTGCGGGCTCGGGCGCCGCACCACCGAGGGCACGACCTTAGCAGACCGGGCCGTATCGGGCAAGACACGAGCACGCTTGCCCATGTCGCTTTTTTGCAAATGGCGGGCGGGAAGCCAAGCCACGAGCTCAAGCGGCGGCGGGCGACACGGCAAGCGCCTTCGGACAGGCGCCGGACCCGAAGCAGCAACTCAGGGCTGTTGCCGCTTGCGCAGCGCACGCCCTAAAAGCACCACGAAGACGGCACCGGTCGCAGCGGCAGCATAGTGTATCCAGGGATAGGCTTCCACCGAGGGCCTCAGCACGACGTCGCTCGCGATCGTCTCACCGCCCACCCAACCGATGAGCGCCGCGCCCAAGGTCACGATGACCGGGAAGCGGTCCATGACCCGGATCATCAGGGAGCTGCCGAAAACCACCAGCGGGATGCTGATCGCCAGACCCAGGATCAAGAGGGTGGTGCTGCCATGGGCCGCAGCGGCCACGGCGATCACGTTGTCCAGGCTCATCACCAAGTCGGCAATCAGGATGGTTCGTACCGCCGTGAGCAAACCGCCACCGCCGTGCCCCTCGGCATGGGCTTCCTCACCCTCGGTCAACAGCTGCACGCCCACATACACCAGCAGGGCGCCGCCGACAATCTGAAGAAATGACAGCTCCAGCAGCTTGGCAGCGACCAGGGTGAGCACAATGCGCAGCACCACAGCGAAACCAGAGCCCAGCAGGATGGCCTTTCTTTGCTGCTCTGGCGGCAGCGAGCGGGCAGCAAGCGCAATAACCACCGCGTTGTCGCCCGAGAGAATGATGTTGATCCATATGATCTCGATCAGACCTATCCAAAAGTTCACATCGCCCGTTACTTCCATTTCAACGCTCCTTGTTCCACATCACCGCAAAAACAAAAACGCCCCGGACTTGATACAGGTCCGGGGCGTATCCCGATCATCCGAGGCCAGCGCGCCCAGTGCGGGCTTGCTGGCCTGTTCAACACTTTGAATCAGCGCAAGGCGGGAGTCCGTCGGGTGGACGTGCCCCCGACTCTTCAGCGTCAGCTTCTGGTCAGCCGCGCTTTGCTTCAGGGCCCGGATCGCAAGCAGTTTCGCGTCGCGGGCTCTCCGCATTATGCGGGCCGGGTGATCACGTGTGCGCCGCCGCAGCCTTGCGAGAGGCCGCAAACTTGCCGATGGCCAGCACGAGCAACGCACCCGCAATGCCCATTGCGATGTTCCACACTTTTTCCTGCGGCAAGTAGGCAACGATAGCGGGATCGGTGTGCGCCATGGTGCCCGCAATCCACCCGAGCAACATGCCGCCCAGCGTGATGATGATGGGGAAGCGGTCCATCAGCTTCAGCACCAGCTGGCTGCCCCAGACGATGATGGGAATGCTGACCAGCAGGCCGAAGATGACCAGCGGGAGTTGGGCGCTCTCGCCCGCGCCCTGCGCCGCACCGGCAATGGCGATCACGTTATCGACACTCATAACGAGGTCGGCCACGATCACGGTCTTGACGGCGCCCCAGAGCTTGTCGCTGGGTTGGATATTGCTGTGTTCATCCTCTTCCTCAGGGATGAGGAGCTTGGCGCCAATCCAGACCAGCAGCACGGCGCCGACCAGCTTGAGATAGGGCACCGCGAGCAAGGCCAGGGCAAAGGCGATCAGGATCACGCGCAGGATGATGGCGCCCGCAGTTCCCCAGATGATGCCCTTGCGGCGCTGCTCAGGCGGCAGGTTGCGGCAGGCGAGGGCGATCACGACGGCATTGTCGCCACCCAGAACGATGTCGATCAGGATGATCTGACCGACGGCTATCCAGAATTGGGCTGTCAAAAATTCTTCCACGGCACTCTTTCTTTATGTGTCCGCGCAGCGGCGGGAGTCTCCAAAAAAACCAGGCCCGATTCTCCAGACGTAGCATCGGGCCTGATATTGTGGAAAACCGCAATTATTGACCGCGCTCAATAGCGGGAGCGCGGTTTGCGGGATTCTCCGGAGTCAAAGCAGGGACTTGAGGATCCGGCCCATCTCCGACGGGTTGCGCGTGATTTTGAAGCCGCACTCTTCCATGACCGCCAGCTTGGCGTCGGCCGTGTCAGCGCCACCGGAAATCAGCGCGCCGGCGTGGCCCATGCGCTTGCCGGGGGGCGCGGTGACGCCGGCGATGAAGCCGACCACGGGTTTTTTCATATGGGTCTTGCACCAGCGGGCTGCTTCGGCCTCGTCGGGGCCGCCGATCTCACCGATCATGATCACAGCGTCGGTGTCCGGATCGTCGTTGAAGGCCTTCATGACGTCGATGTGCTTGAGGCCGTTAATCGGGTCGCCGCCAATGCCGACGGCGCTGGACTGGCCCAGGCCGATTTCCGTCAGCTGTGCCACAGCCTCATAGGTCAGCGTGCCGGAGCGCGAGACCACGCCAATGCGGCCCTTGCGGTGGATGTGACCGGGCATGATGCCGATCTTGATCTCGTCGGGCGTGATCAGGCCGGGGCAGTTGGGGCCCAGCAGCAGGGTCCTCTTGCCGCCCGCAGCCTCTTTGGCCTTCATCTTGTTGCGCACCACCAGCATGTCGCGCACCGGTATGCCCTCGGTGATGCAGATCGCCAGGTCCAGGTCCGCCTCGACGGCTTCCCAGATGGCATCGGCCGCACCGGCGGGCGGCACGTAAATCACGGAGACCGTGGCGCCGGTCTGCTTGGCGGCCTCCTTGACGGAGGCGTAGATCGGGATGTTGAAGATGGACTCGCCCGCCTTCTTGGGGTTCACGCCCGCCACAAAGCAGTTCTTGCCGTTGGCGTACTCCTGGCACTTTTCCGTGTGGAACTGGCCGGTCTTGCCGGTGATGCCCTGGGTGATGACCTTGGTGTTCTTGTTGATGTAAATCGACATGATGGTTTCCTTTGCGGGCGATCAGGCGGCTTTGACGGCGGCCACCACCTTCTGGGCGGCTTCCGCCATGGTGTCGGCGCTGATGATGGGCAGGCCGGACTCTGCCAGCATCTTCTTGCCCAGCTCTTCGTTGGTGCCCTTCATGCGCACGACCAGCGGCACGCTGAGGTTCACGGCACGGCAGGCCGAGATCACGCCGGTGGCAATGGTGTCGCACTTCATGATGCCGCCGAAGATGTTGACCAGGATGGCCTTGACCTTGTCGTTCTTCAGCATGATCTTGAAAGCCTCGGTCACCTTCTCGGGCGTGGCGCCACCGCCCACGTCCAGGAAGTTGGCCGGCTCGGCGCCGAACAGCTTGATGGTGTCCATGGTGGCCATGGCCAGACCAGCGCCGTTCACCAGGCAGCCAATGTTGCCGTCCAAGCTGATGTAGGCGAGGTCGAACTTGGAGGCCTCGATTTCGGCCGGGTCTTCCTCGTCCAGGTCGCGCAGGGCCACAATCTCGGGGTGACGGAACAGGGCGTTGGAGTCGAAGTTGAACTTGGCGTCCAGGGCGATGATGTTGCCCTTGCTGTCGCGGTTGAGCGGGTTGATCTCGACCAGAGAGGCATCTGTGTCCATGTAGCACTTGTAGAGCTTCTGGCAGACGTCGATGAACTGGGCAACCGAGTCGGCGGGCATGCCCACGCCCTTGGCGAGCTCCTGGCCCTGTGCCGGGGTCAGGCCTGTGGCGGGGTCCACAAAGACCTTGACGATCTTCTCGGGCGTGGCGTGCGCCACTTCCTCGATGTCCATGCCACCTTCGCTGGAGGCGATGAAGGCCACCTTCTGCGTACCGCGGTCAGTCACGCACGAGACGTAGTACTCTTTCTGGATGTCGGCGCCGTCCTCGATGTAAAGGCGACGAACCTTCTGCCCTTCGGGGCCGGTCTGATGCGTCTTGAGCTGCATGCCCAGGATGTCGGTGGCGCGCGCTTTGACGTCATCGATCGTCTTGGCCACCTTGACGCCACCGCCCTTGCCACGACCACCGGCATGGATCTGCGCCTTGACGACCCAGACGGGGCCGCCGAGTTTTTGGGCCGCCTCGACGGCCTCCTGAACGGTGAAGGCTGCAATGCCGCGGGGCACAGGCACACCGAATTGACGCAAGATTTCCTTGCCTTGGTACTCGTGTATCTTCATGAGGGCTCTCTCAGGAAATGGACGTTCTTCCTGCTGCGGAATCGGCATGTCCCACAGCCGGTGCTGGATTCAGCACAGCCGGCAAATGTATCATGTTGCTCTGCACAAAATCTTACGGTCTACGACGGCACCCTCACGCCCCATGAAACACTACAAGGTCTTCATTGACGGCGAAGCCGGCACGACCGGCCTGCAGATCCGCGAGCGCTTGCACGGCAGGGTGGGCGTCGAGCTGGTCAGCATCGCTGCGGAGCGTCGCAAAGACCCAGCGGCTAAGCGTGATCTGCTCATGGGCGTGGACCTGACCATCCTCTGCCTGCACGATGACGCCGCGCTGCAGACCGTGGCCCTGGTGGACGAAATCGAAAAAACCACAGGCCGTCTTGGGCCGAAGATCATCGATGCCTCCACGGCCCACCGGGTAGCGCCGGGATGGACTTACGGCTTCCCCGAGCTGACTCGCGAGCACGCGCAAGCCGTGGCGCAGGCCCGCCGAGTCGCCAACCCTGGCTGCTATCCGACCGGCGGCATCGCCCTGTTGCGCCCGCTGGTCGACGCCGGCCTACTGCCGGTGGACTATCCCATCGTGCTGTCCGGCTACTCAGGCTACTCGGGTGGCGGTCGACAGATGATCGAGGCGTATGAGGTGACCAAGGCCGCGCCGCCGCTGGAGGTCTACGGCCTGGGCCTGACCCACAAGCACTTGCCCGAGTTCCAGCGCTACACGGGCCTGACACGACGGCCCATCTTCGTGCCTGCGGTGGCGAATTACTACGCCGGCATGATCGACCAGATTGGCCTGCAGTTCGACCTGATGAAGGGTGTGAGCAAGGCGCGGCAACTGGAAGATGCCCTGCGCGCGCACTATGCGGGCAGCGAGTGGGTCAGCGTGGTGCCCCCGGCGGCGGGCGGGCGGCTGGAGCCGACGGCGCTCAACGGGACCAACAAGATGGAGCTCAGTGTCTACGGCAACGACAGCCTGGGCCAGGCGGTGCTGGTGGCGCGCTTGGACAACCTGGGCAAAGGCGCCAGTGGCGCGGCGGTGCAGAACCTCAAGCTCATGCTGGGAGTCTGACCCGGCTTATTCATCCGACGGGTCTCCGCCCAGCACCCGGCGCACCACCTCTGCCGAGAAGCCTCGGGCCAGCAGGAAACGCGTCTGTTTGGCCCGCTCATGCGGCGTGGTGGGTGCTGCGTCGAACTTGCGCCTCCAGACTTCACGTGCCCGGGTCAATTCGCTGTCCTTGAGCCCCGCCAGGGTCTGCTCGATCAACTCCCGCCCCAGACCCTTGTCCTGCATTTCCTGACGCAAGCGCGTTGCGCCGAGCTGGCTGGCCCGGCGATGGACCAGAGACTCGGCCGCGCGCCGCTCGT
This sequence comes from Curvibacter sp., assembly GCA_020248905.1. GTDB lineage: Bacteria > Pseudomonadota > Gammaproteobacteria > Burkholderiales > Burkholderiaceae_C > Hylemonella. The sequence continues at coordinate 37,172 of JADCGR010000012.1, read as the reverse complement.
CCAGATAGCCTTGGGCCTGCAGCTCGTCCAGCGCCCGGGCCAGGGTGCCGGGCTCCTGCTCGTGGGCGCGAAGCTTGCGTTCCAGCTCACTGCGGGTGTGCTCACGCTGCCCGAGCAGCCTCAAGGCCCTACCCTTGAGGCTGGGCTGGAAGGCGAGCTTCGCGCCCGCCGGCCCCTGCTTTGTATGCATTACTCCTCGGCGGCAACTTCTTCGAGGCCGCGCAGCGGAATGCCCAGGGACTCCCGTACCTTGTTCTCGATCTCCAGCGAAAGCTCGGGGTTCTCGCGCAGGAACTCGCGGGCGTTGTCGCGGCCCTGGCCGATCTTCTCGCCGTTGTAGGCATACCAGGCGCCGGACTTGTCGAGGATCTTGGCGTTCACGCCCATGTCGATGATCTCGCCCTCGCGGCTGATGCCCTCACCGTAGAGGATGTCGAAGTCTGCGGTCTTGAAAGGCGGCGCGACCTTGTTTTTCACGACCTTGACCTTGGTCTCGTTGCCGATGGCCTCCTCGCCCTTCTTGATGGTGCCGGTGCGGCGGATGTCCAGGCGCACCGAGGCGTAGAACTTGAGCGCGTTGCCGCCCGTGGTGGTCTCGGGGCTACCGAACATCACACCGATCTTCATGCGGATCTGGTTGATGAAGATCACCATGCAGTTGGTCTTCTTGATGGTCGCGGTGAGCTTGCGCAGGGCCTGACTCATCAGGCGGGCCTGCAGGCCGGGCAGGCTGTCGCCCATCTCGCCTTCGATTTCCGCCTTGGGCGTCAGCGCTGCGACCGAGTCCACCACGATCAGGTCCACGGCGCCCGAGCGCACGAGGCTGTCGACGATTTCCAGCGCCTGCTCCCCCGTATCGGGCTGGGAAATCAGCAGGTCCGGCAGGTTCACACCCAGCTTCTGCGCGTACTGCACATCCAGCGCGTGTTCGGCATCCACGAAGGCGCAGGTCCCGCCCAGTTTCTGCATCTCAGAGATGACCTGCAGGGTCAGCGTGGTCTTGCCGGACGATTCCGGGCCGTAGATCTCGACCACGCGGCCGCGCGGCAGGCCACCCACGCCCAGGGCAATGTCGAGACCTAACGAGCCGGTGGAAACGACCTGGATGTCCTCAATCTTCTCGCCCTCACCGAGGCGCATGATGGTGCCTTTGCCAAACTGCTTCTCGATCTGCGCCAGCGCAGCCTGCAGGGCTTTGGCCTTTTCACTGTTGGCGTTCTTGACGGCGGTGTCCATGCGGAGCTCCTTGCGTTGGGGTTGATGGGCTGATCCAGTGTTGTTAACTACAGGCTGGATACGTGAACAGTACTCTAGCCATCAAATGCCGGCTCGTAAACTTGTTTTTTAGTCATTCTGGCTTACTATTTGGTCGTGGAGTTCCCCCAAGATGTACCGACTGAGGACGGCTGGCGCCAGACGCATCTGGGCCGCCTGCTGGGCCATGCCATGCGCCGCTTTGATGGTCGCGTGCTGCACCTGATGGCGCACGATCCCGAAGTGCCGCTGGCCCTCTCCAACCTTGCCGCCCGCGGTCAGGTCAGCGCTGCGCACGTGCACATCACACGCCACCTCGCCCTTGGCGGCTCCCGTCTGCAGGACCTGGCGGACTCCGCAGGCATGAGCAAGCAGGCCATGGGCAAGCTGGTAGACCAGTGCGAGGCCTGGGGCCTGGTCACGCGCGAGGCCGACGCCCGCGACGGGCGCGCCAAGCGGGTCCGGTTTACCCCCGCGGGCCTGGCCTGGCTGCACGGTTTTGAGCGGGCCGTACGCCAGGCCGAGGACGAACTGCGCCAGGCCGTGGGTGCGGAGGTGGCCACGGTGATTGCACTGGGCCTGGAAGCCTACGTAAGCGCCTAGAATCGATTTGGAACAGCCAAGCCAGCGACCCACAGCCGGCAGGCGAGGAGACACGCATGCGGATACTGATTGCCGAGGACGACCAGGTGCTGGCCGACGGTCTGCTGCGCACCCTTCGCGGCTCGGGCGCGGCCGTGAATCATGTGGCCAACGGAACCGAGGCCGATGCAGCGTTGATGACCAACAGCGAGTTCGACCTGCTGATCCTGGACCTGGGCCTACCCAGGATGCACGGGCTGGAGGTCCTCAAACGGCTGCGCGCACGCGGCTCCAGCCTCCCCGTGCTGATCCTGACTGCAGCCGACAGCGTGGAGGAACGCGTCAAGGGCCTGGACTACGGCGCCGACGACTACATGGCCAAGCCCTTCTCGCTGCAGGAGCTTGAGGCCCGCGCGCGGGCGCTGGTGCGCCGCGGTATGGGGGCCACAAGCAGCCACATCAAGCACGGCCCGCTGGTCTACGACCAGGCCGGCCGCGTGGCCACCATCGACGGCAAGATGGTGGAACTCTCGGCGCGCGAGCTGGGCCTGCTGGAAGTGCTGCTGCAGCGCACCGGCCGGCTGGTCAGCAAGGATCAGCTGGTGGAGCGCCTGTGCGAGTGGGGCGAGGAGGTGAGCAACAATGCCATCGAGGTCTACATCCACCGCCTGCGCAAGAAGATCGAGAAGGGGCCGATCCGCATCGCCACGGTGCGCGGCCTAGGATACTGCCTGGAGAAAATCCCGGGTTGAGCGTTGGGCGTTCGGCGTTGAGCGAGAACCCTTACGCGCTGAACGACGAACGCTGAACTCACAACGCGAAACGCCCAAGCTCCCCCATGAAACTCTTCCAGCGCGAGCAACGCTCGCTCTTCGGCGAGATCCTGGACTGGATGCTCACGCCACTGTTGCTGCTGTGGCCGATCAGCCTGGTACTGACCTGGCTTGTGGCGCAGAACATCGCTGGCAAGCCCTTTGACCGCACGCTGGAATACAACGTAAACGCGCTGGCCCAGCTGCTCGTCGTGCGCGACCAGCAGGTGCAGTTCAGCCTGCCCCTGCCGGCGCGCAAGCTGCTGGGGGCGGATGACGCGGACATGGTCTTCTACCAGGTGCTCGGCGCCCGGGGCGAGTATCTGAGTGGAGAACGCGACTTCCCCGCGCCGTCCGAGGATGAGGTCGTGCAACCCGGCAAGGTCAGCTTGCGCGATGACCGGCACGCCGGCCAGGACTTGCGCGTGGCCTACATGTGGGTGCCCCTGGAGCCGCCGGGCTCGCAATTGGCGCTCGTGCAGGTGGCCGAGACGCTGGACAAGCGCTCCATCCTGGCCGCCGAAATCATCAAGGGCGTCATGCTGCCGCAGTTCGTCACGCTGCCGCTGGCCGTGCTGCTGGTATGGCTGGCGCTGGTGCAGGCCATCAAGCCGCTGAACCGTCTTGAAGAGCGCATCCGTGCCCGCCGGCCCGACGACCTTAGCCCGCTGGACACGCAGACGGTGCCGCTGGAAGTCGCGCCGCTGGTCGCCTCCGTCAACGACTTGTTGCTGCGCCTGAAGGACTCCATCGGCACGCAAAAGCGCTTTCTGGCCGACGCCGCGCATCAGCTCAAGACGCCCCTGGCCGGGCTGCGCATGCAGGCCGATCTGGCGCAGCGCGAAGGCACGAGCACCGAGGAGCTCAAGCAGTCACTGCGCCAGATCGGGCGGGCAAGTATCCGCGCCACGCACACCGTGAACCAGCTGCTGGCGCTTGCCCGCGCAGAAGCCGGCACCGCCGCCATGCAGCGCCAGCCCTGCGACCTGGCCCGCCTGACCATGGAGGTCGTGCAGGATTGCGTGCCCCGCGCCATGGACAAGCACATCGACCTCGGCTACGAAGGCGCTGGGGCCGGCACGCCCGCAGCCACGCTGGACGCCAACCCCACGCTGCTCAAGGAACTGGTGCGCAACCTGCTGGACAACGCAATCAACTACACGCCCTCCAGCGTAGAGCGGCCGGGCGTCATCACGGCACGGGTGCTGGCCGACCCCTTCGGTAACGTCATCGTGCTGCAGGTCGAGGACTCCGGACCTGGCATCGCTGCGGCGGAGCGCGAGCTTGTGTTCCAGCCCTTCTACCGGGCGCTGGGCAACGACGTGGACGGCTCCGGGCTGGGCCTGCCCATCGCCCAGGAGATCGCGTTGCAGCACGGGGCCCACATCACCGTGGAAGACACCCGACCGGGGCAGAAACCACCCGGCGCGCGTTTTACGGTAAGGTTTGACCTCGGGCACGCGTGAGCAAGGGGTGCCACAGGCCTCGTGCTGGCCGCTGGTCCTTTACTTGCAGCTGCGCAGTGACTTGTCGCCCAGCAAGGGCTTGAGGTCCGCGAGCCGGGTCTTGAGCGGCTCGTCCACGGCGGGCAGCCGCAGCTGGGCCAGCTTGATCTCGGCCCGCTCCTGGACCACGCGCGCGGTACGAACGCCTCGCTTTTGCAGCGCCGCGAGCTCTGCCCGGGCCTGGGCCTCGGTCTCGAAACGGGCCAGCGACAAGCCCGGCCGCAGGTCCACGTTGTCCACCGGATAAAGCTTGAGCTTCATCGTCTCCAGCTCCGCGCGTTTCTTTTCCTGCGCACCAGCATTGGGAAACTTTCCCATATAGACAATCCAGCGTGCGGGCTCGACGCTGACGTCCAGCGACCAGGCTGCTGGCAGCGCCAGCGCTTCGAGTGCCTTGCGCAAGGCCTCGGTCTGCGCCTCGTCAAACAGACCGGCGGTCAGGCATTCGGGCGGCTTGGGCGGTGTGAGGGCGGCCTGCTCGGCGCGTCGCCCCTCCTCCGGCGGCAGAATGCGGATGGCCTCGGGGCGCAACTGCTGCGCCAGTCTTTGCGGTTCGCTCTGCTCGGCTGGCGCCCAGCCATAGGCGCGGACCATGCCATGCGACCAAGCGTAGTACCCTGCGTTGAGCAGAACCAGCAGCAGAACGGCGAGACGGAGCATGGCTCGGTATGGCGAGGATTCAGTGGGCAGGGCGGACGCTGACCTCGGTACTGGAGACTTTGCGCAGCCCCGAGCGAGTATGCACCAGCAGGGCGCCGCGTTCATCAACCCCGCGGGCCACTCCGGTGAGCCCGTCGCTGAGCAGCACGGTGCGGCCGGCCAGCACATCACGCGCGGCGTAGGCCGGCTGCATCGGCGCCCAGCCCTCGACCTCAAAGCGCTGCACCGCCCGCACGATGGACGGCACCACCCGCAGCAACGCCGCGGGCGCATCCAGCGTGGCATCGAGTTCCTGCAGCCACGCCGGCGGTGTGGTCATGCCCGGCGCGGGCTGCGGCGCCACGTTGAGGCCCACGCCAATGACAGCGTAGCGCTCCTGCCCCACCTGGGTGGTCTCGATCAGAATTCCGGCGAGTTTACGGTCCTGCCACCAGACGTCGTTGGGCCACTTGAGCTGCAGGGTCGGATGCAAGGCCTGGACCACGCCCAGGCCAACCGCCAGGGACAGACCGGACCAATCGGCTGTCTGCAGCGGCAGGCCCAGCGAAAATGTCAGCACCGCGCCCGGCTGGGTACCGCTGTTCCAGCTTCGGCCCAGGCGACCGCGCCCCGCCGTCTGCGCCTCGGCCACCAGCAGCACGGGGTGGATGTGACCGGCATGCGCGCGGCGCATGAGCTCGGTGTTGGTGGAATCGATCTCGGGCAGGACCTCGACGGTAAGGCCGGGCAGCGCGGGCGCCACGGCCTCCCAGATGGCTTCGGCCGGCCAGCGCAGCATCAGGCCTCGCTCTTCCTGCCGGACTTCTTCTTGTTTCTCTTTTTCTTGTCCGCAGCCTTGGCTTTGTCTTTCTTCTTTTTCTTGCGGGCCTTCTTTCGGGGCTCGTCATCCTTGGGCGCGAGCAAGGTGCCGCGGCAGTTCTCGCTGCCGCACCAGCAAGGGTACTGGGCCAGCAGCTTGCGGGTGTAGGGCTCGTCGATGATGAGCCCGTAGTCGTAGTTCAGCTCCTCGCCCGCCTTGATCCTGCGCAAGGACTTGATGAAGACCCGGCCACCCTCCTCATCGGCCTCACAGTTGGGTGCGCAGGAATGGTTGATCCAGCGCGAGGAATTACCCCCCACCTTGGCATCAATGACGTGGTCCTCATCAATGTGAAAGTAGAAAGTGTGGTTCGGGTCCTTGGGGTCATGCGGATGCCGGCGCAGCGCTTCCTTCCAGTCGATCACCTCGCCCACGTACTCGATGATGGCCTCGCCCTTGGGAATGTCCTGGACGGCGAACACGCCCTTGCCGTGCACGCCCGAGCGGCGGGTCTGGATGCGGCGGCCGGGCTCACTGGCGGGATTCTTGGACACTGCTGAAAAATTTGGTAAGGTGAACTCGTATGGGCGCGCGCGTGTGCGCGCCCGCGTGTGTGCGCGTGCGCGCGAGAGAACTGGATTGTAGTCAGATGAAAACCGCTGGTTTGACCAAAAGCTCTGCTTCCGCGAAAGGCGCCACCAGCGCCAGGCCCGCCACCTTGGGCAAGACGCTGGTCATCGCCGAGAAACCTTCGGTCGCGCAGGACATCGTGCGCGCCCTCACCCCCGTGGCGGGCAAGTTCGAGAAACACGACGAATACTTCGAGAACGACAACTACGTAGTCTCCAGCGCCGTAGGCCATCTGGTCGAGATCCAGGCGCCGGAACAGTACGACGTGAAGCGCGGCAAGTGGAGCTTTACGCACCTGCCGGTGATCCCGCCACACTTCGAGCTCAAGCCGGTGGACAAGACCAAGACGCGTCTAAACGCCGTCGTCAAGCTGGCCAAGCGCAAGGACGTGGGCCAGCTCATCAATGCCTGTGACGCGGGCCGCGAGGGGGAGCTGATCTTCCGCTTGATCGAGCAGTACGCCTTCGGCAGCGAAGCTGATGCGCCAGTCCGCACCAAAACGCCACGCAAGCCGATCTCGCGCCTGTGGCTGCAAAGCATGACGCCCCAGGCCATCCGTGACGGCTTTGACAACCTGCGCACTGACAAGCAAATGATGCCGCTGGCCGACGCCGCGCGCAGCCGCTCCGAAGCCGACTGGCTCGTGGGCATCAACGGCACGCGCGCCATGACGGCATTCAACTCGCGCGACGGCGGTTTCTTCCTCACCACGGTGGGTCGGGTGCAGACGCCCACGCTGGCCGTGGTCGTGGAGCGCGAGGAGCAGATCCGCAGATTTGTGAGCCGGGACTACTGGGAGGTGCACGCGACCTTTAGCGCAAAAGCCGGCGAGTACCCAGGCAAGTGGTTCGACCCCAAGTGGAAGAAGAACGAAGACGACGCTGAGCAGAAGGCCGATCGCGTCTGGAGTGAAAAGCAGGCGCGCACGATCGCCGACGCCGTGCGCGGCCAGACCGCGACCGTCACGCAAGAGAGCAAGCCCAGCACCCAGGCCTCGCCCATGCTGTTCGATCTGACCAGCCTGCAGCGCGAGGCCAACGGCAAGTTCGGCTTCTCGGCCAAGACCACGCTGTCCATCGCGCAAAGCCTGTACGAACGCCACAAGGCGCTGACCTACCCGCGTACCGATTCGCGCCACCTGCCCGAGGACTATCTGTCTGTAGCCAAGCAGACCTTCGAGATGCTCGCCGACTCCGGCATGAAGCATCTGGCGCCGCACGCGCTCACCGCGCTGAACCAGGGCTACATCAAACCCAGCAAACGCATCTTCGACAACGCCAAAGTCAGCGACCACTTTGCCATCATCCCCACTCTGCAGGCACCCAGCGGGCTGAGCGACGCGGAGCAGAAGCTCTACGACCTGGTGGCACGCCGCTTCATGGCCGTGTTCTTCCCCAGCGCCGAGTACCAGGTCACGACCCGCATCACCACGGCCGCCGGTCACAACTTCAAGAGCGAGGGCAAGGTGCTGGTCAAGCCTGGCTGGCTGGCCATCTACGGCAAGGAAGCCGAGGACGAGATGGCGCCAGGCGAAGGCAGCAGCAAGGTGCTGGTGCCCGTGGCGGCCGGCGAGAAGGTCAAGACCCAGGCCGTCGAGCCCAAGGCCCTCAAGACCCGCCCGCCGGCGCGCTACAGCGAAGCCACGCTGCTCTCCGCCATGGAGGGCGCGGGCAAACTCATTGAAGACGACGAACTGCGCGAGGCCATGCATGAAAAGGGGTTGGGAACGCCAGCCACGCGCGCGGCCATCATCGAAGGCCTGCTAGGCGAAAAATACATGCTGCGGGAGGGGCGCGAGCTCATCCCCACGGCCAAGGCCTTCCAGCTCATGACCCTGCTGCGCGGCCTGGGCGTGGAGGAGTTGTCCAAGCCCGAGCTCACGGGCGGCTGGGAGTTCAAGCTGTCGGAGATGGAGCACGGTCGCCTCTCGCGCGCCGAGTTCATGCGCGAGATCGCGGCCATGACCGAGCACATCGTCAAAAAAGCCAAGGAGTACGACGGCGACACCATCCCCGGTGACTACGCCACCCTCGCCACACCCTGCCCCAACTGCGGTGGCGTGGTGAAGGAAAACTACCGCCGCTACACCTGCACCGGCAAGAAAGGGGCTGAGGGCTGCGGCTTCTCGTTCACCAAGATTCCTGCCGGGCGCGCCTTCGAACTGGCCGAGGTAGAGCAATTTCTGCGCGACAAGAAGATTGGCCCGCTGGAAGGCTTCCGCTCCAAGGCCGGCTGGCCCTTCACCGCCGAGATCGCACTGAAGTACAGCGACGAGGACAAGAACTGGAAGCTCGAATTTGATTTCGGCAAGGAGGACGAGACAGAGACCGGGGAGCTGGTCGACTTCTCAGGCAGGGAGCCACTGGGGGCCTGCCCCAAGTGCGGAGGCAAGGTGTACGAACACGGTAAGAACTATCTCTGCGAGAAGACCGTGCCCACCACTGCGCAGCCCACGCCGAGCTGCGACTTCAAGAGCGGCCAGATCATCCTGCAGCAGCCGGTCGAGCGCGAGCAGATGGTCAAGCTGCTGACAACGGGCAAGACCGATCTGCTGGAAAAGTTCGTCTCCATGCGCACGCGCCGCCCCTTCAAGGCCTTTCTGGCGTGGAGTGCGGAAGAAGGCAAGGTGGGCTTCGAGTTCGAACCGTCCAAGTTCCCGCGCAAGGGCCCGCCGCCCGCGCGGGCCGGGGCAGCCGCCAAAACAGCAGCGGGCAAGACCGTGGCGAAGAAGGCACCCGCCAAGAAGGCCGCCAGCAAAACCGCAGCCGCCAAGAAGCCCCGCAAGGGCGCCGCCGGCCTGACGCCCAGCGCCGAACTCGCCGCCGTGATCGGCAGCGAGCCCGTGGCCCGCACCGAGGTCGTCAAGAAGCTCTGGGACTACATCAAGGCCCAGGGCCTGCAAGACCCCAAGGACAAGCGAAGCATCAAGGCCGACGCCAAGCTCAAGCCTGTCTTCGGCAAGGCCCAGGTCACGATGTTCGAGATCGCGGGGCTCATAGGCAAACACCTGAGCTGAGTTCTGAAATGAGTGGTGCTGACTGGAGTCGGGCAGAGGTTGAGGCGATCGTTGACGATTACCTTGCCATGCTGGCTTCGGAGCTGGCAGGTGTTCCGTATAACAAGACGGCTCACAGACAAGCACTTTTGTCGAGGTTGCCTGATCGTTCAAAGAGCGCAGTTGAGTTCAAGCACCAGAACATCAGCGCTGCATTGCTGGACGCAGGCATGCGACCTATCACGGGGTACAAACCTTTACCAAACTATCAGTCACTGCTGACGGACGTTCTCGCTGAACGACTGGGCAGGTCACAAGAGCTATTCACTCTCGCCGCAGCGGACGCAGACAGTCCTATTGTTGTACCCGAAGTTGAGGATATCCTGGCTGTTCTGACGGAACGCCCGCAGAGTCGCCCTGAGCCACCCAAAGTGGCCGAGCCTGCTATTTCCAGCATCCGCCTGCCTACCAACTACATCGAGCGAGAAGCCCGCAACCGCTCTTTGGGCAATGCAGGCGAACTGTTTGTCCTTAATTTTGAGCGTGCGCGTTTAATCCACGCTGGAAAGGAAGCGTTGGCTGACCGGATCGAGCACACGGCCAAAGTGGAGGGAGATCACGCCGGTTTTGACATCCGTTCGTTCGAGACCTCTGGCACGGATCGCCTCATCGAGGTCAAGACAACCAAGTACGGCGTGGACACACCTTTTTTCGTGACCCGCAACGAAGTCACCACTTCTGAACGACGTGCCTCCTACTATCAACTCTACCGACTGTACGCATTTCGCGACGCGCCACGGCTCTACACACTGTTAGGTGCTATTGACCGCACTTGCCGCCTTTCGGCAGCAACCTTTCTGGCTTCGCCTAAATAAAAACGCGCCCGAAGGCGCGTTTTTTTCGACGCATGAACAAGCATTACCTAGCCACCACGCGCGCCATCTCCAGGCACTTGTTGGAGTAGCCCCACTCGTTGTCGTACCAGGCGACGACCTTGATAAAGGTCTTGTCCAGCGCGATACCGGCGTCGGCGTCGAAGACCGAGGTGCAGACTTCGCCGCGGAAGTCGGTGGCGACCACCTTGTCTTCGGTGTAGCCCAGCACGCCCTTGAGCGCGCCCTGGCTCTGGGCCTTCATCTCGGCGCAGATGTCCTTGTAGTCGGCTTCCTTGTTGAGCTCTACGGTCAGGTCGACCACGGAGACATCGCTGGTCGGCACACGCAAGCTCATGCCCGTGAGCTTCTTGTTGAGCTCAGGGATGACGACACCCACGGCCTTGGCCGCACCCGTGGAGCTGGGAATGATGTTTTCCAGGATGCCGCGGCCGCCGCGCCAGTCTTTGTTGCTCGGGCCGTCAACGGTCTTTTGCGTGGCGGTGGCAGCGTGCACGGTTGTCATGAGGCCGCGCTTGATGCCCCACTTGTCGTTGAGCACCTTGGCCACGGGGGCCAGGCAGTTGGTGGTGCACGAAGCGTTGGAAATAATGGCTTGGCCGGCGTAGGTCTTGTCGTTCACGCCGTAGACGAACATGGGGGTGTCGTCCTTGGAGGGGGCGGAGATGATGACCTTCTTTGCCCCGGCGGTCAGGTGCTTGCCTGCGCCGTCCTTGTCCAGGAAGAGGCCGGTGGACTCGATGACCACGTCGGCGCCGATCTCGTTCCACTTGAGATTGGCCGGGTCGCGCTCTTGCGTGAGGCGGATCTTCTTGCCGTTGACGACGAGCTGGCCGCCTTCAACCGAGACCTCGCCTTTGAACCGGCCGTGCACGCTGTCGTACTTGAGCATATAGGCCAGGTAGTCGGGCTCGAGCAGGTCGTTGATGCCGACGATCTCGATGTCCTTGAAGTTGGCGACCGCACTGCGCAGCACGTTGCGACCGATGCGGCCGAAGCCGTTGATGCCTACCTTGATCGTCATAGTGAAGTTCTCTCTGGAAGTTGAATTGAAACCTTACTTCGCCAGCACCGCACGCACGGTGTCAGCCACATTCTCCGGCGTGAAGCCGAAATGCTTGAACAGCACCGGGGCTGGCGCCGACTCGCCGTACGTGTCGAGGCCGACCACGGCAGCGCAGCCGTACTTCCACCAGCCATCGGTCACGCCCATCTCGACAGCGATGCGCGGCAAGCCCGTTGGCAGCACAGCCTGCTTGTAGGCGGGCTTCTGGCGGTCGAACGCCGTGGTGCTGGGCATGGAGACCACACGCACGGCGATCTTCTGCGCGGCCAACAAATCCTGCGCCTTGAGGGCGAGCTGCACTTCGGAGCCGGTGGCGATGATGACGGCCTGGGCTGATCTCTTCAGGCCCAGGTCGGCCGGCTCAGAGAGCACGTAGGCGCCGCGGCTGATGTCGCCCAGGTCTTTCTTGGCTGCGTAGGGCACGTTCTGGCGGCTCAGCAGCAGGGCCGTGGGCCGGGCCTTGTTCTGCAAGGCCACCGCCCAGGCGACGGCGGTCTCGGCGGTGTCGGCGGGGCGCCAGACGTCCAGATTGGGAATAAGGCGCAGGCTGGCCGCGTGCTCGACCGACTGGTGGGTGGGACCGTCCTCACCCAGGCCGATGGAGTCGTGCGTGAAGACGTGAATCACGCGCTGCTTCATCAGCGCTGCCATGCGGATGGCGTTGCGCGAGTAGTCGCTGAAGGTCAGGAAGGTGCCGCCGTAGGGGATGTAGCCGCCGTGCAGCGCGATGCCGTTCATCACGGCGGCCATGCCGAACTCGCGCACGCCATAGTTGATGTGGCGGCCGCCGTTGCCCTTGCCCTGGGCATCAAAGCGCAGGGCCGGGGTGTGGCTGGTGTTGGTGAGATTGGAGCCGGTCAGGTCGGCGGAGCCGCCCAGCAACTCGGGCAGCGCGCCCGTGAATGCCTCTAGCGCGATCTGGCTGGCCTTGCGCGTGGCCACGGTTTCGGCCTTGGCGTGGGCGGCGACGGCGGCATCCACCGCCACTTGCGCAAACTGCTTGGGCAGCTCACCGGCCATGCGGCGCTTGAACTCGGCGGCCAGCTCTGGGTGGTCAGCCGCATAGGCGGCGAAGCGCGCGTTCCAGGCTGCCTCGCGCTCGGTGCCGGCAGTCTTCGCGTCCCAGTCGGCGTAGACGTCGGCGGGAATCTCGAAGGGGCCGTGCGTCCAGCCCAGTGCCTCGCGAGTGAGCTTGATTTCTTCGGCACCCAGGGGCTCGCCGTGGGCCTTGGCCGTATTGGCCCGGTTGGGGCTGCCCTTGCCGATGCTGGTCTTGCAGATGATCAGCGTGGGTTTGTCGGCCGATGCCTTGGCGCGGGCAATCGCCTCGGAGACGGCAGGGACATCGTGCCCGCTGATCGGGCCGATCACGTTCCAGCCGTAGGACACGAAGCGCAGGGCCGGGTTGTCGGGGTACCAGGGCTGGACCTGGCCATCGATGGAGATGCCGTTGTCGTCGTACAGCGCGATCAGCTTGTTCAGCTTCCAGGCGCCGGCCAGCGAGGCGGCCTCGTGGCTGATACCTTCCATCATGCAGCCGTCGCCCAGGAAGACGTAAGTGTGGTGGTCGACGACCGTGTGGCCCTCGCGGTTGAATTCGCGTGCCAGAAGCTTCTCGGCCAGGGCCAGGCCCACCGCATTGGTCACGCCCTGGCCCAGCGGGCCGGTGGTGGTTTCCACTCCGGGTGTGATGCCAGTTTCGGGATGGCCTGCGGTCTTGCTGTGCAGCTGGCGGAAGTTGCGCAGCTCCTGCAGGGGCAGCTTGTAGCCGGTGAGGTGCAGCAACGCGTAAATGAGCATGGACGCGTGGCCGTTGGACAGCACGAAACGGTCGCGGTCGGGCCACTGAGGATTGAGTGGGTTGTGCCGCAGGTGCTCGCCCCAGAGCGCGACGGCCATTTCGGCCATGCCCATCGGTGCGCCGGGGTGTCCGGAATTGGCTTGCTGTACGGCATCCATCGCCAGCGCGCGGATTGCGTTGGCCATCTGTCGGGTATTTGCCATCTCAGGCCGCTCCGGAAGGGGTGTCAAGGTAAGCCCGGCATTTTAGCGGGGCCGCCTGATGGGTTTTCTTTCCTACGCTGATACCGACGCTTGGTCTACAGTCAGGCTGTGCGCCCTCGCCAGACCTCCCCCATCCAGGCCATGCTGCTCGCCGCCGGCCGCGGCGAGCGCATGCGTCCGCTGACCGACCGCACGCCCAAGCCGCTGCTGCAGGTCCAGGGTAAGCCGCTGCTGCAGTGGCATGTTGACGGTCTCGCGGCGGGGGGGTTTTGCGACTTCGTGATCAATACTGCCTGGCTGGGTGAGCAGATCCCCCGACACTTTGGCCCGGAGCCGCACAGCAGCCAGGGTCTCCCCCTGGGCATTCGGTATTCCTGGGAGGGGCTCGATTTTGGTGGCGCGCTGGAGACGGCGGGCGGTATCGTGCGGGCGCTGCCGCTGCTGGGTGATATCTTCTGGATCGTGGGGGGGGACGTCTACGCGCCGGGTTTCCCCTTTTCCATGCAGGCCGTGCAGCGCTTTGCGCGCGGCGAGAAGCTCGCGCATCTCTGGCTCGTGCCCAACCCGCCGCACAACGCGCAAGGAGATTTCGGTCTGGCCATCGATCCCCACGCACCAGGGCGTCAGCTGGCTCTCAGCCACGCGGCATTCAAGTACACCTACAGCACCATCGGTCTGTACCGGCGCGAGTTCTTCGCGCGGCCCTGGTGCGAGATCCCTGCCGGCAATACGCAGGGCGCGAAAGCCCCCCTGGCACCGATGCTGCGCAAGGCCATGGACAATCAGCGCGTCAGCGCGGAGCTTTACACCGGGCCCTGGACCGATGTCGGGACACCCGAACGCCTCGCACAGCTCAACGAGAACGTGACACCATGAGCCAAGCCACCCATGCCGCCCCCGGGGCGAGCCTTTACGCCCAGCGCCGCGCACGCCTGGCCGCCCAGCTGGGCCCGGACGCGGTGGCCATCGTGCCTACGGCGCCCGAACGCCTGCGCAACCGCGACAGCGAATTCCTCTTCCGCTTCGACAGCTACTTTCACTACCTGAGCGGCTTTGCGGAGCCCAACGCCTGGCTGCTCATCAGCAGCGACGGCCACACGACGCTGTTTTGCCAACCCAAGGACCTGGAGCGCGAGATCTGGGATGGCATTCGCCTGGGGCCCGAGGCCGCGCCCGAGGCGCTGGGAATCGACGCAGCATTCCCGGTGACCGAGCTCGACCAGCGTTTGCCCAAGATGCTGGAGAACAAGAGCACGGTCTGGTACCCCTTTGCTACCCACCAGGGGCTGGAGGGCCGCGTTGATACGTGGCTCAAGGCCGTGCGCGCCCGGGTGCGCTATGGCGCGCTTTGCCCTGAGTCGCAGCGCGACCTGTGCGCTGTGCTGGATGAGATGCGGCTGGTGAAAGACGCCTACGAGCTGGACGTGATGCGCCGCGCTGCGCGCATCAGCGCCAGCGGCCACGTGCGCGCCATGCAGCTCTGCGCGCGCATGCTACGTGCCGGGCAGGACGTGCGCGAGTACCACCTTGACGCCGAGCTGCTGCACGAGTTCCGCCGCCACGGCTCGCAGTCGCCAGCCTACGGGTCGATCGTGGCGGCCGGGGCCAACGCCTGCGTGCTGCACTACCGCGCCGACAACGCGCCCATCCGCCCGGGCGAACTGGTGCTGATCGACGCGGGTTGTGAGCTGGACGGCTACGCAAGCGACATCACCCGCACCTTCCCGGCCAACGGACGTTACACGGCGCCTCAGCGCGCGCTGTACGATCTGGTGCTGGCCGCACAGCAGGCCGCCATCGACGCGACCCGGGCCGGTGCGCGCTTTGTCGAGCCGCATGAGGCAACCGTCAAGGTCTTGTCCCAGGGCCTGCTGGATCTGGGGCTGCTGGACAGGCACAAGGTCGGATCGGTGGAGGACGTGATCGCCAGCCGAGCGTATTTCCGCTTCTACATGCATCGCACGGGGCATTGGCTAGGCATGGACGTGCACGATTGCGGCAGTTACGTGGAACCGGGCGAGGTGGGCCGGGTCAGCGAGCGCAAAGACCCGCTCTCGGGCGAGCTCATCAAGGACCGGCCCAGCCGCATTCTGCAGCCCGGGATGTGCCTGACCATCGAGCCGGGCCTCTATGTGCGGCCGGCGGATGATGTTGCGCGCGAGTACTGGAACATCGGCATCCGGATTGAGGACGACGCCATCGTGACGCATGAAGGCTGCGAGCTGATCAGCCGGGACGTGCCCGTCAACCCTGACGAGATCGAGGCGCTGATGCGACCCTGAGAGGGCGCGGCTGGTCGGTGCGGCCGGCTTTTTTCCGGACGCCGCGCGCAAACTCTTCGAGCCCGGCGCAAGCGGCTTAGCGCATAAGTAACAACCGAAGCGATTTTTTTTGAAGGCGGCCAACGCCGTCAGGCGTGCATTCGAGGTCTACAATTCTCCTCCCCATAAGAGCAGTGCTTGGGGACGTTGCGCGGGCGAAGTGACTCGCACCCGCACGTCCATCGCGGCTGCAGCAGGAGTTCATTGATGTCCAGCACCCCGTCGTCCAACGACAAGCGTGAGCAGATTCGCCGCGCGGCCCTCGAATACCACGAGTTCCCCACACCCGGCAAGATCGCGATCGCGGCCACCAAGCAGCTGGTCAACCAGCATGACCTGGCCCTGGCCTACACGCCCGGTGTGGCGGCGCCCTGCGAAGAGATCGCCAAGGATCCGGCGGCGGCCTACAGATACACCAGCCGCGGCAATCTGGTCGCTGTCATCACCAACGGCACGGCCGTGCTCGGCCTGGGCGATATCGGCCCGCTGGCCTCCAAGCCGGTGATGGAAGGCAAGGGCGTGCTGTTCAAGAAGTTCGCCGGCATCGATGTCTTCGATATCGAGGTGGACGAGAAGAAGGACCTCGACAAGCTGGTTGACATCATCGCTGCGCTCGAGCCAACCTTCGGCGGCATCAACCTGGAGGACATCAAGGCCCCGGACTGCTTCTACGTCGAACGCAAGCTGCGCGAACGCATGAAGATCCCGGTCTTCCATGACGACCAGCATGGCACGGCCATCGTGGTCGCCGCTGGCCTGCTCAACGGCCTGAAGGTGGCCGGCAAGGATATCCAGAACGTCAAGCTCGTCACCTCGGGTGCGGGCGCGGCGGCCCTGGCCTGTCTGGGCCTGCTGGTCAAGATGGGCCTGCCGCGCAAGAATATCTGGGTCACCGACCTCGCCGGCGTGGTGTACGACGGCCGTATCGAGCTGATGGACGATGACAAGCGCGTGTATGCGCAGAAGACCGACGCCCGCAGACTGAGCGACGTGATCGCCGACGCTGACATTTTCCTTGGATTGTCTGCGGGCGGCGTGCTAAAGGTCGACATGGTCAAGAAGATGGCACCCCGGCCCATCGTCTTCGCCCTGGCCAACCCCAACCCCGAGATCGACCCGGCCGAAGCCCGGGCCGCTCGCGGCGACATCATCATGGCCACGGGTCGCACGGACTACCCGAACCAGATCAACAACGTCCTGTGCTTCCCCTACATCTTCCGTGGCGCACTGGATGCGCGCGCCTCGACTATTACCGACGAAATGGAGATCGCAGCGGTGCGCGCCATGGCCGAACTGGCCCAGGCCGAGCAGAGCGAGGTGGTGGCCGCAGCCTACGCCGGTGAGAAGCTGAGCTTTGGCCCGGAGTACCTGATCCCCAAGCCATTTGATCCGCGCCTGATGATCAAGATCGCGCCGGCCGTGGCGCAGGCCGCCATGGACAGCGGCGTGGCCCAGAACCCCATCACCGACCTGGAGGCCTACAAGGAGCGCCTGCAGGCCTTCGTATACGCCTCGGGCACCACGATGAAGCCCATCTTCCAGGCGGCGCGCAAGGCAGCCAGGAAGCGCGTGGCCTACGCCGAGGGCGAGGAAGAGCGGGTGCTGCGCGCCGCCCAGATCGTGGTGGACGAAGGCCTGGCACGCCCCACGCTGATCGGTCGCCCGGTCATCATCGCCCAGCGCATCCAGAAGTTCGGGCTGCGCCTCAAGGAAGGGCAGGACTACGACGTCGTCAACGTCGAGCACGATGAGCGCTACCGCGATTTCTGGCAGACTTACCACCGCATGACCGAGCGCAAGGGCGTGACCGCGCCGATCGCTAAGATCGAGATGCGGCGCCGGCTCTCTCTGATTGGCGCCATGTTGCTGCACAAGGGCTATGTGGATGGCTTGATCTGCGGCACCTGGGGCACCAACTCCATGCACCTGCAGTACCTCGACCAGGTCATTGGCAAACGTGCCGGGGTGAACACCTACGCCTGCATGAACGGTCTGCTACTGCCGGATCGCCAGGTGTTCATCGTCGACACGCACGTCAACTACGACCCGACGGCCGAACAACTGGCCGAGATCACCATCATGGCCGCCGAGGAGATGATGCGCTTCGGTATCCGGCCCAAAACGGCCTTGCTGAGCCACTCCAACTTCGGCAGCAGCAACCAGCCCAGCGCGGTCAAGATGCGCCAGACGCTGGACCTTCTGCGAGTGCAGGCGCCCTGGCTGGAAGTCGATGGCGAGATGCACGGCGATGCTGCGCTGGACGACACCGCGCGCCGGGCCCTGATGCTCAACGGTACGCTCAATGGCCCGGCCAATCTGCTGGTCATGCCCAATATCGATGCGGCCAACATCTCCTACAACCTGCTCAAGACGGCGGCGGGCGGCAACATCGCCATCGGCCCGGTGCTACTGGGCGCCGCCAAGCCGGTGCATATCCTCACCGCCAGCGCCACGGTACGCCGCATCGTCAATATGACGGCCCTGACGGTGGCAGACGCCAACGCGTCGCGCTGACACACAAGCAAAAGCGATCACTCACTCGTAACTGTTGCTTGCACAAGGGCTTGCCCAAAAAACGGGCAGGCCCTTGCTTTTTCCGTCCCGATCTGCGACACTCGTGCGCTTGAATCTTCCGGGTTAACCCGGGTGTCATTGCAGGTTCGACTCATGGCATCTAGACAAGGCATCAAGTTGGTACTTACTGGCTTTTTGCTTGCGCTAGCTATGTGGTCCTCCGGCGCCGGGGCGCGTGGCCCCGAGCCATTGGACATATCCATGACGGTGTCGGTGGCAGAACTGCCACGCCAGGGTGCGGAAACTTATCGCCTGATCCAGCAGGGTGGGCCGTTTCCGTACGAAAAGGACGGCACGGTGTTTGGCAACCGCGAGCGCTTGCTCCCGGCCCAGAAACGCGGCTACTACCGCGAATACACCGTGCCTACCCCTGGCGCACGCAACCGGGGTGCGCGCCGGATTGTGTGTGGCGGAGCGCCGACGACGCCCGATGCCTGTTATTACACGGCCGATCATTACGCGAGCTTTCGCAGGATCGTGCCCTGAGCGTAATGAGTGTTTTTGCCAAGAAAGAGACGCGGGGATGGATACACCACTTCGTACCGTAAGAACCAATATCGTCCAGTCGATCCGGGCTTTCCGGGTCTCGGACCTGCAGGAAGCCGCCCAGTCGCTGGGCCACCACTTTCTCTACGCCAACCTGGCCCAGGCCCAGTCCAAGCAGGATGTCCTGGACCTGATCGCCCAGCAATTCATGCTCCCGGCCAACGTGAGCAAGAACTTCGACGCGCTCTACGATTGCGTGACGGACCCGCTGCACAAGTCCGGACCGCAGCCCGGCTTCATTGCGGTGCTTGAGCACATTCCGGCCAACGCCAAGTTCGACAAGGAAGCGCGTGAGCAGCTGCTCGACATCTTCCGTGACGCGGCAGATTACTGGGGCGACCGCAAGGTGCCGTTCCGGTGCTTCTATTCTTTTCTGTAGCCCGTTCTGCACAAACCAGCCAAGCAGAACGGGCGAATGAGGCTAAGGCAGAGGGTGCGGTCCCCGAAGTCCCCACGGCCAGCCTGGAACAGGCTGAAGAAGGCGGCGAGAAGATGCCGACGGACAAACTGCTCGATGTGTCGCCTCTGGCGCTGCGCATGAGCAGTCCGTTCAACGCTGGTTATTGGCTCGCTGCGGCATAACCCCCTGAGGCGCTATGCGCCTTCCCCCGCTCAGCCCTGGGTGGCGGGGGACGCACTCAGTGGCCCGGCAGAGCCGGTTCCACGAGTGCCCTGAACCAAGCCACGACTTCGGTTGTGGCTTTTTTCATGCTGTCGGGGCTTGAGCAAGCGCGACGTATTCGGCCACGGGCACCTCTTCAGCTCGGCGCTGCAGGTCGAAGTCGACCGTCACGCGGTTTTCCTCCAGCCAGCGACCCAGGGTGTGGCGCAGGACCTTGCGGCGCTGGCTGAAGGCTACGTGCACCAGTTGCTCCAGGCGACGCACGTCGAGGACGGCGGGCTGCGCGTGGGGGGTCATGCGCACCACGGCACTGTCCACGCGGGGCGGTGGGTCGAAGCTTTCGGGCGGCACAAAAAGCACGTTTTCCATCGCATAGCGCCACTGGAGCATCACGCTCAGGCGGCCATAGTCGGCTGTCGCGGGCGTCGCCACCATGCGGTCAATGACTTCCTTCTGCAGCATGAAGTGCTGGTCCTGGACCACTCCCACGTGTTCGAGCAGGTGAAACAGGATGGGGGTCGAGATGTTGTAAGGCAGGTTGCCCACGATCCGCAGGGCGGGCGCCTGCTGCGCGCGCGCGAGGGCGGTGAAGTCAACCCTAAGCACATCGGACTCGACCACCTCCAGCTGCTCGTGGCCGCGCAGGCGCGCCGCCAGGTCCCGGTCCAGTTCGACCACGGTGAGTCGGCCCAGCCGCTCCACCAGCGGCTGCGTCAGCGCAGCCAGCCCCGGCCCGATCTCGACCATGAACTGCCCGGGCTTCGGATCGATCGCGCGTACGATCGCGTCGATGATGGCGTCGTCGGTCAGGAAATGCTGGCCGAAACGCTTGCGCGGAATGTGCTTCACCGGCTACTGCTGCGGCGCTTCGCGCAGCTCCACGTAGGCGCGGGCACGTACGTCCCGTACCCAGTTCTCGTAGGCCTCGTCGACTTTCTTCTCACGCAGCATGTTGCGCACCAGTTCGCGCTGGTCACGCTCGCTGATCGCCGCCTCGCGACGCTCCAGCAGCTGGATCAGGTGCACGCCAAAGCGCGAGATCAGCGGCTCGCTGATCTGCCCGGGGGCCAGCTGGTTCATGACGCGCTCGAACTCGGGCACGAACATGCCCGGATTGGCCCAGCCCAGGTCACCGCCCTGGGCGGCACTGCCATCCTGCGAGTGCTGGCGCGCGAGTGTGGCGAAGTCGGTCTCGCCGGCGACGACGCGGCGGCGCAGGTCGACGAGCTTTTCCCGGGCCTGGGCCTCGCTGAGCTGAGTGCCCGGCACGAGCAGGATATGGCGAGCCCGGCTCTGGGTCACGGTGCTGGGCGGCAGGCCCGGCTGGCGTCGCTCGATGAGCTTGAGGATGTGCAAGCCAGCACCCGATCGCACCGGCCCCGTCACACCGCCAACCGCCAGCAGACGGGTGGCATCGACGAAGAGCGTGGGATAGCGGTCCCCGCTGCGCAATCCCAGCTGGCCGCCATTCGCGCGGTCCGCAGAGTCTGAAAACTCGCGTGCAAGCGCCGCGAAGTCCTCGCCCCTGCGCGCGCGCTGCAGCAGACCGGCGGCCCTGGCCTGTAGCGC
Source organism: Curvibacter sp. (assembly GCA_020248905.1). Lineage (GTDB taxonomy): Bacteria > Pseudomonadota > Gammaproteobacteria > Burkholderiales > Burkholderiaceae_C > Hylemonella. The sequence continues at coordinate 16,340 of JADCGR010000012.1, read as the reverse complement.
CTGGACCTGCGACTCATCGGCACCGTCGGGGACGGCGACGAGGATCTGCGCCACGTTCAGCAGCTGGTTGGCAGGGTCGGCGCGGGCCTGCTGCTGCTCGGCAAGATACTGCTCCACGTCCGCGTCGCTGACCCGCACACGGGTCTCCACCTCGCGCTCACGCAATCGGGTCAGCAAGAGCTGTTCGCGCAGCTGCTCGCGAAACCGCTGGGGATCGATGCCGTCAATGCCCAGCTGCTGGCGCAGCTGCTGGACGCTGAGCTGGTTCTGCTGGGCGACGGACTGTTCGGCCTGATCGACCGAGGGATCGTCAATCTTGAGTCCCGTTTCCTTAGCCAGCTGCACCTGGGCGCGGTCGTTGATGAGCTGCTCCAGGACCTGCCGCGAGAGCTCCGCCGGTTCCGGCATGGGCTGGCGCTGCGCGGCAAGCTGGCGCCGCAGGCGCTCGACCTCGGCAGCGACCTGCCGGTTGGTGATGGGCTCGCTGTTGACCACGGCCACGATGAAGTCGCCCGGGCGCAGTGCGACAGCCGGCGCCGGTGCGGGCGCCGAAGCGCTGGGCGCTGGCGGCGCCGAGCTGCTGCCGGCGCGCAGGCCCTGCGACCAGGCCCCGGAACAGGAAACAAGGCCGGCGAGCAGCAGGAGTGGATAAGGGCGGGATGTCATAGGGGGCTCAATCGTAATTGCTGAAGCGGCTCGGCGGGTCGGTCTGCTCGCGCAGGAGCTGATAACGCGGGACGTTGCGGCGCAGCGTCTGCAGCGGATCGATACCTACCCGCGAGAAGCCAACGAGCTCCAGCTGGAACATGATGCGTCGGGTGCTCGTCACCAGACCGGTCTGCAGGCGCTCGAAGACGACGCGGCCGAGCCAGCAGCCGGCGTCGTACTCGAATCCGATGATGGAATCCACCAGCTTGCTGTCGCGCATGCTGTAGTTCAGGCGGCCCACGGTGTACCAGCGCCCCGGGCCCTGCCCCTGGCCGCGGCCCAGATCCTGTCCGCGGTCGCCCCACAGATCGTTTAGGGGCCATTGCCAGCCCATGTCCACGAGCTCGCTACGCTCGCGCTGGAAGCGATAGGCCACATTGAGCACGCGATAGTTGCTGGGGTTGTAGCGCGCGCTGACGGTGGAGCGCTCGGACTGCCCGGTCTTCTGGTTGTACTGCACGGTACTGTCCAGGTACCAGCGCGGATCAAGGGTAAGGCCCGCGCCAAGCAGGATGTCGCTCACGCCTTTGGGCGACACCATGCCGTTAGGTAGCGTGATGCGCTGGTCTGCGAAGCGCAGTCGCTGCGCGATGCCAAGGCGCAGCAGTTCCGCACCGCTGTCGCCGTCGAGAAAGCGGGTGGACACGCCGCCCGTCAGCAGGTTGCTGTCGGCAATCCGGTCATTGCCCACAAAGGCGTTCTCGGTGTAGATGCTCGCGAAGTTGAAATCCAGTGCGCCCGAGTCGTAGTTGGGCAGGTAGTTCTGTGCCACAAAGGGCGTGTAGACGTAGAAGAGCCGGGGCTCCAGGGTCTGTCGGTAGCGGCTGCCGAAGTAGCTTGCGTCGCGTTCGAAGAGCAGGCCCGTGTCTAGGCTGTACGTCGGCACGGTGCGGCTGGCCTGGGTCTGGCCTGCGGTGAGAGCTGTGTCGAAGGTATAGCTGGCCGCATTCAGCGAGACCTTGGGAACGATGAAGCCCGCTGCGCCCAGCATGGGATAGCTGATCTGGCCCTTGAGCACGCCACGCTGAGCGTTGGGCTGGCCCGTGCGCGCGGCGTCGGCCTGGAAGTCCGTGTAGTCCGCCTCCAGCGCGATGTCGAAACCGCCCCGGTCGGGCTGCAAGTAGCGCCCGACCACCTGCGGCATCCGGTCGTAGGGGGGGACGATGGGCGCCAGCGGGTCCTGCAAGGTCTGCCACTTGAGGGTGCGCAGGGTGGCCGAATACGGCCCGCGCGCCCAGTTGAGTCCGACATCGTTGGCCAGCAAGCGCTGGGTCAGCGACGGAGTGGCACGCGGAAAATCGCGCCAATAGTTGTCGTCGCTCACGCCGTTGAGGTTCACATTCAGGCCCAGCCGCCCGTAGCCCGTGTCAGCCGCCGCCGCAGTGTGCTGGAAAGAGTAGCCTGAGCGGTCCTGCCCGCGCAGGCGATCCTGGGGCATGAAGTCCAGCCGCAGGCGGCCCTGGTAATTCGACTCCAGGTAGCGGAAATCGCCGCCCACGTTCACACCCCGCTGGCTCATCACCGTGGGATAGACCGTGAGATCGCGGTTGGTCGCAATGTTCCAGTAAAAGGGCGTGGTGATCGAGGTCCCGCTGATGTTATCGGCACTGAACAGCGGCGAGAGCATGCCGGTCTTGCGCTGGCTCGACAGCGGAAAGCTCACGGACGGCAGCTTGAGCACCTGCACGTCCTGGAAGGTCACGGACACGTCTTCACCCTGGCCCGTCTCCTCCTCGGTGTCCAGGCGCAGGGTCGCCGCTCGCAGCAGCCAGGCAGGCATCCAGTCGGGCCCTGGCTCACGCTTGCAGGTGGTGAAGGTCGCGTTATGTACCACGGCGCGGGATTCGTCCACAAAGTCGATGCGGTCGGCCGTGCCGTGCGCACCGTTGGAGAGCAGCTGGTAGCGGGCCTGGTCAAAAAAGCCCTCGAAAGCGTCCACGCGCAGGTCCAGCGCCGGGCCCTCAAACACGTTACCCGTCTGATTGACACGCACATCTCCGCGCGCGCGCAGGTGGTCGCGGCCCTGGTCGTAGTCCACCTGCTCGGCGCGGATCACGAGGTCCGAGCGCCGGAACTCCACCGCCCCTTCAAGCCGTACCTCGGTGTCCGTCACGGCAGACAGGCGCTGGCTCGAGATGAAGGTCGGTGCCACGTCTCGCTGCTGAGGGCTCACCTTCTCCTCCAGCGCCGGGCTCAGGCGCAGCTGCAGCGGCGGCAGCTCGGCCTGCGCTTGCGCGTGCCGGGCCTGCCACAGCGCGCAGACCAGCAAAGCCAGCGGTGGGAGGACAGGACAGGAAGTACGGGGCAAGGCAGGCGGTCCAGACGGGCGGGTTTGTAGAATGGATTATCCATGAGCACCCCTGTTTCTCCTGTCATCGCCTGGCCCAGCACCGAGAGAGCGGCTGCCTTCGCGCAGTGGCTGGAGCGTCTGGCCACGCGCTTTGCATTGAAGCCCGACACCGTGCGCGCGGCCTGCGCAGACGCAAGTTTCCGGCGCTACTTCCGGGTGGATGGCGCGGACGGCAGCCGTATCATCATGGACGCGCCGCCCGACAAGGAAAATTGCCGGCCTTTCGTGCAGGTGGCCCGCCTCATGGCCGACGCCGGGCTCCACGTGCCCGCTATTCTCGACTGGGACGAGGCGCAGGGCTTCATGCTGCTCTCCGACCTGGGCGGCCAGACCATGATGCAGGCGATCGACCGCGAGCATGTGCCGGCCAATCTGCCGCTGTACCTGCGCGCCGTCGATGCGCTGGTGAAGTGGCAGCAGGCCTCGCGACCGCAGGTGCTGCCCCCTTACGACAGCGCCTTGCTGCAGCGCGAACTCGCGCTTTTCCCGGACTGGTACCTTGCGCGGCATCGCGGGGTGGACGTCGGGGGCAAGTTGCGCGCGACCCTGGACAAGAGCTTTGCGCTCATCATCGAGCGCAACCTGGCCTGGCCTGCGGTCTACGTGCACCGTGACTTCATGCCTCGCAACCTCATGGTGCCGGGCGACAGCGCCGAGGTGCGTCTGGGCGAGAAACGGGAAACACGCTTGGGCGTGCTGGACTTCCAGGACGCCGTGTATGGCCCCATTACCTACGACATTGCCAGCCTGATGCGCGACGCCTTCCTGAGTTGGGAGGAAGATTTCGTGCTGGACGTCACCATCCGCTACTGGCAGCAGGCCCGCAAGGCCGGGCTGCCCGTGGGCGATGATTTCGGGGAGTTCTACAAGGGCGTCGAGTGGATGGGCCTGCAGCGCCACCTCAAGGTGGCTGGGATCTTCGCGCGGCTCACCCTGCGCGACGGCAAGCCCCAGTACCTGCCCGATGCGCCGCGCTTCATCGCCTACATCCGCGCCACCTGCGCGCGCTACATTGAGCTCAAGTCCCTGCTGCGCCTGATCGACGAGGTCGAAGGCATCACCGAGGTCAGCGGCTACGCCTACGGGCGGGTCTGATCCTTCCCCTGACGCTGCATGCCGCGCTTTCACTTCCCTCGTCCGCTCGCGCTCGGCGCCACGCTCAGCCTGCCTGCGGGTGCGGTACGCCACGTGCAGGTCTTGCGACTGCAGCCTGGCGCGGCCATCACCCTCTTCAACGGCGAGGGCGGCGAACACGCGGCCGAGATCATGCGCATAGGGCGTAGCGAGGTGGAGGTGCGCATCGTCGCGCACCTCGACGTCGAGCGCGAGGCGCCGCGTCCCATGCACCTGGCCCTGGGCATGCCAGCCAATGAGCGCATGGACTGGCTGCTGGAGAAAGCCACGGAGCTCGGTATGGCGGGCCTGCAACCGCTGCATTCTGAGCGTAGCGTGCTGCGCCTCAGCGGCGAACGGTCCGAGAAGAAACGTGGGCACTGGCAGGGCATTGCCATCGCCGCGTGTGAGCAATGCGGTCGCAACCGCGTGCCCGTCGTACAGCCCGTGCGCCCCCTGGGCGACTGGCTGCGCGGTGACTTGCCTGAGCAGCGGCTCATGCTGTCCCTCGCCTCGGACAGCGCGCCCCTGATGCAGGCGATCTCGCAGCACCCCGAGGGGCTGACCGCGAGCCCCGTCGTGCTGCTCTCGGGCCCGGAAGGGGGCCTGAGCCCCGCCGAAGAGCTGGCCGCGCGCACGGCCGGCTTCGTTCCTGTCAGCCTGGGTGCGCGTACCTTGCGCGCCGAGACGGCTCCGCTGGCTGCGTTGGCCGCGCTAACCCTCTAGCCCGGAATGAATCCGCGTCTCTTGCTGCTGGCCGTCTGCCAGGGCCTGTTCTTCACCAACAACGTGGTGTTCATCGCTATCAACGGCCTGGTGGGCCTGAGCCTGGCACCGCTGGGCTGGATGGCCACGCTGCCGGTGATGGGCTATGTGATGGGCGGCGCGCTGAGCACGGGCCTCGTTGCGCGCAGTCAGGCACGCTGGGGTCGCCGGGTGTCGTTCCAGATCGGCCTGGGAGTGGCGCTGGCCTGCGCGCTGCTGTGCGCCTACGCGGCCTGGAGCCACAACTTCTGGCTGCTCGTGGCGGCGACGGTGATCGCCGGCTACTACAGCGCCAACGGCCAACTCTATCGCTTTGCTGCGGCAGAGCTCGCCGCTCCCAAGTACCGCGAGAAAGCCGTCTCCCTGGTGCTTGCCGGCGGGCTGATTGGCGCCATCGCCGGCCCCAATCTCGCGAAATACACCCGCGATCTGCTCCCAGCGCCCTTTGCCGCAGCCTATCTTTCGCTCGCTGGCGTGGCGCTGCTGGGCCTGCTGATCATGGCCTTCGTGAAGTTTCCTGCGCCGCCCGCTGCGATGGCGGGTGCACCCGCAGGCCGCTCCATCTGGGAGATCGCACGCCAGCCGCTGTTTTTCGTCGCGGCTGTGGGTGCCGCGCTCGGCTACGGCGTTATGAACTTGCTCATGGCCGCCACGCCGCTGGCCATGCAGGTCTGTGGCTATCCCTTCGCTGACGCCGCGCTGGTGCTGGAGTGGCACGTGATCGGCATGTTCGCGCCGGGTTTTTTTACGGGCCATCTCATCAAGCGCTTCGGCACTCTTACGATCATGGGCGTGGGCGTGCTGCTCAACCTGCTGTGCATCGTCATTGCGCTCAGCGGGGTGGACCTGCACCAATTCCTGATGGCCCTCTTCCTCCTCGGCGTGGGCTGGAACTTTCTCTTCACCGGCAGCACCACGCTGGCGCTGCAGGCCTACCGCCCCGAGGAAAAGGACCGCGCCCAGGCAGCCATCAACTTCTGCGTCTTCGCAGTCATGGCCGTCACGTCCTTCGCTTCGGGTGCGCTGGTCACCACCCAAGGCTGGCAACTGCTCAACATCGGCTCGCTGGTACCGGTGGCGCTGACGGGCTTCGCCCTGCTCTGGCTGGCGCTGCGGCGCCATGCTGCAAGTTAAAACGTGTGGTCAGCGCCAAGCAGTGCTTCCAATACGCTGCCCCCAGACTTCCGTCAGACTGCGCCATCGCACGCCGCCCACTAAAGCCGGGCCCTACGGATGCGCTCGGTCCAATGTCTATCAAGGCCGAGACCCGAGAAGCTTGCGAAGTTTCCAACATTGGGTATGATCCCGTGAGTGTTCACGGAGACAATACATGGACTCTACTGCGCTAGCGCGACAAAAACGCCGGATTGACCGCCTGTCGGAAAACGGACTTACACGAAGCTCTGTGATCGTTCATCAGTTTTGTAAACAGGTTCTTCAGGAGCTCAAGCCGTACTTGCAAAATCCCTCGCAAGGGCAGCTACTCTTGACTCTGCTGCAAGATGCAAACCGAGCAGCATCACCAACCAACGTTTCTCAGGTAACACAGATCAGCCCGCTACGCTATCCCGGGGGAAAGACTTGGTTGGTTCCAGAGGTTCGCAAATGGATTCGTTCGCTTCCCAAACGACCCACAACTCTTGTTGAACCCTTTGCAGGTGGAGCCACCGTCGGGCTCACAGTTGCTGCCGAACACTTGGTTGACGAGGTCGTGTTAATCGAAATGGACCCTGCTGTGTCTTCTTTGTGGGAGCTTTTGGTTTGCGGTTCCGATTTTGAATCTGAGCAGCTTTTCCAACGAGTCCTCTCGTTCGAGATGACTAATACGAACGTCGATGAAGCTCTTGCCGGTTTTGCGACGTCGCTTCCAATGGCTGCTTTTGCGACCATCTTGAAAAACCGCGTCAATCGCGGCGGGATTCTTGCTCCAGGAGCAAGTCGCATGAAGTCCGGGGAGAACGGTAAAGGCTTGGCCTCCCGGTGGTATCCAGAAACTTTAGTCAAACGTATGCGCGGGATTCGCTCATTCCGCGAAAGGCTCCGCTTTGTATCCGGAGACGCATTTGAGCTTATTCCCATGCTTCAGCCGGAGCACGACACCGCATGGTTTGTCGATCCTCCCTACACAGCAGGTGGAAAACGAGTTGGGGGACGACTCTATACATTTTCAGAAGTTGATCATGAGCATTTGTTTTTTGAAATGGCCCGTTGCATGGGTCCTGTCATGATGACTTACGACGACGTCCCCGAGGTAGTTTCTCTGGCCGCTAAATATCATTTCGAAATCTTGCGGGCACCGATGAAGACTACGCATCACGAAATAAAGAACGAGCTTTTGCTGCTTAAAGAATAAAAACTCGACGCCCTCGCTTGTGCGAGTTGGAGATCGAGTCTCGAATCTCTGATTCAAACGCACTTTTGCCAACAGGCCGTGTTGCATTGAGCGCTGTAATGGATTCACTCAATCGTGAGTAGACCACCCTCCCGGGCACAAGCTGGCGATTACGGTAGTTGGCAACGAACCACACCACGTCTGAATTGGCTAATCTATCGTGCTCGGGGCCTGTCAATTCGCGTAAGTCACTCATTTGGGAGAAAAAGAATTGATCCACCAAAACCGCGGTCTTCGCTCCCCAGTTGCGAAGCTCTGGCACCTTGACCTGCAATTGCGGCGCAAGTCTTTTGGGGCCTGAGCTACGATAGTCGGGCCGTCGATTCTCGGTTGGAAACGGAATCTTTTCTGACACCGTTCCTGCCCATTGCTGAAACTCACTCGCCATTGCTTTTCCAGAAAAGTACACGGCTTGAGTCTCAAGTGCACACCATCTCATGGTCGTATCGAGAGATGCGGGGTCAACTAGCACCCAATCGATTCGACCCGCCTTCTTTTTCTCGTCCTCTTCGTCGTTTGACATCTTCGCGAGGAAAGGAATTTCTTTGATCGCAATTGGGTGCTCTCCGCCCAGCATTACCTTCCCAACCCATCTAAGAAGCTCCTTGCTCTCCAAGAAGCGTTGCGGGCAGACTGTCACAGGTACATCGTCCTTGACCGAAATGATGCCCCCGATCTTCTGATACTTACGTATGGAGCAGACACCGCCAGGTTTTGAACACTTCGCTTCAGTGATGATCGATTCCGCAAACGGGCATGCCTCTGAGGACGTATCTTTTCCCGCCGCGGATTTCAATAACTGCCTTCTCTGCGGCAAGTCCAGCTCCACGGCGTCACGACCGAACCATTCGTAGATGCCATATCTTGTTTGGTCAGTTGCTTTTTTCATTAGCGTTTCTGGAGTCAGTTTTACAGACTGATTATCCTCGTGCGTCGGCAAGTGCCTTTTCTCATCTGCTGTCAGAGTCATCTCCTCTGCCTCAAGCGACGCACTACACGAATCTCGCTATCGGCCTGCTCAGGCTGAACCTAGGCGGCCTTCAGCCAAACCAGCGGTCCAGCCACGCGCCCAGCCTGGCGTAGACCGGCTCACGCGCCTGCTCGTTGAAGATCTCATGGTAGAGATCGGGATAGAGCTCAGACTCCACCACCCGTGCAGGCGCGGCCCTAGCGAATGCGGCGCTGCCGTGCGGGCTGACCAACCGGTCCGCACCGGCGTAGAGCAGCAGCGTGGGGACCTGCCAGCGGGGCGCGGCGGCCAGTACGAGCGGGCCGGTGTCAGCGATATAGCGCGCCAGGCGGCCCGAGATGCGGTCGTGGATCAGCCGGTCCTGCTGGTAGGCCTGCACCACCTGCGGGTCGTGCGAGAGCCAGCTCGGGTCCAGACCGTTGCGAACCCGTAGATCGGGCGCCACCGATGGCAGTACGGCCAGCAGCAGTTTTTGAAAGGCGCTGAGCCCCGGGTCCAGCGCGGGCGAGGACAGCACCAACCCGTCCACCCGGCCGAGGCCCTGGGCGACAAGCTGCGCCGCCACCAGGCCGCCCAGGCTGTGGCCGAGCAGGATCAGGGGCGTGCTGGCCTGCATGCGCTTGCGCGTGCTGCCCAGGATGTCGGCCAGGTCTTCGACCAGGCGCTGACTTGACGGCAGGCCACCACGCACGCCGCCGGATTCGCCATGGCCGTATTGGTCATAGCCTCGCACGGCAAAGCCCCGCTCGTTGAGCCAGCGCGCTAGGTGCTCGTAGCGGCCCGCGTGCTCGCCCAGGCCGTGGACCAGCAGCACCACGCCGCGCAGGCGCGTGCCCGGGCCCAGTGGCCAGTCCTGCACCGCGAGGTTGTCGCCGTCAGACGCGACGTAGGTGGTGAGGGTGGATTCCTGCATGTTCGGTCGAAGGCTCAGCGCGCTCCGTGGGTATGCCGGCCCCGGCTCAGGGCATCTGCGCGATCACCTGCGCCACCGCAGCCGTGAGCTTGCGCGCATAGGGCACGTGCAGGAATTCATTGGGGCCGTGGGCATTGCTCTTCGGTCCCAGCACGCCGCAGACCATCATCTGCGCCTTGGGGAATCCGCGTGAGAGCATGTTCATGAGCGGGATGGTGCCGCCCTGGCCCATGTAGCCGCAGGGCGCGCCGTAATAGCTGCGCGAGGCCGCATCCATGGCCTGGCTGAACCACGGCACGGCCTCGGGGGCGTTCCAGCCCGTGGCCGAGCTCAGGCCCTCGAAGGTCACGCGGGCCTGGTAAGGCGCGTTGTCTTCGAGCAGGGTCTTGAGTTCCTGCACGGCGGTCGCCGCTTCCACCAGCGGCGGCAGACGCAGCGAGACCTTGAAGGCGGTGTAAGGCCTCAGCACATTGCCGGCGTTATGCAGTTCCGGCAGGCCCTCGGCGCCGGTCACGCTGAGCGTTGGCACCCAGGTGCGGTTGAGCAGTGCCTGAACGGGGTCGGTCGTCATGGGCAGGGCCACGCGCGCGTCGCCCTCGCAGTCGTAGTGCACCCAGGGGAAGCGCTTGTAGACCTCATCGCCGAGGATGGCGGCTGTGGCGCGCGCCTGCTGCATGCGCTCGGGCGGCACCGCGCAATGAAAGCTTTGCGGCAGCAGGCGGCCGGTCTTGCTGTCTTCCAGCCGGTCCAGCACCTGACGCATGATGCGAAAGCTTGATGGCACCACACCACTGGCGTCGCCCGAATGCACACCCTCGGTCAGGATCTCCACCTTGAGCACGCCACTGGCCATGCCACGCAGACTGGTGGTGAGCCAGAGCTGGTCGTAATTGCCGGCGCCCGAGTCCAGGCACACCACCAGGCCCACCTCGCCCAGACGCGTGCGCAGCGCGTCAACGTAGGGCAGCAGGTCGTAGGAGCCGCTTTCCTCGCAGCTTTCGATGAGGCCCACGATGCGCGGATGGGCGAGCTTCTGCTTCTTCAGCGCCTGGATGGCCGCAATGCTGGCGTAGACGGCGTAGCCGTCGTCAGCGCCGCCACGGCCATAGAGCTTGCCGTCTTCGTACGTCGGGGTCCATGGACCGAGATCTTTGCGCCAGCCGCTGAACTCGGGCTGCTTGTCCAGATGGCCGTACATGAGCACGGTCTGAGCAGACACCTGACCTTCGGCTTCGCTGCGGCTCGCGGGCAACTCGAAAAAGATCACCGGGGTGCGGCCTTCGAGCCGGATGACCTCGAGCCGCAGGCCTTCGACCTTCTGCGCCTCGACCCAGGTCGCCGCCTGGCGCACCACCGTGTCGATATAGCCATGCTGCGCCCACTGGGGGTCGAACATGGGCGACTTGGCGGGAACAGTGATGTAGTCGCTGAGCTGGCGCACGATCTGCCCATCCCACACCCGGGTCACGTCGTCCAGGACGCGGGCGGTGTCGATCACGGTCTGGTTGGCGCGGCTGTTCATGGGCTTGCTCCTCGTCATGCTGGGCGGCTGCCAGTATATTCAGCCCCCATCTCGGCGCGCGGATGCTTACACTTCTGACTCCCCGCAAGAATTCCAGGAGACCCCCTTGAAATCCGTCGCCCCCCTGCGCCGTGGCCTGCTGGCGGCCTGCGTCTCGGCCCTGGCCCTACTCAGCCTGACTTCGCCCGCCGTGGCCCAGAGCAAGATCACCCTGCGCATCTCCACGCCTGCTGTCCCCGACGACTGGCACGCCAGGATGTGGACCGTGTTCAAGGAAACGCTGGAAAACTCTGCGCCCAACCAGTTCGACGTGCAGATCAACCTCAACGCCGCGCTGTTCAAGCAGGGCGCCGAGCCTGCGGCCATGGCGCGCGGCAATCTTGAGCTTGCCTCGATCTCGGCGTTTGATATCGCCAAGCTGGTGCCGGCCTTCTCGATCTTCACGGCAGGTTATGTGATCCGCGAGCCGCAGCACCAGCAGAAAGTCTTCAACGGCCCCATCGGCGCCGAGCTGTTCAAGGCTGTCTCGGAGCAGATGGATGTGACCGTGCTTTCCACGGTCTACCTCGGCACACGCCAGCTCAATCTGCGCGAGGCCCGCAAGGTGCAGACGCCCGCCGACCTCAGGGGCGTGAAACTGCGCATGCCAGGCAGCAAGGAATGGCTGTTCCTCGGCAATGCACTGGGCGCCACGGCCACGCCACTGGCCTTTGGCGAGGTTTACCTGGGCCTCAAGACCGGCACCATCGACGGCCAGGACAACCCCCTGCCCACAACGCGCGCCGCCAAGTTCTACGAGGTGACTAAACAGCTAGTGCTGACGCAGCATCTGGTGGACAGTCTGTTCATCACCATGTCGAACAAGAGTTGGAACGCACTCACCCCCGCGCAGAAGCAGCAGGTCAGCGCTGCGGCGCATGCGGCGGCGAAGTTCAACAACGACAGCCGCATCAAGGAAGAGGGCCAGCTGCTCGACTTCTTCCGCCAGCAGGGCCTGCAGGTCAGCACACCCGACGTGGACGCTTTCCGCAAGGCCGTGCAGGCCGCCTACGCGCAATCTGAGTACGCCCGGGCCTGGCCAGCCGGTCTGCTGGACCGCATCAACGCCACGCGCTGATCTATGGCTCATCGTTTCATGGCTTGGCTGCACACGGCCGCCCGCACCCTGGGCGGTCTGATGTTCCTGGCCCTGTTCGGGGTTTTTCTGATCCAGATCGCGGCCCGCTTTGGCTTGAACCAGCCCCTGCCCTGGACCGACGAGCTGGCCGTGGTGCTCTACCTCTGGGTCATCCTCTGGGCGGCGGCCTTCATGGTGCCGCAGCGCGAGCATGTGGTGTTTGACCTGGTCTGGAACAGCGTGGGCCCACGCGCGCGCCGCTGGATGAAGATAGCGGGCCACCTGCTGATCGGGGGCCTGGCGGCCATGGCCGTCCCGGCCAACTGGGACTATGTGCACTTCATGCGCCGCGAGGGCACGCCCGTGCTGGGCCTGTCCTTCCAGTGGGTCTTTCTGCCCTTGTTGCTGCTGCTGCTAGCGCTGGTAGCGCACAGCCTGTGGGGCCTGTGGCGCGCCTGGCAGGGCCTGGACCTCGAAGCCCAGGGGCCGGGCGCGTGAGCGCGTCAAGGTCGCCCGCAAGCACCCCTACGGCGGTTTGCGGATGAGCCTGGCCTTGTCGACGCTGGTGGGCGTGGTGCTGGCCGGCATGCTGCTGCGCATGCCCATCGGGTTTTCGATGCTCATGGCAGGCGTGGCCTACCTGCTGGTCAAGGGGCAGGACCTCGGGCTCATGGCCGAGCAGGTAGGCAATGGCCTGTACAACAGTTATGTGCTGCTGGCTGTGCCGCTGTTTGTTTTTGCGGCCAACATCATGAACGCGGGTACGGTGAGCGAACGCATCTTCGACTTCTGCCGCATCCTGGTGGGCCGCCTGCGCGGCGGCCTCGCGCAAGTAGATGTTCTGGTCAGCGTGATCTTCTCGGGCATGAGCGGCAGTGCGATTGCCGATGCTGCCGGCCCGGGGCTGGTGACCATAAGGCAGATGCTGAAGAAGCCCGAATACTCGCGCGGCTTTGCGGGCGCCGTGGTCGTGGCCAGTGCCACCCTCGGGCCCATGATTCCGCCCTCCATCCCCATGGTGATCTACGCACTGGTGTCTGGGGCCTCGGTCGGCGCGTTGTTCCTGGGCGGGCTGTTGCCGGGCCTGTGCATGGCCCTGCTCATGATGGCGGTGGTGCAGTACATCGCGCACAAGCGCCGGATGCCGCGCGAAGCCCCGGTGCCGCGCCGGGAATGGCCGGCTATCCTGCTGCGGGGCGCCCTGCCCCTTTCCATGCCCATCGTGCTGCTCGGAGGCATCTATTCGGGCGTCTTCACGCCCACCGAGGCCGCCGCCGTGGCCGCATTGCACGCGCTGGTTCTGGCGGCGGTGGTGTTTCGCGCCCTGAGCTGGCGCTCTTTCTGGGGAGTGGTGCTGGAATCCGCGCGGGCCAGCGCCGTTATCACCATCATCCTGGCCGGCGCCTTCATGCTCAACTACGCGTTTACCGCCGAGGGTGTGCCCCAGGCCATGGCGGCCTGGGTCGAGAGCCTGAACCTGAGCCGGCTGCAGTTCCTCTTCATGGTCAACGCGCTGTTCCTGGTGCTGGGCTGCTTTCTCGATGTGTCCGTGCTGCTGCTGGTCTTCGTGCCCATGCTGCTGCCCGCAGCCAAGATGCTAGGCGTGGACCTCGTGCACTTTGGTGTGCTGGTGGTGCTCAACATGATGATCGGCCTGATCCACCCGCCCTTTGGCATGCTGCTGTTTGTGACCAAGGCGCTGACGGGCATCCCGATTGGCGAAATGATGCGCGAGGGCTGGCTTTTCCTCGCGATGCTGCTGGGCCTGCTGGTGGCCATGACAGTTTTTCCGGAGATCGTACTCTGGCTGCCGCAGACCATGGGCTACGGCTCCTGACCTGGAACTCGCGGAGAAATCGGAGCGAGCGACCCGAGGGCAAGGCGCACGGAGCGCAGGAGCCGGAACGTACTTCAGGTACGTGAGGATTCCGACAACGAAGTTGCGGTGGAGGCTAACTTTCGCTTGTGAAAGTTAAGCGCAGCGGCCTTAGCCAACACCGCCCAACGCGGCCATCGGGTCGCGCAGTAGATTTATTCGTGAGTTCTAGATATCCAGGGCCCAGATACCCGGCAGATTGCGCCAGTAACCGTAGGCGTCCATGCCCACGCCCACCACGAACTTGTTGGGCAACACCAGGCCCACGTGGTCGGGTTTGGCGGGCTTGGGTTTGCCGATGTCCTTGTCGGCAAACACCACGAGCAGCACCTCGGCCGCGCCCATGGCCAGCAGGCGTTCTTTTACGTGGGCCAGGGTTTCGCCTTCGTCCAGGATGTCGTCGAGCACGATGACGGTGCGCCCGCGCACCTCGGCGCGCGGCTCCACCTTCCACTCGATGCGCCCGCCCTGGTCCCTGGCGCCGTAGCGCGTGACGTGGATGTAATCAAACTCCAGCGGGAACCGGAAACGCGTGAGGATCTGCCCGGCAAAGACCACGGCCCCGCCCATCACGCCCAGCACCAGCGGAAAGGCCGGGCTGTCGGTTTGCGCGAAACGGGCGTTGATCTCGTCGGCCACCCGGTCCATCGCCGCCTGCACGGCAGCGGCGTCGAAGACCTCGGTGGCCCTGTCCAGAAGGGCGCGGGCACGGGCGGCACGGGCTTCGGGGCTGTCAGACGTATCGGCCATGGGCATCACCTTGAGAACTTGAGCACGGCCGTGCTAGCACGCAGATTGGGCAGCCAGCGGATCAGGCGGCCGTTGTGCAGACCGAAGCTGTCGAGGATCTGCAACCCGTTACGTCGGGCGAGCACCCGCAGGTCGGCATACGTGCCAACCCGGATGTTAGGCGTGTCGTACCACTGGTAGGGCAGGCGGCGCGTCACGGGCATGCGCCCGCCCAGCACGCTGAGCCGGTTGGGCCAGTGCGCGAAATTGGGAAACGCCACGATGCCCGTGCGGCCCACACGCGCGGTCTCGCGAAGCACGGTTTCGGCGTTGCGAAGATGCTGCAGGGTGTCGATCTGCAGCACCACGTCAAAGCTCTGGTCGCCAAAGATGGACAGGCCCTCGTCCAGGTTGAGCTGTATCACGTTGACGCCGCGCTGCACGCAGGCAAGCACATTGGCGTCGGCCAGTTCGATGCCGTAGCCCGCGCAGCCGCGCGTAGCCTGCAGATGGGCCAGCAGAGCGCCATCGCCGCAACCGAGATCTAGCACGCGCGAGCCCGGCGGCACCAGGCTGGCCATGGCTTCCAGCGTACTGCGGTCAGTCATGGGCCGCCTGCGCCGCAATGGTCTGGAAGTAGGAGCGCACCAGGCCCATGTAGCGCGCGTCGTCGAGCAAGAAGGCGTCGTGCCCGTGCGGGGCGTCGATCTCGGCGTAGGAGACCTCGCGCCGGTTGTCGAGCAGGGCCTTGACGATCTCGCGGCTGCGCGCGGGCGAAAAGCGCCAGTCGGTCGTGAAGCTCACCAGCAGGAACCTGCAGCGCGCCGCCGCCAGCGCGCGGCTCAGGTCGCCGTCGTGCCGGCGCGCGGGGTCGAAGTAATCGAGCGCCCGTGTGATCAGCAGGTAGGTGTTGGCGTCAAAATACTCGCTGAACTTGTCGCCCTGGTATCGAAGATAACTTTCGATCTGGAACTCGATGTCCTGCGTGCTGTACTTGAGGTCTATGCCTTCGCGCAGCTGGCGGCCGAACTTCTCGTTCATGACGTCGTCGCTGAGATAGGTGATGTGGCCGATCATGCGCGCGATGCGCAAGCCGCGTTTCGGTACCACGCCGTGCTCGTAGAAATGGCCGCCGTGGAAGTCGGGGTCGGTCACGATGGCGCGGCGCGCCACTTCGTTGAAGGCAATGTTCTCGGCGTTCAGGTTGGGCGCGCTGGCCACCACCACCGCGTGGCGCACCCGGCCCGGGTACTGCAGCGTCCAGCTCAGCGCCTGCATGCCGCCCAGACTGCCGCCCATCACGGCCGCCAGCGTCTGGATGCCCAGCGCATCCAGCAAGCGCGCCTGCGCGTTGACCCAATCTTCCACCGTGACCACGGGGAAATCGGCCCCGTAGACCTTCCCCGTCTCGCGGTTGACGTGCATGGGCCCGGTAGAGCCAAAGCAGGAGCCCAGGTTGTTGACACCGATCACGAAGAAATAGTCGGTATTCACCGGCTTGCCCGGGCCAATCATGTTGTCCCACCAGCCCTCGCTTTTGGGCTGGCCCTCGTAGACCCCGGCCACGTGGTGCGAGGCATTGAGCGCGTGACAGACCAGCACGGCGTTGGAGCGGTCGGCATTGAGTGTGCCGTAGGTCTCGTAGGCCAGGGTGTAGCCACGGATGTTTGCGCCGCTCTGCAGGGGCAGGGCGGCGTCAAAAGTCATCGTCTGGGGCTGGGCGATCAGCATCTCGCGTGGACGGAAATCGGCAAAGGGGGCCTCCATTGTAGGAGGCACCCCTGCCACACCACCCGGCATGCGGGTCCGCACCGGGCGGTTCGAGAGTTTGAGGTCAGGACAGTCTTGGTACCCCCAGCCGGTCAAAGTACGCAATGGTGAGTGT
>JADCGR010000011.1 GCA_020248905.1 Curvibacter sp. | reverse complement strand
CGTGCAGCAGCAGCGCCGCCTGACCATCATGCAGCTCGCGCGCGATGCCGCAGTGCGCGGGACCGCTGAGCACCACCGGCAGGCCGTGCGACATGGCCTCGAGGACCACCATGGCGTAGGTGTCCTCCAAGGTCGGGTGGGCGAGCGCATCGACGGCACGGTAGGCAGGCGTCAGGTCGTCCAGCGGACCGAGGAAATGCACGCGCGATGCGAGCCCGAGCTCGCGTGCCAGCGCTACATAACGCGGTGCGGCCCCGGGCTTGCCTGCCACGACCAGCTGGACGTCGGAAGGCAGCAGCTTGAGCGCGGCAAGCAGCGCATCCAGGCCCTTGCGCCGGTAGTCGTTGGCCACAATAAGCAGCCGTGGCGCCTCCGGGGGCAGGTCCAGCATGCGGCGGGCCAGGGTGCGGGTGACCGTGTCCTGCTGCAGCTTGATGCCGGGGGTGATGAAGGGGTCGTGCACCTCGGCCAGCCAGGGCAGACCCAGGCTGCGCTTGAGGGCCCGGCCGGCCAGGTGGGCGGCGTTGACCTGCCCGTTGAATAGATCAGGTCAAAGGGCTGCTGGCGCGCCAGCGCCCTGCCCTTCCAGTACGCGCTGAGCCACCAGGACCAGGAGCTTTCCAGCGGGCGCAGCAGCTTCTCGACCACCAGGCCCGGCAGCAACACAGAGGCCAGGCTCATGAGCGTGCGGTAGGCATAGCGATTGGGGAAGCGGCGACGCAGCACGTGGCGCAACTTGAAGCGCAGGCCTGCCGGGCCGGCCGGCCAGAGCTGATGATGCTCGACCACCGGGTCCCGGCTGCCGGAAACGCCGCTGAGCACCACCAGCTCGATGCCGGTGGCGCGCAGGTGGGGAAGCTTGTCGGTGACGGTCTGGCTGGCCGCCCGGCCGTCCTTGTTGAAGGCATGGGCCAGGATCAGCCAGCGCTGACGGGGGCGCTGCTCTTACTCAAATTGCTTGTTCAGGAAGTCCGCGATGAACTGGTACTTTCGCTCTTCGACCAGCGCCGCGATCTGCCCGGTGTCGATGTTCATGTAGTCGTGCACGATGCGATTGCGCAAACCCACGGCCGCATTCCAGCCTGGCAAGTCGCTTTGCGGCACCAGGCCCAGCGCCGCGACGGCGCCAAAGGCGTCATAGGCGGACACGGGAACCGTCTGGCCCTTGGCCTTGAGCAGTTGTTTGGCCTTGCCTATGGCGTTCTCCGCCAACACCTGCAGCGCATGCAAGACGCCACCCTGCTCCAATCCCGACCAAGCCCGCCCCTGCGCCAGGATGGCGCGCGCCTCCTCAAGCACCGCACACTGTGCCTGCGCGACACGGCGGGTCTCGGCCTGGTAAAGGTCAAGCCGCATGTTGGCGCTCCCAGTAGAAGTCTTCCAGCTCCCGCCAGGTACGGAGCAGGAAATGCATCCAGGCCAGCCCATCCTCCCCCGCCAGCGGAATACCCTCTTCGGCCACGGAGGCCCGCATGGCAAGGTTGGCGCGACGCAGGTCGATGAGATCCACACGGGACTCGTCCACAGCGAGAACCCGGGCCAGAGCGCGGCGCAGCTGTTCTGTGCGGGCCGCCGTCTCCAGCCAATCAAGTTCATGGCCCCACTTCAAGGCGAGGTCCCAATCGCTGTCGGCCTGCGCGGTACCAGTGGCTCGACTGCCCACGAGGACGGCAAACTCCAGCGCAGGCTGGGCCTGCAGCATCTCAGCAAGCGCCAAGCGAGTGGAGGAAGCGATCTTCGAGGGCAGCATGAATCAAGTTTACCGGCGTTTCTCAGGCAGGCAGGCAGCCTCGTACAGCCTTTCGTACTGCTGCGCCACGCCCTCCCAACTGTGGGACTGGGCGAAGCGCAGGCCCTGCTGCCGCAACTGGGCGGCCATGGCCTCGTCGTCCAGCACCTCGCGCAGCAGCCGCCCCAGCGCGGCGACATCGCGCGGGTCGTGCAGCAGCAGCGCCTCCTGCCCGTCATGCAGCTCGCGCGCGATGCCGCAGTGCGCGGGACCGCTGACCACCACCGGCAGGCCGTGTGACATAGCCTCCAGGACCACCATGGCGTAGGTGTCCTCCAAGGTCGGGTGGGCGAGCGCATCGGCGGCACGGTAGGCAGGCGTCAGGTCGTCCAGCGGACCGAGGAAATGCACGCGTGACGCGAGCCCGAGCTCGCGCGCCAGCGCCACATAGCGCGGTGCGGCCCCGGGCTTGCCTGCCACGACGAGCTGGACGTCGGGAGGCAACAGCTTGAGCGCGGCGAGCAGCGCATCCAGGCCCTTGCGCCGGTAGTCATTGGCGACAAACAGCAGCAGGGGCGCCTCCGGGGGCAGGTCCAGCATGCGGCGGGCCGGGGTGCGGGTGATGGTGTCCTGCTGCAGCTTGGTGCCGGGGGTGATCACGAGCAGACGCTTGCGGCTGCCCGGGTAGGCTGCCTCGCATTCCTGCCGCAACATCTCCGAGGTAGCGACGATGCTGCGTCCGGGCTTGCGTGCGAAACGCGCGCCTTCGAGCCAGAGATAGGTGGCTAGTCGAGGGCTGGTCCGGATCTTGAGCCACTGCAGCATGCGCCGCGCGCCACGCTTGCCGTGCAGGAGGTTGTAGCGCAGGGGGCGCACATGGATGGTCTGCACCTGGCCGTGCCAGGTGTTCTCGTGCGAGTGCACCACGTCGAAGCCCCTGCGCGTCTGCCACCAGCTGGACAGTGCAAACACAAACTGGTTGAGCCAGCGCGGGCGCGCACCGATGGTGGCCACGCGGTGATAGCTCACGCCCGCCAGAGGCTCGTCAGTCTCCTGCGAGTACACATGCACCTCGTGCCGGGCGGCCAACTGCTCGGCGATGGAGACGGCATAGCTCTCGGCGCCGCCGCCGGTGCGCGAGAAGTTGCGGTTGATGATGGCGATGCGCATGGGTGTGAGCAAGCCCGACTCAAAGCAGCACGATGTCGTACTGCTCCTGCCACATCGAGGCCTCACTCTGCAGGGAAATGGGCTTGCCGATGAAGTCGCTCAAGCCCGCCAGGTGCTGGCTTTCCTCATCCAGCAGCAGCTCGATGACCTGAGGTGCAGCCACCACGCGGAACTCGCGCGGATTGAACTGGCGGGCTTCCCGCAAGATCTCGCGCAGGATGTCGTAAGCCACGCTACGCGCGGTCTTGACGATGCCCTTGCCGGCGCAGCTCGGGCACGGCTCGCACAGCATGTGGGCCAGGGACTCGCGCGTGCGCTTGCGCGTCATCTCCAGCAAGCCGAGTTGCGAGAATCCGCCGAGCATGGTCTTGACGCGGTCGCGGGCCAGCTGCTTGCGGAACTCGGCCACCACGGCGTCGCGGTGATCCTCACGGCTCATGTCGATGAAGTCTGCAATGATGATGCCGCCCAGATTGCGCAGGCGCAGCTGGCGTGCGATGGCGCCTGCGGCTTCGAGGTTGGTCTTGAAGATGGTGTCGTCGAAATTACGCGCGCCGACGAAGCCGCCCGTATTCACGTCGATGGTGGTCAGCGCTTCGGTCTGGTCGACGATGAGGTAGCCGCCGGACTTGAGCTCCACACGGCGGCCCAGCGCCTTGGCAATCTCCTCGTCAATGCCAAAGAGGTCGAAGATGGGCCGCTCGCCCTTGTAGTGCTGCAGCCGCGCGGCGGCCGCCGGCATGAACTCTTGGCCGAAGGCCTGCAACGCCTCGTACTGCTCGCGTGAATCGACCTTGATGGACACCGTGCGCTCGCTAACCAGATCGCGCAGCACGCGCTGCAGCAGGTTCAGGTCCAGATGCAAGAGGGACTTGGGCGCCAGGCGCGAGGACGCGTCCTTGATACGCTCCCAGGTCTTGCGCAGGTAGCGGATGTCTTCGCCAAGCTCGTCGTCGCTCGCGTCCTCGCCATTGGTGCGCAGGATGAAGCCCCCGCCCCCGCCGCTTTCCCGGTCACCCACGAGCTTTTGCAGGCGCTGGCGCAACTCGTCGCGCTGCGACAGCGGGATCTTCTGCGACACGCCGATATGGTCGTCCTGCGGCAGGAAGACCAGCAGGCGGCCCGCGATGCTGACCTGCGTGGACAGGCGCGCACCCTTGGTACCAATGGGGTCCTTGATGACCTGCACCATGAGCGACTGGCCCTCGAACACCTGTTTCTCGATGGGCACCTGAGGCTGGGCCGCGCGGGACGCGCTGAGCGACTCGCCCTCCAGCGGCGGATGCCAGACGTCGGCCACGTGCAGGAAGGCCGCCCGCTCCAGCCCGATGTCAATGAAGGCCGACTGCATGCCGGGGAGCACGCGCGAGACCTTGCCCAGATAGATGTTGCCCACAAGGCCGCGCTCGCTCGCGCGCTCTACGTGCAGTTCCTGCACGGCTGCGTTTTCCACGATGGCAACGCGTGTCTCCTGCGGAGACCAGTTGACGAGTATGTCTTCAGTCATATCTGGCGCACCCCCAGGCTACGCGCACTTCGTATCGCTCCACCACCCCCCTTGCAGGGGGCGACACCAGTGGCCCGGCAAAGCCGGTTCCACGGTGTCCCTCGGTTGAAATCAGCTCCTGCGGTGGCTTGAGTGATGAACAGCATGTTGGAGTTCGTTCTAGATCTTGAATCCGTAAGCCCGCAGCAACTCCGCTGTCTCGAACATGGGCAGGCCCATGATGCCCGAATAGCTGCCCGCAATGTGGCTAATGTACGCCGCCGCCCTGCCCTGCACGGCGTAGGCACCGGCCTTGCCCATGGGCTCGCCGCCGTCCACGTAGGCGGCGATCTGCTGACGGCTCATGGGAGCAAAGGTCACGCGCGAGGTGCTCAGGGCATGCACACGACGGCGGGGCGTGCCGACGGCCACGGCCGTGAGCACGCGGTGGGTGGTGCCCGAGAGTTCGCTGAGCATGCGCCGCGCGTCGGCCGCGTCAGCGGGTTTACCGTAGATCACCCTGCCTAGGGCCACGGTGGTGTCCGAACAGAGGATGGGCGCGACGGGCAACCCCCGGCGCTTGAGCCGCACCAGCGCGGCGTCGAGCTTGAGCTGGGTGACCCGCCGCACGTAGGCGGCCGGCGCCTCGCCTCTCTTCACGACCTCCAGCCCCTCGGCGTCCTCATCCGCGTCGGGCAGCAGCAGTTCGTGGCGCACGCCGAGCTGCTCCAGCAACTGGCGCCGGCGCGGGCTCTGGGAGGCAAGGTAGACGAAGCCGCCGCCGCCGGGCCGCCCCAAGGCGAGGGCAGCCCCCTTGGGGGGCAGCGTAGTACGCGCAGCGACAAGCGTGGGGGCCTTTTTACTCACGGTGGTAGGGATGGTTGGCATTGATGGACCAGGCGCGGTAGAGCTGTTCGACCAGCAGCACGCGCGCAAAGGCGTGCGGCAGAGTCAGGTCCGACAGGCGGATACGCTCGTGCGCTGCCTGACGGAAATCCGGCTCCAGGCCATCGGGACCGCCGATGACGAGGGCAACATCGGTGCCCCCCAGTTGCCAGTCCTTGAGTTTGCCCGCCAGGGCCACAGTTGTGAGCGCGGTGCCGCGTTCGTCCAGTGCGACGATGCGCGTGCCCTTGGGAATCACTTCCTCGATGCGTTTGCGCTCGGCCGCCATGAGCTGCTCGACGGTACGCGAGCCGCGCGGCTCGGTCTTGACGGCCTTGAGCTCGACCTTGAGCTCCGGCGGGAAACGCTTGGCGTAGTCATCCCAGGCGGTCTGGGCCCAGTCGGGGACACGCTGGCCGACCGCGACGATCAGCAGCCTCATGACTGCGGCTCAGCCTTTGCGCGCGGCACTTTTCCTGGCCGGGGCCTTTTTCGCGGGGGTCTTCGCTGCCGCCTTCTTGGCAGCTGGCTTGGGGGCGTTGACCCTCACGACCTTGGGCGCCGGCTCGGCCGCCTCAAGCGCGGTTGTATTGCCGGCCGCGCTCTTGCGGGTGGCGCTCCCGGCAGCCTTGGCAGCCGCCTTTTGCTGCTGGGCCCGGGACGGGAAGGCCTCGGCCGAGCCTTTCTTGGCCGCGCTGGAACGCTTGAGGCTGGTCGGCTTGGCCTGCTCGGCCTTTTTCGGCACGACTTTGGCCACGGGCTTGTCGGCACCGAACTTGATGCGCACAGGGCTTTCGCCCCAAAGGTCCTCCAGGTGGTAGTACTGTCGGATGGCGGGCTGCATGATGTGCACCACCGCCTGCCCGCAGTCCACGATGATCCATTCGCCGTTGTCCTCGCCTTCCATCCGCGGCTTGCTGAAGCCGGCATCGCGCACGGCATCGCGCACGCTGGCGGCCAGGGCCTTGGTCTGGCGGTTGGAGGCGCCGGAGGCCACCACCACGCGCTCGAACAGGGGCGAAAGCTTCTCGGTATTGAACACCTGGATGTCCTGGGCCTTCACGTCTTCCAGGCCGTCGACGATGGCGCGCTGTAGTTTCTGGATGTCTTTTTTGGCGGCGGTTTCAGTGGTCATCAATGGCCTTGATACAAATGGTTGGTTTCAATATAGCTCGCAACGGCAGGGCTGACCAGAGGCGCAATCCCCTGCCCTCCGGCCACCCGGGCGCGGATGCCGGTGGCGCTGATGTCCATGGCGGGCATCTGCAGTTTGCGAAAACGCCCCGCCATTTCGGGGGGCGGCACAAAGCGGGTTTCCTGCCCTGTCATGAGGTCGCGGTCGGCCACGCAGATCGAGGCCAGGGCCAGGATGTCCTGCCAGTTGCGCCAGGTGGGCAGCACGTCGGCCTGGTCCTTGCCCATCACAAGGTAAAGCTCGGCCTGCGGAAACTCGGCGTGCAGCTCGCGCAAAGTGTCCAGGGTGTAGGACGGGCCGCCGCGCCGGATCTCGCGATCGTCCATCACCACGGGGCCCAGGCCTTCAAAGGCCAGGCGGCTCATCGCCAGGCGGTGCGGCGCATCGGTCAGAGGGCGGCTTTTGTGCCAGGCCTGCCCGGTGGGAAGCACATGCAGGGCATCCAGCGCTAGCTGTTCCAGGGCGGCACTCGCCAGGGCGCGGTGCGCGAGATGGGGCGGGTCGAAGGCGCCGCCGAACACACCGAGCCTGCGCAGGGTCACCGTCAGATCCAGTCCCGCCGCGGCAGGAATCGGGTGTACAGGGCCTCTTCGTGGGAGCCTTGCTCGGGCTGCTGCTGGTAGGACCAGCTCACCAGCGGCGGCATGGACAGCAGGATGGACTCGGTACGGCCGCCAGATTGCAGGCCGAAATGCGTGCCCCGGTCGAACACAAGATTGAACTCGACGTAGCGACCTCGGCGGTAGAGCTGGAAATTGCGCTCGCGCTCTCCGTAGCCCATGGCCTTGCGGCGCTCCACGATGGGCAGGTAGGCCTGCAGAAAGGCGTCGCCCACGGCGCGCTGCATCGCAAAACTCTGCTCAAAGCCGAGCTCGGAGAAGTCGTCAAAGAAGACGCCACCCACGCCGCGTTGCTCGTTGCGGTGCTTGAGGAAGAAATACTGGTCGCACCAGGTCTTGAAGCGCGGGTACTTGTCGTCACCAAAGGGCAGCAGCGCATCGCGGCACACGGTGTGGAAGTGCACGGCGTCTTCCTCGTAGCCGTAATAAGGCGTGAGGTCCATGCCGCCGCCAAACCAGCTGGACTGCTCACCGCTGGCGGCGCGCGCAGTGATCATGCGCACGTTCATGTGCACCGTGGGCACATAGGGATTGCGCGGATGAAAGACCAGCGACACGCCCATGGCCTCAAAGGGCGCGCCGGCCAGCTCGGGCCGGTGCTGGGTGGCCGAGGGCGGCAGTTTGGGGCCGCGCACATGCGAGAAGCCGCAGCCTGCGCGCTCGAACACGGCGCCCTGCTCCATGATCATGGTCACGCCCTCGCCCTGCAAGGGCTCGCCAGGGTCCTTGCGCCACGCATCGGCCACGAAGGTGTGGCCATCGAGCTCGGCAATCGCGCCTGTGATGCGCTGCTGCAGGCCGAGAAGGTAGCCGCGTACAGCGGTCACGTCCTGGCTGGGGGTCGGGATACTCATGTCTTTCGTGCTCATTTCACAATGGTATCTTCCCGCGACAAGCTGGCGTCCAGCAGGCGGATGGGCGCGGCGTTTGCCGGGATGCGGCCCACCGCCCCCTCCAGAGCAGAGGCGATGCGTGCGAAATCCACGGCCTCGTCGCCGCTCAGCCGCAGGAAGTCGAGCGCCTTGACCTCGCGGTCGCGGTAGTTGACCCCGACCACACCCAGGGGCACACCCGCCAGGACCGCCGTCCGGTACAAACCGCTGCGCCAGCCCGGGATGCGCTTGCGCGTTCCCTCGGGCGAAAGTGCCAGCCAGAAATACTCGCCCTGCCTGCGGGCCTGCTGCATGCGGGCCACGGTGTTGCCCACCATGCCCCTGGCGCTGGTGCGCTCCACCGGTACGCCGCCCAGATATCTCATCCAGCGACCGAAGACGGGGAAACGAAAGAGGCTGTCCTTGCCCCAAAAGCGTACGGGAATGCCGATGGCCCACTTGACGATCAGCATGTAGATGAAGTCCCAGTTGCTGGTGTGCGGGTAGACGGCCAGCACACCTTGTAAGCCGGGCAGGCCCTCGAAGTGCACACGCCAGCCCATGCGGCGCAGCAGCCAGCGCGCCAGCGGGTGGCCACGGAACTGGACCGGATGAGGGAGCGGAAAGTCCTTGCTGTGCGACACCGCGATCAGCCCTTGATCGCCCGGTGCCCGATGTCGCGCCGGTACTGCATGCCGTCAAAACGGATGCCCTGTAACAGCTCGTAGGCACGCTGCTGGGCCTGGCGGGTGCTGCCGCCGAGTGCCGTGACGCAGAGCACCCGCCCGCCCGTGACCACCACCTGCCCGTCCTTTACCGCAGTGCCGGCGTGGAAGACCACGCCCTCCTCGGTGTCGGCTGGCAGGCCGCTGATGACGTCGCCCTTGCGCGGGTTCATGGGATAGCCGTGCGCCGCCATCACCACCCCCAGGGCGATGCGGCGGTCCCAGTCCAGCTCCACTTGGTCCAGCTTGACATCCGTGGCAGCCAGCATCACATCCACCAGATCGCTCTTGAGGCGCATCATGATGGGCTGGGTCTCGGGGTCACCCATGCGGCAATTGAACTCCAGCGTCCTGGGCGCGCCGGTCGCATCGATCATCAGGCCGGCGTAGAGAAAGCCGGTGTAGGGTATGCCGTCTTTCTCCATGCCCCGGATGGTGGGCAGGATGATCTCGCGCATGGCGCGTGCGTGAACCTCGGGGGTGACCACGGGCGCGGGCGAGTAGGCGCCCATGCCGCCCGTGTTGGGGCCGGCATCGGCGTCGAGCAGGCGCTTGTGATCCTGGCTCGTGGCCAGCGCCACCACGTTCTTGCCATCGCAAAGCACGATGTAGCTCGCTTCCTCGCCCGTCAAAAACTGCTCTATGACCACGCGCGCGCCACCGGCGTTATGCTGGATTCCAAGTTGATTGCCCAGCTTGTTGTCGAGCAGCATGAAGTCGATGGCCTCGTGCGCCTCGGTCAGGGTCGTGGCCACCACCACGCCCTTGCCCGCAGCCAGGCCGTCGGCCTTGACCACGATGGGTGCGCCCATCTTGTCCACATACGCATGCGCCGCAGCGGCGTCGGTAAAGGTGTCGTACTCGGCGGTGGGGATGCCATGGCGCTTCATGAAGGCCTTGGAGAAAGCTTTGGAGGACTCGAGTTGCGCGGCCGCCCGGGTGGGGCCAAAGATGCGCAGGCCGTGCGCGCGGAACTCGTCCACCACGCCCGCAGCCAGCGGTGCTTCGGGGCCGACCACGGTGAGGCCGATCTTCTCCTGCTGCGCCCACTCGCGCAGCACCCGCACGTCGGTGATGGGCACATTGACCAGACGCTTGTCGCGCGCCGTGCCACCATTGCCCGGCGCCACATAGACCATCTGCACCTTGGGCGACTGCGCCAGCTTCCAGGCCAGCGCATGTTCCCGACCACCGCCGCCGATCACGAGTACTTTCATAACAAACCTTGTTTCGCCTTCAGCCCGGCACGCGGGCACACAAACCAATCAGGCCAGGGACACCGTGGAACCGGCTTTGCCGGGCCACTGGTGTCGCCCCCTGCAAGGGGGGTGGCGGAGCGACACGAAGTGCGCGCAGCCTGGGGGTGCTCAATCACAGCGCAGCGTTATGAAAAACGTCCTGCACGTCGTCCAGGTCTTCCAGCGTATCAAGCAGCTTGTGCATCTTTGCAGCGTCGTCACCGGCAAGCTCGATCGTGTTCTCGGGCCGCATGGTCACACCAGCGATCTCCGCTGTCAGGCCGGCGGCCTCCAGCGCGTTTTTCACGGTCTCGAAACCGGCCGGCGCCGTCAGCACCTCGATGGCGCCGTCGTCGTCGCTGACCACATCCTGGGCGCCGGCTTCCAGCGCCACTTCCATGACCCTGTCCTCGCTCGTTCCCGGCGCAAAGATCAGTTGCCCACAGTGCTTGAACTGGAAGGCGACCGAGCCCTCGGTTCCCATATTGCCGCCATGCTTGGAGAAGGCGTGACGCACCTCGGCCACGGTGCGCACGCGGTTGTCGGTCATGGTGTCGACGATGATGGCCGCGCCGCCGATGCCGTAGCCCTCGTAGCGGATTTCCTCGTAGTTGACGCCTTCCTGGTTGCCCGTGGCCTTGTCGATGTTGTACTTGACGCGCTCGGCCGGCATGTTGGCGGCCTTGGCCTTGTCGATGGCCAGGCGCAGGCGCGGGTTGGCAGACGGGTCGCCGCCGCCTGCGCGCGCCGCCACGGTGATTTCACGGACGATGCGCGTCCAGATCTTGCCGCGCTTGTCGTCCTGACGCCCCTTGCGGTGTTGGATATTGGCCCATTTACTGTGTCCAGCCACGGAAAGTCCTCTGGTTTTGTTAGGCTACGGTGTTGCAGATTGTACTTTTAGGGATATCCATGGCAGACCCCATCCTGATGGCACGACACGGCGCAGTCGAGTGCTTCCTGCGCCCCGACAAGGCCAACCGCCACGGCCTCATCACCGGTGCCACCGGCACCGGCAAGACCATCACCCTGCAGACCCTGGCGGAAGGTTTTTCGAAGATCGGCGTGCCGGTCTTCCTGGCCGACATCAAGGGCGACCTGACCGGTATCTCGCAGGCGGGCAAGATCGGCGACAAGCTCGCCAAGGTGCTGGCTGAACGTGGGCTGGGCACGCCGCAGTCGCTGGCCTGCCCCACTACCCTGTGGGACGTCTTTGGCGAACAGGGCCACCCCGTGCGCGCCACCGTCAGTGACCTGGGGCCCCTGCTGCTGGGGCGCATGCTCAACCTCAATGACACGCAGGAGGGGGTGCTGCAGCTGGTCTTCAAGATTGCCGACGACCAGGGGCTGTTGCTGCTGGACCTCAAGGATCTGCGCGCCATGTGCCAGCATGTGGGTGACAACGCGGCGCAGTTCCGCACCGAGTACGGCAACATCAGCGCGGCCAGCATCGGCGCCATCCAGCGCGGCCTGCTTCAGATTGAGGAGCAGGGCGGCAGCAAGTTCTTTGGCGAGCCCATGCTGGACATTGCCGACTTCATGCAGACCGACAGCAAGGGCCTGGGTGTGGTGAACGTGCTGGCGGCCGACAAGCTCATGAACTCACCGCGCCTGTACGCCACCTTCCTGCTATGGCTGCTGAGCGAACTCTTCGAGCAGCTGCCCGAAGTGGGCGACGTGGACAAGCCCAAGCTGGTCTTCTTCTTCGACGAAGCCCACCTGCTTTTCAACGACGCCCCGAAGGCCCTGCTGGAGCGCGTTGAACTGGTCGTGCGCCTGGTGCGCTCCAAGGGCGTGGGCGTGTATTTCGTCACCCAGAACCCGCTGGACATTCCCGACACCGTGCTGGGCCAGCTGGGCAACCGCGTGCAGCACGCGCTGCGCGCCTTCACGCCGCGCGACCAGAA
Source organism: Curvibacter sp. (assembly GCA_020248905.1). GTDB lineage: Bacteria > Pseudomonadota > Gammaproteobacteria > Burkholderiales > Burkholderiaceae_C > Hylemonella. Next base: position 144,653 of record JADCGR010000011.1, on the reverse strand, counting down.
GGCCGTGAAGTCGGCCGCTGAGACCATGCGCGCAAACCCGAAGCTCGACATCACCTCGGCCATCACGGAGCTCGGTGTGGGCGAAGCCCTGGTGAGTTTTCTGGACGAAAAGGGCCGGCCCTGCGTGACCGAGCGGGTCTACGTGCTGCCACCGGGCAGCCAGATCGGCCCGATAAGCCCGGAGCAACGCAAGGCCTTGCTGGCCGGCTCGGTGGTGGCGGGCGTCTACGAGAAGGTCGTGGACCGCGAGTCGGCCTTCGAGTTGCTGGGCAAGCGCACGCAGCAAAAGCAGGCCCAGGAGAAACAGGCGCAGGAACAGAGTGCAGCGCAGACTGCTGGTGCGGGCGGCATGCTGGGCTCGCTGGGCGGCATGCTGGGCGGCGGTGCCCGGGGCACCCGCGCGAGCGCAGGCGAGCAGTTGATCAAGAGCGCGGCCAGCTCCATTGGGCGGGAGGTCGGGCGACAGATCATCCGCGGCGTACTCGGCAGCATTCTGGGCGGTGGCAAGCGGCGGTAAGGCCGCCTGAAAAGGGCGCGTATAAGGTGCCGTTATCCACACGCAAGACTTCGGGCAACCCGAAGACGCCCGGTGCGCCGGGTGCGAAGGATGCGCTGGACTGGCGCATCAAGGAGCTGCGCCCTGGATGTCTCACAGATCCAGGACCGCTGGGATCCGTACCTTGAACGTTTGCACAAGAGTGTGAACGCCGCCCTGGCGGAGGTGCTGGGTGCCGACTCCGCGGATTACCGCACGTTCGTGATCGAGCCCTTCGACGCAAGAATGCCCTCGGACTTTGGTGGCCGCTACTCCGTCGAAGAGTTACACCGCGCGGTCGAGGAGAGCGTGGCCGAGGCTGTCGTCACCCTGGAGCGAGTGAAGGCACTTCTACGGGAGCGATCGCGGCAACAACCAGCGGCCGCGCCCGTGACAGCGCCTGCACCTCCACCTGTGGCCGCACCCGCTCCGGTGCCTGCACCCGCTCCGGTGCCTGCACCCGCTGCGGTGGCGGCGTCTGCAACTGTGGCCGCACCCGCTCCTGTGGCAGCGCCCGCTCCTGTGGCAGCGCCCGCTCCTGTGGCAGCGCCTGCCCCGGCAGCCGCTCCCGTGGCCAAGCCTGCGCCTGCACCTGCGCCTGCACCTGCGCCCGCATCTGCGCCCGCCCCTTTGGCAGCACCTGTATCAGTCGCCAAGTCTGTTTCCGTAGCCGCAAAGGTTGGCAGGCCCGTCGAGCCGGGGAGCAATGCAGCGAGCCCACGCGTTGCCGTCCTGGGTGAGCACAGTGCTGCGGCGCGGGACGCAGTGTATGCCTTCATCCAGCAGTTCGGGCTGCAAGCCAGCGGGCGCTCCGAAGTCGGCAAAGTGCTCTACCTTGATCGACTGGACGCACTGCGCGAGCTGCACTACGCCGTGGTGCTGCTGCCGGCCGCCGCGCTGGACCCGAGCTCTGGGCAACCCAGGGGAGCGCCACCCGAACTGCTCATGGAGCTGGGTTACGTGCTGGGGACGCTCGGCCGCAACCGCGTGCTCTTTCTGGTGTTAGGCGAGGCGAAAGTCCCTCCTTGGCAGGGCATTGCAAACCTGCGCATGGACGATGACGGCCTTTGGCAGTTGATGCTGGCCCGTGCGATGAAGCAGGCGGGCCTTGATGTCGACCTGAACCGCGCGGTGTAGAGGAAGGCCCGCGCGCCTGGCAGCGGCTTACTGCGCCGCCCAGCCGCCGTCCATGTTCCAGGCCACGCCGCGCACATTGTCTGCGGCAGGCGAGCAGAAGAACACGGCCAGGGCACCGAGTTCTTCAGGTGTGGTGAACTGCATGGAGGGCTCCTTCTCGCCCAGCAGTACCTTCTTGGCCTCTTCATTGGAAATCTTGAGTGCCGCAGCGCGTGCGTCCACCTGCTTCTGTACCAGCGGGGTCAACACCCAGCCCGGGCAGATGGCGTTGCAGGTCACGCCGCTTGTCGCGTTTTCCAGCGCCGTGACCTTGGTCAGACCGACGATGCCGTGCTTGGCCGCAACATAGGCCGACTTTTCTGCCGTGGCCACCAGACCATGGACCGAGGCCACGTTGATGATGCGACCCCAGTTGGCCTGCCGCATGGCCGGTATCGCCTGGCGGGTGGTGTGAAAGGCGCTGCTCAGGTTGATGGCGATAATTGCGTCCCAGCGCTCGGGGGGAAAGTCCTCGATGCGCGCCACGTGCTGGATACCGGCGTTGTTGACCAGGATGTCCACGCGCCCGAACTGGGCGGCAGTGGCTTTCATCATGTCCTCAATCTCGGCGGGACGGCTCATGTCGGCGCCATGAAAACCCACCTTCACGCCCAGCGCGGCGACCTCGGCCCGCGGCGCCTCATGGTCACCAAAGCCGTTGAGCATGATGTTGGCTCCCTGGGCGGCGAGGGCTTTCGCAATTCCCAGGCCGATGCCGCTGGTCGATCCGGTGACGAGGGCTGTTTTTCCTTTGAGCATGAGCGCGTCTCCAGTGTAGGCAAGTGGTTTGAATTAGGATGATGCCACGCACGCATCCCACTTTTTTTCTCGCCGCCAATTGCACCATGTCCGAGCCTACGCTGAACTACGTATCCTGCCCCGACAGCCAGGGAGGCCATCGCATGGCCTACTGGCAGTGGGGTCGCCCGGACGCGTCGCACACGGTAGTCTGCGTGCACGGACTGTCACGCCAGGGGCGCGATTTCGATGTGCTAGCCCAGGCCCTCTGCGCCCGCTCGGGCGATCTGTCGGTGGTGTGCCCCGATGTCGTTGGGCGGGGCCGCAGCGACTGGCTGCGCGAGCCAGACGCTTACCAGTTGCCCACTTACGGCGCCGACATGCTTGTTCTGTTGGCGCAGCTCAAACCCACCACGCTGGACTGGGTGGGCACCAGCATGGGTGGCCTTATCGGCTTGGGCCTGGCGGGCCAGCCCGAGCTACCGCTAAAGATACGCAAACTCGTGCTCAACGATGTCGGTCCGGTGCTCGAGTGGCGAGCGCTGCAGCGTATCGGGACCTATCTGGGTGCGCCAGTGCGGTTCGAGTCACTGGAGCAGGGCGCCGACGCCTTGCGGCTGATCTCGGCCGGCTTCGGCCCCCACACCCGTGAGCAATGGCTGGCCCTCACGCGCCCCATGCTCCAGCCGGCGAGCGAGGGCGCAGGCTACCGTCTGCACTACGACCCCGCCATCGCCCTGCCCTTTCGTAGTGTCACCGAGCAAACCGCTGCCCAGGGCGAGGCCACGCTCTGGCGCCTGTACGACGCGATCACGGCCGATACCCTGCTGCTGCGCGGCACGGAATCGGACCTCCTGACGGCCGAAACCGCGCTGGCCATGACCCGGCGCGGTCCGAAGGCGCGGCTGGTCGAGTTTGCGGGCGTCGGGCATGCGCCCACGCTGGTTGCAGACGAGCAGGTACAAGTCGTGGCGGACTTCTTGCTGGGCGACGGCTGAGGGCGACATGAAGAGCCACGCCTCCGATCTCGCCGGCGGCGAGCCACGTTCGCCACTGCTGGCCGTCACCGAGCAGAACCTCCCCGAGCAGGCCCTCGCGCTCGCACGTGCACGCGCCTTCGCCGAACCGCTGCTAGCCAACGAAACGCTGGACACTGGCGAAAACATCCTGGCCCATGCCGATGCCGTAGCCGCCATCCTGCGCGGCATCGGCGGCTCCGAGGCCATGCAGGCCGCCAGCTATCTGGTCTATGCCTGCCAGCACCTGAACAAGCCGCAGGAGACCATCGCCAAGGCCTTCGGGGAGAGCTACGCCGAGCTGGCCGTCGAGACCACCAAGCTGGTACAGGTGCAGCGTCAGGCGCGCGCGGCGCAGCTGGCAGCCGAGCGCAGCGGCTCGGCGGTGCCCATGGCCCAGACCACGGCCACGCAGACCGAGAACGTGCGCAAGATGCTGCTGGCCTTCTCGCGCGACCTGCGTGTGGTGCTGCTGCGCCTGGCCTCGCGCCTGCAGACGCTGCGCTGGTTTGCCGCCAGCAAGCAGCCGGTGCCCGCCGGGCTGGCGGCCGAGGCGCTGCACGTCTTCGCGCCGCTGGCGAACCGGCTGGGGATCTGGGAGATCAAATGGGAGATGGAAGACCTGTCCTTCCGTTTCCTCGAGCCCGCCACTTACAAGCACATTGCCAGCCTGCTGGACGAGAAACGCATCGAGCGCGAGACCTATGTCGCCACGCTGCGCACGCGGCTGGAGGCCGAGCTGCGGGGCCAGGGCATCAGCGCCCAGGTGCAGGGGCGCCCCAAGCACATCTACAGCATCGTGAAGAAGATGCGCGGCAAATCGCTGGACTTCGCGCAGGTCTACGATGTGCGGGCACTGCGCATCATCGTCGGCAGTGTTCCCGACTGCTACGCCGCGCTGAGCTGGGTGCACAGTCGTTTCACGCCGGTGACAGAGGAGTTCGACGACTACATCGCCCGGCCCAAGGCCAACGGCTACCAGTCGCTGCATTCCATCGTGCGCGACGCGCAAGGCCGCCCGATCGAAATCCAGATCCGCACCCAGGACATGCACGACCATGCCGAGCATGGCGTCGCCGCGCATTGGGCCTACAAGGAGGCCGGAACCAAGGGCTACGCTGGCGTGGCGGCCGACAGCGCCTACGACGCCAAGATCGCGGTGCTGCGCCAGCTGCTGGCCTGGGAACGCGACCTGTCGGGTCCGCAGCAGGGCCAGGCGATGTTTGACGACCGCATCTATGCGCTCACCCCTGACGCTGCGATCGTCGAGCTGCCGCAGGGCGCCACCGCGGTGGACTTTGCTTACAGCGTACACACCAAGCTGGGTCACCGCTGCCGTGGCGCCCGGGTGGACGGCGCCATGGTCCCGCTGAACACGCCGCTGAAGAACGGACAGACGGTGGAGATCGTCGCCGCCAAGGAAGGCGGCCCCTCGCGCGACTGGCTCAACACTGAACTCGGCTTCCTCGCCAGCCCCCGGGCGCGCAGCAAGGTGCGTGCATGGTTCAACGCCCAGGCCACGCACGAAACCATCGCGCGCGGCCGCGAGGCGGTCGAAAAGCTGCTGCAGCGCGAGGGCAAGACCGCCATCAAGCTCGACGACCTCGCGGCCCAGCTGGGCTTCAACTCAGCGGATGCCCTGTTCGAGGTGGTGGGCAAGGACGAGTTATCTCTGCGAAGCATCGAGGCGGTGCTACGCCCGGCCGAGCCGCTGATTGCGCCGGACGAGCATGCCCTGCTCAAGAAGATGCGCACAGGCAGCGCCAGCCGCAGCGGCGTGCTGGTCGTCGGGGTCGACTCGCTGCTGACCCAGCTGGCCAAGTGCTGCAAGCCGGCACCGCCGGACGAGATCCGCGGTTTCGTCACGCGCGGCAAGGGTGTGAGCGTGCATCGCGCCGACTGCGCCAACCTGCGCGAGCTGATCCGCCAGAACGGGGAAAGGGTGATCGAGGTCGAATGGGGCGCGCCCAAGAGCCGCGAAGCCGCGGTCTATCCTGTGGACGTCACCATTGAAGCCGTCGACCGGCAGGGCCTGCTGCGCGACATCCTGGAAATCTTCGCCAAGGAAAAGATCAATGTGGTCGGTGCGCAGACCCAGACCATCAGAGGTATTGCCTGGATGACGCTCACGGTCGAGATCTCGGATTCAGGACGTCTTGCCAAGGTGCTCCCGGCGGTGGCGGCTCTCTGCGGTGTGCGGACGGCCCGAAGGCGATGAGGCGACGGGTGACTCCGATCTTGCCCGCCCGCCGACACGCCAGACGGGCCGTGCCGGCACAGCCGTCCGATACGCTATCTGAGCTGCACGGACCCGCTCACCGTGACCTGAACCTGGGCCTGGCCCGCCTCCAGCGGCAAGGGCGCGTCACTCGCCGCGCTACTGCGAGCCTCCATGGCCATCATGCTCGGACGCAGGGGTGCGCCCTGGTCCTGGGTGCTGATCTGCACTTCGCGCAGACTGTAGCCGGCGAAACCGAAGCTGCGCGCAATGTCGCTGGCACGTGCGCGAAAGCGCTCGATGGCCTGCGCCTGTGCCTGCTGCTCCAGCTTCTCGCGCTGCTCGCGGCTCAGGCCAAAACCAGTCTGGACCACCACCAGGCCCTGCAGGCGGCCCGCGAGGGCAGCTATGCGTTCCATGTCGCTGCCGCTGAGCATCAGTTCGGCCGAGCCCTGCCAGCCGCTGATGCGCCCGTCGCGGCCGCTGCGCGGGTAGAGGCTGAAGGCGCCGCTGCGTACCTCCAGGGCGCCGGGCTGCGCCTGTAGGCGGGCTTCGGCAAGCGCCGGGTCCAGCACGGCCTTGAGCTGCTGCTGCACCGCCGCCGCCTCGCTGGCCTCGCGCGTGACCCGCAGGGTCACGCTCAGCTGGTCCTGGCGCGCCTCCAGCGTGGCCGTGACCGAGAACTGCAACACGTCACGTGGCGGCGCCAGACCCTGGGCGCGGGCCTGCACGAGCAGACCGGCGCAAAGACCCAGGATCAGAAGCATGGAAGTGGCGAGGCGGGTAGAGGTTTTCATTGGGCAGGTTCTCCTGGGCCGGGAACGATCTTGCAACGATGCGCTTGCGTCACGCACCGAGATTTGTAACAGTATGTCAAAGTAACAGCCGCAAGGCCATGCGGGCCTGCGCCGACCGGCAAAATCAGCTGCATCACAACGCCCCCGGCAGAGCGAGCACCATGAACTCTCCCAACAGCCGTGCCGACAAGATTCTGATCGTGGATGACGATGCGCGCATCCGCGACCTGCTGCGACGCTACCTCACCCAGGAAGGTTTCGAGGTCTCTCAGGCTGAGGACGGCAAATCCCTCACCCGAATTCTGTTGCGCGAGACCGTAGATCTGATCGTGCTGGATCTCATGATGCCGGGCGAGGACGGGCTGTCGATCTGCCGCCGCCTGCGAGCGGCCAATGACAAGACACCCATCATCATGCTCACCGCCAAGGTCGAGGACGTGGATCGCATCGTGGGCCTCGAGGTCGGCGCCGACGACTACCTGGGCAAGCCCTTCAACCCGCGCGAGCTGCTGGCTCGTATCAATGCCGTGCTGCGCCGCCGCCCCACTCCGGAAGCGCCGGGCGCTCCGTCGAGCGAGCAGGAAGTCGTGAGCTTCGGCCCGTACTCCTTTGACATGGCGGTGCGCACCCTACGCAAGGGCGACGAGGAATTGCCTCTGACCACCGGCGAGTTCGCCATGCTCAAGGCTCTGGTGCGCCACCCGCGTCAGCCCATGTCGCGTGAGAAGCTTGCGCAACAAGCGCGCGGCCGCGAGTTCGAGCCCTTCGATCGGAGCCTGGACGTGCAGATCTCGCGCCTGCGCAAGCTGGTCGAGGTTGATCCTGCCGTACCCCGCTACATCCAGACGGTGTGGGGGGTGGGCTACGTCTTCGTTCCGGACGGCGCCGGGTGATCTTTCGCGAGCCCCGCGCCCAAGCCCCGTTGGACCCCACGTTCATGGAACCGTCGCGCCGGCAATCTCAGCCAAGCGAAACCCAGGGGGGCACCTCAAGCCGTGGCGCGCCGATCGAGACCACGTCGGCCGAGGTCGACGGCGACGTTCTCGGGCAAGCGGGCCTGAGCCTGTTCTGGCGCACCTTCTTCCTGCTCTCTGTGCTGCTGTTTGGCAGCATCCTGGCGTGGCTGCAGACCCTGCGCGTGCTGGAGTTCGAGCCGCGCGCCATCCAGACGGCGCAACAGATCGCCTCGCTCGTCAACCTCAGCCGTGCGGCGCTGGTGCATTCCGACGCCATCATGCGCGTCTCGCTGATCAAGAGCATGACCGAGGAGGAAGGCGTGCGCGTGCTGCCGCGCGAGCCTGGCGACCGCATCGAACCCTACGACAGCGGCACCGTGAGCCGGCGCATCGTGCAAGAGCTCACGGCGCGGCTCGGGCCAGGCACCGTGGTGGGCGATGCCGTCAACGGTAAGCCAGGCCTGTGGGTGGGCTTCACCATTGACCGCGACCAGTACTGGCTGTTTGCCGACCGTGAGCGGTTTAATCAGACTGCCAGCAAGACCTGGCTGATCTGGCTGAGCACGGGGATCCTGCTGTCGCTGGCCGGTGCGGCCATCATCGCGCGCCTGATCAACCGGCCGCTCAAGCAGCTCTCCTTTGCCGCGAGCCGCATCCGCGAGGGTGATTTCGCGGCCAGCCGCCTCAACGAACGCGTGCCGACCACCGAGATCCGGCAGGTCAACATCGGCTTCAACCGCATGGCGCAGCGCCTGGCCAAGATCGAGCAGGACCGCGCCGTCATGCTCGCGGGCATCTCGCACGACCTGCGCACGCCGTTGTCGCGCCTGCGCCTGGAAACCGAAATGAGCGTCAGCGACCCGGACGCGCAGGCCCACATGGTGGCAGACTTGGAACAGCTCGACGCAATCATCGACAAGTTCATGGACTATGCGCGGCCCGATCATGTGCGGCTCACGCGCGTCAACCTCAACGAGGTCATCCGCTCCAGCCTCTTTGTCTTCAAGGGCCGCGAGGACATGCGCTTCAACCTGGACCTGCGGGACAACGTGTGGGTCATGGCCGATGCCGTGGAACTGGGCCGCGTGATCTCGAACCTGGTGGAGAACGCGCGTCGCTATGGCAAGACGCTGGCCACCGGCATCACCACGGTGGACATCAGTACCCACGCGCGTGAACCGTGGGTGCTGATTTGCGTGAGCGACCATGGGCCCGGCGTAGCGCCCGAGCACCTGCCCAATTTGACCAAACCCTTTTACCGTGGCGACAGCGCACGCACGGCCGCCACGGGCGCTGGGCTGGGTCTGTCCATCGTCGAGAAGACCGTACGCCGCATGGGTGGCAAGTTCGGCATCGGCAATAGCAGTCGCGGTGGCTTCACCACGCGCATCCAGCTACACGAGGCGCGCGGCTGAGCCAAGACTCAGGCCTTGTACAGCAGGGTGACGGCGCGCGCCTCGATGCTCAGGCCCTGGCCCACCGGCCCTAGCTTCTCGGCCGTCTTGGCCTTCACGTTGATCTGATCGGGGCTCAAGCCAAGCAGGGTGGCGATGCGTTCGCGCATGGCCGCAATGTGCGGCGCCATCTTAGGCGCCTGCGCCACGATGGTGCTGTCTACATTGCCGATCTGCCAGCCTGCCGCACGAACCCGGTTCGCAACATCCGCAAGCAGGACGCCGGAATCGGCCCCCTTGAACTGTTGATCAGTGTCCGGGAAGTGGCGACCAATGTCGCCCAGACCTGCGGCGCCGAGCAGCGCGTCGGTGATGGCGTGCAGCAGCGCATCGGCGTCTGAATGGCCAAGCAGGCCCTTGTCGTAAGGAATCTCGATGCCACCCAGGATGAGCTTGCGCCCCTCGACCAGCTGGTGCACGTCCCAGCCTTCACCGACACGGATGTTCATTCCCTCTTCCTTCTTGCTTGCAGGACGGCCTCGGCCAGCGCGAAGTCCTCCGGATACGTCACCTTGAAGTTCTGCGCGCTGCCCTCCACGAGGCGCGGCGCCATTCCCAGGGCCTCGACGGCCGACGATTCATCGGTCACTGTGTCGCCGGCCGCATTCAGCGCACGCTGCAGCAGGCCCAGGCGAAACATCTGCGGCGTCTGCGCCAGCCATTTGTCTGTGCGGTCCAGCGTCTGCGTCACCCGCCCGCCCTGCTCCTGCTTGAGGGTATCAGGCAGCTTGAGCGCCAGCAGGCCGCCCACGGTTTCGCGCTCGCAGGCTTCGATCAGCCGCGCAATCTGCTCCGGGGTGATCAGGCAGCGCGCGGCGTCGTGCACCAGCACCCAGTTATCGTCCGCCGCGCCCAGGCTGCGCAGCACAGTCAGGCCATTGGACACGGTGCCTGCGCGCGTGGCACCACCGGCGTCGGCGACGGTCCAGGCGTCGGTCGCACAAGCTTGCAGGAAACCGTCACCCGGTGCCACCACCACGAGGGTTCGCGTGATCCGTGGCAAAGCCGCGAGAGCTGCCAGCGTGTGCAAGACCATGGGTTTCCCGGCCACCGGCTCGTACTGCTTGGGCCCCGCCGCACCGGAGCGTGTGCCCGTGCCGGCACAGGGGACCAGGGCCCAACACGGGGCGGAGGGATTCGGGGAGGTGTCGCTCATGAAATCGCTGACCATTCTAGATTGCCTCGCGCGTCCCGTGCAGGGTCCTGCAAGCTATTGCGCGTACGAGCCGGTCCTCATGTGTCGCATCGCACCGACTAAAATCCCGTTCCATACCCCCCGCTAGCCATGCAGGGGGTTTTCGTCTTTGTTGCATGGACCTCCCCAAACTTTCGCCCGGCAAGCGCTACACGCTGCCCCGTCCCACAGGCTCGGCCGACGCCCTGCTGCTTGCGTGCCTGGCCGAGCGCGAAAAAGGCGCGGGTCGCCTGCTGGCCATCGTTTGTGCTGACGCGACCGACGCCCAGCGCCTGATCGACGAGATCGCGTTCTTTGATCCAACGCTGCGCTGTGCGCTGTTTCCCGATTGGGAAACCCTGCCCTATGACACTTTCTCGCCGCACCAGGACCTCATCAGCGAGCGGCTGGCCACGCTCTGGCGTCTGTACAACCACGGCCGGGGCAAGCCCGAGGACACGACGGACATCGTGCTGATCCCGGCCACCACGGCGCTGTACCGGCTGGCGCCGCCGTCTTTCCTGGCCGCGACCACCTTCTTCTTCGAAACCGGACAGAAACTCGACGAGGCGCGGCTGCGCGCCCAGCTCACCCTGGCCGGCTACAGCCATGTGACCCAGGTCGTGAGCCCCGGCGAGTACGCTGTGCGCGGCGGCCTGATCGACCTCTACCCCATGGGCTCGGCCGTGCCCTACCGCGTGGACCTGTTCGACAACGAGGTCGATTCCATCCGCACTTTTGATCCCGACACCCAGCGCAGCCTTTACCCGGTGCCTGCCGTGCGCCTGCTGCCGGGCCGCGAATTCCCCATGGACGAAGACTCGCGCAAGCTCTTTCGCCAGCGCTGGCGCGAGTTGCTGGAAGGCGATCCGACCCGCAGCCGTCTGTACAAGGACATTGGCGCCGGCGTGGCCACCGCCGGTATCGAGTACTACCTGCCGCTGTTCTTTGAGGAGACGGCCACCGTCTTCGACTACCTGGGCGCGGGCAGCGAGCAGCCGGCCGCGCTGGTGCTGCATGGCGATCTCGAACCCGCGCTGCAGCGTTTCTGGCAGGACACACGGGAGCGCTATCGCCTGGCCACCGGCGAGCCCGAGCGGCCACCCCTGCCGCCTGAAGCGCTGTTCCTGGGCATCGAGCCCTTCTATGCCCGGGCGAATGCGCACGCGCAGCTGTCCCTGCGGCCCGCAGCCGCCGAATCTGACCCGATTGCCAACGCGCGAGGCGCGTCCTCCGGCGCGAACCCGAGCGACTTTGCCGAGTTCGGCACCCTGCCCGATCTCACCGTGGTTCGCGGCGCCGAGGACCCGCTGGCCCGGCTCAAGGACCACCTGCGCAACACCCAGCACCGTATCCTGCTGCTGGCCGAAAGCGATGGCCGCCGCGAGAGCCTTCTGGACTTCCTGCGCGCCAGCGGTGTGCAGCCGCCCGCGTTTGACACGCTGGCCGAGTTTCGCGCAAGCGCAGAGAAGCTGGGCATCGCCACGGCGGCCCTGAGCGTGGGCTTTGGGTGGACCGAGGAGAGCCTGGACTTTGTCACCGAGACTGAACTGTTCGCTGCGGGAGCGAGCACGCGCCGGCGCAAGAAGCAGGAGCAGGTCAGCGATGTCGAGGCGCTCATCAAGGACCTGTCCGAGCTCAATGTGGGCGATCCCGTGGTTCACGCGCAGCACGGCATCGGCCGCTATCGTGGCCTTGTGAACATGAACATCGGTGGCGGTACGCATGCCGACGGTACGCCCGAGTTGCAGGAGTTCCTGCACCTTGAGTACGCCGACGAGGCAGTGCTCTACGTGCCGGTCAGCCAGCTGCAGCTCATCAGCCGCTACACCGGCGTGAGCGCCGACGAGGCCCCGCTGCACAAGCTCGGCTCGGGCCAGTGGGACAAGGCCAAACGCAAGGCCGCGCAGCAAATCCGCGACGCCGCCGCCGAGCTGCTCAACATCTACGCCCGCCGCGCCGCGCGCGAAGGCCATGCCTTCCGCTTCTCGCCGCGCTACTACGAAGCTTTCGCCAACGACTTCGGGTTCGAGGAGACGGCGGACCAACGCGCCGCCATCCATGCCGTCGTTCAGGACATGGTGAGTCCGCGCCCCATGGACCGCCTGGTCTGCGGCGACGTCGGTTTCGGCAAGACCGAAGTCGCCTTGCGCGCGGCCTTCGTCGCGGTCACCGGCGGGCGCCAGGTGGCCTTTCTTGCGCCCACCACCCTGCTGGCCGAGCAACATTACCAGACGCTGGTGGACCGCTTTTCGAAGTGGCCCGTGCGGGTGGCCGAGATGAGCCGCTTCCGCTCGGGCAAGGAGATCACGGCTGCGCTCAGGGGCATTGCCGACGGCACGGTGGACATCGTGGTCGGCACGCACAAGCTGCTGAGCCAGGATACGAAGTTCAAAAACCTGGGCCTGCTCATCATCGACGAAGAGCATCGCTTTGGCGTGCGCCAGAAGGAGGCCGTCAAGGCCCTGCGCGCCGAGGTGGACGTGCTCACGCTCACCGCCACGCCCATCCCACGCACGCTCGGTATGGCGCTCGAAGGCCTGCGCGACCTGAGTGTCATCGCCACCGCACCGCAGCGGCGCCTGGCCATCAAGACCTTTGTGCGCAACGAGGACAAGGGCGTGATCCGCGAGGCCGTGCTGCGCGAGCTCAAGCGCGGCGGGCAGGTCTACTTCCTGCACAACGAGGTCGAGACCATCGAGAACCGGCGCGCCGCGCTGGAAGTCCTGCTGCCCGAGGCGCGCATCGCCGTGGCCCACGGCCAGATGCCGGAGCGCCAGCTCGAAGCCGTGATGCGCGACTTCGTGGCCCAGCGCAGCAACCTGCTGCTGTGCTCCACCATCATCGAGACCGGCATCGACGTGCCCTCGGCCAACACCATCGTGATCTCGCGTGCGGACAAGTTTGGCCTGGCCCAGCTGCACCAGCTGCGCGGGCGCGTGGGCCGCAGCCATCACCAAGCCTATGCCTACCTCATGGTGCCCGACAAGGACAGTCTCACCAAGCAGGCGCAGGCGCGTCTGGATGCCATCCAGGCCATGGAGGAGCTGGGCTCGGGCTTTTACCTCGCCATGCACGACCTGGAAATTCGCGGCGCGGGCGAGGTGCTGGGCGAAAACCAGAGCGGCAATATGCTGGAGGTGGGCTTCCAGCTCTACAACGAGATGCTGTCCGAGGCCGTGCGCTCGCTCAAGGAAGGCAAGGAGCCGGACCTGCTGTCGCCCATGGGCGCCGTGACCGACATCAACCTTCATGCGCCAGCGCTGCTGCCCGACGACTACTGTGGCGACGTGCACCTGCGACTGTCCTTCTACAAGAAGCTGGCCACCGCCCGAAAGACCGAGCAGATCGACACGCTGATGGAAGAGCTCGTCGACCGCTTTGGCAAGTTGCCCACCCAGGCCCAGACGCTCATCGACGTGCACCGCCTGCGTGTGATCAGCCAACCCTACGGCGTGGTCAAGGTCGATGCCGCGCCCCATCTGATCAACATCACCTTCCGTAAGGACGCCCCTGTGGACGGCATGAAGGTGATCGAGCTGATTCAGAAGAACAGACACATCAAGCTGGTGGGCAACGAAAAGCTGCGCATCGAGCGCGAGCTGCCCGATCCTAAGTCGCGCGCCCACCTGGTGCGCGACGTGCTGCGCTCGCTTGGCGCGCCACGTAATGCGAGCGCTGCGGTCTGATGCCCCATGGACCCGCTGCTCGAACCCCTGCTCGCCGTGCTCATCCTGCTGCCCGCGCTATGGATGCGACCCTGGCGGCTTCTCGGCTCCTGGGCGCAACCTGGCAGCCTGCAGGCGCCCCTGCTGGCCTCTCTGACACTGCTGCCCCTGCTGTGGGCCCTGCCCCACTGGCATGCGGTGCCCCTGCACCTGCAGTGGTCCGGCGCCTGCCTGGTGACCCTGTGCTTGGGCTGGCCCCTGGCCGTGCCCGTGCTCACGCTAGCGGGTGGCATCACCTGGGCCATCACGGACGCTACAGCCAGGCAGGCCCTGGCACTGCTGCTGTGGCAAGGCCTGGTGCCGGCCACCTTTGCGCTACTGCTGGGTGCAGCGCTGCGCCGCTGGCTGCCGATCCATCCCTTCATCTACATCCTCGGTCGCGGCTTTGTGGGCACCGTGGTCTGCCTCTTTGCCTCCACTCTGCTGGCCCAAGCGGCTGGTCATACACTGGCCAACGTCCAGCCCGAACTGTCGCGGGTGGCGCTCTGGCTCATGGCCTGGGGCGACGGCTTCATCACAGGACTGCTGGCCGCCATCTTCGTGGCCTATCGCCCGCACTGGCTGGCCACCTGGTCCGATACGCTCTACCTAAAAAATTGCTGACCATGAGTGCACCCACAGAACTTGCCCCCGGCCTCGTCGTGCAAGGATGCACGCCCCCGCTGCAGCTACGGGATTTCGGGCTCATCGCCTTCGACATGGACTCCACCCTCATCAACATCGAGTGCGTGGACGAAATCGCCGACGCTGTGGGCCGCAAGGCCGAGGTGGCCGCCATCACCGAGGCCGCCATGCGCGGCGAGATCACCGACTTCAAGGATAGCCTGCGCCGCCGCGTGGCCCTGCTCAGGGGCGTGACGGTGGCCGACCTGAAGGCCGTCAAACGTGATCGCCTGCGCCTCAACCCTGGCGCAGCCGAGCTGGTAGCCGCCTGCAAACAAGCCGGTATGCGCGTGCTGCTGGTCAGCGGCGGCTTCACCTACTTCGCGGATCATGTGCAGAAACTGCTGGACATCGACTACACGCGCTCCAATGTGCTGGATATCGAAGACGGCATGCTCACCGGCCGCCTGGTCGATCAGCCCTGGGGCGACATCTGCGACGGCACCGAGAAGCAGCGCATGCTGGAGCAGACCTGCGCGCAACTGGGCATCTCGCCCCGGCAGGCCATTGCCGTGGGCGACGGCGCCAACGACCTGCCCATGATGCGCGCGGCCGGCCTGTCGGTGGCATATCACGCCAAGCCCCGTGTGCGCGAGCAGGCCATGGTGGCCATCCACAGCGGCGGGCTGGACCGGCTGCTGGAGGTGCTCAAGTGAGGCCGCGGCTGCAAAGGCTTGCTGCGGGTCTGAGGGCCTGGGTCCTCAACTGGCGCTCGCACGCCCTCACCCTGCTCCTCGTGGCGGCAGCCGTGACCGGCCTGAACGCCTGGCAGACGCGCGACATTCCCTCAGGCCCGGCTCCCGACTTCCGCGCAGCACTGAGCAGCGCCCTGGGCACTCGGGACATCACGCTCGAGGCCTGGCGCGCGCAGCACGCCGGCCGCGCCGTGGCCCTGCACTTCTGGGCCGACTGGTGTCCGATCTGCCGCGCCGAGGAAGACAACATCACCGCGCTGCAGCAAGACTGGCCGGTGCTAACGATCGCCATGCGCTCGGGCGATGCCGCCAAGGTGGCACGGGTGCTGCAGCAGCGCCAGCTGAAATGGCTGGCCGCAGTGGACGAGGACGGCAGTCTCTCAGCACGTTATGGCCTCAGGGCCGTGCCCGCCTTCGTCGTGCTCGACGCGCAAGGCCGTATCCGCCACGCCAGCGTGGGCTATACACCCGAATGGAGCCTGCGGCTGCGCCTGTGGCTGGCACAGCGCGTCTGAGGGCTCAGCGGCGTTCAATGCGCGCGCGGCCCTCGCGCACCTCAAAGGCCGCCAGCGTGAAAGCCGCCGAATCGGCACGGGTGACGTCCTCCACGGCACGCAGCGTGGTCTGCAGGCCCTGCGGCGTGAAATCCGCCAGGCCATAGCCGCGGTACTGCGCGTCGCCAAACACGAAGTGCGGGTTCTCGGCCAGACGCTCGGGCGTGCGCTCCACCGCCGTCGCGCTGGCGCGAGAGCTGATGCTGGTGCCGCAGAACTCCACGCCCAGCGTGACGCTGTCTGCGTCGGCGTAATCGGCCTTGACGTGGCCCACCCAGTTCTCGTGCACATCGCCCCCCAGAAACACCGGGTTGCTCACGCGGTGTTTCTGCAGCGCATCGGTGAGCCGGCGGCGCGCGCCTGCATAGCCGTCCCAGCCGTCGTTCCACAGGCGCTGCCCCGGGCCGGGCCGCGCGTCGCGCGTGCCAAACAGAGTCTGCTGGCCGATGACATTCCAGCGTCCGGCGCTGCGCGCCAGGGCCTGGTCCAGCCACTGCTCCTGGGCCGCGCCCAGATAGGTGCGGCGCGTATCGGCCCACTCCGCGCATTGCGCCGGGTCCACAAGGGTGCCGCCGGGCTTGCCGTCCTTCAGGCAGGGCTGGCGGTCGCGGTACTGCCGGCCATCGAGCAGGTGCAGCGTGGCCAGCCGGCCCCAGGCCCACTGCTGGTGGACGCGCATCTCGGCGCCCTGCGCCAGCCCGCTCAGGCCCCGCGTGAGCACAGAGGCCCGCACAGGCATGTGCTCGTACCATGCCTGGTAGGCCGCCGCACGGCGGGCCGCGAAATCGGCCACCGTACCCACCACCGGCACGCCCGTGCCCTCGTGCAGCGCCGCATAGTCATTCTGTACCTCGTGGTCGTCCCAGGTGAGCAGCCAGGGACAGGCCGCGTGCATCGCGCGCAGGTCAGCGTCGCTGCGGTGCAGGGCATAGCGGTCGCGGTAGTCGTCCAGCGTCAGCACCCAGCCGCCCTTGACCGAGCGCACCGCGTTCTGCGCGCCCGGGTACTCGTAGATGTAGTCGCCCAGAAAGACCACCAGATCCGGCGCATCAGCGCGCAGGTGCCGCCAGGCGGCGTAGTAACCATGCTCCCAGCGCTGGCACGAGGCATACCCTACGCGCAGCCTCGCCACTTCCGCACCGTGTGCGGGCGCGGTGCGCGTGCGGCCCACGGGGCTGCCGGCCTCGCCTGCCCAGAAGCGGTAAAAGTACCAGCGGTCGCTCTCCAGGCCCTGCACCTCGGCATGCACGGCGTGGCCCAGCGCGGGCACGGCCTGCGCCACGCCGCTGCGCGCGATGCGCGTGAAGGCCTCGTCGTGCGCCACTTCCCAGCGCACCGTGACCTCGCGCGCCAGGGGCTCAGGAAAAACCAGCCGCGTCCAGAGCACCACGCCGTCGGGCGCGGGCGCGCCACTGGCCACACCCAGCGCAAACGGGTCCTGGGCCAGCGCGGGCGCGCGGCTCCAGGCGCTGCGTGGCAGCCAGAGCGTGGTGGCGGTAGCGGCAGCCAGGCGCAGGAGCTGGCGACGATCGGTTTGAATGGGCTTCATCGGGGAACGATTGCGGTGGACGGAGAACACAAGCTTGACAGCATGATGCCACGCGCCCGTGACGATCGAGCCGCGGGCTGACCGTCCGGCGGCCCGGCATTGACAGCCCCGAACCGCTGACTAAAATTTCAGCAACTCAACCCCGGAGACCGCCATGGCTACGGAAGGCATTTCGACCCTCAACCGGCCCGCGCCCCCAAGCCGCACCGATGCGAACAACCGCATTCAGGAACAGCGCGCCGAGCAGCAACGCGTGCAGAAGGAACAGGCCCAGCGCGAGGCACAGGCCGCCCAGGCGGCGGAGCGCCAGGCCCGCCAGCGCGAACCCGTGGTCAACACCCAGGGCCAGACCACCGGCCGACTGCTCAACGAGAGGGCCTGAGGAGTCCGCGATGGGCCTGCCTCTGACCTCGCTCAACGGTGGCACGCCCAGCGTGCAGGCGCAGCTGAGCCAATACCGGGCCCAGCTGCAGCAGGCCCGCCAGGAGGCCAACCAGGCCGCCGAGCGTGTGGCCCGGCTGGAGCGGCAGACCGAAACCGCCCGCAGCGAATCGGTGCGTGCCGACGACCGCGTGCGCGGCATCGAGCGCAACGAGCCGCGCCAGCCACCCAACACCCCGCCCGCCACACGCCGCGCCATCAACAGCCTGAGCCAGTTGAGCGGCACCGTGCTGGATGTGACGGCCTGAAACGGCCCGCCCCCGAAAACGACAACGGCCCTCGCAAGGGCCGTTTTTCATGGGACGAAGCTTTCAGACACCCCGCTGCCGCAGCGCCTCATACAGGCATACGCCGCTGGCCACGGAGACATTCAGGCTCTCCACCCCGCCCTTCATCGGGATGCTCACCAGCTCGTCGCAGGTCTTGCGCGTGAGCTGCCGCATGCCCTCGCCCTCGGCGCCCAGCACCAGGGCCGTCGGCGTCTTGAGGTCCACCTGGTACAGCGTCTTGGGGGCATCGTCACTGGTGCCGATGCACCAGATGTTGCGTTCCTTCAGCTCGCCCAGCGTGCGAGCCAGGTTGGTCACCATGAAATAGGGCACGGTCTCGGCCGCGCCACTGGCCACCTTGGCCACCGTGGCGTTGAGACCCACCGCATGGTCCTTGGGGGCAATCACCGCATGCGCGCCGGCCCCGTCGGCCACGCGCAGGCACGCGCCCAGGTTGTGCGGGTCCGTCACGCCATCGAGCACCAGCAGCAGGGGCGGTTCGCTTAAGGAATCCAGCAAGTCGTCCAGCGAATGCTGCTGCGGCAGCGCCTCCACCCGTGCGGCCACGCCCTGGTGTCCATGGCTGCCCGCGAGCTTGGCCAGGCGCAGGCCATCGGCTTCGATCAGGCGCACACCGGCCTCTTTGGCCTTCTCGATGAATTGCCGCATGCGCGCATCACGGCGCGTGGGCTCGACATAGATCTCGATGATGGACGCCGGGGCCGTCTTCAGGCGCACGCCGACGGCGTGGAAGCCGAAGAGGACTTTGGGGGAAGACATTGGCGGGATTATCCCTGCTCGCTGCGGTCCATTTGCGCAACGAAGTGTGGTGGGCTCCCCCGTTCGGGGGATGGGACAGCGGGGATTGGCGCCCTAGAATGATCTAATGCCTGCGCGGTTCGCACGAACTTTTCATCCAACCCCAACAGGCGCCAACCTTCTCCATAAGCTGGAGAAAATTGGCAGCCCCGCGCTAGAGTCCGAGCTAATTGAAAAGTCAACTGAAACTAGGGTGAGGACTGAATTCGACATTGGAGAACTTGAACGTCGCAAGCTACTGCGTCGCGATTACGATCAAGACCGCAGAGGCTATACGCTGACCTTCACGCACGATGGGCGACGGGCGTTGCTTGAAAGCGAGAATGCCGAGGCTGGCAAAAGCTGAGGTGGCGATGCCGTTTCTTGAAATGGCAAACAGTTTGTCATACCGGACCTACGAAAAATTTTGCAAGTGCCGGTGAATTCGAAAGAGTTAATGTCCAAAAAAAGACCGGCACGCCGGGCATTTTTTCTTACTGACCGCTAGTGTGCTACTCACCCACTCGCCTTCCCCGCCTCAATCGTGATCCTCCGCTCGCACCTCGCCGCAATCCCCTGGTCATGCGTCACGAGCACCAGCGTCGTGCCCTGCTCACGGTTGAGCGCGAACATCAGCTCCATCACGGTCTCACCCGTCGCATAGTCCAGGCTGCCGGTGGGTTCGTCGGCCAGCAGCACGGAGGGATGGACGACGAAGGCGCGGGCCAGGGCCACGCGCTGCTGTTCACCACCGGAGAGCACCTTGGGGTAATGACCCAGGCGCTCGCCCAGGCCCACGCGGCCCAGCATCTCGGTGGCGGCCTTGCGCGCATCCTTGCGGCCGGCCAGTTCCAGCGGCAGCATCACGTTTTCCAGCGCGGTCAGATGCGCCAGCAGCTGAAAGCTCTGGAACACAAAGCCGAGTTTTTGGGCGCGCAGCGCGGCGCGTGCGTCTTCGTCCAAGGCAAACAGGTCCTGGCCGTCGATCTTCACCGTGCCGCGCGTGGGCGTGTCCAGCCCGGCCATGATGGACAGCAGGGTGCTCTTGCCTGAGCCCGAGGCGCCCACGATGGCCAGCGTCTGCCCGCGGGGGACGTGGAAATCGATATCGCGCAGAATGTCGAGCGTGCCGGTCGAGTCGCTCACGGACTTGACCACGTGTTCCACGGAAATGACGGGTTCGGACATGGATGTGTTCTTTCAGAGTCGACGCTACTGTATCGCGGCCCTGCTGCTGGCCGGTTTGCTGGGGTTATCCCAGGCGCAGACGCCACAGCGCACCGTGCTGGTGGTGGGCGACTCGCTGAGCGCCGAGTACGGCCTGGCACGCGGCACGGGCTGGGTGACGCTGCTGGAGCAGCGGCTGGCCAAGGAGAAGCCGGGCACACGCGTGGTCAATGCCAGCATCAGCGGCGAAACCACCTTTGGCGGGCGCAGCCGGCTGGCCGCCCTGCTGGCGCAACACCAGCCCACGCACGTGATCCTGGAGCTGGGCGGCAACGACGCGCTGCGTGGCCTCTCGCTTGACGCCACGCGTGCCAACCTGGAGTGGATGACCCAGCAGTCCAGAAAGGCGGGCGCCCGCGTGCTTCTGCTGGGCATGCAGATGCCACCCAACTACGGCGCCGACTATGCCAAGCGCTTTGAGGGCCTCTACGCGCAGGTGGCGCGCGCCGAGAAGGCAGGCCTGGTGCCCTTCTTCCTCAAAGGCGTGGCCGACGGCCCGGACCCGACGCGTCTGTTCCAGCCCGACCGCATCCACCCCACCGCCGAGGCCCAGCCGCTGATGCTGGGCAACGTCTGGCCTGAACTGAAAAAACTTCTCTGATGCCCCTCTTACCGATTTCGGCCGAGGAAGCGCTGCGCCGCCTTGATGCCGTAGACACCGTCATCGACGCGCGCAGCGAAAACGAGTACGCCGAAGACCACCTGCCCGGCGCCGTGAACTGGCCCACGCTGAACAATGCCGAGCGGCATGAGATCGGCACCACGTACAAGCAGGTCAGCCCCTTCGAGGCCAAGAAGCGTGGCGCAGCGCTGGCCGCGCGCAATATCTCCGCGCATATCGAGCGCGAGGTACTGGCCAAGCCCAAGGACTGGAAGCCGCTGACCTATTGCTGGCGTGGTGGCAAGCGCAGCGGCTCGCTAAGCCTGGTGCTCAGCGAGATCGGGTTTCGGGTAGAGATCATCGAGGGCGGCTACAAGGCCTTTCGCCGTGCGCTGCTCGACGACATTCCCCGACAGGTGCAGGGGCTGGACTGGCGTGTGATCTGCGGCACCACCGGCTCGGGCAAAACCCGCCTGCTGCAGGCCCTGGCTGCGGCCGGCGCTCAGGTGCTGGACCTTGAAGCGATGGCCAACCACCGCAGCTCCGTGCTGGGCGCCATCCCTGGCCGGCCGCAGCCCACACAGAAAGCGTTTGACACCGCCATCTGGGATGTTTTGCGCCGGCTGGACCGGACCCAGCCCGTCTATGTGGAAAGCGAGAGCAAGAAGGTGGGCAATGTGGCCTTGCCCGCAGCGCTGGTCGAGTCCATGCGCGCCGCGCCCTGCCTGAACCTGGTGCTGAGTCACGAGGAGCGCGTGGCCCTGCTGCTGGAGGACTACTCGCACTATGTCCAGGACCACGAGGCCTTCTGCGAGCGGCTCGATGCGCTGACCGAGCTGCGCGGCAAGAAGCTGATCGAGGAATGGAAGACGGCAGTGCGCGCCGGCCGCACCGCCCACGTGGTGCGCGAGCTGCTGCTAAGCCACTACGACCCGGTCTACCTGAAGTCCATGGCGCACAACTTCAGCCAGTACAGCCGGGCCACCGAACTGCGCCCGCGTGACCGCTCCGTGGCGGCGATGCAGGAGCTGGCGCGGCGGCTGCTCGACACCGCCAGCT
Source organism: Curvibacter sp. (assembly GCA_020248905.1). Lineage (GTDB taxonomy): Bacteria > Pseudomonadota > Gammaproteobacteria > Burkholderiales > Burkholderiaceae_C > Hylemonella. Next base: position 123,005 of record JADCGR010000011.1, on the reverse strand, counting down.
GAGGGCGGGGTTACCGCCTCAGGGCACGGCCTTGGGCAGGGTCTGCACGGGCCCCTCCACGCAGCCCTTGGCCCAGGCCCAGCCCTTGAGGAAAGGCCGGCGCAGCGAGCCTGCCCGGATGGCGGCAGCCACAGCGCGCGACTGGCGCTCGGCTCCGCTGAGCCGGCGCACCCAGCTGCGCAAGGGGATGACGCCGTCGACCACGCTGTTGACAGTGCCGCGCACCGAGTCCATGGCTGCATCGCCGACGAATTCTGTTGCCCGCCCCACCAGCCCGGGGTCATTGTCGCTGCCGCCGCCGGCGTCGATGTCGGGGCCGAGCGCTGCGTCCAGCGCCAGCAGCTCGGTCTGCAAGGCGGCGCAGCTGTCGTCCGGTGGGATGGCGTAGGGTCCGCGCTGCGCGGCCGTGAGCACGGGGGGAATGCGCGCCTTCATGAGATTGAGGTCGTTGAGCGGCTGAGTGGCCGTCTGCACCACGCCGGATTGCTGCAGCAGCGCACCCGACTTGTCAGCGGACTGGGGCGCAGGCTCGGAAGCCGGGGCCGTGTGCGTGGCGGCTGGGTCCGGCGCTTCCTGGGGTGCCGAGGCGCAGCCGGCCATCAGCAGCAGGATCACGGCGCAGTAGCCGGGGCGCAGGCTCATCTGGCAGCATCACCTCCGGTGGCGGCCTCGGGCCCATCCGGCGGCGCATCGAGCTCCGCCGGCATTTCGCCTCCGGGCCCAGCCTTCTTGCGCGCAGCCTTGGCCTTGAGCTTTTCTTCCTTCTTCTGCTTCTTGGCCAGTTCCTTCTGGCGTTTCTCGTATCCGTAATTGGGAGTGGCCACGTTCTTCCTCTTTAGGGTGTATCCGGCCACTCTATCAGGTCGCGAGGCTTGGCTCCATGGCCGGGCGGCCACAGGTCGCGGCGACAATGCAGCCCTTGCGCACATCTCATGGACCCCACGCTCACCTGGCTTGCCGACGGTAGCCCCTACAGCCCGCTCTACGGCGACGTCTACAGCACCCGAAGCGGGGCGCTGGCGCAGGCGCGCACCGTCTTTCTGGGAGGCTGCGGGCTGCCAGCGCTCTGGCAGGGCCGAGCGCGGTTTCATGCGCTGGAAACCGGCTTTGGTCTGGGCCTGAATTTCCTGGGCACCTGGGCGGCCTGGCACGCGGACAAGAACCGCAGCGCCTGCCTGCATTTCTCATCGATCGAGGCGCATCCCGTCAGCGCGGCCGAGCTGCTTCAGGCCACGCGGGCGCTGCGCCCTGCCGATGCCCAGGAGGCGGCTCTGCTGCCCCGCCTGCAGGAGCTGGCCCAGACCTTGGCCACCGCCTGGGTTGGCCTTCGGCTGGGGTTGCAGCATTGGGAATTCGATGCAGGCCGCGTGCACCTGACTTTGGGAGTGGGCGAGGTGCTGGAGCAGCTGCCCGCCCTGCCCGGGCCAGCGGACGCGGTCTACCTGGACGGTTTCAGCCCGGCGCGCAACCCCGGTATGTGGTCAGCGCCGGTGATCGAGGCCGTGGCCCGGCAGTGCCGGCCCGGGACGCGGCTGGCGAGCTGGTGCGTGGCGGGTGAGGTGCGGCAGCGCCTGCAACAGGCTGGCTTTGCAGTGCGCAAGGCGCCGGGCCTGCCGCCCAAGCGGCACCGCCTGGAAGCGACCTACCTTGGTGCGGTGCCCATCAGGCCCGGAAACGCTGGCGCGTGAGCGCCAGTGCGATGGCCCAGGCCACGGCGGCGTAGAGCACCAGCACGGCCAGGTGCAGCAGCACATCGGCCGGCCAGCGCCCCATGAACAGTGGACGCACGAGCTCGACCGCTTGGGTGAGCGGCAGCCAGGCCGAGACATGCTGCAACAGCAGGGGAAGGTTCTCGCGGGGAAAGAACACGCCGCTGAGGAACATCATGGGCGTGAGAAAGAGCGTGAAGTAGTAGGTGAAGAAGTCGTAGCCCTTGGCCAGCGCATTGAAAATGAGGGCCATGCAGCTGGAGGCGACGCCCGTGAGCAGCAGCACGGGCAGCGCGAGCAAGAGCATGGGGCTGCGGCTGATGTTCAGCGCCAGCATGACAAGCAGGATGGCCATGACCGCAAACAGGGCCTTGAAGGCCGCCCAGAGCATCTCGGCGAGCAGCACGTCGCGCAGGCCGATAGGCGCGTTCATGATGCTGTCCCAGGTCTTCTGCACGTGCATGCGCGAGAAGGCCGAGTACAGCGCCTCGAAGGTGGCCGCGTTCATGGCGCTCATGCAGATGGAGCCGCTGGCGAGGAACAGGATGTAGGGCACGTCCTCGCGGCCCACGGGCACGGAGCCCACCAGGGCTCCCAGGCCGTAACCGAAGGCCACGAGCCACATCAGCGGCTCGGCGATATTGCCCACCAGGCTGGGTATGGCGAGCTTGCGCCAGACCAGCAGATTGCGCAGGAAGACGGGCCACCACCTCACCATATTGTTCATGCCACCTGCTCCTCGAGAGAAGTGCATACGATGGCACGAAGAAGTCCAGTCACGCAACCCCGTGGAACCGGCTTCGCCGGGCCGCTGGTGTTGCCCCCTGCGAGGGGGGTGGCGTAGCGACATGCAGTGCGCGCAGCATAGGGGGGAGCCATGTTCATGCGTCCTCCCGGATCTGGCGGCCGGTCAGTTTGAGGAAGAGGTCCTCCAGATTGGCCGGGCGGTGCAAGCTGCGCAAGGTGTGATCGTGGGCCAGCACCTGCATGAGGGGTGCGGCGTCGCGGGCGTAGAAGAACACAGTCTCACCACTGACCTCGACGCGGCTGGCGAGGGCCGCGAGCGACCCGCTGCTTACCGTCCGTGCATCGCCGCCATAGACCTCGACCACATCGGGCTCCAGGTGCGCGCCTATCAGCTCGCGCGGCGTCCCTTCGGCGATCTTGCGACCGTGGTCGATGACGAGCAGGCGGTCGCACAGGCGCTCGGCTTCGTCCATGAAGTGGGTGGTGAGCAGGATGGACTTGCCCTGCTGCAGCAGTTGCTGCAGGCGCTCCCACATCAGGTGGCGCGCCTGCGGATCCAGGCCCGTGGTGGGCTCGTCAAGCAGCAGCAGGCGCGGGTCGTTCACAAGCGCTCGCGCCAGGCTCAGGCGCCGACGCATACCGCCCGAGAGCTGGCCAGGCTTGGCGTCGGCTTTGTGCGAGAGCGCCGCGAACTCAAGCAGTTGCGGAACACGCGCGCGGATATCGGCCGACCTCATGCCGAAGTAGCGTCCGAAAACCAGCAGGTTTTCTGCGCAGGTGAAATCGGGGTCGAGCGAGTCGAACTGCGTCACCACGCCCAGCTGGGCCTTGATGGCATGCGCATCGCCCGGCATGCGCAGGCCAAAGGCCTCGACGCGGCCGCTGTCGGGCGCGGTGAGGCCAAGGCACATGCGCAGTGTGGTGGTCTTGCCCGCACCATTGGGGCCGATCACGCCGAGACATTCACCGGGACGGATGTCGAAGCTCAGGTCATCAACAACCGTGGACTCACCGTAGCGTTTGACGAGCTGGTGACAGGCGAGAAAGGCGTCGGACATGGCAGTGATTCTGGCATGCCTGCCAGCTTTGGTGGCGACATCCGGGAACCGCGCGCGAAAACGTTCAATCCGGGAAACGCCGTGGAACCGGCTTTGCCAGGTCACTGGCGTTACCCCCTTGAGGGGCTGAAGGCCGCAGCACCTGTCCTGCCTGCGCAGGACAGGACGGCCTGAAGAGGCACAGCCTCCGGCTTTAGCCACTGGGCGCTCAGCGCCTCAGGGGTGCTTCAATCAAGCCAGCGCACGGAGCCACGGTAGGCATGCCAGGTGGCATGGCCCAGCCAGGGCCCGATGAGCAGCAGGCCCAGACCCCAGGGTAGCAGCGCGATGCCGACCAGCAGCGTGATCAGGGCGCCCCAGAGCAGCATGACAGGCAGGTTGTTGAAAAAGACCTGCAGGCTGGTGAGCGAGGCCGAGATGGCGTCGGTGTCGCGGTCCAGGATCATGGGGATGGACACCACTGAGGTAGCGAAGACCAGGGCTGCAAAGATGCCGCCGACGGCAGCATAGACCACGACGAACTCCCAGTTTTCCGGGTTGAAGACGGCCTGCAACACCCCAGCCGTTGACGGCATGCCGGCGTTAAAGAAGACCGCGAAGACCACCAGCGAGGCCCGGCCCCAGAGCAGCTCCAGCACGACGAGCACCAGGACCAGCAGGCCCATGCTGCCGATGTGCCGGTCCCAGCAGGTGAGAGAGCTACCGAGATCGGGCACCAGGCCCGCCTCGCGGCGACGACTCACCTCGTAGAGGCCAAGGGTCAGGAAAGGCCCGACGAGCAGGCAGCCCGAGACGATGGACATGGTGTATTCCGGCCGGAAACGAAACACGGCGGCGAGCGTGAGCGCCATGGCCCAGAAACACATCCCGTAAAAAAGACCGATGCCGATGTCGGCCTGCAGATCACGCGCACCACGACGCAGCCAGACCAGGGGATCGGCCAGGCCAAGAGTCACGATCTCGCGCTGCGGGCCTACGGGTGGCGGCGGCACATAGGGCGTCGGGCTGGCAGGCAACTCGGGGCGCGGGTCAACGTCAGCTTCGCTCATGCAGACAGCCTAGCGACCGTGGGATCCGCTGTCGACTCAGGAAAACACCAAGGCCGTCTGCGCCAGCGCTCAGCCCGCAGCCAACACCGCCAAAGCCCGGGCCAGGTCCGCCTGCAGGTCCTCCACCGCCTCCAGGCCGGTCGAGAAGCGCACCAGGGTGCCACGGGCCAATGCCACAGGCCAGCGCTCGCGCATGGTGGCCAGATCGTAGGGCACGACCAGGCTGACCGGACCACCCCAGCTGTAGCCGATGCGGAACAGCTGCAGGGCATCGCAGAAGGCATCGACCTGCGCAGCGCTGAAGCGCTCGTGAACGATGACGCTGAACAGGCCGCCTGCGCGGCCCTCCCCGTCGCCGCACAGGGCCTTCCAGTGTGCGTGGCCCTGCGAATCGGGTAGAGCCGGATGCAGCACCTGCGAGAACTCGGAGCGGGCCTGGCACCAGCGGGCCAGCGCGCGGGCAGTGCGGTCGTGCGCGGCATAGCGCAGGGCCATGCTGGGCAGCGAGCGCAGCACCGTCTCGACATCGTTCATGCCCACGCCCAGGCCCAGGCGCATGTGGGTCAGCTTGAGGCGCAGGTGCAGGGCTGCGTCACGCGTGACCACCGCGCCCATCAGCACATCGCCACCGCCGCTGGGATATTTGGTGAGCGCATGGATCGTGAGGTCCACGCCCTGCCCTGCACCCAGATCAAAGGCATTGAAGGCCAGCCCCGCGCCCCAGGTGTTGTCCAACGCACAGGAAACACTGGCCGCCTTGCACACGCGCACCTGCTCCACGAGATCCGGGAACTCCAGCGTCACGGAACCCGCAGCCTCAAGCCAGACCAGCCGCGTTTGCGGACCGATGCGGCGCGCGAGGTCCTGGGGGTCCATCGGGTCGTAGACTTGGTGGGTGATGCCCCAGTCGCGAAACTCGCTGCGCAAGAGCGCCTTGGCCGGGCCATAGGCGTTGTCGGGGATGAGCACCTCGTCGCCCGACTTGAGCAGCGACAGGCAGACCAGGGCAATGGCCGCCAGCCCGCTGGGCGCCAGCAGGCACTGCGCGCCGCCCTCCAGCGTGGCGATGCGTTCCTCCAGCAGGTAGCTGGTGGGCGTCCCGTGCAGGCCGTAGGTGTAGCCCGTCTTGTCCTTCCACTCGGTGCGGCGCATAGCCGCCACACTGGGGAAGTAGACCGTCGAGGCCTTGAACACACCGGGCTGCGGCGCCTCGAAGCCCGACGGGGGCACATAGGGATGGTGGATCAGGCCGGTGGTCTTGTGGTTCATGCACCGAGCTTAACGTGATCGGTGCAGCGCGAGGTGGCTTCGTCCACGGCACCCGCGAAACCGGCTTCGCCGGGCCACCGGTGTCGCCCCCCCTGCAAGGGGCCTACGGCCGCAGCTCCGAGCCTTTCTGCGCAGGCTTGGACGGACCGACGAGCCTATGACACTGGCGCGGGGACCTCTGGCAAAGCGCGCGTGGAACGCGTGGCGTGGGGGTGTTCTGAGTCAAACTTTCCACTTGGCCAGGAGCTCCGCCGGACGCAGGCGGTCATAGCCCTCGAAGGGCTGGTGGATCCAGGGGTTGGTGGGAAGAAACTCGACCGAGTAGTCGGCCTGGAAAGAGGAGAACGCCTTGGTCCACAGGACTGCGGTGCGCAGCTCGGTGATGGGCGGATAGTTGTCACGCAGCATCTTGACGACGGCAGCCAGGGTGTGACCGGAATCAGCCAGATCGTCTACCAGCAGAACGCGACCGGCGATCTCGCCTTGCGGCGTGGTGATGTACTTGGCAATGTCCAGATGGCCCTGCGTGGTGCCGGCGTTGGCCCGGTAGGAGCTGGTCGACATGATGGCCAGGGGCTTCTCGAAGATGCGCGAGAGGATGTCGCCAGGCCGCATGCCACCGCGTGCCAAGCACAGAATGGTGTCGAACTCCCAGCCGGACTGATGAACCTTGATGGCAAGCTTCTCGATCAGGTTGTGGTACTCGACGTAGCTCACGTAAAGGTGCTTGCCATCTTCGGTCAACATCAGACTGCTCCTCGCATTAATCAATTGTGCTGAACTTGTTAAGAAATCGTAGCGAGCAAGCCTGGCGCAAGGCGGACGGGGCGGAGGAACCGGAACTTACGTGAGGTACACCAAATGACGACAAAACAGTTGCGGCAAAAGCTAACTTTTGCTGCGCAAAAGTTAAGCGCTGGGGCCGGAGGCAACACCGTCCAACGCGGCGATCGGCTTGTGCAGCAGATTTATTCACAGTTTCTCAAGCCACGTAGGGGTGGCGCATCATGATCGTGTGATCACGGTCCGGGCTGGTGGAGATGATGTGGATCGGCACACCGGTGACTTGCTCGATACGCTGCAGGTACAGGCGCGCATTGATCGGCAGCTTGTCGTACTGGGTGACGCCTACGGTGCTGTCGGACCAGCCCTCGAGCGTCTCGTAGATGGGCTTGCAGCGCGCGATCTCGTCGGCGCCCACGGGGAGGATGTCGATGATCTCGCCGTCGAGCTCATACCCGGTACAGAGCTGGAGCTCCTTGAGGCCGTCGAGCACGTCAAGCTTGGTGAGGCACAGCCCGCTCAGGCCGTTAACCTGGGCCGATCGCTTGAGCAGGGCGGCATCAAACCAGCCGCAGCGACGGGCGCGGCCCGTGGTCGTGCCACGCTCCGCACCAACCGTGCTCATGTGCCAGCCGGGAGTACCTTCTTGCTCCCAATCCAGCTCGGTCGGGAAAGGGCCACCACCCACGCGCGTGCAATAGGCCTTGGTGATGCCCAGGACGTAATGCAGCAGGCTGGGGCCGACGCCGGAGCCGGCGGCGGCGTTGCCAGCGACGCAGTTGCTCGACGTGACATAAGGGTAGGTCCCGTGGTCCACATCGAGCAATGTGCCCTGCGCGCCTTCAAACAGCAGGTTTTGGCCGTGCGCATGGGCCTCATTGAGCTCGCGCGAGACGTCGGCCATCATGGGCTTGAGCAGCTCTGCGTGGCGCATGGCTTCGACGTAAACCGGCTCGAACTGTACCTCGCCGTGCTGGATGTAGGGCTTGAGCGCGTCGGGAAAGACAAAATTGCTGCACTTCAGGAAGGTCGAGAGGACATGGTTATGCAGGGTCAGCAGCTCCTTAAGCTTGGCAGCGAAGCGGTCGGGGTATTTGAGGTCCTGCACCCGCAGGGCGCGACGGGCAATCTTGTCCTCGTATGCGGGGCCGATACCACGGCCCGTCGTGCCAATCTTCTCGGTGCCGCCCTGCTCGCGTGCCGCCTCGCGCGCCACATCGAGAGCCGCATGGAAGGGCAAGATCAGCGGACAGGCCTCGGAAATGCGCAGGCGCGAACGCACCTCGACGCCGGCTTGTTCCAGCCCTTCAATCTCCTCGAACAGCTTGGCCGCCGACAGCACCACACCGTTGCCGATGTAGCACCTGACGCCCGCACGCATGATGCCGCTGGGAATGAGGTGCAGCGCCGTCTTGACGCCATTGATCACCAGCGTGTGGCCGGCATTGTGGCCGCCCTGGAAACGCACCACGCCCTGGGCGCTCTCGGTCAGCCAGTCCACCAGCTTGCCTTTGCCCTCGTCACCCCACTGGGTGCCCACGACGACGACGTTGCGTCCTTTGGTTGTGTTCATGTCAGATGCCCGGAGAAATGTTGGCGGAGATGCGGCGTTCAGACGGCACGGACGACCCAAAGGCCGTCGATTTCCGTCAGCTCGCGATCGCATTGGAATTCGTCAATCTCGCTTTCGTGGCCGGGCAGGACGCAGACCACAGTCTCGCCCTGCTCGCGCAGCCGGGCGATGGCCGCGCGCAAGGGGGTCGACTCGCCCCAAGGTGCACGGATGGCCGCACGCAGCGCACGTGCCGAAACGGCGCCGACCAGGGTCTTGAGATCCAGGCTGAAGCCGACAGCGGGACGCTTGCGCCCGAACACGGCACCCACCTCGTCGTAGCGCCCGCCGCGCAGCAGGGCGTCGCTCACGCCCTCGCTGTAGACCGCAAAACGCACACCACTGTAGTAGGCGTAGCCGCGCAGATCGGCCAGGTCAAAGCCCAGGGACGTACCCGGCAGATGGCTGGCCAGCCAGCGCAGGCCGTCGATGGCTTCGCGCACCGCAGGCAGGTCCTGCAGAGTGGCCTGCGCCTCGTCGAGCACCGCGAGGTCGCCGTACAGCCGAGGCAGGGCCAGCAGGCCCTGGCGCGAGGCCGCAGGCATGTCGCGCGTCAGGCGGCTGAGCTCCGGCACATCCTTGGCAGCGAGCGCCGTCTGGATCGCCTCCCGAGCGGCGGCGTCTGCACCCGAGCCCGCCAGCAGGGCGCTGACGATGCGCACATCGGCGAGATCCACGCTGTAGTGCGATAGCCGCGCCGCCTTCAGGCAGTCCAGCGCGAGTTGCAGGGCCTCGAGGTCGGCTTCGGGGCCAGCGTGGCCGTAGATTTCGGCCCCGAACTGCAGCGGCTCGCGGGTGGCGTGCGGGCTTGCGGGACGGGTGTGGACGACCGGACCGCAGTAGCACAGGCGTGCCACGCCCCGGCGGTTGAGCAGGTGGGCGTCGATCCGCGCGACCTGGGGTGTGGTGTCGGCGCGCAGACCCATGGAGCGCCCGGAAATCTGGTCGACGAGCTTGAAGGTCTGCAGGTTGAGCGTCTGCCCGGTGCCCGACAGCAGGGACGCCAGGTACTCGAGCAGCGGCGGCATGACCAGCTCGTAACCATAGCCACGGGCCGTGTCGAGCAGGTCTCGGCGCAGCTCCTCGATGTGGCGCGCCTCGGACGGAAGGACATCGGCAATGTGATCCGGCAGAAGCCAGGCGGACATGGGAAACGGGAGGCTGTTAAAAAAGCGATTTTACCGGGTCGGGCTCCCCTGCCCGGCTTCGGTGCGCGGGCACGGCTCAGGCGACCTGCCAGGCCAGCCAGAGCACGCCGGCCAAGATGCTGCAGAGCCCGAAGAAACGGATCTGGCCGTCCGAGAGGCGCAGTACCTGGCTGAACACACGACGCCAGCCGCCAGGCGAGATGAAGGGGAACAGGCCCTCGATGACAAGGACGAGGGCCACCGCCAGCCAAAAGACGTCGCCGTCCATCAGGGCTGCCCCAGCCGCACGCACGGAATCACCGATCCGGAGCGACCGCGCACGCTCATGCCCTCTTACTTCTTGGGTGCAGCGCTGCTGCCGCCGCCACGGAAGACCTTGAAGAACTCGGAGCCGTTGGGATCGAGGACCATCACGTCGCTCTTGTTCGTGAAGCTCGCCTTGTAGGCTTCGAGGCTGCGGTAGAACTGGGCGAACTGCGGATCCCGGCCAAAGGCCTCGGCGTAGAGGGCGGCGGCCTGGGCATCGCCCTGCCCCTTGACCTTCTGCGCATCCCGGTAGGCATTGGCCACCGTCACCTCGCGCTGGCGGTCGGCATCGGCACGGATCTTCTCGCCCTCGGCCGCGCCCGTGGAACGCAGTTCGTTGGCCACACGGGCTCGCTCGGCCTGCATGCGGCGGTAGACGGAATCGGTGATCTCGGACACATAGTCCACGCGTGTGATGCGCACATCGACCACGTCGATACCCCAGGGCTTGTCCCCGCGCACAGCCTTAAGCACCTCGTCGCGCACGTCGTTCATCAGCGCGTCCCGCTTGAGCGAGAGCAGGTCCTTGACCGTGCGCTTGTTGATCTCTTCCTGGAAGGCGTTGCGGACCACCCGGTTGAGCTGATTGGCGCCGGCGGTCTCGTTGAGACCCACATTGCGGATGTACTCACTGGGCTCGCTGATGCGCCAGCGGACATACCAATCGATGACCACGCGCTGCTTCTCTGCGGTGAGCATGGGCTCGGTGTCGCTGCTGTCGAGCGTGAGCAGGCGCTTGTCGATGTAGGTCACGTTCTGGAAAGGCGGCGGCAGCTTGACATTGAGGCCTGGCTCCGTGATCACTTCCTTGATCTGGCCCAGTGCATACACCACGCCGAACTGGCGCTGGTCGACGACGAACAGCATGGAGCTGGCCAATGCGAGCAGCACCAGCAGCGAGGAAAGGATGAATCCAACCCGGTTCATGTTCTTCTCCTTATCGGGCATCGCGTTCACGCGAACGCTGGTTCAGTCGCGAGCGTGGATCATTGACATTGGGCAGGGGCGCGCTACCCTGCGGCGCCGATGCCGGACCCTGCATGAGCGGCGCCGGGGCCTCGACGGTGCTGCTCTGCATGATCTTGTCCAGCGGCAGGTACAGCAGGTTGGAGCCCTGGCGGGTCTCCACCAGCACCTTGGTCACGTTGCCGTAAATCTCCTGCATGCTTTCGAGATAGAGGCGGTCGCGTGTGACCTGCGGCGCCTTCTGGTACTCGGCCAGCACCGAGCGAAAGCGCTGGGCATCACCCTGCGCCTGCGCCACGATACGCGCCTTGTAGCCCTCGGCCTCCTCCTTGAGGCGCGAGGCCGTGCCGATGGCGCGCGGAACCACGTCGTTCGCATAGGCCTGGGCCTCGTTCTTGAGGCGCTCGCGCTCCTGGCCGGCCTTGAGCACATCGTCGAAAGCGGCCTGCACCTGCTCGGGCGGACGAACACCACCCTGCTGCAGGTTGATGCCCACGATCTCGATACCGACCTTGTAGCGGTCCAGGATCTGCTGCATCAGCGCGCGCACGCGCGGCGCGATCTGGTCACGCTCCTCGGAGAGGGCCGAGTCCATCTTCATCTTGCCCACCACCTCGCGCACCGCAGTCTCGGCGGCCTGTACCACGGCGCCGGCCGGGTCGCGGCTTTCGAACAGGTAGGCGCGCGCATCATTCAGGCGGTACTGGACCGCGAACTTGATCTCGACGATGTTCTCGTCCTCGGTCAGCATGGCCGACTCACGCAGGCCGGTGGCCTTGATGACCACGTCGCGGCCCACGTCCACCGAACGGATTTGGGTCACAAAGACCAGCTCATGCCGCTGCACCGGATAGGGCAGCCGCCAGTTGAAACCAGCCCCCACGGTGCTGTGGTACTTGCCAAACTGGGTGATCACGGCCTGCTGGCCTTCCTGCACGATGAAGAAGCCCGTTCCCAGCCAGATCAGAAGTCCGATGGCGCCGATCAGGCCGATACCTATGCCTGCTCCCTTCATATCAGGCTGGCCACCGCCACCCGCGCCACTGCCACGGCCACCGCGACCACCGCCGAACAGGCCCGAGAGCTTGCGGTTGAAGTCACGCCACAACTCATCAAGGTCCGGCGGGCCCTGGGTGTTGCCCGGACGGTCGCCTCGGGGCTGGCCCTGGGGCGGAGGGGTGTCCGATTCAGGGCGACCGGGCTCGGGGCGACTACCCTCGGCCGGCTTGTCATCACCCCGACCCCAACGCGGGTCGTTCAGGTTGAACATGCCGCGCAGGCGACCAGGCCAGGAAGCGGCCCAGCGAAAAGCTGGTGCATGAAGTTTCATTCTTGGCTACTCTCTGTAATCTCGGCTTAACGGCCCGTAACCACCCATTGTGCCCAATCAGAATGGACTTGCGTGATTGTCCGGGAAATCCGCCCCCATTTCAAAAGATCGGGGCGGCTCTGCGCACGGTGCCATGACGCGCTGGGCCAACAGTTGCCGCAAGGCGGGCAGACCCTCGCCATCACGCGCGCTTACGAACACGCGCGCCACGGGCCGACCGTCCAGCTCGTAGCTGTCCTGCACACAGGCCGGGCGGCGCCCCGATTCGAGGGCGTCGAGCTTGTTGAAGACCAGGATCTGGGGAATGTGATCGGCGCCGATCTCTGCCAGCACGCGCTGCACCTCGGCGATCTGCTCCGGAAAGTCGGGGTTGGCCGCGTCCACGACGTGCAGTAGCAGATCGGCATCCACCGCCTCCTGCAGCGTAGCCTCGAAAGCGTCGATCAGGCCATGTGGCAGATCACGGATGAAACCGACGGTGTCGGACAGTGACACCGAGCGCCCGGCTTCGCCGAGATAGAGCTGGCGCGTGGTCGTGTCCAGCGTGGCGAAGAGCTGGTCGGCCGCATAGGCACGCGCCTTGACCAGCGCATTGAACAGCGTGGACTTGCCGGCGTTGGTGTAGCCGACCAGGGAGATGGTGTAAGCCTCGCAGCGCTCGCGCTGGCGACGCTGGGTCTGGCGCTGACGCTTGACCTTGTGCAGACGCTCGCGGGTGCGCTTGATGGCGTCACCAATCATGCGCCGGTCGAGCTCGATCTGCTTCTCGCCGGGGCCGCCGCGCACACCCGCGCCGCCCGTCTGGCGCTCAAGGTGCGACCAACGTCGCACGAGACGGGTGCTCAGGTACTGCAGACGGGCCAGCTCTACCTGCAGCTTGCCCTCATGCGAGCGGGCGCGCTGAGCGAAGATTTCCAGGATCAGCAGGGTGCGATCGTTAACCGGCAGGTCCAGCGTGCGCTCGAGGTTGCGCTGTTGCGCGGGACTGAGGCTCTGGTCAAAAAGAATTTCCGTGGCGCCAAGCCGCTGGGCGAGCTGCTTGATTTCTTCGGCCTTGCCGGAGCCCACGAAAAGCGCGGCATCGGGGGCCTTGCGCTTGCAGGTGATGCGCCCCACGGCCTGCAGGCCGGCCGACTGCGCAAGCAGGCCGAGCTCCTCAAGCCCGGCGTCGAAATGCGGCAGCCCGAGATCGACCCCGACCAGAATGGCCAGCGCCGGGGCCTGTTCAGTGGATGCTGGCAAGTGAGCCGAGGACGCAAGGCGGGACGTGAGCCGCAGGACCGGCGCAACGCCGTCCGGCGCCCCCCACCGCTTCAGGACGCACTGGGGGATTCGCCTTCGCCACCCACCGCGAAGTTCACGGCACGGCCGGGAACGATGGTGGAGATAGCGTGCTTGTAGACCATCTGGGTCACGGTATTGCGCAGCAGGACTACGTACTGGTCAAAAGATTCGATCTGACCCTGCAACTTGATGCCGTTGACCAGATAGATCGACACCGGAACGTGCTCACGACGCAGGGTGTTGAGGAAGGGGTCCTGCAGGAGCTGACCTTTATTGTTGCTCACGATATTCTCCGTGTTCAGAAGTTGTGATGGAATCGGTACCTTACCACAGCAATCCGGCCGTTGCTTGACGTCCGGACCAATTGCCCACACCGCACTGGGCGCAATATTCACGCTTCAGCCGGATTCCTTGTCGGCGTAGGGATTCTCGGAAGTCTTCATTTCGATACGCAGCGGCGTGCCCACCAGATTGAACTCCTTGCGGAACCAGCCTTCTAGGTAACGCCTGTAGGACTCCGGCACGTGCTCCAGGGAATTGCCGTGGATCACGATGACCGGCGGGTTCATGCCGCCTTGGTGGGCGTACCGCATCTTGGGGCGGAACATGCCCGCGCGCTTGGGCGCCTGGAACTGAACAGCCTGCAGCAGCAGACGCGTGAGCACCGGCGTTGGCATCTTGCGGTGCGCCGCCTGGTAGGCCTGCGCGATCGAGGTCCACAGCGGACCCAGGCCCTGACGCTTGATCGCCGAGATGTAGTGCAGGTTGGCGAACTTGAGGAAGACCAGGCGCGTCTCGATGGACCGTTGCAGCTGCTGGCGCTGGTACTCGTCCACGGCGTCCCATTTGTTGACTGCCAGCACCACGGCACGGCCACTCTCAAGGATGTAGCCGGCGATATGCGCGTCCTGATCGGTCACACCCTGCGTGGCATCGAGCAGCAGCAGGACGACGTCGGACGACTCGATGGCCTGCAGGGTCTTGACCACCGAGAATTTCTCGATCGCCTCGAACACCTTGCCCTTGCGACGCAGGCCGGCCGTATCGATCAGCTCGAACTTCTGGCCATTGCGCTCGAAAGGCACAGAGATCGCGTCACGGGTCGTGCCGGGCAGGTTGAAGGCGACGAGCCGCTCCTCGCCCAGCCAGGTGTTGATGAGGGTGGACTTGCCCACGTTGGGCCGACCGGCCACGGCCAGCTTGATGACGCCCCGGGTCTGCGACTCCTCAGCCTCCTCGTCCTCAGGCAGGTTCAACGGCTCCAGCGCCAGGTCCACCAGCGAGCGGATGCCCTGGCCATGGGCCGCGGACACCGCATGCACCTCGCCCAGACCCAGTTCGTAGAACTCTGCCAGCTGGGGCCCTTCGCTCATGCCCTCGGCCTTGTTGGCCACGAGCACGCAGGGCTTGCCCAGGCGGCGCAGGTAACGGGCGATTTCATGGTCCTGCGCGGACAGGCCAGCTCGCGCGTCCACCACGAAGATGACGACATCAGCCTCCGCCACAGCCTGCCGGGTCTGCTTGGCCATTTCCTTGTAGATGCCGCTCTCTGCAGTGGGCTCAAAGCCACCAGTGTCGATGACGATGAACTCGTGCCTGCCCTGCTTGCCATTGCCGTAATGCCGGTCCCGGGTGAGACCGGCGTAGTCGGCCACGATGGCATCGCGCGTCTTCGTCAGCCGGTTGAACAGGGTCGACTTGCCAACGTTAGGACGGCCCACCAGGGCCAGGACGGGTTTCATGCGGCGATATCGTCTGTGCTTTATTCCGGGCGCAGGCCCAGCACACGCCCTGCGCGCGTCACGACCACCAGCGTGTTGCCCGCCAGCACCGGGGTGGCCGCGATGGGCGCGTTGCCAGTCGCGTAACGGGTCTGGAGCGTACCGTCGGCACGCGACAGGAAATGCAGTTGTCCTGCCTCATCGCCTATCACAACAGTGGCGCCCAGCAGCAGCGGTGAGCCCAGCTTGCGGTAACGCATCTGGCTGTTGGACCAGACACGCTCGCCGTCGCTGCGGCGCCACGCCAGCACGGTGCCGTCGAACTCGACGCCTACAAGTCGTTCTGCGTCCCCGCTGAGGCCGGAGGCGCCCGATGCAGTCTTGCTCCACTGCAGGGAGCCACGTGTCGCGTCGACGCATCCCACTGTGGCCTGGAAGCTGCGCACACACAGGTTATCCCCCTGCCGGGCAACACCGGCGACCAGATCCACCAGGCGCTCCACGTCATTGGTTCCGCGGGGGCTGGCCATTGGCAGCTCCCAGCGGGAAATGCCATTCAGCGGGTTCAGGCCCACCAGCCGAACGCCCAGGCCCGCGACCAGGGTGTCGCCCACGGCCAGCAACACGCCAGGCTGGCGCAGGATCAGTGGCTCGCCGCTGCGGTTCTGCATCCACAGTCGCCGCCCGCTCAGACCGTCATAGGCGCTGACGCTGCGGTCAGCGGCAAGCACGAACACCCGCCCACCCGCCACCAAGGGTGGTGTATAGCTGGGTGCCGCGAGCCGCTGCCGCCAGAGCTCCTTTCCGTCCTGCAGGACGACGAGCTCGTTGCCGACCGTCACCACCGCAGCACGCTGGCCATCGTGGCCCACGCCAGCGCTCAGCGCGCCCCCGGCCGAACCACGCCACAGCGGCTCACCCGTGCGCCCGTCGATCAGTTGCACAGATCCGTCCGCCGCACCCACGCCAACCACCGGCCCGGCAGCCTGAAGCACCAGCGGCCCGTCAACCTTGCCGACCTCGAAGCTCCAGACCGCGCGCACACGTAGCTTTCCGGGATCGGCTGGCAGCGGCGCTGGCTCGGGCGCCTTGCGGGCGCTTGAGCACGCGCCCAGCAGGGCGATCAGCAAGACCAGCAACGCAAGCCGCGGCAGGCGCGGAAGCGCCGACGCAGCGATCACTTCTTCTCCCCGAGCGCGGTGGGTGCCAAACCCAGGGCTGCGAGCTTCACATCCACCACCTGACGGTAGCTGCCAGCCGCGTCCAGTGCGGACCACGCCTTTTGATACTCAGCACCTGCCTCGGCCTTTTTGCCCTGCGCCAGGTAGACATCGCCGCGCCGGTCAGCGGCCAGGCCGGCAAAGGCGGGAGGGAAGGTCCCGGCCAGTTGCTTGAGTGCCTCGTCGTAGGACTTGGCATCGAGCAGCAAGCCAGCCAGGCGCAAGCGCGCCAGCGCCCGGTAACCCTCGTCACGACCCTCTTCGGCCACCCAAGCCAAGGCAGCGCGGGCCTGCTCGCTGCGGCCCGAACTGGCGTGAACGGCAGCCGCGAGCAAGGCGGCCTGCTGCGCCTGCGCGGTGCGCGCGAACTTGTCTTTCATGTCGGTCAGTGCGCGGTCGAGCCGAGCAGCATCCCCGCCAGCGGCGATACGCTCCACCTCCTCGTAGAGGGCGGTGGCCTGCACGGCCTGGCGGTTCTGCCAGTACTGCCAGACGTTCCAGCCCGCGTAAATGGAGAGCAGCATGACCAGCGCCCAGCTGACAAGGCCGCCGTACTGCTTCCAGAATTGCTTGAGCTGGTCAAGCTTCTCTTGTTCTTCGAGATCGAGATGTGCCATGCGTAGATCCGTTTATGCGTGCAATTTTAGGCGGTGGGCCCAGTCAGCCACCGCGACCAAAGGCTCGGCCCGCTGCGCGCCTGCGCCGTCGCGCAGCGACTTGACCGTCACTTCCCCGCGAGCGAGCTCGTCCGCGCCGAAGATCAGCGCGTGGCGGGCACCGCTGGCATCGGCCTTCTTGAACTGCGACTTCATGCTGCCCATGCCCTCGCCCGTGCCAGCGTGCATCTGCACGCTGACCCCGGCAGCGCGTATGGCCTGTAGCACCTGCATGACCCGCGGCAGCGCTGCCGCGTCCGGGATGATGGCGTAGGCGTCGGGCACCGGCTGTGGCCGCGCGCCGCCCTGTTCTTTCAGCAGCTCGAGCACGCGCTCGACCCCTAGGGCCCAGCCCACGGCGGGCGCAGGCTTGCCACCGATCTGCTCGATAAGGTAGTCGTAGCGCCCCCCGCCGCAGATGGTCCCCTGTGAGCCCAGGTGCGTGGTGATGAACTCGAAAACCGTCAGGTTGTAATAGTCCATCCCCCGCACCAGCCGCGGGTTGATGGTGTACGCCACACCCGCGACGTCAAGAATGGCGCGCACCTGCTGGAAGTGTGCGAGCGACGCCTCGCCCAGATGGTCGATCAGGCGCGGCGCAGCGTTCACGAGCGCCTGCATGGCCGGGTTCTTGGTGTCGAGGATACGCAGCGGGTTGCTGTGCAGCCGGCGTTTCGCATCCTCGTCGAGCTGGTCCGCATGCCTTTCGAAATAGGCGATCAATGCGGCCCTGTGCTGCCGGCGCTCCTCGGGCTGACCCAGGCTGTTGAGCTCAAGGCTCACGTCGTTCAGGCCCAGCACTTTCCAGAGCGCATCGGCGAGCAGGATCATCTCAGCATCCACCTCCGCGCCGGCGAAGCCCAGGGCCTCGGCACCGATCTGATGAAACTGGCGGTAGCGGCCGCGCTGCGGGCGCTCGTGGCGGAACATCGGGCCCATGTAGTACAGGCGCTTGCCGCCGTCGTACAGCAGGTTGTGCTCGACAGCGGCACGCACCACGCCTGCGGTGCACTCGGGCCGCAGGGTGAGCTGCTCGCCGTTGAGACGATCCTCGAAGGAGTACATCTCCTTCTCGACGATGTCGGTCACCTCGCCCAGGCCACGCACGAACAGCGCCGTTGGCTCGACAATGGGCGTGCGGATGTTGCGGTAGGCAAAGCGCGCCATGAGGCCGCGCACCTCCTGCTCGAACCATTCCCAGCGCGCAGAATCGGGCGGCAGGATGTCGTTCATGCCTTTAACAGCGCTCAGTTTTTCAGCCATGGATGACGAAATGATCTCGCGCTCACGCGCTTCAGTAACAGGATGAGAAAGACTGAAAACGCGCGGTCATTCCGTCATGGCCGGCGCAGGCGCCGTCATTTCCTCGTGGCCGCCAAAGCGCCGGGCGATGTAGTCTTGCACGATCTTCTGGAATTCGGCGGCGATGCCCTCGCCCCGCAGCGTAAGCCGCTTCTCGCCGTCGATGAAAACCGGGGCCGCAGGCGACTCGCCGGTACCAGGCAGGCTGATGCCAATGTCGGCGTGCTTGCTCTCACCCGGGCCATTCACGATGCAGCCCATCACAGCCACTTTCATTGCCTCTACTCCCGGGTAACGCTTGCGCCAGACAGGCATCTGCATGCGCAGGAAGTCGTCGATCTGCTTGGCCAGCTCCTGGAAGGTGGTGCTGGTCGTACGACCGCAACCGGGGCAGGCCGTGACGCTGGGCACGAAGACGCGCAAGCCCAGCGATTGCAGGATTTCGGAGGCGATCACCACCTCCTGCGTACGCGACTCTCCGGGTTGCGGCGTGAGAGACACCCGGATCGTGTCGCCGATGCCCTCCTGCAGCAGGATGGACATGGCCGCGGCAGAAGCGACGGTGCCCTTGGTGCCCATGCCAGCCTCGGTCAGGCCCAGGTGCAGGGGGTAGTCGCAACGCTTCGCGAGCTCTCGGTAGACGGAAATCAGGTCCTGCACGCCGCTGACCTTGCATGACAGCAAGATCTGCTCGGGCGCCATGCCCAGCTCCTGAGCAAAGCGCGCGGAGTCGACGGCCGAGGTGACGAGCGCCTCGTACATCACGGACTTTGCGTCCCAGGGTTCGGGCCGACGGGAGTTTTCGTCCATCAGGCCAGCCAGCAGGTCCTGGTCCAAGCTGCCCCAGTTCACGCCGATTCGCACGGGCTTGTTCCACTTAAGGGCAACTTCGACCATCTGCGAGAACTGGCGGTCGCGCTTGTCGCCCTTGCCCACATTGCCCGGGTTGATCCGGTACTTGGACAGTGTTTGCGCACAGGCCGGGTACTGCGTGAGCAGCGTGTGACCGTTGTAATGGAAATCACCCACCAGCGGCACCATGATGCCCATGCGATCAAGCTGCTCGCGGATGTGGGGCACGGCCTGTGCAGCCTCGGGGGTGTTGACCGTGACGCGTACCACCTCGGAGCCCGCCTGCGCGAGCTCCTTGACCTGGATGGCCGTGCCGATCACGTCCACCGTGTCGGTGTTGGTCATGGATTGCACGCGCACAGGGGCGTCACCGCCCACGGTGACCACATTGTCACCCCAGACCACCCGGGCCTGGCGCGAACGACGCGGTCTGGGCGCCGCAGGCGCGATAGGCAGGCACTCGGACATTTACTTCACCTCGAAACGGGCGACGCCGCCGCGGGTCACCTCGGTCAGCGCAAAGGGCTTCCCACGGACCGTGACCTCGGTCACGTCGGCACGGCCGATGGTGACGCTCAGCGGCAGCAGGCCCGACGCGCCCACGGGCTCGCCCGGCTCGATCATGCGGCTGAGCTGGATCGTGCCCTTGGCATCCGTGACCTCGATCCACGACGCCTCGCGTGTCTTGAAGACCACCACCCCGGTGTTTGACAGCTTCTTGCGGCCAGCCGCCTGTTCGGGGTCGGCCGACGGTGCAGCTCCCGCAGCCACCGGCGATGGCTTGGCGGGCGCCGTCACCTCGCGCGGGGCGACGCCAGGGTTCGCGGCCGGTGCGGGCGCAGGCAGGGCAGGCTTGGCCACAGGCGGCACGCTCGCCACCACCGGCTTGACTGCCGCAGGGCTTGCTGCAGGCTGCGAGGGCGCGGGGGGCGCGGGAAGCGAGGCTGGGGCCGGCACAGCCCCGGCGGCCGGCTGTATCAAGGCCGGGGCCTGCGTGGGCGCCACCGGCGTGCTGGCCACGATGGCACCAATCTCTGCACGCTGCTCGGTGGAGGGAAAGAAAATGAGAACTAGCGCGCCCATCAGCACCGCTAATGCGGCCAGGACCATCGGGCGCGAAAGCCGGTCGAGGAAAGGCGTCTTGGCGATGTCACCCGGGGTATGAAAGGGCGTGTTCAGCCCGACTTCGTCGTGGTCAAGCTGCGGGACCCGCGACTGGGGCAACACGGCGAGTACGGGGGTCGCATCGACCTTGAGTGCCCGGCAGATGCTGGACGCCAGGGCCCGCACAAAGACGGCGTCGGGCAACTGGTCGAAGCGGTCCGACTCCAGCGCCTCGATCTTCTTGACCGATACCTTGAGGGCGACGGCCAGAGCCGACAGCTCCACGCCCGCAGCCAGCCGTGCCTGCTGCAAGAGTGCACCAGCACTCGGCGTGACTGCGGGCGTCGCGCTGCCAACAGTGGCCGGCGCGTCGCCCGCCACAAGCTCTTCACTCATTGAATGCTCCCCGGTCGAAAGAATTCAGCTCCCGCGATCTGGGAAAGCGGTTGCGCAACTGGATGCCCAGCCGGTCGCGCTCCAGGCGGTTTCCCAGCCGGTGTTCAATTTTCGCGCCCAGCCACAGCGTTTCAGCGTTTGCGTACTCGCCGCCATTGATGCGCTGGATGTAGAACTGAGCGCGCGCCAAGTCCCCACGCTGAAAGATCAGCTGGGCCAGGTTGTAGCCCGTCACGGGATTGGCGGCGTCGTATTCGTAGGACTTGTTCAGGCTCTGCTCTGCCTCGGTGAACTGGCGGGCCCGGACCTGGCAAAGACCCTTGGTCAGCCAGGTCTTCGCGCGATCGGTGTAGGTCGGGTTGTCAAGGGCCCGCGTGAAGGTCTGGATGGCCTCGGCCGTCCTGCCCTGCAGACACTGCAGCCACGCGTAGTTGTGTAGCACGTTGGAATCGTTGCCATTGAGGCTCAGGGCCCGCCGGAAGCTCTCCTCGGCCAGGCGCTGGTCATTGAGCTTCATGTAGATCAGGCCGCGCAGGTTATAGGCATCGACGAAGCTCGGGTCGATGTTGATCGCCTGTTTGGTTTCGTCCAGCGCAACCGTGGTCTGCCCCTGCTCGAAATAGCCCACCGCGAGCTGCAGCCGGATGCGCGCACGCTTGCGTGCTTCGGGCTCGTCGGAGGACGTGACAAGGTCGCCACTGGTCGGACTCGTCGTGCTGGCGCAGCCTCCCAGGGCGAGCATGCCAAAGGCGACCAAGGCAGCCATCATCACGCTGCGTGAGGCGACTTCACCCCAACGATGCATCACAACCATGCCTCAAATCTCCTCGGTTGAGCCTTGCAGGGGCATCATGGGCTGCAACAGCTTGCGCTGCCGCGCCATGCGCTCCTCGACGCGCGTGCGGTCCCTGACATCACCGGCCAGCTGCCCGCAGGCCGCGTCGATATCTTCCCCGCGCGTCTTGCGCACAGTCGTGACGATACCAGCATCCAGCAGGATTTTTGCGAAGCCCTGCACCCTGGCGTTGGGTGAGCGCCTGAGGCCGGATTCAGGGAATGGATTGAAGGGGATCAGGTTGAACTTGCACCAGACGCCTCCCTCGGCGTGCTGACGTACCAACCCGACCAGTTGCCGCGCGTGCTCGGGCTGGTCGTTGACGCCGTCGAGCATGCAGTATTCGAAGGTGATGAAGTCGCGCGGGGCGTGCTTCAGGTAGCGGCTGCAGGCATCCAGCAGCTCGGCAATGGGATATTTGCGGTTTAGCGGAACAAGGTTATCGCGCAGCGGGTCATTGGGGGCATGCAGCGAGACGGCCAGGGCCACCGGGCAGTCCTGGGCGAGGCGGTCCATCATGGGCGCCACGCCCGAGGTGGACACCGTCAAGCGACGGCGCGAGAGCCCGTAGCCGTGGTCATCCAGCATCACGCGCAGCGCGGGAATCAGCGCGTTGTAATTCTGCAGCGGCTCGCCCATGCCCATCATCACCACGTTGGTGATCACGCGATCGGAGCGACCGAGATGCTGGCGCAGGAAAAACTCGGCGAACCAGAGCTGGGCGACGATCTCCCCGGTGCCCAGGTTGCGGCTGAAGCCCTGGTGGCCGGTGGAGCAGAAACGGCAGCCGACGGCACAGCCGGCCTGGGACGACACGCACAGCGTACCGCGATCTTCTTCCGGGATGAACACCGACTCGACGGCGTTGCCGTCGCCCACGTCGAACAGCCACTTGATGGTGCCGTCAGCCGAGATGTGCTGGGAGATGACCTGTAGGCCCTCGATACGGGCCGAGGTGATCAGCTTCTGGCGCAAGGACTTCGCCAGATCGCTCATCTGGTCGAAGCTGGAAGCCCCCTTCTGGTGGATCCAGCGAAACAGCTGGGTGGCGCGATAGCGCTTTTCTCCCAGCCGCTCGCAAAAAACGGACAGCCCGTCGAGATCAAGGTCGAGCAGATTGGCCGTCATCGAATCGGATTAACGCGAATGGATGTTCATGCCGGCGAAGAAGAAGGCGATCTCCACAGCGGCGGTTTCGGGCGCATCGGAGCCGTGCACGGCGTTGGCGTCAATGCTGTCGGCAAAGTCAGCGCGGATGGTGCCCTTGTCGGCCTTCTTGGGGTCGGTCGCGCCCATCAGGTCTCGGTTCTTCTGGATCGCGTTCTCGCCCTCGAGCACCTGCAGCATCACCGGGCCGGAGATCATGAACTCGACCAGGTCCTTGAAGAAGGGACGCTCCTTATGCACGGCATAGAAGGCCTCTGCTTGTGCGCGCGACAGATGGGCCATGCGGGCAGCCACAATTTTCAGGCCAGCGGCTTCGAAACGTGCGTATATCTGGCCGATGGCGTTCTTGGCGACGGCATCGGGCTTGATGATGGAGAAGGTGCGCTGGTTGGCCATGTGATTTCCTGAGTCTGGTTTTGAGGAGGGTTATCGCCCTACAGGGCAAAGCCGCGTAGTTTAACCGCTCAGCCTGCAGCCACCACCAAGCCCCGTCCCTGTACAAGCCAGGGGCTCAACGGCTGCGGCCGCCCCGGCGCGAACCGCTGCTGCCCCCGCCTCCACCTCCACCTCTGCGGCGCTGGTCCTGGCGTTGCCGCGAGAAGCTGTCGGCGCCGATATAGCCAAAGGACGTCTTCATCGGGTCAGGCTGCGCCTCGCCACCGCCCTGACGGGCAGAGCGGTCCTTGCCCCGGCCGGCCTGACCCCGCCCCTTGCCGCGCGGCGCGCCGCCCCCGGAAGGACCCCCGGCCGGGCGCGAGCCCTGGCCCTGCGGGCCACCCCGACGCCTGTTGCGTCCACCGCCGGGCCGGCCCTGGGCCTGCGCACGGTCCCCGGTCTCGATCGTGGCGCCGTCACTGCCGGGGCGATGTTCGGCGGCGCGTACGAGGGCGCGGATGTCGGATTCATCGAGCTCCATCCAGGCCCCGCGCTTGAGCCCGCGCGGCAGCACCATGGCACCGTAACGGATGCGGATCAGCCGGCTCACGGCATGGCCGACAGCTTCCAGCATACGGCGCACCTCTCGGTTGCGCCCCTCGGAGAGGGTGACACGGTACCAGCAATTACTGCCCTCGCCGCCACCGTCCTCAATGCTGCCGAACTGCGCCACGCCGTCATCCAGCTGCACGCCATCGAGCAGCCGCTGCTTCTCTTCCTCGCTAAGCGCGCCCAGCACCCGCACCGCGTACTCGCGCTCCAGGCCAAAACGCGGGTGCATGAGCTTGTTGGCCAGGTCGCCCGAACTGGTGAAGAGCAGCAGGCCCTCGGTGTTGAGATCGAGGCGTCCGACCGACTGCCACTTGCCGTGCTGCAGCTTAGGCAGCTTGCGGAACACTGTCGGGCGGTTCTGCGGATCGTCGTGCGTGACGACCTCGCCCACGGGCTTGTGATACGCAATCACGCGTGCCGGCGGCGGGTCGATGCGCACACGGATCGGCTTGCCATTGACCTTGATCTGGTCCCCGAACTGGATCCGCTGGCCAATATGGGCCGGCTCGTTGTTGACCGATATCCGCCCTTCCATGATGAGCTGCTCCATCTCGAGGCGCGAGCCCATGCCGGCCTGCGCCAGCACCTTGTGCAGCTTGGGCGTCTCGGGCTGGGGGGCCAGCACCCGCTTGCCCGGCAAGTCGAACGCTGGCGCCTCTTCGTCGGCGTCGAACTCGCCGGAGACCACGGCGGCAAAGCGCTGGCCGGCGTCAACCGGCGCCAGCGCAGGCGCAGCCTGGCGCGAGGGACGCGGCGTGCTGCCAGTCTCGGGGGGGGGCGCTCCCGCGAGCGGTGGGGCAGCGAGGTCTTCGGCAGGGCCGGGTTCGGCCGGCGTCATGCCGGGTTGGGAGGCGGTCATGGCTGGCTTGCAGTCAGTTTGAAAGGTTCCTCGGCGCGGTCGTCACCAGGCATGGCAGCAACGGGCTGCGCAAGCGATCCAGGCAAAGCCAGCTGATCGTGGTCCGCTGCGTCCGCGGGCGCAGGCAGCTCGTGGAGCAGGTCCATCATGGCGCCCGGCTGGGCTGGACTTTCCATCAGGGGCAGCTGGTCCAGCGACGCCAGTCCCAGGTCATCGAGGAAATGCCGGGTCGTCGCGTACAGCGCCGGACGACCCGGCGCCTCACGGTGGCCGATGACCTCGATCCAGCCGCGGTCCTCCAGCTGCTTGATGATCTGCGAGCTGATGGTCACGCCGCGGATATCTTCCATGTCCCCACGCGTCACGGGCTGGCGGTACGCAATGATCGCCAGGGTCTCAAGCGTGGCGCGGGAGTAGCGCGGCGGCTTCTCGGGATGCAGCCGGTCGAGGTACTCGCGCATCTCGGGGCGGCTCTGGAAACGCCAGCCCGTGGCCACACAGACCAGCTCCACGCCGCGGCCGGTCCACTCCTGCTGCAGTTCGTCCAGGAGGGTCTTGAGGGTGTCCACGCCCAGGCTGTCATTGAACAGCACGCGCAGCTCGCGTACCTGCATGGGCTGCTGGGCACATATCAGCGCTGTTTCAAGGATACGCTTGGCTTGCGTCGTATTCATGTCGCTTTGAATCGTGGGCTGCACCGGCCCCTGGCGGGAGGGGAAGGGTTCGGGAGGTGGGACTCGCCCCGAGCATCCTCACGATGCCGGGCCGGGGCAGCCGGATGGCAACAGCGCCGGGTTCGTTCTTCACAGACCGACTTGCGGAGCATTGTAGCCCAGCCCCCAGTCCTTCAGGGCCTCGCAGAAGTCCTGCGGCGGCAGTGACTGGAACACCAGCTCGGCCCCGCTGATGGGGTGTGCGAACGCCAGTCGCCAAGCGTGCAGGGCCTGCCGTGTCATGCCCGCTGCGGGCGCGCCACCGTACAGCACATCGGCCAACAGCGGATGCCCGATGGACGCGGCGTGTACGCGAATCTGGTGCGTGCGCCCCGTGTGCAGGGTGCAGCGCAGCCAGCAACCCTCGGCGGCGTTGTGCAGCAAATCAAAACGGGTGTGCGCGGGCTTGCCGCCAGGCGAGGCGGGGTCCAGCACCGCCATGCGCAGGCGGTTGCGCGGGTCACGACCGATGGCACCGCACACATCGCGGCCGGGCGATCCGCTCCACGGCCGGTGCGCCAGCGCCTGGTATTGCCGACTGACCTCGCGCGCCGCGATCATGCGCACCAGCGCTTCCATGGCTGCGCGCGTACGCGCCACCACCATCAGGCCGCTGGTGTCCTTGTCCAGCCGGTGCACGATACCGGCACGCGGCAGCTGCGCCGCCCCGGCATCGTGGGCGAGCAAGCCGTTGAGCAGGGTTGCGCGCCAGTTGCCGGGCGCCGGGTGCACGACCAGCCCGGCCGGCTTGTTCAGCACCCGCAGGTGTTCGTCCTCGTACACGATGTCCAGCGCCATGGGCTCGGGCACGAACGCCTGGCTCTGCGGCGTGGGGCGCAGCTCGATGCTGCCCTGCTCTCCCGTGCGCACCTTGTGGGCGGGCTTGCGCAGGACCCGCTGGCCCTGCGTTACAGCGCCCGCCTCGATGAGCTGCTGCAGATAGCTGCGCGAAAACTCGGGAACCAGCTCGCCGAGCGCGCGGTCCAGGCGCAGACCGTGCTGCGCCTGCGTGATGCACCAGATGCGGTGCTCGACGGCACCGCCCGCCTCGACCGCGTCGTCGATGTCTTCCGCCGCAGGGTCGGTCGATATAATTTGCGCTTGTTGTTCCAACGGGATAGCCCCTGATGCCCAGCGCCAAATTATCGGTCGTCTCCGCCCTGCTTCTGGCCGCCCTGTTGTCGGGCTGCTCGATCAAGAAGATCGACGTCACGGCCGGCAAAACCCCCGATGAAATCTACGCGCTGGCCAAGGAGGAAGTCGCGAACCTGCAGTACACCAAAGGCATCGAGCTGCTGGAAAAGCTTGAGGGACGCGCCGCCGGCACGCCCCTGGCCCAGCAGGCCCAGCTGGACAAGGCTTATGCCCATTTCAAGAACGACGAAGCCGCCCAGGCGATTGCCACGCTGGACCGCTTCATGCGCCTGCACCCCGCCAGCCCGGCCATCGATTACGCGCTGTACCTCAAGGGCATCGTCAACTTCAACGAAGACAAGGGCCTGTTCTCGTCCATCACCCGCCAGGACCTCTCCGAACGCGACCAGCAGGCCGCCAAGGAGTCCTTCGCGGCGTTCAAGGAGCTGGTCAGCCGCTTCCCCAACTCACGCTACACCCCGGACGCCAGCGCCCGCATGACCTATATCGTCAACTCCCTGGCCCAGTATGAGGTCCATGTCGCCCGCTACTACTACAGCCGCGGCGCCTATGTGGCCGCGATCGGTCGCGCCCAGCAGGCCATCGCCGACTACCGGGAGGCACCCGCGCTCGAAGAAGCGCTCTACATCCTGGTCCAGTCCTACGACGCGCTGCAGCTTGCCCCGCTGCGGGATGACGCGCGCCGCGTGCTGCAGGCCAACTACCCGGGCAGCGCTTTCCTGGGCGGCAAGAACACGCTCAATCGCTCTGCGTGGTGGAAGTTCTGGTAAGCCCGCGCAGGGCCCTCAGGGCCTCCTCTTCCTGCGCAATCGGCCGCATGGGTGGCAGCGCTGCCAGCAGCCGGCGGCCGTAGCCCATGGTAGCCAGGCGCGGATCGCAGATCACCAGCAAGCCCCGATCCGACTCGCTGCGGATCAGGCGCCCCGCTCCCTGCTTGAGCGCCACGGCCGCCTCGGGCACGTGGTAATCGTTGAAGGCACTGCGCCCCGCCGACTCCAGCCGCTGACAACGCGCCTGCACCAGCGGATCGCCCGGCGGGGCAAACGGCAGCTTGTCGATGACGACCAGCTGCAGCGCCGCGCCCGGTATGTCCACGCCCTCCCAGAAAGAGGCTGAGGCCACCAGGATGCAGCCGGGCTGCCCGGGCTGCGCGCCCTGGCGCAGGCGCTCCAGCAGTTCGCGCTTGGTCTGCTGGCCCTGGCTCAGCACCTGCAGGCGGCTCTCCTGCGGCAGTTGCTGCGGCAGAAGTTCGGCGATGTCGCGCAGCGCGCGCAGGGTGGTCGTGAGCACCAGGGTGCGTCCGCCCAGCGCCTGTGCAAGGCGCGCCACCAGCGCGGCGACCGCCTCGCTATGCCGCGCCTCACCCGGCTTGGGAAACGCGCGGGGCACCCATAGCGCCGCCTGCCGGGCGTAGTCAAAAGGGCTGTCCACCCGCAGGATGCGCGCCTCCTGCAAGCCGCAGGGCTCGGTGAACCAGCTCAGGTGCTCGTCGTCCCCGAGCGTGGCTGACGTGAATATCCAGGCACGCTGCGCCGACTCGTCCTCACGCGGGGCCAGCAGGCGACTTCGCACCGCCTGCGCGATGTCCAGCGGAGACTCCACCAGGCGCAGCTGCTGGGTCACGTCCAGCCAGCGCACGGCATCCGGGGCCCGGTCTGCCATGAAAAAAGCACACTGGGCCGCCAGCGCCCGCGCACGCTCGGCCAGCCGCAGAAAGTCCGGCCCGAGTTCGCTGACCGTGTCCAGCCCGGACACGGCGCCCTCGCAGCCACGCAGCAGGCCCTGCAAGGCTGCGGCCCAGGCCGCATCGTCCAGCCGCCCGGGCGCCTGGCCCTCCCACGCAAGACGCAGGCCACCCGCAGGCCCGCGCCCGGCACACAGGCGCAGGTCACGCGCGCAACGCTCGATGTCGCCCACGATCTGCTGCCAGTCGACCAGGCCGCGCGCCTGCTGCAGCCCACAAGCCAGCAGGTCGCGGCAGAAATCGAGCACCTGTCCCGTCGACAACTGGCGCCCCAGGAACTGGACGCCCGTCTCGTTGAGCTGGTGCGCCTCATCGAAGATAACGGTGTGCACGCTGGGCAGCAGCTCCGCCATGCCCGACTCGCGCACCGCGAGATCGGCGAAAAAAAGATGGTGGTTGATCACCACCACATCGGCGGCCAGCGCCTCGCGTCGCGCCAGGTTCACGTGGCAGTCGCGGTAACGCGGGCAGTTACTGCCCAAGCAGTTCTCGCGCGTGGAAGTCACCAGGGGAATGACTGGCGAGCGCTCGTCCAGGCCAGGCAGTTCTGACAGGTCGCCGCTGCGCGTGGCCTGCGCCCAGCGCTCTATGCGCGCCAGCGCAAACGCCGACTGCGGCGCGGCAGCCGCGCCCTCGCGGCGGGCCTGCTCGAGCCGGTGCAGGCACAGGTAGCTCGCGCGCCCCTTGAGCAGGGCTACCCGCATGGGCAGCCCCAGGGCCTGGGTCAGGCGTGGCAGGTCCCGTGCGAACAGCTGATCCTGCAGGGTCTTGGTCGCGGTCGACAGCAGTACCCGCTGCCCGCTGAGCAGCGCGGGCACCAGATAGGCATAGGTCTTGCCCACGCCGGTGCCAGCCTCAACCACTAGCACGCCGCGCTGGGCGATGGCATCGGCCACGGCCAGGGCCATCTGGGTCTGGCCGTCACGTGGGAGGAAAGCGTCCACGGTGCGCGCCAGTACGCCCTCGGGCGCAAACGCCGCGTGCACGGCATCATGCAGGTTCATCGGGCTGGAGGTCGCGTTCGAGGCGTGCGATCTCGTCACGCAGGGCCAGGCGGCGCTTCTTGAGGCGACGCATCATCAGCTCGTCGACTTCAGCGGCATGCGCGGTACGGTCGATCAGGGCGTCGAGATCCGCGTGCTCGATGCGTAGCTCAATCAGCTGCCGCTGCGGCAAATGCAGGTTGGAGTCCAAGGCCGGGAACGGGCGACGAAAACGTAGAAAGCGGTAATACTTGTTAGCCCCGCATGGGGTATCGTCCGATAATACGACTTTCGGTCTTGTCACCCGGGCCGTATCCAGGGACTCCGCAGAAACAAAAGAATCATGAGCAAAGGTTACCGACTCAGCGCCGCCACGGGCATCCACAAGGGTGACCGCGAATACCAGCAGGATCAGGTGGCGGTCTTCACGCACCCGCGCCATAACGGCTGCCTGCTGGCCGTCGTAGCTGATGGCATGGGCGGGCGTAGCGGTGGGCGCAAGGCGTCCGACCAGGTCATGCTCACGGCCAAGCAGCTCTTCGAGCGCTACGCGCCCGAGACCGAAGACGCGTCGGCGATGCTGGCGCAGGTAGTGCAGGAAGCGCACATCGTCATCAAGCTCACGGCAATCTCCGCCGAGCAGGAGCCGCACAGCACCATCGCCGCCTTCCTGATCAATCCGGGCGGAGACTGCCACTGGATCCACGCCGGCGACTCACGCGTTTACCACTTCCACGCTAACCGTATCGTCAAGCGCACCCTGGATCACTCCTATGTCCAGACGCTCGTGAACCGTGGTGAACTTTCAGAGGAAGAAGCGGCCGTGCACCCTCAGTCCAACATCCTCATGGGCTGTCTCGGCGCCGAGAACGACCCGCCCATGAATGCGCACTTCATCCCTCAGCTCAAGCCTGGCGACACGCTGCTGGCCTGCAGCGACGGGGTGTGGCACTACTTCAGCAACGACGAACTGGGTTCGGTACTCTCCAGCCTGTCGGCGCGAGAGGCCTCGGAGTTCCTGATCGAGAAGGCCCGTGTGCGGGCCAAAGGCAGCGGCGACAACCTCTCGCTGATCATCGTCAAGCTTGAACCGCTCAACGAGGAGCGCTGAGCGCGCTTACTCCGCGAGGTTCAGGGTGGCACTGGCAAGGGTCGGCTGTTGCCCGGACCCTGCTCGCGCAGCTGCTGCTCCCGCTCGCGCCGGCGCTCCTCGGCCCTTTGCTGCCGCAATTCATAGGCACGCTGCTGCTGCGCACGCCGGGCCGCTTCGTCCAAGGGCCGGCTGCTGCCATCGGACGGTGCCGCGGGTACCGCAGCCGCTGGGGCCCGCGCCCGCTCCTCCTGCCTCTGGCGAGCTTCTTGTTCGCGCTTTTCCCGTGCCTTCTGCTCCTCGGCGCGCCGTGCCTCGTCGGCCGGGTCGGAGCGCTCCGCGCTGCGCTGCTCCACGCGGCGGGCCTGCTCGGCGGTCACGGCCGCCCGGCGAGCGTCGTTGAGAGCAATCTCCTCGCGGCGCAGGGCCTCCAGCGCCACACGCCGCTTGCGGCGCACCTCGCGCAGGCAGTCGTTGACGGCAAAGCGCTGGTAGCAGGCGGCTTCCTCGTCCGCATAGAACTGCTGGGCCTGGCTGCGCGCGGTCTCGAGGCGGGCTCGCTCACGCGCATCCACTTCGGGGTCGTAGCTGGCAGGCAGCTGGGCCCGCGCCGTCCACACGACGAGCAGACTCAGGAGGCTCAGCAGGTGTTTCATGTCAGGCGAGTATCGACAATGCGGCGCTCCTGCTCCAGGAACTCGCGCGATTGCATTTCATTGAGTCTTGACACTGTACGCGGAAACTCGTGTACCAGCGGGCCCTCGGTGTACAGCTCCTCCGGCGGCACCGCAGCCGACAGGATCAACTTGATGCGCCGGTCGTAGAGCACATCAACCAGCCAGGTAAAGCGCCGCGCCTCGGAGGCCATGCGCACGGGCATGTGCGGCACGTCGCTGAGAAAGACCGTGTGGAACTGGCTGGCGATTTCCAGATAGTCGTTCTGCGAGCGCGGGCCACCACACAATGTGCGGAAGTCAAACCAGACCACACCCCCCGCCTTGCGACGCGCGTGGATCTGGCGGGATTCGATGTTCAGCACCGGGTCTTCATCGCGGGCCTCGGCGAGCTGGTTGAAGGCTTCAGTCATCGCGGCGTCGGCCTCGGGACCCAGCGGCGTGTGGTAGGCCCGGACCTGCTCCAGCGTTCGGCGCCGGTAGTCGGTGCCGTTGTCCACATTGATGATCTGCATCGTCTGATTCAGCAGGGCGATCGCCGGCAGGATGCGGTCGCGGTGCAGCCCGTTGGGATAGAGATCGTCCGGCTTGAAGTTAGACGTGGCCACCAGCCCCACGCCATTGCGGAACAGCGCCGCCAGCAGGCGGTGCAGGATCATCGCGTCGGTGATGTCGGCAACGTGGAACTCGTCGAAGCAGATCAGCTTGTACTTCTCGGCAATCCGCGCGCCTAGTGCATCCAGCGGATTTACCGTGCCCTGCAGGTCGGCCAGCTCACGATGCACCTCGCGCATGAACTCATGGAAATGCAGGCGTGTCTTGCGCACCAGCGGGACTGCGTTGAAAAAGCAGTCCATGAGAAAGCTCTTGCCACGCCCGACGCCGCCATAAAGATACACCCCCTTGGGAATGTCGGGATGGTTGATGAGCTTCTTGATCGCGTTGGAGCGCTTGACCTTGTAGTCGGCCCAGTCGCTGGCGCACTGCTCCAGCGCCTCGACGGCGCGCAGCTGGGCGGGGTCACTCGTGTAACCCCGCGTCTTCAGCTCTTTCTCGTAAGCTTCGCGTACGGACATGCATGGGTCCGTTCATCGTGAGCCCTTCGAATCCCCACGCCCAGGCGCAGGAGTCGCCGACAGGCCCAGCCCGAACGGCCTTGGGCTTCAGAAATTCAGCGTGCGCTTGTCCACCGCCAGCGCGGCTTCCTTGGTCGCCTCACTCAGGCTCGGGTGCGCGTGACAGGTGCGTGCGATATCTTCCGCGCTCGCCTTGAACTCCATGGCCACCACGGCCTCGGAAATCAGCTCGCTAGCCATGGGGCCAACGATGTGCACGCCCAGAATCTCGTCCGTCTTAGCATCGGCCAGGAACTTGACCATGCCCGTCGTGTCGCCCAGGGCGCGCGCGCGGCCATTGGCCAGGAAGGGGAAGGTGCCGGCCTTGTAGGCCACGCCATCGGCCTTGAGCTGCTGCTCGGTGCGTCCCACCCAGGCGATCTCGGGGCTGGTGTAGATCACCCAGGGAATGGTGTTGAAGTTCACGTGGCCATGCTGGCCAGCAATGCGCTCGGCCACGGCCACGCCCTCTTCTTCCGCCTTGTGCGCGAGCATGGGGCCGCGCACCACATCACCCACGGCCCACACGCCCGGCAGGTTGGTCTTGCAGTCGCCATCGACCACGATGGCGCCACGCTCGTCGAGCTGCAGGCCCACGGCCCCGGCGTTCAGGCCCTGGGTATTGGGCACGCGGCCAATGGAGACGATGAGCTTGTCGACCTCCAGCGTCTGGGCCTCCCCCTTGGCGTTGTTATAGGCCACGCTCACACCCTTCTTGGTGTTCTTGATCTCGCCAACCTTCACGCCAAGCTCGATCTTGAGCCCCTGCTTGTCAAAGGCCTTCTTAGCCTCTTTGGCGATCTGTTCGTCAACCGCGCCAAGGAAAGTTGGCAGGCCTTCGAGCACTGTCACTTCAGCGCCCAGACGACGCCAGACCGAGCCCATTTCCAGGCCAATCACTCCCGAGCCGATCAGGCCCAGCTTCTTGGGCACGGCGCCCACGCGCAGCGCGCCGTCATTGGACAGTACGTTGACCTCATCGAAGGGAACGCCGGGCAGGGCACGGGCGTTGGAGCCCGTGGCCACGATGACCTGCTTACCCACCAGGGTCTCCTCGGCGGTGCCCGTCACCTTGATCTCGTAGCCGCCATCTACCTTCTTCGCAAAGGAACCCAGGCCATGAAAGAACGACACCTTGTTCTTCTTGAACAGGTAGAGGATGCCGTCGTTGTTCTGCTTCACCACGGCGTCCTTGCGGGCAATCATCTTGGCCACGTCCATCTTGACGTCGCTGGCCGTGATGCCGTGCTCGGCAAAGTGCAGTCTAGCATGCTCGAAATGCTCGGACGACTGCAGCAGCGCCTTGGACGGGATGCAGCCCACGTTGGTGCAGGTGCCGCCGGGCGCGGGGCCGCCCTTCTCGTTCTTCCATGCGTCCACGCACGCCACGTTCATGCCCAGCTGGGCCGCACGGATGGCGGCGATGTAGCCACCGGGCCCGCCACCGATGACGACGACGTCGAATTGCTTGCTCATAGATTTACTCCTGCGCGCACCACAGTCAGTGCGCAAACTTGAGGATGATCACTCCACCCACGATCATGGCCACGCCCAGGAAACGAAGCAGCGTGGCGGCATCGCCAAAGAACATCACCCCGATCAAAAACGTGCCGGCGCCGCCGATCCCGGTCCACACCGCATAGGCGGTGCCTATCGGGATCTCGCGCTGCGCCAGCCACAGCAACCAGCCGCTGATGGCCATCGACACGACGGCCCCGACGATGCCGCTCACGCGGTACTCGGGCTGCTGAGACAGCTTGAAGCCCAGGGGCCAGCCGATCTCGAACAGGCCTGTCAGCAGCAGATAGACCCAGGCCATCCGATCAGATGTCGAACAGCAGGCGGGCCGGGTCTTCCAGCGCTTCCTTCATCGCCACCAGGCCCAGCACGGCTTCGCGGCCGTCGATGATGCGGTGGTCGTAGCTCATGGCGAGGTAATTGATCGGGCGGATCACGATCTGCCCGTTCTCCACCACGGCGCGGTCCTTGGTGGCGTGTACGCCGAGGATGGCCGACTGCGGCGGGTTGATGATGGGCGTGGACAGCATGGAGCCAAACACCCCGCCGTTGGAGATCGAGAAGGTGCCACCGGTCATCTCTTCGATGCCCAGCTTACCGTCACGGGCCTTGGCGCCGTACTCGGCGATCTTCTTCTCGATGTCGGCAAAACTCATCTGGTCGGCGTTGCGCAGAATGGGCACGACCAGACCGCGCGGCGAGCCCACCGCAATGCCGATGTCGAAGTAGCCGTGGTAGACGATGTCATTGCCATCCACGGACGCGTTGAGCACCGGGTATTTCTTGAGGGCGTGCACCGCCGCCTTGACGAAGAAAGACATGAAGCCGATCTTGACGCCATGCTCCTTCTCGAACTTCTCCTGGAAGCGCTTGCGCATCTCCATCACCGGGGCCATGTTCACTTCGTTGAATGTCGTCAGGATGGCGTTGGTGGCCTGTGACTGCAGCAGGCGTTCGGCCACGCGGGCACGCAGGCGGCTCATGGGCACGCGCTGCTCGGGGCGCTCGCCCAGGTGCTGCGAGGGCGCGGGCGCTGCCACCTGCGGCAGTGCCTTGGTGGGTACGCCGGTCGGAATGGCCGCAGGAGCCGCAGCAGCGCCGCCCGCGACAGCCGCGAGCACATCACCCTTGGTCACGCGGCCATCCTTGCCGGTGCCGGGCACGGAGCCTGCGGCCAGGTTGTTGTCGGCCATGAGCTTGGCAGCAGCGGGCATGGCCACGCCAGCCTTGGCGCTGGATGCAGCGGCGGCAGGTGCAGCCACAGGCGCGGCGGCTGCGGGAGCCGCTGCTGCAGCAGGCGCAGCAGCAGCGCCAGCCTTGCCCTCGGTATCGATGCGCGCGATCAGCTGTCCGGCCACCACGGTACCGCCGTCACCCACCACGATCTCGGCCAGCATGCCAGCGGCCGGCGCCGGCACTTCCAGCACCACCTTGTCGGTCTCGATATCGATCAGGATCTCGTCGGCGGCCACCAGCTCGCCCGGCTTCTTCTTCCACTGCAGCATGGTGGCTTCCGCCACCGACTCGGACAGCTGCGGGACCTTGACTTCTACGATAGCCATTTGAATTCTTCCGTTATGCGTTGAGCGTTATGCGTTGAGCGTTGAGCAAGGGGCGTCGACGCTCAGCGCCGAACGCCCGCCGCTCAACCGTTTATTTCGTGAGCACGAAGCCCTTGAGCTTGGCGAAGGCGGCTTCCACCAGGGCCTTCTGCTGGTCCTGGTGCAGGTGGGCATAGCCCACGGCAGGGGAAGCCGATGCGGCGCGGCCCGCGTAGCCTAGCCTCTGCCCTTCGAGCATGTTCTCGTGAATGTTGTGCTGGATGAAGAACCACGCGCCCTGGTTCTGCGGCTCGTCCTGGCACCACACCACGTCGGTGGCGTTCGGATACTTCTTGAGCTCGGCGCCAAAAGCCTTGTGGGGGAAGGGGTAGAGCTGCTCGACGCGGATGATGGCCACGTCGTCAAAGCCCTTTTCCTCACGCTTCTTGACCAGGTCGTAATAGACCTTGCCCGAGCACGCGATGACGCGCTTGACCTTGTCAGCTGCCTTGATGTCCTTCTGCTCGCCCAGCACGGTCTGGAAACCGCCCTTGGTGAACTCAGACAGCGGCGAGGTGGCGTCCTTGTTACGCAGCAGGGACTTGGGGGTCATGATGACCAGCGGCTTGCGCAGGTCACGGATCTGCTGGCGGCGCAGCACATGGAAGATCTGGCTGGCCGTGGTGGGCTGCACGATCTGCATATTGGTCTCGGCAGCCAGCTGCATGAAGCGCTCCAGACGGGCCGAGCTGTGCTCCGGGCCCTGACCCTCGTAGCCGTGCGGCAGCATCAGCGTGATGCCGTTCACGCGGCCCCACTTCACCTCGCCCGAGGCGATGAACTGGTCGATCACCACCTGCGCCCCGTTGGCAAAGTCACCGAACTGCGCTTCCCAGATCACCAGGGTGTTGGGGTCGTTGGAGGCGTAGCCGTACTCGAAGGCCAGCACGGCTTCTTCGGAGAGGATGGAGTCGATCACGGTGAAGGACGCCTGCCCCTCGCTCACGTTCTGCAGCGGGATATAGGTGCCCACGTCCCACTTCTCACGGTTCTGGTCGTGGATGACCGCGTGGCGGTGCGTAAAGGTGCCGCGGCCGCTGTCCTCGCCCGACAGGCGCACCGGGTAGCCGCTGGCAACCAGCGAGGCAAAGGCCATGTGCTCGCCCATGCCCCAGTCCACGGGAATCTCGCCGCGGCCCATGGCGGCGCGGTCGTCATAGACCTTCTTGACCAGCTGGTGCGGCGTGACGGTGGCGGGGATGGTGGAGATCTTCTCGGCCAGGCGCTTCCACTCGGCCAGGGGAATCGCGGTCTCGGCCGCGTCGGTCCACTTCTTGTTGAGGAAGGGCGACCAATCCACCGCGAACTTGCTCTTGAAGTTGGTCAGCACCGGGTCCACCGTGTGCTTGCCCGCATCCATGGCCGCGCGATAGGCCTTGACCATCTCGTCCGGGCCGTCGGATGGCAGCACGCCCTGGGTGACGAGCTTGTCGCCATAGAGCTTGCGGGTGCCGGGGTGGGCGCCGATCTTCTTGTACATGAGCGGCTGCGTCAGGCTCGGGGTGTCCTGCTCGTTGTGACCCAGCTTGCGGAAGCAGATGATGTCCACCACCACGTCCTTCTTGAACTCCATGCGGTAGTCCAGGGCCAGCTGGGTGGCCAGCACCACGGCCTCAGGGTCGTCACCGTTAACGTGCAGCACGGGCGACTCGACCATCTTGACGATGTCCGTGCAGTACAGCGTGGAGCGCAGGTCACGCGGATCGGAGGTGGTGAAACCGATCTGGTTGTTGATGATGATGTGCACCGTGCCGCCCGTACTGTAGCCACGGGTCTCGGACAGGGCCAGGGTTTCCTGGTTCACGCCCTGGCCGGCAAAGGCCGCGTCGCCGTGCACCAGCACCGGCAGCACCTGCTTGCCATGTGGATCACCGCGGCGGTCCATGCGGGCGCGCACCGAGCCCTCGACCACCGGGTTCACGATTTCCAGGTGCGAAGGATTGAAAGCCAGCGACAGGTGAACCGGGCCGCCGGGGGTGGTCACGTCTGAACTGAAGCCCTGGTGGTACTTCACATCACCTGCGGGCAGGTCCTCGGGGGCCGTGTGGTCGAACTCGGCGAACAGGTCCTTGGGCATCTTGCCCAGGGCGTTGACCAGCACGTTGAGGCGTCCACGGTGGGCCATGCCGATCACGATCTCCTGCACGCCCTTGGCGCCAGCCTGATGGATCAGCTCGTCCATGGACGCAATAAAGCTCTCGCCGCCTTCGAGCGAGAAACGCTTCTGGCCCACATACTTGGTGTGAAGGTAGCGCTCCAGACCCTCGGCCGCGGTCAGGCGTTCCAGGATCTGCCTCTTCTTCTCAGCCGCAAAATTGGGCTTGCTGCGAATGCTCTCCAGCCGCTGCTGCCACCAGCGCTTTTGCGTCTGGTCGGTGATGTACATGTACTCGGCGCCGATGCTGCCGCAGTAGGTCTCGCGCAGCGCGTTGAGCAGCTCGCGCAGCGACATGCTCTCCTTGCCGAAGAAGGTGTTGCTCGTGTTGAACACCGTTTCCTGGTCGCCGTCGCTGAAGCCGTAGAAGGAAGACTCCAGCTCAGGAATGGCGGGGCGCTCGGTGCGCTTGAGCGGGTCCAGATCGGCCCAGCGCTGACCCACGTTGCGGTAGGCGGCAATCAGCTGCTGGGTGGCCACGCGCTTGCGGCCCATCTCCGAATCAGCGCCCGTGGCTATGACCACCTGGGTCACGCCGGCCTTGGCGCGCTCGGCGAAGGCATTGATCACCGGCAGATGGGGAATGTCCTTGGCGTTCGTGCCGTCAACAGCGGGCACGTGCTGCAAAGCGTCAAAGTAATCGCGCCAGTTTTCGGGGACACTGCCCGGGTTGCTGAGGTAGTTCTCGTACATCTCTTCGACGTACGGAGCATTACCCCCGAACAGATAGGTGTTGTCGCGGTACGTCTGGTAGACGGACGACGCCGTGGATTCGCTCATTACGCTGACCTCCGTTTCCCTGCAGGAAACTTTGACTGGTGAAGAAACCTTCCGCGTCACGGCTGAACCGGTTAGCGGATGCGACTGTGGCTGGAAGGGGCCTAAGTACGAGCAAGATTGTGCCACCGAATCGGTGGCACGGCAAAGAAACTTATGCTTTGGTGCGTCCGGGCTTATGCCTTGGCCGCCCCGCCGACCAGGTCGCGCACCTGCTGCAGCGCGGTGGGGTCGTCCATCGTGGTCAGGTCGCCCGGGTCGCGCCCTTCGGCCACGGCCTGCAGGGCGCGGCGCAGGAGCTTGCCGCTGCGCGTCTTGGGCAGCAGGTTGACGAAAAACACGCGGGACGGCCGCGCCACGGCACCCAGCACGCCATCCACCACCTTCATCACCTCGCCCTCCAGCCTGAGGCGGGCATTGGCATCGCCCAGGGCGCTGGCGTCCTTGGCCACGGCAAAGGCCATGGCCACCTGGCCCTTGAGCGGGTCGGCCACGCCCACCACGGCCACCTCGGCAATGTTGGGATGGCTGGCGATGCACTCTTCAATTTCCCGCGTGCCCAGGCGGTGGCCTGCCACATTGATCACATCATCGGTGCGGCCCAGGATGAAGAAGTAGCCGTCATTGTCGCGGATGCCCCAGTCAAAGGTGCTATAGACCAGCTTGCCCGGAATGCTCTTCCAGTAGGTGTTCACAAAACGCGCGTCGTCGCGCCACACAGTCTGCATGCAGCCCGGCGGCAGCGGGCCCTCGATGGCCACCACGCCCTTCTGATCGGCGCCCTTGAGCTCCTCGCCCGTGTTCTCGTCAATCAGCTTCACGTCGTAGCCGTACATGGGCACGCCCGGGCTGCCGAACTTGCTGGGCGCTTTTTCCACGCCGTTGGCAATCGTGAGGATAGGCCAGCCCGTCTCGGTCTGCCAGTAGTTGTCGATGATGGGTACGCCCAGGCCCTCGCTGATCCACTGCGCCGTGGGCTCGTCCAAAGGCTCACCCGCGAGGTACAGGGCCTTGAGGCTGGAAAGATCGTATTTCTTGAGGAAGGCCGGGTCCTGCTTCTTGAGCACGCGTACCGCCGTCGGCGCGGAGAACATGCGCGTGACCTTGTACTTCTGCACCAGCTGCCACCAGATGCCGGCGTCAG
The DNA here is from genome assembly GCA_020248905.1 of Curvibacter sp. Taxonomy (GTDB): domain Bacteria; phylum Pseudomonadota; class Gammaproteobacteria; order Burkholderiales; family Burkholderiaceae_C; genus Hylemonella. The sequence continues at coordinate 83,976 of JADCGR010000011.1, read as the reverse complement.
GCCGGATGGGCAGGCCCTCGTACATGATGGTTGCCATGCCTGCGATCAGCGGGCCGTAAATGATGTAGCTGTGGCCCACCACCCAGCCAATGTCGCTGGTGGAGAAATACGTCTCCCCCGGATTGCCCTCATAGATGTATTTCATGCTCGCGGCCAGCGCCACGGCGTAGCCGCCCGTGTCACGCTGCACGCCTTTGGGCTTGCCCGTGGTACCGCTGGTGTAGAGCGTGTAGCTGATGTGGGTGGCATCCAGCCACTCGCAGGGCACGGCTGTGTTCAAGTGCTGCTCGCGCAGAGGCGCCCACAGCGCATCACGCCCGGCCGTGAGCTCCATGGGCGCGAGCTTGCGGTCCACCAGCAGCACCGCAGCGGGCTTGTGTTTGGAGAGGCGGATGGCCTCGTCCAGCAGCGGCTTGTAGGGCACCACCTTGCCGCTGCGCGAGCCGGCATCGGCGCTGACGATGACCGTGGGCTCGGCGTCCTCAATCCGCGTGGCCAGCGATCCCGAGGCGAAGCCGCCGAACACCACCGAGTGAATGGCGCCGATGCGCGTGCAGGCCAGCATGGCAAAAGCAGCCTCGGCAATCATGGGCATGTAGATCAGCACCCGGTCGCCCTTTTTCACGCCCAGGCCCTTTAGCACGGCCGCCATGCGCTGCACCTCGGCATGCAGCTGGCCGAAGGTGTAGGTCTTTTCCTCGTCCGTCTCGGTGCTCACGAAAATCAGCGCGGCCTGATCGGCCCGGTCCTTCAGGTGGCGATCCACCGCGTTGTGGCACAGATTGGTTGTGCCCCCCACGTACCAGCTCGCGAATGGCGGGTTGCTGTAGTCGCAGATCTGCCGCGGCGGCGTCTGCCAGTCGATGAGCCTGGCCTGCTCGGCCCAGAAGGCGTCACGGTCGGTGATGGAACGGCGGTGGAACTCGGCGTAGCGACTCATCCTGACTCTCCTCGGGTCGTATCTATAGAACTGAATTCATAATTATGGGACTCGATCTTGCAACAAACTGACGTGCCCGGGCAAGTTTTGAAGGGTTTTGGCTTCGAAAACCCCGCAATCAGCGCGAGCGGCGGCGCCCCGCGCGGCGCTTTGGCGGCCAGCGACGCCAAAGCCACAGCACCAGCAGACCGAACGCCGTGTAGGCCAGCACGAAGACCCAGGCTGGCGCGTCGTAGTACAGCAGCTGCTGCACCCAGTGTTGAATGAAGCTTGTCTCGTAGCCGGCCAGCCGCGCCTGGCGGCGCAGCCAGTTCTCCAGTACGGTCAGCGCGCAATGCTGGCCCAGCCAGGCCTGGGCCACCACCACGGCTGTGGCCAGCAGATGCATCCACCGCAGCGCTGGGCTGCGCACCCAGGCCCAGCCCGCCGGCCCGCCCACCAGCACGGCCAGCGCAATGCCCAGCACGAGCAGCACTACCGCCACATGCAGAGCCATGACCGCATCGGCGAGCCAGGACCAGGCTTGGATCGTCTCCATCGTGCGCCCATGATAGGTACACTCCAGCCCATGCTGCAAAGCCCCATCAAACACTGCCGCAACTGTGGCGTGGCCGTGGTCTATCGGCTCCCCGACGACGGCGACACCCGCGAGCGTGCGGTCTGCCCGGCCTGCAGCACCATCCATTACCAGAACCCGCTCAACGTCGTGGGAACCGTACCCTACTGGGGCGACAAGGTGCTGCTGTGCAAACGCAACATCGAGCCACGCAAGGGCAAGTGGACGCTGCCCGCAGGCTTCCTGGAGCTAGGCGAGACCACCGCCCAAGGCGCTGCGCGCGAGACCGACGAGGAAGCGGGCGCCCAGATTGAACTTGAGGGCCTGTTCACGGTAATCAGCGTGGCCCGCGTGGGCCAGGTGCACCTGTTCTACCGCGCGCGGCTGCTGAGCGAGCAGTTCGCCCCTGGCACCGAAACCATGCAAGCCCAGCTCTACGGCGAAGACGAGATTCCCTGGGACGAGATTGCCTTTCGCACCGTGAAGGAAACCCTGGAGCGCTTTTTCGCCGACCGCCGCGTCGGCCGCTTCCAAGTGCACGACCTCGACCTGGTCTGAGCCCAGGCCCTGCACGCCAGGCCGCCTGCAGAAATAAACCCTCGCATCTGCCCGTTTATCCGCCTTTCCGTTTGCGCGGATTGACGCTACATTGGCGGCAATATCCAGTGGGGTGGAGCGTTTTTCGCCCCTCACACATCCCTGTCAGCCCACCACGTTGCGGACATGAAAAGGCAAGAGCATTTTTGGGACGTCGACCTGCGGATACTCTTCAAGGAGTGGCTCTCGCAGCTGTGGACATTTGTACTCACCCTGATTACTTTTCTCGGGATTGGCCTGCCTGTGCTCATCTCCACCTTTGTGCTGTGGTACCTTGCGGGCTTCCCGCGCCTAACCCTCTAGACCACCGGTCGGAATCGCCCTGAAACTGAAGGGCCAACGCGCCGCCCTCACCTGCGGAGTTCCCGTGAAAGACGAGTCCGCCTTCCCGCAGCCGCACGACGCTGCCGCCACCGGCCCCGGTGGGCCGCTGGTCGTCCACCTTCCCCTGTACCGTCCCGGCACCCAGGTTGTCCACCAGGGGCAGCACCAGACCGTGAGCCACGTCATCATCAGCCGGGGCGACCTCACGGTCCATCTGCAGGAATCGGGCCTCACCGTCCCCGCCGAGAAAGTGCAGCTTGCACCCACGCGGCTGGTACTGCAGCGCAGCTAGCCGCACATCTCGCGCCTACACGCCGGCCGGCCGCTCGCTCCAGCGCAGCGTGGCGTAGCCTGCCTCGTACATCTGCGCGTGGGGGGCAACCCAGATGCCACGAATGGACGGCGTCAGTGCGCGCACGATGAACTCGCGTTGCACCCCCCGGCTCTCGTAATACCGGGCGATCTGGTGATCGGCCCAGCTCCAGCCGTCGCCCACAGGCCCGTACTTGCGGCCCGAGCGGTGAAAGCCCACCTTCACCTGCGGCCCAAGGTAACGCGTCTGGCCCGCCACCAGCAGAAAGGTGCACGCGCTGTAGCACCCTTCAAAAGACACGGTGTCCAGCTTGCGCGCCTCAATCAGCTGGGCCATGCGAAAACCCTCAAGCACATAGCCGCCGGGGCTCTCGATCTGCACCACGCGCAAGCTCGGGTTCGCCTTGACCACGGCCTCGAAGGCCTCTGCGCTGCCGGAGCGGAAAGCGCCGCGCACCACGATGCGGCCCAGGTGCGGATCGGCGTACACATAGGCGGGTGCGCTGCGGCCCCGCACCATGGCCCACCACTCCTCCAGCATCTGCAAGTCCCAGCCGTTGCCGGCCACCAGCGGCACCAGCGGAATGGACAGCAGAAAAACCGTGGTCGCCCACAACACGCCGCCGCGCAACTGAAGGCTGCGCCGCGTGCTGCGCGCCAGGCTCACGGCCAGCCACACGGCGCAGGCCAGCGCCACGGGCAGCATCAGCGCATTGACCCAGTACACCCAAACGTAGTCACGGGTGAAGTCCAGATCCTCGGGCAGCAGAAGATCGAGCAGACGCCACGGCGTTCCCCCCACCAGCAGACCCACGAACAGGGTTTCAAACAGGCTGCGCTCGCCGCGCCACAGCGCCAGAACATAGCCCCCCAGGCCCCGCAGCTTGAGCCGCCACCATTGCGGCCAGGTCAACACCATGGGCCGCAGCTCGGGCCGGTATACCCGGGGCGGCTCCTGCGGGGCCGCTTGCCGCCGCCATTGCTCGTGGGTGTCGGCGGGCTCGGTCGGGTCGTTCAGGTGCGGCGGTGCCTTGCCGTACGGCACCGGCCCCAGCATTACCTCGGGCGAGCGCTGCCGCGCGATTGCGTTGCCTTCGTCCTGCGCGTGGTTTCTGCGCTTGTTGCGAGCCACCGCAGAGACATTGCGCTCAAACCAGTCCAGAAACTTGAGCACATCGGGGCTGTTCTTGAGGCGCGGGACCTGCCCCATGATGCGCTGCATCGCCGCGTCGGTGATGAAGTGCGTCTTGAGATCCCGGGCGTAGAGCAAGAAGCTCGCGCAAAGGGATTTGAGACGCTGGTCGTCAGGAAAGCTGGCGAACAGGGCCCGCAGATCGCGGGTGGAAACCCAGACCTCGTGCGTGTCGCTCTCGGCCACCTCCACCAGCCAATGCCGGTACTTGGCCTGCCAGACGTGAAAGTCGTCGAGGTTTTTGTGAACGATCACGCGTGAGCGATACAGGCTCAAGGCTGACGATGCTCCCCTGAAAAACGGCTGGCCAGCCCGGAGGGAATCGAACCCCCGACCCACAGCTTAGAAGGCTGTTGCTCTATCCAACTGAGCTACGGGCTGACTGCGGGGGATTCTATTCGCCCGCAGGCGCGCGGCTCAGTTCGTCATTGGCGTCAATGAGCACGCCCATGAGGTGCATGAGCTGCTTGCGCTCGGCGGGACTGAGCGGCGCTATCAGCCGGTCTTGCGTCTTGAGCACGCGCGGAATGGCGGCCTTGAGGGTTTGCAACCCCTCGGCCGTGGCGCTGAGCACGCGGGCGCGCCGGTCTTGCGGGCTCACCTCGCGCTGAACCAGGCCGCGCGCCTCCAGCCGCTCGATCACGCCGCCAATGGTGGCCGCGTCGTAGCTGATGCTGCGCGCCAGCGTGCGCTGGTCGATGCCCGGCTGCTGGCAGATGGCGTGCAGCGCCGAATACTGCACCGGCGTCAGCCCCAGCTCGGCCATCTCTTCGGTGAACAACGCCACTGCGAGCTGCTGCACACGCCGCATCATGTGGCCGGGCAGCGTGCGCGCGTCCAGGCTTTTCCAGCGTTCGGTCATGAGGCAGGCTCCGGTGTTGGGTGACACGCCGGGTGTCGAGGGTGCTGTGATCGCGCTGTGTCCAGCGTGTTCAAGCCGGCAGCAACACCCCCGCAAAAAACTCCGCCAGCTCCCGCCGTGCGTCCAGCGGCAGCACGTGGGCCACGTACTGGTCGGGGCGCACCAGCACCATGCAGCCCTGCGCGCGGTTGATGCCACGCATGGCATAGATGTCGCCCAGGCCCCCCACGGCTTTATGGTCCACGCAGAAGACTTTCTCGTGGTCCTCCAGGACCAGCTTGCCCGTGCGGGGCTTGAGCAGCGCGGGCATCTGGTCGTAGGCCAGCTGGACGAAGGTCTGCTGGAAGACGGCGCGCACGTCGATCACGGCATCGATGTCTTCGCCCTTGCGGGTGTGCTTCACCACGGGCGAATCGGGGTGGGTCTGCAGCCAGTCGGCCAGCTGGCGCAAGGGCGCGCCGGCCTGGCCGCTGTCGCCCTGGCCGGCAAAGGCATACAGGCGCCAGCGCGCGTCGGCCTCGGCCACATGGCCCAGCTGCATCTGCATGGCGTCGGCCACGCGCACCACAGGCGCGGAATGAAAACGCTTGCCGATGGTCTGGCCGCTGGCCAGGGCCTGCCAGGTGGCCGGGCCGATGAGGGCCGACGGGTCGTAGTGCACGGCCAGGCCGCCCGTGAACTCCAGGTTCTGCTTGAAGTTGCGGATGATGCGCGGCTCCTCCAACCCCTCGCGCTCGGCCTGGGTGGTGGGGGCCGACATGATGCGCGCCCACTTGTGGTCCGTCTCCACCAGGCGCCTGGCCTCGGTGAGCCGCTCCTTCGTGTAGCTGCGCAGCAGGCTGGGGTGCGCCCGGCCCTGCAGCACGTGCACCAGCTTCCAGCCCAGGTTGAAGGTGTCCTGCATGGACACATTCATACCCTGCCCCGCCTTGGGGCTGTGGGTGTGGCAGGCGTCACCGGCGGTGAACACGCGCGGGTTGCAGCCCGAGCCCTCGGGCGCGTCGTCAAACTTGTCGCTGATGGCGTGGCCGATGTCGTAGATGGACCACCACACCACCTCCTTCACGTCCAGCGTGTAGGGCTTGATGATGCGGTTGGCCGCGGCAATCATGTCGTGCTGCGTGAGCTTGCGCTGCGCGGCCTTCTCGTCGGGCCGCAGCTTGTCCAGCTCCACATACACGCGGAACAGGTAGCCGCCCTCGCGCGGCAGGATCAGCAGGTTGCCCTCGTTGGCCGAAGAAATCAGGCACTTCTGCCGCACATCCGGGAAATCGGTGTTGGCCAGGATGTCCATCACGCCCCAGGCCTGGTGCGCCGCATCGCCCTTGAGCTCGCCGCCAATGGCCTTGCGCACGGCCGAATGCGCGCCGTCGCAGCCCACCACGTAATTGGCCCGCACGGTGCGCGTGGCACCCCAGTACAGGCCGCTGGCGTCCTTGAGCGTCACCGTCACCGGGTGGTCTTGGGTGTTGGGGTCGATGGTGAGGCCCTGCACCTCCCAGCCGTAATCGGGCTCCAGGCGCGAGGGGGAGTTTTTCATGACCTCCAAAAACAGCTCGTGCAGCCGCGCCTGGTTGATCAGGATGTGCGGCATCTCCGAGCTGTCGTCGGCCACGTCCTGCACCCGGCCCGCACGGCGGATGAGATCGGGGTTCTTGGGGTCGGGCATCCAGAAGTTGGTCTGGTTGACCCAGTAGGTCTCGCGCTTGACCTTGTCGGCAAAACCGAAGGCCTGGAACATCTCCATGGAGCGCGTGTTGATGCCGTCCGCCTTGCCCTTGATGATGTTGCTGCTCATGCGCTCGATGATCATGGTGTCGATCTCGGGGAACTGCGCCAGCTGCGCCGCCAGGCACAGCCCCGCCGGGCCGGTGCCCGCAATCAGCACATCCACCTGCTCGGGCAGCGGTTCGTTGGCACCCCGGTTGCGCCGGTTGGGCGCGGCGGGCTTGACATCGGGGTTGCCGCCGCGGAAGCCGTGTTTGTAGAACTGCATCGTGATCTCCGAAGAAGGAAGGACGGGGCCGGTGGGGCGGCGGAAGAGCAGACTCTTGCCGCCAAAATCAATATTAGTAAGTATGCATACTATATTGCAAGGCGTCAACCCAAACAACATGCAAGCGCTACGGGTTTACCCGCGAGCATGTGAGCCTTTCATGTCTGGCGGCCACAGCCCGTCGATAGAATCAAACGCAGAACGGGCAGGCGTCGCCATGAAACGCCGAGCCCCAACGGCGCATACGCCGAACGCAGGGAGTGCACAAATCCATGGCCATCTTTCCCCAAGGCCTCACAAACATCGATAGGCGTTGCGACAACGCCGGCGAACGCGCCGTGCTGCACCAGCTCAAACGCTGCCTGTCCGACGACTACATGGTCTGGCACAACGTGCCTATCGGCCCCAAGGCCCGCCAACCCGACTTCGTCATCCTCAGCCCTCGTCGCGGGTTGCTCATCCTTGAGGTGAAACACTGGGCCTGGGGCAGCATGCTGAGCTTCAACCGCGACAGCGTCGTCCTTCAACTGGAAGGCGGCCCCAAGACGGTGGCCCACCCCCTATCGCAAGCCCGTGGCTACGCCATGGAGCTCAACAACGTGTTGGAAGCTGACCCCGCGCTCCAGCAAGAGCAGCATGCCGTGGAAAGACGAGCCGTTGGAGGAAGAGGTGCGCCTGCTTTATGTGGGCATGACCCGATCGACCCAGGAGCTAGTGTTGACCGCCACCGGCAATTCCCTAGTCGTGCAACGAGTGAAGAACTCGCTAGAGGCGGTAGCAGAAGCATTTACTCTGGCATGACCCCACCCAAGAACCTAGCGGTCAGATAGCCGATATCCCGCAGCTCTGAAGGTATTGAAATGTCAATTCGTAGAACTCCCGTACAAGAGTCAGATCAACAAGCCCCCCTTGCGAAACCAACATGACAATACCTTGCCTGGCTCAAGTCAGTTGAACTCGATAGGGGTTATTCAGATACAGCTGCCGTTCCGGCTTATGGATGTTCTGTGACCAACTGCAAGGAAATGAGTGGTGCTTCTGACCTGCAATTGCTGGGCAGAGCTACTGGCTGCGGCCATTGTCAACTCTCCTGCAACTTGCCAGCGCTAAGGGGTTACACAGGATTCGAGGCCAATACGCGCTCCAAGTGGCCAATGAGTCGCTTGGCACGTATGACTTCATCCTCGTAAAGTGGGGTACTACTGCCATGAGAGGCAGGATTCAAGACACGTTCGGTCATTTCCAAAACGCGATCAACGGCCTCCACCGCCTCCATCTTCGCCCACCCGTCGTCACTCAGCGCATTTCTGAGGTCTCTGCGCTTTGATTTGAGGATACCCTTGTCCTTTGGCTGAAGGCTAGCATTACTGTCCAGATCCTCGTCGTCGGATGAAAGTAAGAGCGCTCGGTGTTCTTTAGGCGTGTTCTTCAAAACCCGCTCGTAAAGCGAAACAGGAATGCCTTCAAGAAGCTTGTTGCGAGCAGCCCGCAGATTCTCCGTCAGTGAGAAAAACTGCCCAGGTGGCAATGATTTGCCCTCGGCCCATTCCCGGTATCGCTTAGCCGTGTCTTCAGCCGCTTTGCGCAGGAACATGGCAGCCTCTTCAATATCATGGCCTTGCAGGTAATCCTCCGCTTTCTGCAGATCGGTCTTATCGCTCTTCGCCGCGATCTGGTTAGCTGCATTTCCTTGTAGATTTAGGAAGCACCAATCGGCATGATTGCCACCAATTCTGCGCTTGAACTCTCGGAAAAAACCCAGATCGTGGGTCAGGATTATTTTCTGATAGTTCGCAAAGGTCTCCGAAAGCAAAATCTCAACTACCTGCATGCGGTTGCTCATGTCAAGGCTAACCAGCAAATCATCGAGCACCAACAACTTCAGGTCGGATTCGTGCAGATTAACTAGCGAGGCGGCAAAGCGGACTGATAGGGCCAGTTGGGTCAATTTGGCCTCGTTCAGAAAGCTCTGCGGTCTGGTTACGGTGTGGCCGCCGATCTGCACGCCAAACTTCATGACCGGCAGAGTGAACTTGAAATCGCTCTGATTGGAGCCTGCCGCCGATGGCTGCGTGGTGACAGCCAACTTTAGAGCAACTTTCGCGGGGTCGCCGGAAGAGAAGTGCTCGTCGTAAAACTTCTGCGCCTCGGTGCTGATGCTATTGACGATGCCTGGCAGGATGCTGGCAAACTGTGTCGCGTCTGTTTTGAATCGACTGTATGCATCACTCCCGGCGTAGCCGGAAAGGTTATTCGGGTTTGGATCTCCGTCTCGGATTTTTTGCCAAATATCCAAGGGTGACAGTCCCCTCGTGCTCACGCAGAATGGAAGGATTTCCTTCTCAAACAATGGCCAGAGATCAAACTCCTCCGAATTCCTGAAATGCGAAAAGCCGAAGAAGAACCGGTACGTGATGAAGTCGCTGGCCAAGTCACCCTTGAGGATCGTTGGCTGTTGAAAGGTTCCGTGATCGGCCTGGCTGATACGGTAGGTGGTGTCGTTGCGAGTGGCGGTGTCGCGCAGCGTTAGTGCAATCTCCCCTGGCTTAGGCGTGGTCTCTTTTTGTTCGTAAATGTTAAGAAGGTTTTCCGGGGTGGCCGGATCGAAATACTTGGCAATGCCATGTCTGGGCTTGCGCGCACTCTGCAGGAAGGTGTAGAGCGCCCAGTAAAGTGATGATTTTCCAGCGCCATTTGGTCCGTACAGCAGCAGATGGCGGCCTTCCAGGTTCAGCCTGAAATCACGAAACGCCTTGAAATTGCTGATGGCGATCTCGTGCAAGCGCGCCTTCATACCGCCCCCTCTTTCTGAATCACCGCCAGTAACTCGGGGCTGTCGGCAGAAATGCGCAGCAAAATGTTGCGAATGGGATGCTGGCTATCGTTGGCAGCGTGGTGGAAAGTCCGGGCGGCGTCGGCGAGTTGGGCCTGACTCAAGGTGGCCACAGTACCGGGCAACAGCGGGCGGACGTGGACACTGATGCACAGCCCTTTCTCGGCCATGTGCTGGGCGAAATACACTTCCATCACGCAAGCATCGATGACCTCGACCAAAAAATCGGCGGTTAGCGCCAGCCTCTGATCACCCGACGACTGCGCTACCGCCTTGGCGGCCTGCACCATCGGTATCAGTGCTTCAAACAGGGCGGCCTGTTGCGCATCCGGTTTCTTGATGGGCACCTTGTCCATGAAAATCTTGCGCAACTCCCGGCGGTCTTCGCCCAGATTGGGGAAGTTGTCCATGAAGCAGCAGCGAAACAAGGTGGAATTCAGAACTGCCATGAGAAACGGCAAGGACTCTTCTTCCGTGGTCAGAATGAAAGCCTTGTCGTTGATGTAAAAGTTCTCCTCCGTATCGAGATAGAACGGGAGGTACTTCGTCATGTTCGGATAGATGATCTTGGGCTTTTTGAACTCTTCCAAATACGCACAGTTCCGCAAGTTTGTCCAGTGGTCACCCTGGTCTGCACGAGGCTCCAATTTGGCTTGATGGCTTTTGAGGTGCTGCCAAAGTGATGGATAGTCGCGCTGCACATTGATCGGCGAAATGCCTATTTCCTTTATGCCGTTGTGTGTGTTGATCAGCCATTTTTCGTCATCGAGCAACAACCAATCGGTTCCGTAGCGCTGAACGTCCCGACCCCGCAGCAACGGCACAATCAAGCTCTCACAGTGCGGGTCTTTGGCGATCAGCGCATTACGCTGCTCGGTGCTGATGTAGAAAGCTTCGTTGTAACCGGTCAGGATGCCCCGGTTGATCTGAATGTGCCATCTCTCCAGTGGTACGCCCTGCACTTCCACGGCTTGCTTGATGCGGTAGCGGTCAGGCGACATGACTACCCAGGAATCCGCCCCGCTGGTTGGCCGTTTGAATGGCACCGCGTTGCCGCGCATGTAATGAGCCAGCGATTGATGCAACGAGAAACTTCTGGACAGCACCGCCGATGGAAAGGAATCACCCGGCGCACGCTTGCCTAGACGCACGATGGCGGTGTCGACCATGGCGGCGTTGAAGACCACTACACCGCCAAAGTCAATCACTTCCTCGACGGCAACTTCCTTGGCAAAGAAATCGCGTAACTTCTCACCATACCCCGCCCGCATCCACTTGTTGGACGTGATGTAGCTGAGCTGCCCGCCCTGTTTGAGCAGGCGCACACCGCGTTCGTAAAACAGGCAATACACATCGCCCGTAGCGACGTAAGTACTGTAGTTCTGCTCTTGCCAGGCTTGTTTGTGCGCGGCGCTGAATTTCTGGATCTGCACGTAGGGCGGGTTGCCGATCACCACATCAAAGCCTCTGGCAAGCTCGGGGCCGAACATGGTTACGGGGTCGAAGAAGTCGGCCACGCTGTGATGGTCGTAGGGATTCCAGGCGATACGGCGGTACACGTGCTCGTTGCCAAAGTTATCGGCCTTTAGCAGTTTGATGATCTTCTGGACCAGTTCCTGGTCTCTTTTCTGCAAGTCACGCTTGGCTTGCCGGGTCTGCGCAGAGAAGTAGCGGTGGCGCAGGCGCTCAAGTTCTTTCTCAAGCCGTTCAATTTCCGGATTGCGGAACAAGCTGAGGTTGTGCGGCAGGTTTAGGCCTAACAAGCTGTTGGCCGCTACGAACTTGGTTTCCAGATTCGGCAGCGGGCGTATGCCCAGATTGCAACGCTTGTCGCCATGCGTCTTCTGGTCACAGATCAGCGAAATGAAGAAGCGCAACTTGGCAATCTGGATGGCGATGGGCTGGATGTCTACGCCGTAGATGCAGTTTTCAATCAGGTAGAGCTTGCGACCGTAATCGAGCGCATTGTTGGCGAAATCGTTGTTGATCGCCGTAACGGCGGAAGCGCGTGCCTCGGGGTCTGCGATCTCTTCCGCCTTGTCGATTTGGCGCTGACGCCATTTTTCGTTGTGCGGATCCAACTTGCCTAGAACAAACACCAGTTTGTGCAGGATGCCCATGGGGTAGGCACCGGACCCGCAGGCCGGGTCGAGGATGTTGCAGGCGTCGATGGCCGAGATCAGCGCATTGCATTCGGCATCGTTGAATGCGTGAACCTTTTCGGTATAGGCAAACAGGATGTCCAGCCCGGCCTTGGCGTCGGCCTTGCTGGTGGTGGGCAGGCGCTGGCACAATGCATCGGCCAGATAGGCCTTAAGCGCCTCATCCGCCATGTGGTCAACAATAGGGCGTGGCGTATAGAACGAGCCGGTCTGGCGGCGTGCACTCTCACCGGTCTCCGGGTTATAGCTGGCCAGCAGGTTCTCGAATACGTTGCCCAGCAACTCGGGATCGAGCGCGATTTCCTGCTCCACCGGGGTACTCTCGGCGATGGTGAATTTGTAGCCGTTCAGGATATGCAGCAGTCCGCGTACCTTGGCCTTTTTCTTCTTGGCATCGCCAAAGTCGTCCTTGCCGCTCAGGTCCACGGCATGAGGCTCGGCAAAGAACAAGCGGTTAGGTACGCTCGGCTGCTTCTTGGGGTTGCGGGAGAATCCGTCGGCATATTGCACCTTGCCGGCATCGTCTTCCACGTCCAGGCACGCGAACAAGCCGCCATTGAGGAAGGGAATGTTCTCGAACAAGGAAAGGGCTTTATCCGGCTCGCGAAACAAGCCTGCGTAGCGGTACAGGTTTTTCACGCCATGCTGAGTGCGGTTCTCGTGAAAGCTGCCTTCCACGGCGAACTGTCGATTTTGGGCGTCGCCAGCGTTCATCGGCTGGTTGAGGGTGGCGAAAAACAGGTTTTGCAGAATGGCGTGGTAATAGGTGCTTTCGTCTTCCGCCAGATTTTTCAGCCTCTTGGCAAGCGTTTCCTGATCGAACAGGTGTTCGGGAATGAGATGTTTTTCCTTGAGGAACCAGCAAAAGATCAGACGAGTAAGCAATCGGATGACGCTTGTGGCGTTTCGCGTCTGCTCATCCGGCTCCAGGTCGCCGGGAAAGCTGACCTGATGCCGTGCCCAGAAATACCAGTTAGACAGCTCCTCGTAGAAGCGCTTGTTGAGCAGTTCGACATTGAAGACCTCTTCCCAAGCTGCGTGGAGCTGGTCGAAGTTCTGGATGCTGCGGCGCCCCTCTGAAAGCTCACTCAGCGAGAAGGCGGCCAGGATGTCCAGATGGCCAGGATGGGGCTTGTTAATAGAAATGTTCTGGATCAGCGTGACCTTGCCCAGGACATCCTTGCTTTCATCCCGCTTGTTTTGCCTCCGGTTGATGACGGCAATCGACAGATTGCCGTCCACCTTGAACAACACCATGACGGGCATGGGGAAAATGCGGTTGATCTGACGGGTGATGGCAGCCAATTTTCCCCTTGCATAGTCACCCGGTTGTAGTTCAACGGCAAAGAATACGTAGGACTGGAGCAAGGACGCCTTGACAGAGACGTCTTTGAACAGGGTAGCGTTGTGCGACAACTCTTCGTCGGTAAGTTGGAACAAAAGGTCAATGGATTTCCAATGTGACCTTTGCGCGCGAGGATGCGCAAGCACGCCCTCGGGATCAAACTGCGCACAAAAATCTGCTACAGAGTCAATTGCAATAGTCCGCTCTGATTGGTATCCAAGTGTCGCAAACAGGCCCAGCGATGCCGCCCGAAATGATTGGCTCGAAAAACGAGTGACCGCGTCTTGAAGTAAACGCTTGGTTTGCAGATTTGTCATGAGTTTTTGATCACAAGCCAGGTGATTAGCTCGAAGTCGCTATTGGCTTTCACAGTCTTGGTGGCATCGATCAGTTTGCCACCCCGGCCAGTGAACAGGTTGGCGGCATTCTTGCGCGTGAACTGGGCCACGATGGCGGCCACGGCTTTTTCCAGCAGGGCGCTGTAGGCGGCCATGTCTTGCCCGTGGCTGGTTTCGGCATCAAACAACTTGCACAGATCGGAGTAGGGTTCGGTCTTGCCCTGGCACAGGGCACGGAAGATTTCCAGAACCTGCTTGGGGGCGGTGAAGTTGTAGCGCACTTGACCATCAGCCTGGATGTAAACCAAGAAATAGGGGCTCAGCGGGTTGACTGCCTCGGTGCCCTGCGCTGCTTGGTGGCGCTGCTGTCGCAAGCAGTATATGACGCCAGGCTTGACCGAGGCGCTTCCCGTGCTCGCGGGCACCACGCCGTACAGGCCATAGGGCGCATCTTTCAGCTTGGCGCGGTTGGCGTCGACATAGTTGGACAAGTCCATGCGGAAATCGTCGAGGGTGAATTCGTTCAGGGCCACGGATTCGTTGAAGTCTTCCAGGTCCAGCACTTCGTCTTTCAGGCGCATGAGTTGCTTGTCGCGGTACTTCAGGTCTTGGTGAATCAGCTCTTCCAGTTCCGCATTGGTCAAGACGTTGTCTTCATTGGTGGCAGAAATGTCCACCAGCGCCATGCGCGCCTCAACCCGGTTTTTGAGGTTGATGTACTTGTTCAGGTCTGGCGTTGGCCAGAAGTTGACAAGCTGGATGGTGTCGTTTGGGCTGCCAATGCGGTCAATACGTCCAAAGCGCTGAATGATGCGCACCGGGTTCCAGTGGATGTCATAGTTGACTAGCCAATCGCAGTCTTGAAGGTTCTGACCCTCCGAGATGCAATCAGTGGCGATCAAAATGTCAATCTCACCGTCTTGCGGCATCTTGGACATCTTGGCGCGCTGCTTGGCGCGTGGCGCGAAGTTGGTCAGGATTTGGTTGAACTCGGCAGTGCCAAAAGTGGAACGATTGGGGCGGGCGCCGCCAGACACCAGCGCAATGTGGCTGCGCAGGGTAGTACTGGCCCATGGCTCCAGTTGCTCGTACAAATAGGCGGCGGTGTCTGCGAACGCGCAGAACACGATGATCTTGCGGTTGGGTTCACCCTGGTTATTAGTGCTTGGGGTGGTAACCTTGGTTTTGATGATGCTTTTGAGCTCCGCCAGCTTGGCGTCGCGCTCGGGGGTAACACCGCCAGCGCTTTCGGCCAGCATGGAAAGCTGTCGTTTGTCCGTGGCTAAAGCGGCTAACCAGCGGTCCACGTCCATATGTTCCATGCGGTATTTGAGGGTGCCAACTTCAAATGCCTCGCGCAGTTCTTCGTCTTCTTCGGCCTCCATCAAAAACAGGGTAGCTTGTAAGTCTTGCGCTTTGCCGTCACGCAGCGTTTTGTAGGCGTTGAGCCGCTCTTCTAGATCTTCAATTTTGGTGACCGTGCGTTCCATGGTGATGGCAAATGATTTGACCGAGCTTTCCAGCCGCTTCAAGAAGTTCACCTTCATCATGCCGATCAAAAATTTCTCACGGTTCTCCTGGCTGAAATTTCGCACATTTGCTTCGCCCTGGTACTGGTCCTTGAATTGGGGCAGTACATAGATAGAGGGTTTGAATAATGCAAGTTGGTATTTCTCAATCTCTTCATTCAACTTGTCATAGGTAGGGAAGCGGCCCTTGCTGTCAATTTCTGAATACATCGAAATCGGCCTGGCACGCTTCGGGAACTTACCGATCTGCGCCATCGAGGTGCGGTAGTACTTTTGAATGTGCTTGCGGGAGCGGGCAATGGTCAACTCGTCCAGCAAAGTAAAGAACCCAGCAGGCAACCCGTCCATCAGGTCTTTGGGGTCGCGGTCGCCAGGGCGTTTGGCCCATTCGGTAAAGGTCTTTTGCGCTGTGTCCAGCGTTTGCTTAATGCTGGCAATCCCAGTGGTGGGCATTAGCGCATGGTCGCGTCCCTCGGACACCAGATAGAGCTGGTTGCGCAGGTCTTTCAGGTCGTTGTTGACCGGTGTGGCGGACAGCAACATGACTTTGGTCTTGACTCCAGCCTGGATGATGTCTTGCATCAAGCGCTCGTACCTACTTTGCTTGATGACGTTGCCTTCTTCGTCGCGTTTGCCTTTGACGTTGTTACGAAAATTGTGCGATTCGTCAATCACTACCAAATCGAAGTTGCCCCAGTTGATGGCCGCCAAGTCAACGTCGCCAGCCTTGCCAGATTCTCGGGACAGGTCGGTGTGAGACAAGACCATGTAGCTGAACCGGTCACGAACGAAGGGGTTTAGTTCGGTCATATTGCTACCGAGATAAACCGTCCAGTTCTCGCGCAGCTTTTTGGGGCATAGAACCAGCACGCGGTGGTTGCGCAGCTCAAAGTATTTAATGACGGCTAGCGCCGAATAGGTTTTGCCCAAGCCCACGCTATCGGCCAAGATGCAGCCGTTGTGGGTATTGATCTTTTGGACGGCGCCCTTGACGCCGTCTTTCTGAAACTCAAAAAGAGCTTTCCAGATTTCAGTGTCAGTGATGGCGGTGTTGTCAAAGAACTGGGCTTGTTCTTCCTGGCCGGACAGGAACTTTTCAAAGACGTGGAACAGGGTCTTGAAATAAATGAACTCTGGGGCGTGATCCACGTACAGCTGCGCCAGGTACTCAAGCACCTGGGCTTTAACATCCTCAACCAGTGCAGTGTCTGACCACAATTCATCAAACCATGTTTTCAGGTCTGTTCGGTCACGGTCGCTATCGACCACCATATTCAACTCGATATTCGGCGCGGCAGACAGGCCCAAGCCACGCTGCGTGAAGTTGGAACTGCCCAAAAGGGCGTGCTCACGGCGGCCATCGTCAATGTGGTACAGCTTGCCGTGCAGCAGATTGGCTTCTCGGATGGAACGGATTTCTACCTTGTTGGTGATCCATTCAGCGCAGCGGCGGGCAACTTCCTTTTGTAGAAGCCGATTGACAAGTTCCAGGCCCTCGTCCTCAATCTTGAAGGTCTTTTTATCAGTCTTTTCTGGGTCTAGCGTCTGAATGAACTTGGGCTCGCCGAAAAGAAACTTGAGAGATTGAATGCCATCTAGTTGCTTACTCAGCGCCTCATACGCATAGATGGTGAAGTACGCGGAAACTACGGACAGCCGACTATCGACGGTCACTTTTTCTTTAAGAAACTCCGCTACCCGCCCTCTATTTCTGTTGTCGCGAATGCCTGAATTCAAGTTAGTCCCTTATCTTCGGAAGAAGGTTCTACTGACTCAAAGGTGGCACAGCAGAATCTGAATTTGACTACAACCGATTTAACATTTTGCTCGATAAATTTGACTGCTCCATACAGAGGAAGCCCCAGTCGTGAACCGATTTGCATCGGCAACATTCATTCACGCCCCTTAATCTCGAATCGAAAAAAGAAAAACGCCGCCAGTGTTTCCACTAGCGGCGTTTTCTGTATTCGATGGTCGGTGTGAAAGGATTCGAACCTTCGACCCCTTGCACCCCATGCAAGTGCGCTACCAGGCTGCGCCACACACCGATCTAGCGTTGGATTATAGCCGAGGAATCGCGCCCTTCCCCGGGGCGGGGCGGGTGGCTTGGCCTCAGACGCTGCCCGAGAGCAGCTCGCGGATTTCGGTGAGCTCGCGCTTCACCAGGTGCAGCTTGTCGTTGGCGGCGGGGTCTTCGTCGTCCACGAGCTGGCTTTCGCTGAAGTCGTCCAGATCGCTGGGTTCGTTCATTTCCAGCACGTCCACGCCGTCGAGCATGACCTCACCCGCGCGCTTCTTGTCGCGCTCGGCGGCCAGAATCTCCTGCATCTTGTTGCGCGCGCCGCTGATGGTGAAGCCCTGGTCATACAGCAGGTCGCGGATGCGGCGGATCATGAGCACCTCGTGGTGCTGGTAGTAGCGGCGGTTGCCGCGGCGCTTCATGGGACGCAGCTGGGTGAACTCCTGCTCCCAATACCGTAGCACGTGAGGCTTGACGCCACACAGGTCGCCGACCTCACCGATGGTGAAGTAGCGTTTGGCCGGGATGGGAGGGAGTGCTTTCTCCATTGAAATCAATGTGATACGAGAGAAAGCTGCAAGGTTACTCTAAGAGCCTGCCCTTGCCAAGGCTGGGGGCGGCTTTTTTGAAAATCCCTGCTTTTCGGCGTTTCAGGGCGCAACAGCCGGGCAGGCTTGGTGCACCGCAGCAGGGCGAAAACGGGCTGGAACGGGGCAGAAAAAAGGCCTCGGCGCGGGCGGGCTGGCCGCCCTACGCCTGCAAGTGAGGCGTTCAGGCGATCGCCAGCATCAGATGCCCGACGGGCTGGGCGGCAGGCCTTACCTTGATCTCGATGTCGTAGCCCAAGCGGTTGAGGCAGTCCATCAGCTTGCGCTCGGACAGATTGGAGAAATCACCCCGTAGCATGGCCGAAACTTTGGGCTGGGGGATGCCCATGCGTTCTGCCGCGGCTTTTTGGGTGAGCTTGAGATGTTGTATCGCCCGAGCAATCTCAATGACCAGGCCGGACTTGATCTTGAGTTTGTCGGCGTCGGGCAAGCCCAGGTCGGCAAACACGTTACCCGAGCCCATTTCGACATCCACGCCATCGATGGCGCGTTTGGTCATCTGCTTTTTCATGTCACAGCTCCTTGGCGAGCGCCTCGGCCACCTTGAACCGTGCGCGAATGATGGAGGCTTCGACAAGCTCAGCCCGAACGGCGAAGCTGGCTCAGCCCTTGCCGAGGGCAGCCCGAAACCGGGCGGCCTGGCCTTAGGCCGCGCGGGTGGGCTGGCCGCCTTGCTCCTGGATCTGTTCCTTGAGCTTGTGGCTGGCGTGGAAGGTGACGACGCGGCGCGCTTCGATGGGAATGGCCTCGCCCGTGCGGGGGTTGCGGCCGGGGCGCGGGGCCTTGGTGCGGATCTGGAAGTTGCCAAAGCCCGAGATCTTCACGTCGTTGCCGTTGACCAGGCTGTCGGAAATGAGGTCAAAGAACGCGTCGATCATGTCCTTGGACTCGCGCTTGTTCAGCCCGATCTGCTCAAACAGCAGTTCGGCCAGCTGCGCTTTGGTGAGCGCGGGGGTTTCCAGGCTTTCGACCGTGATTTCCATGATTCGCCGTTTCTCTTTGTTCTCGCGTTTCCCTCAGGCGCGCAAACGCGCACCCACTTGCGCCTGCAGCGTGCCCAGCACGGCCTGCACGGCGCCCTCGATCTGCTCTTCGGTGAGCGTGGCCTCGTCGCTGTTGAGCGTGAGGCGCACGGCCAGGCTCTTCTCGCCTTCTGCCAGGCCGCCCGCAGGCTGGCCGGGCTTGGCGCGATAGACGTCGAACAGTACCGCATTTCGCAGCAGGCCGGCAGTAGGTGCAGACGCGATGGCCTGCATGAGGGCCGCATGGGTGACAGATTCGGCCACGATGACGGCCAGGTCGCGCTCCACGGCCTGAAAACGCGAGATCTCGCGCAGGGCGGGCACCTGGCGGGCCAGCACGGCGTCCAGCGCCAGCTCAAACAGCACGGGCGTGGCGCTGAGCTCGTAGCCCTGGCGCCAGCGCGGGTGCAGCTCGCCCACAAAGCCGATGGCTTTGCCGCCCAGCAGCACACGCGCGCAGCGGCCCGGGTGCAGGGCCGGGTGTTCGGCGGCTTCAAACGCGGCTTGCAGCGGGGCGAGCAGCGCCTCCACATCGGCCTTTACGTCAAAGAAGTCCACGGCGCGCTCTTTGGCGCCCCATTGCAGGCTGTGCACACCGCCGGCGGCCAGGCCCGCCACGCGCATGGGCTGGGCAAAGCCGGCCACGCTGCGGTGGCTGTCGGGCACGGAGGCATCGCGCAGGAAGACGCGACCCAGTTCGAACACGCGCACGCGCTCGGCCTTGCGGTCCAGGTTGAACTTGAGCACCTGCAGCAAAGAGCCCAGCAGGCTGGAGCGCATCACGCCCATCTGGCTGGCAATGGGGTTTAGCAGCTTGATGGGCTTGGGGTTGCCGGCGAGCTCGTGCTCCCAGCGCTCGTCCACAAAGCTGTAGTTGATGGTTTCCTGGTAGCCCAGCGCAGCCAGCAGGCGGCGCACGGCAAAGGGGCTGCGCTGGCTTTCGGTGCGCAGCGTGGGCACCACGGGCGCCAGCGGCGGGGTGTGGGGCAGCTGTTCGTAGCCCACCAGGCGGGCCACTTCTTCAATGAGGTCTTCTTCGAGCTGCAGGTCGAAGTGGTAGAGCGGCGGGGTGACGGTGACCTGGCCCTCGGCTTGCGTCGCAGGCAGGCCCAGGCGCCGGAACACATCGACACACTGCGCCTGCGTCACCGGCATGCCGATGACCTTGGCCGCGCGCTCCACGCGCAGCGTGACGGGCTGGGCCACGGGCATTTTGACGCGGTGGTCGTCGACGGGGCCGCAGGCCGTGTCTGGCGTGCCGCAGATGTCCACGATGAGCTGGGTGATGCGCTCGATGTGCTCCACGGTGAGCTCGGGGTCCACACCGCGCTCGAAGCGGTGGCCGGCATCGGTGGCGAAGTTGTAGCGGCGCGAACGGCCCGCAATGGCCTTGGGCCACCAGAAGGCGGCTTCCACATAGACGTGCCGGGTGTCGTCAGACACGGCGGTGGCGTCGCCGCCCATGATGCCGGCGAGCGATTCGACCTGGCGGTCATCCGCAATCACGCCCACTTCACCATCCACAGTGACGGTGTTGCCGTTGAGCAGTTTGAGCTGTTCGCCTGCCTTGCCCCAGCGCACATCCAGCGTACCGTGGATCTTGTCCAGATCAAAGATGTGGCTCGGGCGGCCGAGCTCGAACATCACGTAGTTGGAGATGTCCACCAGCGCGGTGACGCTGCGCTGGCCACAGCGGGCCAGGCGGTCCACCATCCACTGGGGTGTGGCAGCCTTCGTATTGACGTTGCGCACGATGCGGCCCGAGAAGCGGCCACACAGATCGGGCGCGCTGATCTTCACGGGCTGCACATCGCTGAGCTTGGCGGCCACGGGCGCAATAGCTGGCGTTTTGAGCGGCGCGCCCGTGAGCGCGGCCACTTCACGCGCCACGCCGTACACGCTCAGACAGTGGGCGAGATTGGGCGTGAGCTTGAGGGTAAAGAGCGTGTCGTCGAGGTTCAGGACCTCGCGGATGTTCTTGCCGATGGGCGCATCGGGGCTGAGCTCCAGCAGGCCGCCATGGTCTTCAGACAGCTTGAGCTCGCGGGCCGAGCACAGCATGCCCTGGCTTTCCACGCCGCGCAGCTTCCCGAGCTTGATGCTGAAAGGTTTGCCGTCTTCGCCCGGGGGCAGTTCTGCACCGACCAAAGCACACGGCACCTTGATGCCCACGCGCGCATTGGGCGCACCGCAAACGATGTTGAGCAAGGCGCCCTGCCCTACGTCCACCTGGCACACGCGCAGACGGTCGGCGTTGGGGTGTTGCACGGCTTCCTTGATCTCGCCAACGACGATGTGGCTGAAAGGCGGCGCCACGGGGCGCAGGTCTTCCACCTCCAGGCCCGCCATGGTGAGGGTGTCGGCCAGTTGCCGGGTGGAGAGCGACGGGTTGCAGAATTCGCGCAGCCAGGACTCGGGGAATTGCATTTGTAGTTCTCTGCGAAATCGTTAGCGTGTACGGGTTGCCATGGCCTTCAGGCGCGGAACACCGCGGAACCGGCTGGGCCGGGCCGCTGGTGTTGTCCCCTTGAGGGGAAGACGCGCTGCGAGGCGCGGCTCAGGGGTGCGACTGTTCATTTGAATTGGCTCAGGAAACGCAGGTCGCCGTCGAAGAACAGGCGCAGATCGTTGACGCCGTAACGCAGCATGGTGAAGCGGTCCATACCCATCCCAAAGGCGAAGCCGATGTATTTCTCGGGGTCCAGGCCCATATTGCGCACCACGTTCGGATGCACCTGGCCGGAGCCCGCCACTTCCAGCCAGCGGCCGGCCAGCGGGCCGCTCTGGAACTGGATGTCGATCTCGGCGCTGGGCTCGGTGAAGGGGAAGAAGCTGGGGCGGAAGCGCAGCACCAGATCGTCGCTCTCAAAGAACGTGCGGCAGAACTCGGTGAAGACGTACTTGAGGTCCTTGAAGCTGACGTTCTCGCCAATCCACAGGCCTTCGCACTGGTGGAACATGGGGGAGTGCGTGGCGTCGCTGTCGACGCGGTAGGTGCGGCCGGGGGCGATGACGCGGATCTCGGGCATGCCATCAAGGCCCCCACGCTCCCCCGCTGCGCTTGGGTCGCTGCCCCCTGAGGGGGCGCTCGCCCCTTGGGGCGGCCCGGCGGGGCTCAGGCCCTTATCCGTCTTCGCTTTCCACGCGGCCACGTGCTGCAGGGCGTGGCGCACCTGCACCGGGCTGGTGTGCGTGCGCAGCAGATTGGGGGCCTTGGCCGAGCCACCTTCGACGTAGAAGGTGTCGTGCATGGAACGCGCGGGATGGTCTTCAGGGGTGTTGAGCGCGGTGAAGTTGTACCAATCGGCCTCGATCTCTGGGCCCTGGGCCACTTCAAAGCCCATGGAGCCAAAGATGGCCTCAATGCGCTCCATGGTGAGGCTCACGGGGTGCAGGCCACCGGTACCGCGCGCACGGCCGGGCAGAGAGACGTCGAGTGCCTCGGCTTGCAGTTGCTTTTGCAGCTCGGCATCGGCCAGGGCCTGACGGCGGGCGTTGAGCGCGGCCTCGATGGCCTGCTTGGCCACGTTGATGGCGGCACCGCGTGTCTTCTTCTCTTCGACAGACAGCGCACCCATGCCCTTCATCAGCTCGGTGATGCTGCCGGTTTTGCCGAGGAAGCGCGCCTTGGCGTTTTCCAGATCGGCCGGGGTGGCGGCCTGGGCAAAGGCGCCCTGGGCGCTGGCAACGATGGCGTCGAGTTCGTTCATGTGTTCTGGTCCGTGAACCGCAAAGTGATCGGGGCAGCGCAACTGCGACTGCGCTCTCCGGATCGCTCTGCGCCATGAAAAAGGGCCAAAGCTCTATGCAAGCTTCGGCCCTCTTGTCTTGTGCATGAGACCCGCTACCGAGGGCAGCGGGTCCGGCGTGAAGATCAGGCAGCCAGCTTGGCCTTGACTTTCTCCACGAGGCCGGCAAAAGCGGCCATGTCGTGCACGGCGATGTCAGCCAGCACCTTGCGATCGATCTCGATCTGGGCCTTCTTGAGGCCGTTGGCGAACTGGCTGTAGGTCATGCCGCACTGGCGAGCTGCCGCGTTGATACGGGCAATCCACAGCTGGCGGAAGACGCGCTTCTTGGTCCGGCGGTCACGGTAGGCATATTGCCCGGCCTTCATCACGGCTTCTTTGGCGATGCGGAAGACATTACCGCGGCGACCGCGGAAGCCCTTGGCGAGGGCGAGAACTTTCTTGTGACGGGCGCGAGCCGTTACACCACGTTTGACGCGAGGCATGTGATTACTCCTTGTTCGTCGTTAATTAAAGGCCTTGGCCGGGCAGCATCTGTGCCATGCGACCCATGTCGGTCGCGTGCACACCCACTGCGCCACGGAGCTGGCGCTTGTTCTTGGTGGTCTTCTTGGTCAGGATGTGACGCTTGAAGGCTTGACCGCGCTTGACGGTGCCACCGGGACGAACGCGGAAGCGTTTCTTCGCTGCGCTCTTGGTCTTCATCTTGGGCATTTGAATGCTCCTTTTCCTTGTGCTCGCGAGGCGTCTGGAAACCTTTTCCAGGCTTGTAGGCCCCGAGCCACTTATTAAAGTGGCGAGTTCAACACCCGCCACCTCTTCATGCAGCAGGTTGAACCCCGCCGCCTTCGGGAGAGGCTCTCGCCTTCCCGGCTCTTCCCGCCGGTCTTGCAACCCGCAGGAAAAACTCAACCCTGTGCCGCTGCTTCGGCGGCGGCCTTGGGCGCTGAAGCGCCACCGGCCTTTTTCTTGCCCGGCGCGATCATCATGATCATCTGCCGGCCTTCGAGCTTGGGGAACTGCTCGACCACGATCAGGTCCCCCAGATCGGCACGCATGCGGTCCAGCATGGCCATGCCCAGCTCCTGGTGCGTGATCTCTCGACCACGGAAGCGCAAGGTAATCTTGCACTTGTCACCTTCTTCCAAGAAGCGCTTGATATTGCGCAACTTGATGTTGTAGTCCCCATCGTCGGTACCAGGCCGGAACTTGATTTCCTTGACCTCGATGACCTTCTGCTTGGATTTCGCCTCGGCGGCCTTCTTCTGCTCCTGGTACTTGAACTTGCCGTAGTCCACCAGGCGGCAGACGGGAGGATTGGCAGCGGCCGAAATCTCGACCAGGTCCACATCCATCTCGCCTGCCAGTCGCAGGGCCTCAGCCAGACTCATCACGCCCATGGCCTCGTTTTCGGGGCCCGACACCCGGACTTCGGGAGCCATGATTTCACGGTTCAGGCGGTGCTTGCGTTCTTCGCGCTGGCGACGATCACGAAATTCAGTAGCGATGGTTCAATTCCTTGTTCAGCGTGCCGCTCGCGCGGCGCAAGCCATCCCACTGCGCGCCAAAAGACCGCCTCACTGCCCTTGCGGGGCCGCTTCGACCGACTTGTGAGCAATGTCCGAAGAGAGGAGTTGCACGAAGGCTTCCAGGGACATCACACCGAGGTCTTTGTTACCCCGGGCACGCACTGCGACGGCACCTGCTGCCACTTCCTTGTCGCCGGCGACGAGGATGTACGGCAGCTTTTGCATCGAATGCTCCCTTATTTTATACGTAATTTTCTCGTTCCGCAGGTCGGTTTGGACCCTAAGTTCTTGATTTGGCAAAGATTTCTGCAATTTCTGGGCAATTTCGCGGCAGTAATCGGCCTGCGCGTCGGTGATATTGAGCACCGACACCTGCATCGGCGACAGCCAGGTGGGCAGCGCACCGGCATGTTCCTCAATGAGGATGCCGATGAAACGCTCCAGGCTGCCCAGGATGGCCCGGTGCAGCATGACGGGGCGGTGGCGGTTACCGTCTTCGCCTACGTATTCGGCGTCGAGGCGCTCGGGCATGGAGAAATCGACCTGGATGGTGCCGCACTGCCAGTGACGGCCGATGGCGTCTTTGAGCGTGTATTCGATCTTGGGACCATAGAAGGCGCCGTCACCGGGGGAAATCTCGAACTCACAGTTCGCGGCCTTGAGGCTTTCCATCAGCGCGGCCTCGGCTTTGTCCCACAGCGCATCGGAGCCGATGCGTTGTTCCGGGCGGGTGGCGACCTTGTAGATGATGTCGGTGAAGCCAAAATCCCTGTAGACCCTCTGCAGCAGGGCCGTAAAGGCCACGCACTCGGGGAGGATCTGGTCTTCCGTGCAGAAGATGTGGCCATCGTCCTGGGTGAAGCCGCGCACGCGCATGATGCCGTGCAGCCCACCCGTGGGCTCGTTGCGATGGCACGCGCCAAACTCGCCATAGCGCAGCGGCAGGTCGCGGTAGCTCTTGACGCCCTGCTTGTAGATGAGGATGTGGCCCGGGCAGTTCATGGGCTTGAGAGCGTAGTCGCGCTTCTCGCTCTCTGTGGTGAACATATTCTCGCGGTACTTGTCCCAGTGGCCGGTCTTTTCCCACAGGGCCTTGTCGATGATCTGCGGGCCCTTGACTTCCTGGTAGCCGTTGTCGCGGTAGACCCGGCGCATGTACTGCTCCACCTGCTGCCAGACGGCCCAGCCCTTCGGGTGCCAGAACACGGTACCGGGCGAATGCTCGTCGAGGTGAAACAGGTCGAGCTCGCGGCCGAGTTTACGGTGATCGCGCTTCTCGGCCTCTTCGAGCATGGTGAGGTACTGCTGCAGTTCTTCCTTGCTGGCCCAGGCGGTGCCGTAGACGCGTTGCAGCATCTCGTTGCGGTGGTCACCGCGCCAATAGGCGCCGGCCACCTTCATGAGCTTGAAGTGCTTGAGCTTGCCGGTGCTGGGCACGTGCGGGCCACGGCAGAGGTCTTCGAACTTGCCTTCGCGGTAGAGGCTGACGTCTTCATTGGCGGGGATGCTGGCGATGATCTCGGCCTTGTAGTGCTCGCCCATGGCTTCGAAATAGGCCACGGCCTCATCGCGCGGCAGCACGCGACGCTGCACGGGCTCGTCCATGGCGGCAAGTTCGGCCATCTTCTTCTCGATGGTGGCCAGATCTTCGGGCGTGAACGGACGCTTGTAGGCAAAGTCGTAGTAGAAGCCGTTGTCAATAACGGGGCCAATGGTGACCTGCGCCTCGGGAAATAACTCCTTGACGGCATAGGCCAGCAGATGCGCCGTGGAGTGGCGGATCATGTCCAGGCCATCGGCATCCTTGGGCGTGATGATGGCCAGCGCGGCATCGTTGTCGATGCGATGGCTTGTGTCGACCAGTTTGCCATCCACCCTGCCACCTAGCGCGGCCTTGGCCAGGCCCGCGCCAATCGAGGCAGCCACCTCGGCCACGGTGACGGGGCCGGGGAATTCACGTTTCGAACGATCGGGAAGGGTGATCTGGACCATATGTGTTCAATCGGAAAAAGAAAAGGCGCGGTGTCGACCGCGCCTCCGTTTGCATTCACCAGCATCTTGCGCCCAAGGGCGCGCGGACTAGCAACCCCTGAGACCTCGCTCAACGACGGTGCTAGTTCGCGGTGTCATAACCAGGGTGCCTTTCTCGCTCTTGCTGTGGGACGCTGCGGTCCGCCGCGGCAATTCTAACCGAGGGCCACCAAAAATGAGGCCAAGGGGATCAGCCCTTGGCCTCGTCGCGACAGTCGGGAGATCCCGTTGGGCCGCCCGCGCCCCCCCGTCTCAGGCGACTTCGGCAACCGCTGCCTTTGCAGCCGCAGCCTTGCGGTTGCGGTCGAGCCAGCCGTTGATAAGCTTGACGGTCTCGCTGATGGACTCGTGGTACAGGCCCTTCTGCTCCGCCACAAGCTTGACGAGCAGGTCGATGCGCTCGATGTCCGTGGCACCGGAGGCCAGCGCGCGCGCGGCGGAAGACGGCTTGAGCAGACCCTGGCCGGCGGCGGCGTACTTGTCAAAGGGCACCATGTCGTCGCGCGAAGCGCCGAGCATGACGCAAAGGTCAATCACCCACTCGTAAATCTGATGTGACTTCTCGAGGTCCCCGTGCACGGCTTCCTTGATGGGTCGCATCGCTTCTGCACCAATGCAGCGGTAGTTGCCGGTGAGCAGCATGGCCCACTTGGCGAGCGGCACAAAGATGGAGTCGTGCACCTTGAGCTTGACCGGCAGGTCGATGGCCTCGCCATTGACGCTAAGGCGCGCCGCAGTGACGTCCGCCTCCATCTGCTCGAGCATGGCAGTGTGTTCAGGATTTGCGAAACCAGCCACCTTGAAATTGGTGGGCAGGCCCACCTGCAGCACATTGGGCTGCTCTTCCGGCGGACGGAAGGCCTGCGGATCCGGGCTGCAGAGGGTCATGAGGCCGGGCTCGAAATGCTCCCAGACGCTCGGGTCGTGGTAGCAGGCGCGCAGGGCGGAGGCGTCGACACCAGGAATGCGCGCCAGATAGGGCAGCGGCGGCATGTTCATGATGGACATACAGGGTACCTTGGCCACGGCGATGGCGCGCATCAGCTCGCGCACGCCTCGGGCGCTGTACTGGGGTTCCTGCATGGCCAGGCACACGAGATCGTACTGGGCGGGCTGAGCCGACTCGGGCGTGACGGCGTCGAGCCGGCCGGGCAGGGATCGGGAGTCGATCTCGACGAGGCCCTCGCGGCCCTTGAGGGGCATGCGCACGCGAGTGCCCTCGCTGTTGATCAGGCCAGCGGTGCCCTGGCGGCAAACGAGGCTGACCGAGTGGCCGCCCATCAGCAGCTTGCTGGCCAGAAGCGAGCCATAAGAGGCACCGAGGATCAAGACCTTGTACTTCTTGCTCATGAAGATGTTTCCTTTCGGAGCTCCGGTTTTTTAAATCGTTTGCGTCTCGTCGCCTGTGAATTTCTGTCGTTCTCGTTGGCGCAATTCAGGGCTTGGGCCAAATGTAGGCAGCGAATCAAATAAGGTAAATTAAATAATTATCATCACAAACAGAAGATTTCCTTATGCATTTGGATTCAGCGCACTGACCGAACATCATCCAGGACCTTCTTTTGTTTGCGAACCCGCGGCCGAAGCCGCGGGTCGGCGGTTTTCAGACAGGCTCCTCAAGTCCGCATGATCAGTGGAACTGCTCTTCTTCGGTGGAGCCGGTCAGTGCCGTGACGCTGGACTTGCCGCCCTGAATCACCGTGGTCACGTCGTCAAAGTAGCCGGTGCCAACTTCCTGCTGGTGCGACACGAAGGTGTAGCCACGGTCGCGAGCGGCGAACTCGGGCTCCTGCACGCGCTCCACGTAAGCCGTCATGCCGCGCTTCACGTAGTCCTGCGCGAGGTCGAACATGTTGAACCACATGCTGTGGATGCCGGCCAGCGTGATGAACTGGTACTTATAGCCCATGGCACCGAGCTCGCGCTGGAACTTGGCGATGGTGGCGTCGTCGAGGTTCTTCTTCCAGTTGAACGACGGCGAGCAGTTGTAGGCCAACATCTTGCCCGGATGCGCCTTGTGCACGGCGTCGGCAAACTTCTTGGCGAAGTCCAGGTCGGGCGTGCCGGTCTCGCACCACACCAGGTCGGCGTAGCGGGCGTAGGCGTTGGCACGGGCCACGGCCTGGTCCAGGCCCTTGCGGGTCTTGTAGAAGCCCTCCTGGGTGCGCTCACCAGTCAGGAAGGGCTTGTCGATCTCGTCGTAGTCGGAGGTCAGCAGGTCGGCGGCCTCGGCATCGGTACGGGCGATAACGAGTGTGGGCACGCCCATGACATCGGCAGCCATGCGGGCAGCGATGAGCTTCTGGCAGGACTCACGGGTCGGCAGCAGCACCTTGCCACCCATGTGGCCGCACTTCTTGACCGAGGCGAGCTGATCTTCCCAGTGCACGCCGCCAGCGCCGGCGCGGATCATGGCCTTCATCAGTTCAAAGGCGTTGAGCACGCCCCCAAAGCCCGCTTCCGCATCGGCCACGATGGGCGCGAAGTAGTCGATGTAGTCCTTGTGGCCGGCGTCAATGCCCTTGGAGTGCTGGATCTCGTCAGCACGACGGAAGGTGTTGTTGATGGTCTCGACGACCTTGGGCACCGAGTCCACCGGATACAGGGACTGGTCCGGGTACATGGAGGAATAGGTGTTGTTGTCGGCAGCGACCTGCCAGCCCGAGAGATAGATGGCCTTCACGCCGGCCTTGACCTGCTGCATCGCCTGACCACCGGTGAGCGCACCCAGGCAGTTCACGTAGGGCTCGGTGTGCAGCATGTCCCAGAGCTTCTCAGCGGTGCGGCGGGCGATGGTGTGCTCGATGGGGAAGGAGCCGCGCAGACGCACGACGTCAGCGGCTGTGTAGCCGCGCTCGATGCCTTTCCAGCGCGGGTTGGTGGCCCAGTCCTTCTCGAGGGCGGCGATCTGTTGCTCACGGCTGAGCTGTTCGGTCAGGGTTTGCGGCATGGTGTGACTCCTAAAGCGGGTGGATGAAACCTTTCGATTCCCAGGTGGCGCTGCGGCCCGAATCGATGGCTACACTTTAAGTCTTCTACAAGACGTTTTGTTAATCTTGTGTCTTATATAAGAGATTTTTTAAAATGTTTTAAATCAATCACTTAGATTTTGTATTTCGCGATGCGGTTTTCATTATCTCGTATTGAGAAAAAATGCTGCAACGCATCAGCCTTATTTTTCGCAATGCGGAGTCGGTTGCTTTTTTTATGAAATGCACGTTCGCGCAAACCTCCAGGAGGTCAAACACGCGCGCCTTCGGGGGCGCCTGCCCCTGCAGACACCCGGCCCGGCCCTCAGCGTTGCGGCCAGTCGCCGTGGGGGATTCGGGGTCGACCCTCGATACGCACTGCTGCGATCTCGTAGACCAGGCAGCGCAGGACCTGCCCGTCAACCTCGATATCAATATGACGCCGGGCATATTCCCCCGAGGGCACAGGCGCCACCTCCTCAATGCGGTCCAGTTGCGCCTCCAGCTCCGGCGTGATCGCGTAGACCTCGCCGTGCACCCAGCCCTCGTCTCCCCCGAGGATCACGCCGGGGTAGGGCCCGAGGTCGTACAGGAAACCGCGGATGCGCGCCGTACCGCGAAGGACCGGCGCGGGCGCGAGGTGGTTGATGTCGTTGACCTGGCCGCGGCGCAAGGTGCCGTAGACGAAAACGTGGGACAGGCAAGGCGTGGACATGGGCTGAAGGCGCGCGCGGGATCCGGTGCGCGTGGCGGTTGGGGCCCGCAAGCGCGACGGGCAAGCCACATTGTGCGGGCTCAGCAGCCACGCCCGCCTGCTGCGGCGCAGCGCAACACGCGCGATAGACCGATCAGGAACGCTTGACGGTAAGAGACCTGCTCCCGCAAGAGCGAAAACAAGGACCACGTGCCGAGCGAAATACGCAGCTGCGAAGGAAGCACGGCACTCCCTGAGAGCTGCGGAAGCAGCCAGGATGCCACTTGCCAGAGAAGAAACTCGCTGCGCGCCGAGTGGCGCCCCTCTGAAAACACGATGAAAAAAACAACATTCCCGAGGGAGAAAGCGCATTTTTTTCTTGGTGTTGCGTTTTTTCTCCTATAGCATCTTCCCTGCCAGCGAAGGAAGCAGTTCCGTGCTGGTGATTAATCAACTTCTAGAAGAGGAAATTCAATCATGGCAACTGCAAAGAAAAAGGCTCCGGCCAAGAAGGTCGCTTCAAAGAAAGCTCCGGCCAAGAAGGCTGCTGCGAAGAAGGCTCCAGCCAAGAAGGCTGCTGCGAAGAAGGCTCCAGCCAAGAAGGCTGCTGCGAAGAAGGCTCCAGCCAAGAAGGCTGCTGCGAAGAAGGCTCCGGCGAAGAAGGCCGCTGCCAAGAAGGTTGCGAAGAAAAAGGCCCCGGCCAAGAAGCGCACCCCGAACGCAGCGTTCATGAAGCCTCTGACGCCAAGCGCCGCGCTCGCCGCCGTGGTGGGCTCCAACCCCCTGCCGCGTACCGAAGTGGTCAGCAAGCTGTGGGCTTACATCAAGAAGAACGGTCTGCAGGACAAGGTCAACAAGCGCAACATCAACGCCGATGACAAGCTCAAGGCCGTTTTCGGCAAGGCTCAGGTCACGATGTTCGAACTGGCCTCCCTGATCGGCAAGCACCTGAAGTAATTCGGGTCAGCCCTCAAAAAAAGCCGGCGCAAGCCGGCTTTTTTTTCATCCCGACGCAACCCCGTCATGCACGTTTGTGCCGAGCCAAGGCCGCCTGCGTAATGGCGCCCAGCGTCCCACGGGTGGTGATGACCTCGGGGTCGAGCATGACCTCGATCAGCGTGCCCTGCGACCGCGCCAGGGCGGCCTGCACCTCGGCCTCGAACTCGCCGGTCTGCGTCACGCGGGCGGCTGCGTAGCCATAGGCGCGCGCAAGGGCCACGAAATCCGGGTTGTGCAGTTGCGACCCACTGACGTGCTGCGGGTACTCCCGCTCCTGGTGCATGCGGATGGTGCCGTACATGCCGTTGTTGAGCAGCACGATGAGCGTCTTCGCGCCGTGTTGCACGGCGGTGGCCAGCTCCTGCCCGGTCATCAGAAAATCGCCGTCTCCCGCGATGGTGAAGGCCAGGCGCCCGGTGGTAATGGCGGCGGCAATGCCTGCTGGCACGCCGTAGCCCATGGCGCCGCTGGTCGGTGCAAGCTGGGTCTTGGCGCCCGCCGCCAGGCCCCGGTAGCGCCAGTAGCGATGCACCCAGCTGGCAAAGTTGCCAGCGCCATTGGTGACCACCACGTCGTCTGGCAGGTGCTTCTGCAGCGTCGCAATGAGCGCAGGCATGTCAATAGGGCCCGGCAAGGGCTGCGGATGCAGATTGGCCAGGTAGTCGGCATGGGCCGCCTGTGTCCACGCTTCCCACGGCAAGCTGGGCGGGGCCGTGAGCACCTCGAGTGAGCGCGCAGCCGCGTTCATAGTGGCTTGGATGGCCAGGTCCGCCTGGTAGACGCGGTTGAGCTCTTCGGCGCTGGCGTGGATGTGCACGAGCTTCTGCTTCGGCCTGGGCGCCTGCAGCAGGGTGTAACACCCGGTGGTCATCTCGCCCAGACGCGGGCCGATGGCAAGGATGAGGTCGCTGTCCTGAATACGCTGCGCGAGCTTCGGGTTGGGCGCAATGCCCATATCGCCGGCGTATTGCAGGTGGCGGTTGTCGAATGTGTCCTGGAACCGGAAAGCGTTGCTCACTGGCAGCCGCCAGTTCTCGGCGAAGCGCTGCAGGGCTTGGGCGGCCTGCGGCGTCCAGCCACCGCCGCCGGCCACGACGAGCGGGCGCTGCGCGGCCAGCAGCAGGGTGCGCAGTTCGCGCAGGGAGCCCGGGTCGCTCCAGGCCTGGACCGCCTCCACGCGGGGCAGCGGCACCGCCGCAACCTCCTGGGCCAGCATGTCCTCGGGCAGGACAAGGACCACGGGGCCCGGGCGGCCATTCATGGCGGTGGCAAACGCGCGGGCAATGTATTCGGGGATTCGGCGGGCGTCGTCAATGCGCTCGACCCGCTTGGCCATGCCCTTGGTGCTGGGGCCGAAGAGGGATTCGTAATTGAGTTCCTGGAAGGCCTCGCGATCCCGCATGTCGCTGGCCACGTCGCCCACGAAGAGCACCAGGGGCGTGGAGTCCTGGAAGGCCGTGTGCAGGCCTATGGATGCGTTGGTGGCGCCGGGCCCGCGGGTGACAAAGCACACACCCGGTCGCCCGGTCAGCTTGCCGTGGGCCTCGGCCATGAAGGCAGCGCCACCCTCCTGCCGGTTAATGATGAAGAGGATCTGCTCGGCGCAGGCGTGAAAGCCATCGAGCACGGCCAGGTAGCTCTCGCCGGGAACGCCAAAGGCATGGGTGACGCCCTGTGCAATGAGGCATTCGACGAGCAGGTGGCCGGCGATCTGGGTTTGCATGGTGCCGGATTTTGCCCTGCCAAGCGAGGGAGGTTGGCAAGGCTTACGTGCGAACCCGACGCCCCACGCCCACAGCCGTCAACACGCTGAGCGCGAGGATCAACGCCGCCACGAGAAAAGTGGCGTGGAACTGGCCCCGGTCCATGAGCACACCAAAGATCAGTGGGGCAGCCGCAAAGCCCACGTCAAACCCCGAATACACAGTGCCGTAAACACGGCCGGTAGCGCCGCGCGGCGTGGCCCTCTTGACCATCATGTCCCGCGAGGGATTGCCGATGCCGATGGCAAAGCCTGTTGCCGCGAGGGCCAGCATGGTCGCCTGCGCCCCGAGCCACCCACTGCCGCAAAGAAGCATGAGCACCGCGCCGGTCCCCATGCAGGCCGCCACCACATGATCACTGGACGTGTCGGCACGCGCGGCCACGAAGCCCCCCACGAAGATGCCGGCCGCCGCACACAGCATGTAGGCCGTGAGCGTCAGGGTCGCCGCCTCGAGGGTGACTTGGTGCAGCACCTGCAGCAGCGAGACCGCATAGTTCTGCACCAGCGCCAGGGTCATGGTGGAAAGCATGAAGAAGGCAAAACACCACCACACGACGGGCAGACGCAGGAAATCAAGATCGCCGCCAGCCGCTTGCCCGGCAGACCGCACGACGACCTCAGTGCGCAGTTCCTCACGGTACAGGACGAGCAGGGCCAGGATGGCCGAGTACATGACGGCCGCAGCAACGTAGGCGCCCCGCCATCCCAGCACATGCCCGAAACCGACCAGGAAGACCGGGGCCACGGCCCAGCCCAGATTGCCAGTGAGCCCGTGGGCGCTGAAGGCGTGCCCAAGGCGCGGCGCCGATACGCGCTGGTTGAGGATGGTGAAGTCCACCGGGTGTAAAGGCGCATTGGCCAGCCCGGCCACCACCGCCACCATGAGCAGGCCAAAGTAGCCCTGCGCGAGTGAAGCCAGCACGCAGGCAAGGACGAAAAGCGCCTCCGACGCAAACAGCACGCGGCGCGCCCCAAAGCGGTCGACGATGAAGCCGGCCCCCGCCTGCCCCAGACCCGAGACGACGAAGAACACCGTCATCAGGAAGCCCAGCTCGGCATAGCTCAGCCCGAACTCCCGCATGAAAACAGGAAACAGCAGCGGTAGCATCAGGTGGGAGAAGTGCGAGCTGGCGTGGGCAAGGCCGACGAGCCCGATAAGACGTACGTCCTGGCGCAGCGGCACCGGGGCGGTGGGGGAGGACTGGAGCATGGCCCGATGGTAATGCAGGCCCGCAACCGTGACCAACTTCACAGTCTGGGCCGCAGGCTGGACCCCTGCATCGGGAGAACCCGCGAGCGTGAACTAATCATGTGCAATGACCAGCATATGCAAGACAATGCAAAGGCACAGGCAAACAAACACCAGTATCAGGGAGCCCAACATGATCATCCTGCCCATCGACAAAGACAGCGCACCCAGCTCCCTGCATTTTCCGGCGTTCAAACCTGCGCCGCTGGAGCGCACGGTCCGATTGCTGGTGTTCGGATTTACGCCTGCGGAACGCGAGCTCATCCAGGGCATCCGGGCTGTCGCAGCGCCGCTCGGTGCGCCTGCAGCTTGTGGGCGGTGATGCACCAGAGACGGCCGATGTGGTCCTGATCGATGGCGCAGATGCGAAAGTCATGAAGTGGGTGGGCCGAGGCGGCCTGCCGCAGGGCAAGACTTTGATTCAGGTGGATGGCGCGCACACGCCAGCCATCGCTCTGCATCTTCGACGGCCTGTCTCCTGGCCCAGCCTGCCCCATCTGGTGCAGCAGGCCCTGGGCCATGAGGCGGCCCACAGCTCGCGCGTGCCGCTAAGCACCTTTTGAGCGCGTCGCCCGTCCCCACGCGAGGGGATGCGGGCGACGAAGGCGGATCAACCGCACCGACGGCGTGGCAATGCCCGGCAAAAGCAGAAGCACAATAATCTCTGCTTTTCCCCCAGTCTCCTGACGCATGTCCACCCCGATCCCAAGCTCTCCAAGCCCTTACGCCTGGCATCCGCTGCTGCTGCTGCTGCTGCTCGCCCTGTGGCTCGCCACCCTCGGCAACCTGCCCTTCTGGGCAGCGCTGTGGCGTCTGCAGCAAACCGAAGGGGGCATCCCGGCGCTCACCGGGCTCAGCCTGGGCCTGCTGCTGCTGGCGCTCAACGTGGTAGTACTCAGCATCCTGGTCTGGCCCCGCTGGCGGCGCGCTAGTGGGCTGCTCCTGTTGGTAATGGCTGCAGCGGCCAGCTACTTCATGAATGCTTATGGCGTCGTGATCGACGCGAGCATGCTGCGCAACGCCCTGGCCACCGATGTGCGGGAAGTGCGTGACCTTCTGGCGGGCGGCATGCTGGTTGCGCTGTTGCTGGGCGTGCTGCTGCCGGGCTGGTGGTGGTGGCGGCAACCCGTGCGCGGTGTGCCCACACGCCGGCTGATCGCGCAGCAGCTGGGCTTGGGTGGCCTGGCGCTGCTCATGGTGTTCTTGCTGGGCTGGGCCAGCTTTCAAGATCTGGCTTCGCTGGTGCGCAATCACAAGCCGCTGCGCTACATGGTCAATCCCTACAACTCGGTTTATGCGCTGGCACGCAATGTGGCGGGTAGCACATCGAAGATACAGCAACCCCTGCAGGCCATCGGCGAGGATGCCGTGCTGATCGGCCAGGGCCGACACGAGCCCGCGCAATCCCCCCTGATCGTGCTGGTGGTGGGCGAAACAGCCCGCGCCGCAAACTTTGGCCTCGCCGGCTATTCCCGCGACACAACCCCGCGGCTGCGCGAGCTGCAGGCGCGCGGCCACCTCGTCTACTTTGATGAAGTGACATCCTGCGGCACCAATACCGAGGACTCCGTGCCATGCATGTTCTCGCACCTGGGCCGGGAGGCCTTCGTCGCCAGCCGTGCGCGCTACGAGAATCTGCTGGATGTGCTGCAGCGCGCCGGCCTGGCGGTGCTTTGGCTGGACAACCAGTCCGGCTGCAAGGGCATGTGCGACCGGCTCCCGAACGCAAACACAAGCAGGCTCAACCTGCCCGATGTCTGCCAGGGCGGCGAATGCCTGGACGAGGTGATGCTGCGTGAGCTGCCGGGCCATCTGGCCAGGCTGGATCCGGCACGTCGGGCGCGCGGAACGGTCGTGGTCCTGCACCAGATGGGAAGCCACGGGCCGGCCTACCACAAGCGGGCACCCGCAGCCCTCAAGGCCTTCCAGCCCGAGTGCACGCAAGCGGCACTGCAAACCTGCGCGCGCGACCATATCGTTAACGCCTACGACAACACCATCCGCTACACCGACCATTTCCTGGCCGAGCTGACCGTGTGGTTGCAGGCCCAGAGCCGACCCACGGCCATGCTTTATGTATCTGACCATGGCGAGTCGCTCGGTGAGAAAGGTCTGTACCTGCACGGCATGCCCTTTGCAATGGCGCCGCGCGAGCAGATTCATGTGCCCATGCTGCTGTGGGTATCCGGACCCATGCAAACACGCCTGAGCCTAGACCTGGCTTGCCTGAAGTCCGGCTCGAAGCAGCCGCTCTCCCACGATCATCTGTTCCACACGATGCTCAGCCTGGCACAGGTGCGCACGCAAGTGCATGATCCGAAGCGGGATGTGCTGGATGACTGCCAGCCGCAGCCTTCCCCGCGTGGCTGAGGCGGTTTGTACGCGGTGCAGACGCTTGGGCTAAAGTTGTCATACCCGCAGCGCATCTGTAAGGACGAACCATGAGCACACTCTGCGACTTCCCCATCACGAAGAAGTGGCCTGCCCGGCACCCGGAACGCCTGCAGCTCTACTCGCTACCCACGCCCAACGGCGTCAAGGTCTCCATCGCCCTCGAAGAAACCGGCCTGCCCTACGAGGCACACCTCGTGAGCTTCGAGAGCAACGACCAGTTCTCGCCCGAGTTCCTGAGCCTGAACCCGAACAACAAGATCCCTGCCATCTTGGACCCCAACGGGCCGGGGGGCAAGCCGCTGGCCCTGTCGGAATCGGGCGCCATCCTCGTCTATGTGGCGGGCAAGACCGGCAAGCTTCTGCCTACCGACGACGCCGGAAAGTATGAAGCCCTGCAATGGCTGATGTGGCAGATGGGCGGCGTGGGGCCCATGTTTGGTCAGGTCGGATTCTTCACGCTCTTCGCGGGCAAGGACTACGAAGACAAGCGCCCGCGCGATCGCTATGTGACCGAGTCGCGCCGTCTGCTGGGCGTGCTCAATGAACGCCTCAGGGGTCGTCGCTGGATCATGGGTGACGCGTACACGATCGCCGATATCGCGGTCTTTCCCTGGGTGCGTAACCTGCTCGTGCGCTACAAGGTGGGCGATCTGGTGTTCATCGAGGATTTCCCGGAAGTCACGCGCGCGCTCGATGCCTTCGTTGCGCGCCCGGCTGTGCGCCGCGGGCTAGAGATCCCGCGGCGACTGTGAGTTTCACCCGGGGCGTTACGTCGGCGAACAAAAGGGGCCACGCAGAACGTTCGCCCCTTTTTCTTTGGGTGCGTGCTGCGGCTCAGCGTTCCATGAGCGCGCGTAAATGCGCCGCAGTGCCGCTGGCCAGGCCCTCCATGCTGTAGCCTCCCTCGAGCACGGACACCACGCGCCCAAGCGCCGTCTCGTCAGCGACGTGCATGAGTTCGCGTGTGATCCAGTGGTAGTCCTCATCGGTAAACTGCAGGCCACCCAACGGGTCCTGGTGGTGGGCGTCGAAGCCAGCGGAGATGATGAGCAGTTCTGGAGCGAACTTTCGCAAGGCAGGCAACATATGGTCTGTCATGGCGGCGCGGAAGGCCGCCGAGCCCGTGCCCCGAGCGAACGGAATGTTCACGATGTTGCCAGCCACACCCGTCTCCTGCTTCGCGCCTGTACCGGGGTAGAAGTTGCCCTGGTGGCAGGAGCCGTAGAACAGATCCGGGTCTTCCCAAAAACTGTTCTGCGTGCCATTGCCATGGTGCACATCAAAGTCCACCACCGCCACGCGCTGCAGGCCATGCTGCTTGCGGGCATGCAGGGCCGCGATGGCCGCCTGGTTGAAGACGCAGAACCCCATGGCCCGGTCGGCTTCGGCGTGGTGGCCGCAGGGACGCGTGGCACAGAAGACGTTTCTGGCATCGCTTTTCACCACATCGTCCACGCCCGCGCACGCCGCGCCCACACAACGCAACACCGCTTCGAGCGTGCCGCAGGACATGATGGTGTCGCCCCCGTCCAGCAACTGGTAGCCCTGCTGAGGCGAAAGGGACTTGACCTCTTCCACGTAGCCGGGCGTATGCACATGCAAGACCTGCTCGAACGTCCCGAGGGGCGCGTCACGCCAGATCACCCGGGCGAAGTCCGGGGTCTTGAGCGCCGCCAGCACCGCCTTGAGGCGCTCGGGCGACTCGGGGTGATGCGGGCCGGGCTTGTGGTTGAAGCAGGCCTCGTGGGTATAGATCAGGGTGCTCATGGGCAGGTTCTTCCTCGCAGTTCTTCAGTTCATACGCGTAGCAAATGAACGAACGCAGGGCGCACGATCATCTAGGCGTGGATTTTCGATCTACAGGGCGATTCTGACTGTCACCTGCTGCAGGCGCAGGCCACAGTGATGGGCAGACGGCGCCGCTCCTCGCAAACCAGAAGCATCAGCCAGGCGTTCCCCACTCGCTGGTCTTGCTGTAGACGATCTCGCCGGTGGGCACATAGATCACCCTGACCAGGCCGCCGGGCGGATCGGTCATGCACTTGGCCGCCAGCGACACAGCCAGATCACGGTCAGCCAGCAACTCACCGTTGTAGACGGGCGAGCGCGGCAAAGTTGCGATGATGCGGTGCGAACTTTCGATCTTGTAGGCCGGCTTGTCCATGTTCATGTCCTTGAACTGCGGATCTCAGACCTAGGATACGGGCCTCGCATGGCAAGGCAAGGGGGTTTACGCGAAGGACGCGGCGCAGGATCAAGACAGCTTCGGGCTGGCCTCAGGCCGGCCCGAAGCTGAACTGACCAGGACTCCTCACCGGGTCCGTGTCCACGGCAATCGTGTCCTTGGCCACGAAGCGGCCTTCCAGCAGCAGTCTGGAGAGCGGATTCTCGATACGCTGCTGGATGGCCCGCTTCAGCGGGCGGGCACCAAACACCGGGTCAAAACCCACCTTGGCCAGCTCGGCCAGGGCCTTGTCGCTAACCTGGAGCGTGAGCTCCATCCTGGCGAGCCGGTCCTGCAGCTGTTGAAGCTGAATACTGGCAATGCGGGCGATGTGCTCGGCGTCCAGGCCGTGAAAGACCACGGTCTCGTCGATGCGGTTGAGGAACTCCGGGCGGAAGTGGTTCTTGAGCTCGCCCCAGACAGCGTCCTTGATGTCATCGTAGGGCTGCCCGACCATGCTCTGGATCAGGTGCGAACCAATGTTGCTCGTCATCACTATCACGGTGTTCTTGAAATCCACGGTGCGGCCCTGGCCGTCGGTCAGGCGACCGTCGTCGAGCACCTGCAGCAGCACGTTGAACACGTCCGGGTGGGCCTTCTCCACTTCGTCGAGCAGCAGCACGCTGTAAGGCTTGCGGCGCACGGCTTCGGTGAGGTAGCCGCCCTCTTCGTAGCCCACGTAGCCGGGCGGCGCGCCGATCAGTCGGGCCACGGAATGCTTCTCCATGAACTCGCTCATGTCGACGCGCACCAGATGGTCCACGCTGTCAAACAGGAAGCCCGCCAGGGCCTTGCACAACTCGGTCTTGCCCACACCGGTGGGGCCGAGGAAGAGGAAAGAACCGGTCGGGCGATTCGGGTCGGACAGCCCCGAGCGCGAACGGCGTATGGCGTTGGCCACGGCGCTGATCGCCTCATCCTGTCCCACCACGCGCTCATGCAGCTTTGCCTCCATCTGCAGCAGCTTGTCCTTCTCCCCTTGCATCATCTTGGCTACGGGAATACCGGTGGCGCGGGAAACCACCTCGGCAATCTCCTCGGCGCCCACCTGAGTGCGCAGCAGCTTGTTGCCGGCAGCTCCCCCGCCCCTGGCTTCCTTGGCTTGGGCTTCCTTGAGGCGCTTTTCCAGCTCCGGCAGCCTGCCGTACTGCAGTTCGGAGACCTTGGCGAGGTCGCCCTTGCGGGTCAGTTCGCCGATCTGCACCTTGACCTTCTCGATCTCCTCGCGCACATGCTGGCTACCCTGGGCCTGGGCCTTCTCGGCCTTCCACACTTCTTCCAGGTCGGCCGCCTCCTTCTGCAGCTTGGCGATCTCGTCCTGAATCAGTTCAAGGCGCTTTTGCGAGGCCTCGTCAGTCTCCTTTTTCATTGCCTCACGCTCGATCTGCAACTGGATGAGCCGACGGTCGAGCTTGTCCATGACCTCGGGCTTGGAGTCAATCTCGATCTTGATCTTGGCCGCAGCCTCGTCGATCAGGTCGATGGCTTTGTCGGGCAGGAAGCGGTCGGTGATGTAGCGGTGGCTGAGCTCCGCTGCGGCCACGATGGCCGGGTCGGTGATATCCACGCCGTGGTGCACTTCGTACTTCTCCTGCAGGCCGCGAAGGATGGCGATGGTCTGCTCCACCGTAGGCTCGCCCACCAGAACCTTCTGGAAACGGCGCTCCAGTGCCGCATCCTTCTCGATGTACTTGCGGTATTCATCCAGCGTGGTCGCGCCGATGCAATGCAACTCACCGCGCGCCAGCGCCGGCTTGAGCATATTGCCGGCATCAATGGCGCCCTCGGCCTTGCCTGCGCCAACCATGGTGTGGATTTCATCGATAAAAAGAATGATGCGGCCCTCATCCTGCGCCACTTCCTTGAGTACGGCCTTGAGGCGTTCTTCGAACTCGCCTCGATACTTGGCGCCAGCCAGCAGGCCCGCCATGTCCAGCACCAGCACGCGCTTGTCGCGCAGGGTCTCGGGCACCTCCCCGTTGACGATGCGCTGGGCCAGACCCTCGACAATGGCCGTCTTGCCCACGCCAGGCTCGCCGATGAGCACGGGGTTGTTCTTGCTGCGCCGCTGCAGCACCTGGATGGCACGGCGGATCTCGTCGTCGCGGCCGATCACCGGGTCGAGCTTGCCCGCACGGGCGCGCTCGGTCAGGTCCAGGGTGTACTTCTTGAGCGCCTCGCGCTGACCCTCAGCCTCGGCGCTGTCCACCTTCTGGCCGCCACGCACGGCATCAATGGCGCTCTCCAGGCTTGTGCGGGTAAGACCCTGGGCCTTCGCCAGTTCCCCCACGGCGCCCTTGCTGTCCGCACAGGCCAACAGGAAGAGCTCGCTGGCGACGAACTGGTCGCCCCGCTTGATGGACTCCTTCTCGGCCGCCTGCAACAGCGTGACCAATTCGCGCCCCACCTGCACCTGATCCTGCCCCTCGACCTGAGGCAGTCTGTTTATCGCGTCTTCTGCCGCCCTCTGTAGCCCGGTGACGTTCACGCCGGCCCGGGCCAGCAGGGCCCTCGGGCCATCCTGCTGCTGCAGCATGGCGAGCAGCAGGTGGGCCGGCTCGATATAGGCGTGGTCTTTGCCCAGGGCCAGAGTCTGGGCCTCGCCCAGGGCTTCCTGAAACTTGGTGGTGAGTTTGTCGATGCGCATGATGTTCGTGGTAAAGAATTTCTGAACTGCCCCACAGCGTGAGGGTGTTCCGGCCAGATTTCAAGAGTGGCTCAGGGCAACAAAGCATACTTGTGATGCAGATCAAACCAGGAGCCTCGACATGCAGCCCTTCCTGCCTTCTCTGGTCACCGTCCTGCTGATCTATTGCATGGTCACGCCAGCCGCCGCGCAACCGGCGGCCCGCACCATCGCCCAGGGGCTGACCCATCCCTGGTCACTGGCCTTTCTGCCGGACGGCAACTATCTGGTCACCGAGCGTAATGGTGCGCTGCGCGTGGTGGAGCCCGGCGGGCGAATCCGCATACCCGTGCAGGGCGTTCCGACAGTGCAGGCTCGCGGCCAGGGTGGTCTGCTCGATGTAGCGCTCGACCGCGACTTCACGCGCAACCGTACGCTCTACCTCTGTTATGCAGAACCCTCGGCCGACGGACGCACAGCCGGCACAGCGCTGGCACGCGCACGGCTGAGCGAGGACGCCAGCCAGTTGCAGGAGTTGCGCTTGATCTTTCAGCAAGTCCCTAAGGTCAGCGGCGGTAACCACTTCGGCTGCCGCATCGCCGAGGCACCGGATGGCACGCTGTTCCTGGCCCTAGGGGAGCGTTTCGGTGAGCGCGAGCAGGCGCAGACCCTGGACAACCACCTGGGCAAGGTGGTGCGCGTCCGCAAGGACGGTAGCGTTCCGGCGGACAACCCCTTCGTGAACCGGGCCGGGACCCGCCCCGAGATCTGGAGCTACGGCCATCGCAATCCGCAGGGCCTGACCTTCAGCCCGCGCGGCACGCTCTGGCTGCACGAACACGGCCCTATGGGTGGGGACGAGATCAACCTGCCCGCTGCCGGGGCCAACTTTGGATGGCCGCTGGTCAGCCATGGCCGTCACTACAACCACGCCCGTGTGGGAACCGGCGCGCCAGAGCACCCAGGTACCGTGCAGCCGCAGTACACCTGGCTGCCCTCAATTGCGCCTTCAGGTGTGGCTTTTGTGACCAGCGAGCGCTACGGTACGGACTGGGTGGGCCAGCTGCTGGTGGGATCGCTCAAGTACGCGCAGCTGGTTCGGCTGGAACTGCAACAGCCCTTCGAAGGCCCCGTGCGCCGCGAAACGCGACTGCTGACCGATCTGGGTGAGCGCGTGCGCGACGTACGCCAGGGACCCGATGGCTACATCTATCTTCTGACCGACCACCCCCAGGGGCGCCTGCTGCGCTTGGAGCCGCGCTGAGCGGCGGGGCCGCTCACACGCTGTGCCGTGCCGCCAGGGGCTCGCGCACGGGCTGCCCACTCACACGCTGCAGGATGTGCCACGCCTGCGCTTTCGCAGCCGCGCTATTCCCGGCCCAGGCAACGAACTGGTCAGGACGCACAAGGATGAGCTCGGCCCCATAACGTGCACGCTCGCCACCGGCGGTGTCTGACACGATGTCCAGCGGCATCCCCCGCGCCGCTGCGGCATCTGCCAGGGCTTGCACCGCCTGCGGATCGGCGCCGAAGGCAAGCAAGGCGTAGCCCTCACCAAGGCGCTGATAGACATTGCCGCCTTCAGAGAGCTGCGCTGGCGCGAGGTGATGCCCGGCGCGGGCACGGAACTCGTGCCGCCCCAAGGCGCTGCAGGCGCCTGCGCCCTCCCCGGCCGCGATGACGGGCGAGCCTTCATAGTTCGGCTCGAAGGCATGGACTTCACCTACGGCCCGGTCGGAGCGCGCCTGCCATGCCGACTCGAAGGCAGCGCGGTCGCGCTGCGGGTCATGGCCACGAAGGAAATCTCGGTCGACCTCGATCGCGCGCGCAATGAAGTCGCGTGCGGTGGACGCAAAGACCGGGCGACGTTCTGCGTCGTAGGAATCGAGCAAGGCCTCGCTGCCCCAGCCCTGCAGTGTCGCCGCCAGCTTCCAGCCCAGGTTGCGGGCATCCTCGAAACCGGTGTTAACACCGTACCCGCCGTAGGGCGGGTGACTGTGCGCGGCATCACCGGCCACGAACAGGCGCCCCGCGCGGTAGCGATCGGCGATGGCGAAGCGCAGGTCCCAGAAACCGATGTGGTCGAAGGCCACGTCAAACGTGGCCCCCACCGCCTGGTGCAGATAGGCCCGGAAATCGAAGTTCTCACGCGTCGTGCCAGCGGGCACCGGCGCGTGGAAGAACCAGGTGGTTCCCAGATCAACGCGACCGAAGAACTTCCAGTAGCCGTCCAGCTCGGGCTGCAACACGTTGTAATACGACTTGCCCGGGTAGCATCGCAGCAACTGGTGCAGCTCACTGGAGCGAAACACCAGCAGCACCATGGTGCGGTCGTGATCCGACAAGGTCTGGGTGATGCCCGCCTGCTGTCGCACCAGGGAGTGGCTGCCGTCGCAGCCCACCGTATACCGCGCCATCAGCACCCGGGGACTCTTGCCCTGCGGATCGCTGGCAAGCACCCGTACGCCCTCGCCTTCATCGTGCACCTCCAGAGCCTGTGCGCCATAGAGGACCTGCACCGAGGGCAAGGCCGCGATGCGCTGACGCAGCACGGCCTCGGTGGCGTACTGGGGCAGCCGTTCGTTGGCCGCGTAGTAATACGGACGAACCAGCTCGCGCTGTAACCAGTCGTAGTGATACTCTCCCAGCAAGGTGCCGTAGGCCGTCAGCCCCCCGATGCCGTACTCAGGGGGTATGCTCCGCGCTGCGCGCAGCGCCTGCTCGGCGCCCCAGAAGTGAAAGTGCTCCATGGTGCGCTGCGTGAGGTTCTGCCCACGCGGTACGCGATGCAGCTCCCGCTGGCGCTCAAGCAACACGCAGCGGATGCCGCGCTGCCCCAGCTCGGTGCCCAGACCCAGGCCGACCGGTCCCCCGCCGACGATGACGACATCGGTGGACGCCCCGCTCACCACTACTCGGCCTTGATACCGTTGCGCTGGATGACACTGCCCCAACGCGGGTAGTCCTTGCGCACGACGGCGGCCAGCTCATCGGGCGTGGAAGAAGCGGCATCCATGCCGGCCTTGCCCAGCACGTCCCGCACTTCGGGCAGACCAAGTATGGCGACGATCTCGCTGTTGAGCCGCTGCTGCACGGCCGCAGGCGTGCGAGACGGCACGAAGAACGCGTACCAGAGGTCGACATCCACGCCCCGCGCGCCCAGCTCCTCAAAAGTGGCCACTGCGGGTGCAACGGGATGTCGCTTTGGGCTGCCCACAGCCAGCGCATTCAGACGCCCGCTGTTGACGAAGCCCTGGGCCACATGCACCGGCAGGAAGCCGACATTCACCTCGCCGGAG
Source organism: Curvibacter sp. (assembly GCA_020248905.1). Lineage (GTDB taxonomy): Bacteria > Pseudomonadota > Gammaproteobacteria > Burkholderiales > Burkholderiaceae_C > Hylemonella. The sequence goes on along the minus strand of JADCGR010000011.1, from coordinate 39,812 downwards.
AGCAAATCGGTGGTGTAGCCGGCCGTGCCCCGGTAGGGTACGTGCAGCATGAACAGGCTGGTCTGGACCTTGAAAAGCTCCATGGCCATATGGTGCGGCGTTCCCACGCCGGGTGATCCGTAGCTGATGCTGCCGGGTTTGGCACGCGCCTGGGTGAGAAGATCCTGCAGGGATTTGATGCCGCTCTTCGAGTTGGCCACCAGCATCAGCGTACCCCAGGCCGCCATGCTGACGGGCGCAAAGTCGCGCACCGGATCGAAGGGGACGTTCTTGTAAAGCTGCGAGGCCATGAGCATGGTGTTGGCGCCCATGAGCACCGTGGCGCCATCCGGGTTGCTCTTGGCCACCTGGTCCGCGCCGATGTTGCCGCTGGCCCCCGGCACATTGGCGACCACCACAGGCTGGCCCAGACGCTCTGACAAGCGGGGCGCCACGGTACGGGCAATGGTGTCCATGCCCGTGCCGGCGGTGAAGGGCACGATGATGCGCACCGGCTGGGTGGGCCAGCTCTGGGCCCAGGCACTGCCAGCCAGCAGCAGCAGGGCAAACATTCGGGTGATGTGTTTCATGGTCTCTCCTCGTCAGGTTCGGGGTGGCTGTCAACGCAACTTGAAGACGGTCTCGGCGTTGCTCTGGAAGAATTTCTTCTTCACCACGTCCGACATGTCCATGCCGTCGAGGATGTTGACCTCGTCCGGCGCGTATTGATAGGGGTAGTCCATTGCGTACATAACGCGGTCCTCACCAAGGAATCCCTGGGCGAACTTGATGACGTGCTCCCAGGCGACACCGCTGTTGGTGATCCAGAAATTCTCGCGCAGGTACTCGCTGGGACGGCGCTGGATGGGTCCAACGCTGGCGTAACGCTGCGACTTGACAGTGGCCTGGTGCATGTAGTCGAGCCGGTAGGCCCAGTAGGGCAAGGCCTCACCCATGTGGCCCAACACCATGCGCAGCTTTGGAAACCGGTCGAAGACGCCAGCCGTGATGATGCGCAGCGCGTGCAGGCCGGTCTCGATCCCGAAGCCGTAGATTGCGCCGTCCAGGCCACACTCCTGGAAGGGATGCAGCATACCGGGAGGCAGCGCGTTGGGATGCAGGTAGATGGCTACGTCGTGGGCCTCCGCGGCCGCGAAGATGTCCCAGAATTTCGGGTCCGAGAGGTACTCGCCCCGGGTGTGCGAGTTGATGATGACCGAGTACATACCCAGCTTCGTGACCCCGCGCTCGATCTCCCGTGCTGCGGCCTTCGGGTCCTGTGGCGCAATTGCAATCATGCCGGCAAGCCGCGAAGGATGACGGCGCACGGCCTCGGCCAGCTGGTCGTTGGCGCTGCGCGCGAAGGACACAGCGGTCGCCCGGTCCATGATCTGGGTGCCAGGGGAGGTGATGGCTATGACGGCCTGATCAATCCCGGCCTCGTCCATGTGTTGCAGGCGCAACTGGTCAAGATCGGTCAGGCAGCGCATGATGTATCGCGCACGTTCGCTGGGGCTGCTCATGTAGAAGCCCATGAGGCCGCGAAAACCTGCGTCCGCATCAGCGTGGTTCAGGATCTTCCGGTAGATGTCGAGCATCTCCTGTGGAGCCCATGCCTCCTCGGTCGCGATACGTCGGTAGGGCACGGTTTGCGGGCGTGCAGGTTGGTTCGTGTTTGGCAGCCGGATCTCCATGCAGTCAGTCCTCGGGTCGCGCGTATCGTTGTGCTTCCCATGCTACGGCTGTGCCCTGGCGGGGGACACTGAGGTTTCTACCGATGACAGGGCGGCAGGCGCCTGCGGCCTCAGGACGGCGAGTTGTCAGAGGCGATGCCCCAGCGCACCAGCGCGGCATCGTCGCTGACGCGCGCGTCAACCCAGCGCGCACCCGCAGGCGTCTGTTCCTTCTTCCAGAACGGCGCCTGGGTCTTGAGGTAGTCCATCAGGAACTCGCAGGCCCGGAAGCTCTCGCCCCGATGGGCAGAGGTCACAACAACGAGCACGATCTGGTCTAGTGGCTGCATCAGGCCCACGCGATGGATGACCCGCGCGGCATAGATGTCAAAGCGCTGGAATGCTGCGTCGATCATGCTCTCGATGGATTTCTCGGTCATGCCCGGGTAGTGCTCCAGCTCCAGCGTACTGACGCTCTGGCCCTCGTTGCGGTCCCGCACCGTGCCGATGAAGCTGCAAACAGCGCCCACGCGCGGGTCCTGCACGCGCAGCGCGGCAATCTCGGCGGCGACGTCGAAGTCAGCGGTCTGGATGACAACGCGAGCACTCATACGGTCAGCCGCCTGTGACCGGCGGGAAAAAGGCGACCTCGCAGCCCTCGCTCAGGAGGGCCTCCTCACCACTCATGACTTGGTTCAGCGCCACACGCACGGCACGGCCACGCGCGAGCGCCTGTGCGTAGACTCCGCCACGCGCGATCAGTTCGTCGCGCAGCGTGCCCACGGTGGCGGCCGAGGTTTCGACCGACTCGCCGGGTGGGCCAAGTGCCTCGCGGATCGAAGCGAAATACTTGAGCTGGACTTTCATGCCGTCAATTCTGCAAACGCCAGGAACTGTACGGTATCACCATGGAAGATTGTGCCGCCAGCCGGGTTGTCCACCAGGCCGTCTCCCCAGACCGCCGAAGTCAGCACCCCGGAGCTCTGGTTGGAGAAGAGGTCCAGCCCGCCAGCCGCGTTGCGCCGTACGCGCAGAAACTCCCGGCGCTTGTCGCCACGCGGAAGCTCGAAGTGCGCAGGCAAGGCCATGCGCACAGGCGCCACGTTCTTCGCGCCCTGGAGCCTGAGCAGAAATGGCCGTACCAGAAGCACGAAGGTCACATAGCTGGACACCGGGTTGCCAGGCAAGCCGGCAAAATGGCAGGCGTCCTGCGGGCCGTTGCGGTAGAGCTTGCCGTACGCGAAGGGCTTGCCGGGCTTCATGGAAATCTGCCAGAGGTCGAGCTCGCCGAGCTGCTGCACCGAGGGCTTGATGTGGTCTTCCTCACCCACCGAGACGCCCCCGCTGGTGAGCACCAGATCGTGGCCTTGCGCCGCCTCGCGAAGCGCCGCCAGCGTGGCCTCGCGCCGGTCCGGCACGATGCCGCAGTCAGTGACCTCGCAAGACAGGCGTTGTAACAGGGACCGCAGGAAGAACCGGTTGGAGTTGTAGATGGCGCCGGGGGGCATGGCCTGCGGCGGCACATCACCGGGCATCACGAGTTCATCACCGGTGGAAAACAGCGCCACCCGCGGGCGACGCGCCACGCTCAGCCGCGCCCGCCCGATGCCGGCTGCCAGCCCCAGCGCGGCAGGGCTGAGGCGCTGGCCGCGCGCCAGCACGACGGCGCCACGGGTCACATCCTCACCAGCGCGACGGATCCACTGGCCAGGCCGTGGCACATGGTTGACGCGCACGCGCGCGCCATCCTCGAATGCCTCGCAGTCCTCCTGCATGACGATGGCGTCGGCCCCCGGCGGAACCGGAGCGCCTGTAAAGATACGCGCCGCCTCGCCCGGTCCCAGCGGCTGGCCGTGATGACCGGCAGGGATGCGCTGGGTCACACGCAGCATGGCGCCCACCAAAGACGCATCCGCGCAACGCAGGGCGTAGCCATCCATTGAGCTGTTGTCCTGTGGCGGCACGTGCAGCTCTGACACGAGATTCTCCGCCAGCACCCGGCCGTCCGCCTCGAAGGTGCTGACCACTTCTATGCCAGGCAGGGCCTGGGCCTGCGCGAGCAGCTCGGCCAGCGCCTCGTCCAGGCTCCTGAGGGGCGCACGCGGGACGTTCATGCGGCGTAGATCTCGGGGTTGTAGTCGAAACGCGCACCGTGCGCGACCAGCCAGCCAGCGATGGCGTCAGGATCACCCAGGTACAGCACATCCAGGCCTGTGGGCACAGGCAGCTGGCTCGCGTCGTCTGTGGCGATAGCCGCGATGAAATCGTCCTCAGGATAGCGTACAGGCTTGCCCAGGGCTGCACGCCAGACTTCGATCTTGAGCAGATCGCTGCTCTTGAACCCCTCGACCAGCACCCAGTCCACGCCCTCGTAAAGCTCGGCGATCAGATGATGGACCTTGGGCTCAAAAGCCTGTTCGAACTCGCGGACCAGGGCGAGACGCCGGTTGGACGCGATAACGACCTCGAAGGCACCGGCCTCGCGGTGGCGGTGGCTGTCCTTGCCCGGGTGGTCGATGTCGAACTTGTGGTGCGCATGCTTGACCACCGACACCCGCAGCCCGCGCAGCCTGAGCGCGGGGATCAGCTGCTCGACCAGCGTGGTCTTGCCGGAGCCGGAGTAGCCGGCGAAACCCACGACTTTCATCTCATCCGATCCTCTTCACCCCAGCGCGGCCTGGACTCAGGCACACACCCTGGCGATGTAATCCTTGACGACCCGCACGTCCGCGGGAATAACCGACACACGCTTGGGCAAGGCCTCGATGCCCGCAAACTTCAAAGGGCGCTGCGGCTCGCAGCCGAGCGCTTCGACAATCGTGGCCGCGAACTTGATGGGCAGAGCCGTTTCCAGCACGACCATCGGTACACCGGGCTGCAAGTACTGACGCGCGACCTTGACGCCATCGGCAGTGTGGGGATCGATCATCACCCCAAAGCGCTCCCAGGTGCTCCTGATAGTCGCCAGCCGGTCCGCGTGCGTGCTTTTGCCGCTCAAAAAACCATACCGTTCCCGCGCCAACCCGAACGCCGGATCACCGCCGAGATCGAAGCGCCCGGTACTGCCCAGCTGTTCGCCGAACAGGGCGCGGACCCGGGTGCCGTCGCGCCCGAGCAAATCAAACACAAATCGCTCGAAATTGCTGGCCTTGGAAATATCCATGGAGGGACTGGAGGTCTCGTGCGTGTCCATGCTGCCGCGCACCCGGTAGACACCGGTGCGAAGGAACTCGTCGAGCACGTCGTTCTCATTGGTCGCCACCACGAGCCGTTCGACCGGCAGGCCCATCATGCGGGCGACATGGCCGGCGCACACATTGCCGAAATTGCCCGAGGGCACGGTGAAGCTGACTTTTTCGGCATTGCGCCGGGTGGCCCGGAAATACCCCGCAAAGTAGTAAACGACCTGGGCCACAAGGCGCGCCCAGTTGATCGAATTGACCGTGCCGATCTTGAATCGACGCTTGAAGTCCAGGTCATTGGAGACGGCCTTGACGATGTCCTGGCAGTCGTCAAACACGCCCCGCACCGCCAGGTTGTGGATGTTGGCGTCCTGCAGGCTGAACATCTGCGCCTGCTGGAACGGGCTCATGCGGCCGTGTGGGCTGGTCATGAATACGCGCACGCCCCGCTTGCCGCGCATGGCGTACTCGGCCGCGCTACCCGTATCGCCACTGGTTGCGCCGAGGATGTTGAGCTCCTCGCCGCGACGACCCAACTCGTACTCGAAGAGATTGCCCAGCAACTGCATGGCCATGTCCTTGAAGGCCAGCGTCGGGCCGTTGGACAGGGCTTCCAGATAAAGGCCGGGCTCAAGCGGCTTGAGCGGCACGATTTCCTGCGTGCCAAACACGGCCTCGGTGTAAGTCTTGCGGCAGATGGCGCGCAGCTCGGCGGCCGGGATATCGTCGATGTACAGCGACAGGATCTCGAAGGCCAGGTCGGCATACGACAGGCTGCGCCAGTTCGTGAGTGTGATGTCGTCGACCTTGGGATAGGACTCGGGGAGGTAAAGGCCGCCATCCGGCGCCAGGCCCTCCAGCAGGATCTCGCAGAAGCGCTTGCGGTCGACGTGGCCGCGGGTACTCAGGTACTTCATCCGGCCAGCTCTTCCTTGCGGATGCGGACGATGGGCGCAAGCACAGTGGGCAGCGCCTGCAAGCGGGCAATAGCCTCATTCATGGTGCCCTCACGGGCGTCGTGCGTCAGGATGATCACATCGGTCTGGGTCGAGCCTTCGCCGCCCACCTCGTCGGCCTCGCGCTGCAGCACGGCGTCGATGCTGATGCCCGCACTGGCCAGGATGCCCGTGACCTGGGCCAGCACACCAGTCTGGTCGGCCACGCGCAGACGCAGGTAGTAGCTGGTCACAACCTCGCTCATAGGCAAGACGGGCAGGTTGGTCAGCGCATCGGGCTGGAACGCGAGGTGAGGCACGCGGTGTAGTGGATCAGCCGTATGCAGGCGGGTGATGTCAACCAGATCGGCAACCACGGCACTGGCCGAGGGCTCCGAACCCGCACCCTTTCCGTAGTAGAGGGTGGTGCCCACGGCGTCGCCATTGACGACCACAGCATTCATGGCGCCTTCCACATTGGCCAGCAGGCGCTTGGCGGGCACCAGGCTTGGATGCACGCGCAGTTCGATGCCTTTCGGGGTGCGCTTGGTGATGCCGAGCAGCTTGATGCGGTAGCCCAACTGCTCAGCATAGCGGATATCTGCCGCGCCCAGCTTCGTGATGCCTTCCACATAGGCCTTGTCGAACTGCACGGGAATCCCGAAGGCGATGGCCGACATCAGCGTCACCTTGTGCCCGGCGTCTACCCCCTCGATGTCGAAGGTCGGATCGGCCTCGGCGTAGCCCAGGCGTTGCGCCTCCTTGAGCACGACCTCGAAGTCGAGGCCCTTTTCGCGCATCTCCGACAGGATGAAATTGGTAGTGCCGTTGATGATGCCGGCAATCCACTGGATGCGGTTGGCCGTCAGACCCTCACGCAGGGCCTTGATGATGGGAATGCCGCCGGCGACCGCCGCCTCGAAAGCCACCATCACGCCCTTGGCGCAGGCAGCCGAAAAGATCTCGGTGCCGTGCACGGCGAGCAGCGCCTTGTTGGCTGTGACGACATGCTTACCAGCCGCGATGGCTTCGAGCACCAGCTGTTTGGCGACACCGCAGCCACCAATGAGTTCGACCACGATGTCTATCTCGGGGTTGGCGATGACGGCGCGCGCGTCGTTCACCACCTTCACGTCCGGTCCCACGATGGACCGCGCACGCGCGACGTCGCGAACGGCCACCATGGCGATCTCGATGCCGCGACCGGCACGGCGCTGAATCTCCTCCTGGTTGCGCTGGAGCACGCTGAAGGTGCCCAAGCCGACGGTGCCGATGCCCAGCAGGCCTACTTGTATAGCTTTCATCATTACCCTGAAAAAAACGCGGAGCGAAGTTACCGGCGCCCGGATTCAATACATTCAGTTGCGTGCGTGGCGCTTGCGATAACCCTCGAGGAACTTCGCCACGCGGCCAATCGCATCGCGCAGGTCATCCTCGTGCGGAAGGAAAACCAGGCGGAAATGCTGGTTGTCCGGGTAATTGAATCCCGAGCCCTGCACCAGCAGCACTCGAGTCTCCTCGAGCAGCTCCAGGATGAACTGCTTGTCATCCTCGATGGGGTAGATGCCAGGGTCAAGGCGCGGGAACATGTAGAGCGCCGCCTGCGGCTTGACGCAGCTGACCCCCGGGATGGCCGTGATCAGCTCATGCGCGATATCGCGCTGGCGCCTCAGGCGACCGCCCTCGCCGACAAGGTCGCTGATGGTCTGGTAGCCGCCCAGCGCCGTCTGGATCGCTGACTGGCCCGGAACGTTGGCACATAGGCGCATCGAGGACAGCATGTTGAGCCCCTCGATGTAGTCCCTGGCCGACTTCTTGTCACCCGAGACCACCAGCCATCCAGCGCGGTAGCCGCAGGAGCGGTAGCTCTTGGAGAGCGAATTGAAGGTCAGCGTGAGAACGTCCTGGCTGAGGCTGGCCATGGCCGTATGCCGGACACCGTCATAGAGCACCTTGTCATAGACCTCGTCGGCCATGATGACCAGGTTGTGCTGGCGGGCAATCTCGATGATGCCCCTGAGCAGTTCGTCGGAGTACAGCGCGCCCGTCGGGTTGTTCGGGTTGATGACCACGATGCCCTTGGTGCGCGGCGTGATCTTACGGCGGATATCGGCAAGGTCCGGCATCCAGCCGCTGGCCTCGTCGCACATGTAGTGCACGGGCGTGCCGCCCGAAAGGCTCACCGCCGCCGTCCACAAAGGATAGTCGGGCGCGGGCAGCAGCATCTCGTCGCCGTCGTTGAGCAGGGCGTTGGTGGCCATGACGATGAGCTCGCTGGCACCATTGCCGAGGTAGATGTCGTCCAGCGCCACGCCCTTGATGCCTTGCTCTTGGGTGTATTGCATCACCGCCTTGCGCGCGACAAAGATGCCCTTGCTGTCGGAATAGGCCGCAGCGTTGGGCAGGCTGCGAATCATGTCCTGGCGAATTTCTTCGGGCGCCTCAAAGCCGAACACCGCAAGATTGCCAATGTTGAGCTTGATGATGCTGTGGCCCTCCTCCTCCATCTGCTTGGCGCGCTCCATGATGGGCCCGCGGATGTCGTAGCAGACGTTGGCCAGCTTTTCCGATTTACGTATGGTCTTCAAAGTCCCTCCGGGGTGCACCGGGTGGCGCACGGAATCCGCCCTCAAGCTGAGGCGAAACCTATAATTTGAACACAGTTCCAGCCCGAAACGTCCCCGAAACGTCACGAACCCGATGAAACTCCAGCCCGATAAATCGACCGTCCAGACCATCAGCGGATACGGTCCCGGCTGGATTGCGGTCGATGCCGAGAAATTCGTCACCAGTCTGGTCCTCGGTTCCCGAAGGGAACGGCAGGCCTGGGATTGCGATCGCTTTGACGCCCTCTCCGCAGCGCATTTCGCCCCGCTCGCTGCGCTGCGACCCGAGCTCGTGCTCTTCGGCAGCGGCGCGCGCCTGCGTTTTCCCCGACCGGAATGGCTGCTGCCCCTGGTGGAGTGCGGTATCGGCCTGGAGACCATGGACACGGCGGCGGCCTGCCGGACTTACAACATCCTCGCTGGCGAAGGCCGGCACGTTGTGGTTGCTCTTTTGCTGGAAACCACCCAGGGCTGAGACAAGAGACTTAGCCCCGTTTTCAGGGTAGAATTTTAGGCTGCCGTCGGCAAGCAGGCCAAGCTGTCATGGCCCGCGAGCCGGCGTTTTCTCACGACGGCTGCCGTCAAAAAAAGATTTGAGTCCTATGGCGATTGTTGTCAACAAACCTATCCCGGAATTCGAAGCCAACGCCACCGGTGGCATCAAGGTTTCCAATACCTCCCACCTGGGTCAGACGCTCGTCCTCTACTTCTATCCCAAGGACAACACCCCGGGCTGCACGACGGAGGCTATGCAGTTTCGCGACAAGTTCAAGGACTTTGTGAAGGCAGGTGCCACCGTGTTCGGCGTCTCCCGCGACAACATGAAGTCCCACGACGACTTCAAGTCCAAGCTGGAACTTCCTTTCGAACTGATCGCTGACACGGAAGAAAAGATGTGCCATATGTTCGGTGTCGTGAAGAACAAGATCATGTACGGCAAGAAGGTCAAGGGCATCGAGCGCAGCACCTTCCTTATCGGCGCAGACGGCATCCTCAAGCAGGAATGGCGCGGCCTCAAGGTGCCCGGGCATGTGGACGAGGTGCTCAAGGCAGCCAAAGCACTCAAGAAAGCTGGCGTCGCAGCTGCCGCCTGAGCGACTGCCCCTCTTCCCTCGACCCTGATGCTTTTGAACAACATGGGGATTGCGATTCAAGCGGCTCATGCATAATGAACTTATGCCGTTGAGGATTGCAACTGCAAGCTGTTCTGAAAGCCGCCCTGCTTCGTCGGGCGGCTTTTTTGTTTTCCGCGCGGCCCGCCCCCCTACTCCCCCAGCCTGAAGCCTCATGCCCCTGCCTCCTGCCCCCATCAAGCGCGCCGCCCTACTCTCTCCTGAAGCCTTCGAAGCCCCGGCCCGCAGCAAAGCCCGCACCGGACGCAAAGCAACGGCTGTCTTTGACGACAGCCGCGAATTCCCCACCGAACAATCCCAGGCCCGTGACCTGTTCGAACATGGCAGCGGTCTGGGAGCGGACGCCCTGGAACTCGCGCCGACGCCGGTCCGAGTCGTGCGCCCCGCAGCGGCGCCGGCCTCGGCCGGAAAGCCACAGAACCAGGTGCGGGCCAGGAAAACCACCGCCACAGGTCCCACCAAGCTCTTCGTGCTGGACACCAACGTGCTCATGCACGACCCGATGTGCCTATTCCGCTTTGAGGAGCACGATATCTTCCTGCCCATGATCGTGCTGGAGGAGCTGGATGGTCACAAGAAGGGCATGACCGAGGTGGCGCGCAATGCCAGGCAGACCAGCCGCACGCTGGATGCCCTGGCTGGTGCGCAAGGCGCTGATATCGGTACCGGCCTCAAGCTAGACAGCACGGGACATAAGGAAGCGGGTGGCAAGCTCTTCTTCCAGACCCAACCCCTCGACTCCACCCTGCCGACAGCCCTGCCGCAAGGCAAGGCGGACAACCAGATCCTGGGTGTGGTGGAAGCCCTGCGCAAGCAGTACGCTCCGCGCGAAGTGGTACTGGTGTCCAAGGACATCAACATGCGCGTCAAGGCGCGCGCCCTGGGCCTGACTACCGACGATTACCAGAACGACAAGACTCTGGACGACGGTGACCTGCTTTACTCCGGCTCACTGGCACTGCCACCCGACTTCTGGACCGCCGACGGACAGAGCGTCGAAAGCTGGCAGCAGGGCCCGCACACCTACTACCGCATCACTGGCCCCATGGCGGCACAGATGATGATCAACCAATTCGTCTACTTCGAGACGCCTGGCGAGCCCAGCTTCTACGCCCGTGTGACCGAGATCCGGGGCAAGAGCTCGGTCCTCAAGACACTCAAGGACTACACCCACCTCAAGAATGCGGTCTGGGGCGTGGCCACGCGCAACCGCGAGCAGAACTTCGCCATGAACCTGCTCATGGACCCGGAGGTCGATTTCGTCACGCTGGCGGGCACCGCTGGAAGCGGCAAGACCCTGATGGCGCTTGCAGCAGGACTGACACAGGTGCTCGACGACCGGCGCTACACCGAAATCATCATGACCCGCGCCACCGTCAGCGTAGGCGAAGATATCGGCTTCCTGCCCGGTACCGAGGAAGAAAAGATGGGCCCGTGGATGGGCGCGCTCGATGACAACCTCGAAGTCCTGTCCAAGACTGACACCGGTGCTGGCGAATGGGGGCGTGCGGCCACCAGCGAGTTGATCCGCAACCGCATCAAGATCAAAAGCATGAACTTCATGCGGGGGCGCACTTTCCTGAACAAGTACGTCGTCATCGACGAAGCGCAGAACCTGACGCCCAAGCAGATGAAGACGCTTATCACCCGCGCCGGCCCTGGCACCAAGATCATCTGCATGGGCAACCTCGCCCAGATCGATACGCCCTACCTGACCGAAGGCTCGTCCGGGCTCACCTTCGCCGTGGACAAGTTCAAGGGCTGGCCACACGGGGGCCATATCACGCTGGCGCGCGGGGAACGCTCACGGCTCGCAGATTTCGCTAGCGAGGTGCTATAAACTCGATATCAAACATCAATGCAAAGGGGCCTTTCGGCCTCTTTGTGCTTGCTGTGCCCCGGCTGGCTCCAGTCTAGAAATCTCCGCTGCCATAACCCGGCGCGAGGCTCTCGAAGCGCGTCAGCGGCCTGAGGAAGGCGAGCTTCACTGTTCCTGTGGGGCCATTACGCTGCTTGGCGATGATGATCTCGGCCACGCCCGGTTCCTTGCAGGCATCCTTGGTGTAGTACTCGTCACGGTAGATGAACATGATGATATCGGCGTCCTGCTCGATGGCGCCAGACTCGCGCAGGTCGCTCATCATCGGGCGCTTGTCCGGGCGCGTCTCCACGCTGCGGTTGAGCTGCGAGAGGGCAATCACCGGGCACTGCAGTTCCTTGGCCAGCATCTTCAGGCCCCGGGAGATCTCGCCCAGTTCGGTGGCGCGATTCTCGTCGTTGCCTGCCGAGCCGCTCATGAGCTGCAGGTAGTCCACCACGATAAGGCCCAACTTGCCGCACTGCCGCGCCAGACGACGCGCGTTGGCACGCAACTCGCTGACCGTCAGGCCTGCAGTTTCGTCGATGTGCAGCGAGATATTACGCAACTTCTCGATGGCTTCGGTCAGGCGCGGCCACTCCTCATCGGTCAGCTTGCCGGTGCGCAGATGCCCCTGATCGATGCGGCCGATGGATCCCACGATACGCACGGCCAGCTGGGATGCGCCCATCTCCATGGAGAACACGGCCACCGGCAGACCTTCGTTGAGCGCCACGTGTTCGGCAATATTGATCGCAAAGGCTGTCTTGCCCATGGAGGGGCGCGCGGCCAGCACGACCATGTCGCCCGGCTGCAGGCCGGCCGTCATGCGGTCCAGATCGTAGAAACCGGTAGGCACGCCCGTGATGTCGTTCGGGTTGTCCGCCATCTCCTGCACGCGGTCCATCAGGTCCACGACCAGAGTGTCCATGGCCTGGAAGCCGCGCTTCATGCGCGAGCCCTCCTCGCCGATGTTGAAGATCTTCTGTTCGGACTCGTCAAGGATCTGCGCGACCGGGCGCCCCTGCGGATTGAAGGCGCTCGTAGCGATCTCGTCGCTGGCTGCCACCAGTTTGCGCAGGATCGCACGCTCGCGGACGATCTCGGCGTAACGGCGGATGTTGCCTGCGCTGGGCACGTACTGCGCCAGCGCATTCAGATAGGCCAGACCCCCCGTTTCCTCGGCCTTGCCCTGGCTTTGCAGATGTTCGAAGACGGTGATGACATCAGCCGGCCGGCTTGCGTTGATGAGCGCAGCCATGGCGGCGTAGATCAGTCGGTGCTCGTAGCGATAGAAGTCGCTCTCGGAAAGCAGGTCGCCTACACGGTCCCAGGCGCCGTTGTCCAGCAGCAGGCCACCCAGCACGCTCGACTCTGCCTCGATGGAGTGCGGTGGAACGCGCAGCTGTGCGATCTGGCGATCGGGGCTATAGCCCTCGTCGACGGCGGTCAATACGGCGGACATTCGGTAGGTCTCCCTCTCGGTTCCAGATGGTACGTCGCCACCGGGTACACATCAAATGAAATGCTGTGGACAAGCCTGTGAGGAGCGGTGGACAGGCTGTGGGAATGCAGGGACAAGTCTGGCGCGAGCGCCAAAGAAAAAACCGCCCGGGCTTGCACCCCGGCGGCTTCTCGGGACAAAAGAACGGTCAGGCCGTCTCGCCGTAGACAGAGACGTTGATCTCCACGACCACATCGGTGTGCAGGGCCACGCTGACCGTACTGTCACCGACCATCTTGATCGGGCCGTTGGGCATGCGCACCGCCGCCTTGCTGATCTGGTAGCCCGTCTTGCCCAGCTCTTCGGCGATATCGTAGTTGGTCACGGAGCCGAACAGGCGGCCGTCCACGCCAGCCTTCTGGGTCAGCTTGATCGTGGTGCCAGCGAGCTTCTCACCCAGAGCCTGGGCTTCCGCCAGCTTTGCAGCGGCGACCTTTTCCAGTTCGGCGCGGCGCGCTTCGAAGTCCTTCTTGGCTTCGTCCGTGGCGCGGCGGGCGCGGCCGGTGGGGATCAGGAAGTTGCGGGCGTAGCCATCCTTGACCTTGACGATTTCGCCGAGGTTGCCGAGGTTCACGACCTTGTCGAGCAGAATCACTTGCATGGTCGTTCTCCTTATATCTTGTGCTGGTCGCTGTAGGGCAGCAGAGCCAGGAAGCGCGCGCGCTTGATGGCCGTGTTGAGCTGGCGCTGGTAGATCGCGCGGGTGCCGGTCAGGCGCGCCGGGATGATCTTGCCGTTCTCAGCGACAAAGTCACGCAGGGTGTCGATGTCCTTGTAGTCGATCTCTTCGACGCCAGCCACGGTAAAGCGGCAGAAACGCTTGCGCTTGAACAGCAGCGATTGGGTGTTGCGCTTGGGGCGCTTGTCCTTGTTGAACTTCTTGAACGTGGCCATGGGGCCTCCTGTTTAAATCTGACTGAACTCTTGGATGTGGAACACCAGGGTCTTGCCGTTGCGGGGAGTGGCAACAAAGCCTTGGAACCTCCAGCTGCTGCCGATGGCCTGCCTCGCAAGCCGCTCGGCAAGAGCGCCAAAGGCCACGGCCTTGACGCTCGCCTTCACTTGGCGGTCCTGACCTGCTTCCTGGAGCAGCGACTCGTGATCGAGCCTCAGTTCCAGGGCCGGCAATCCGGCCGGCGTATGTCGCCAAGCAGTGAGCTCAACGATGGTCGCAGTCAGGAACAGACGGTTGGCGCCGGGGTTCACTCCTCGCTGACGACTTTAGGCCTGGAACTCCGCCTGTTGGGCCTTGCGGGCGTCTTCGCGCTCGACGGTCTTCATCATGGAAGACGGGCCGGTCTCGGCCTTCTTCTTGATGACGGTTAGGTGACGCAGCACGGCGTCGTTGAACTTGAAGGCATGCTCCAGTTCGGCCATCACGGCCTGGTTGGCCTCGATGTTCAGGCACAGGTAGTGGGCCTTGGCCAGCTTGTTGATCATGTAGACCATCTGACGACGGCCCCAGTCTTCGACGCGGTGGATCTTGCCGCCACCGGCGGCGATCATACCCTTGTAGCGCTCAAGCATGGCGGGAACCTGCTCGCTCTGATCCGGATGGATCATGAGGACGATTTCGTAATGACGCATCAACAACTCCTTGTGGATCGCCGCCGCTGCACACGAAGGTCACGCGCCGGCATGGTGGAAGCCGCCCCCGGCGTCAACTGGGGTGCGGCAAGGCATAAGCGAAAGATTATAGCGATTTCCGCCCCTCTGCCCTGCTCCCACCCTCAGGCCCGACCGATCCAGCGCTGTTGAGCGGCCAGTCGCTCCACCCCGGCCCAGTCACCGCACTGCGCGGCCACCTTGGGCCAGACACGCAGCAGCAGCTCGCATTCGGCCAGGGTGTCGGCGGCGGCCTGGTGCCGCACCGAGCACTCGATGCCGAAATGCCCCATCCACTCATCCAGCGACCGGGCGCGGACCTTCTCGTGGGTGACGGCGCACAGGTGCTCGATGTCCACCCAGCGGCTGGGCAGATTGCGGCCCAGGTGCAGCTTCATGTGGCGCGTGATCATGGCCTGGTCGAAAGCTGCGTGAAAGGCCAGCAGGGGTGACTGCCGGACGAAACCGGCAAAGGCTTCGAGGGCCTGCGCCGGTTCCATGCCCTCGCGCTGGCGCTGAACGCCAATGCCGTGCAGCAGGATGTTGTCCTTCGCCTCGGTGAGGCGATCATGCCGCAGCACCACCTCGAAGCTGTCACCCAGGTCCACGCTGAGGCGCCGGCTTTTCCAGTCCACGCGCATGGCGATGGCCGCGATGGCCAGCAATCGGTCGTGCTGCGGGTCCAGGCCGCTCGTCTCGACGTCCAGCATCACCCAGCGCTCCTCGTTCACCGGGGTCCGGGCCCTCATTCCAGGCAGCCAGTCGAGCAGGCTCATCGTTCGTAGTCCAGCTGGATGCGCTGTTGCAGGGTGCGCGCCACGCGGAAGGTCTCCTTGAGGATGCGCCGGTCGATATCGTTGAGCCGGTCGACCACGATGTGGTTGGGATGATCGCCCGAGGTCGCGCCCTCGAGCTGGATCTGCAGCCGCAGCATCTGCATGAACTCGAATCCGCGCACCCAGGCCTCGTACTCGGAGGGCTCCACGCCCAGCACCGGGCCCACGGCCTCTAGGCGCTCGCGCGTGGACGTCGCGGGCAGGCCTTGCGACAGCGCATACAGGCGCGCCGCGTCGACGAAAATAGCCGTGCCCTGCAGCTTGAGATCGATTCCGCCGCGCTCGTCTGCGGCAATGCCACCCATCCAGTTCAGCGGTGGCACGCGTGTCAGCGCATTTAGCGCCAGTTGCTTGAGAAAGCGAGGAACGCCCTGAGCGGAGCGGTTGACCTCCGAACGCAGGGCCTGCGCCAGCGACGTATCGCCCGCCAGCGGGCGGAAGTCGAAATAGATGCTGGCGTTTAGCAAATCCTGCGGCGCGCCATGCTCGATCCAGTTGGAGAAACGCTCGCGCCACTCGCGCAGCGTGAGGCAACACGCCGGGTTACCAGCCATGATGCCGCCCCGGCAGAGCGGGTAACCGCAGGCGTCGAGCGCACGGTTGACGTCCTGCGCAAAGGCCAGCACCTGCTCGCGCTGGGGAGCGGTGATTTCATCCGGGAGGATGAGCGCGTTGTCCTGATCGGTGGCGATGGTCTGCTCGCTGCGTCCTTCCGAGCCCAGCGCCAGCCAGCAGACGCGGGCCAGATCGATGCCGTGCTGTGCGGCCTTGAGCTCCAGCAGGCGCTCGGTCAGCACGTCGTTGAGATGGCTGATCAAGGCGGTGAGCTGGCGCGCCTGAACGCCCTGGCTAAGCAGGCTACGCGCGAAGCGCCGGATGTCCTGGGCCACGAGCTTGAGTGTGTCCACGTCCGCTGCGCCCCGGATCGAGGTGCTGACATGCTTGAGACTCAGGCGCTGCATGGCAAAGAGGTCGCGCTCGGAAACGATGCCGATAACCAGACCGTCACGGGTGATCGGCACGTGGCGGATCGTGTGACGGCTCATCAGCAGCGCGGCGTCCTCGGCCGTGTGTTCATGCGTGAGGTGATGCACGGGCGCCACCATCACCGCGCTGATCGGTGTGTCCAGCGGCACCTGCTGCAGCGTCACCCTGCCAAGAACTTCGTCGCGCGACAGGATGCCCAAGGGTTCTCCGCGCTCGCCGGTCACCAGCATCGAGCCGATGCGACGCTGATGCATCTCGACCAGCGCGTCGCGCAGGGGCGTTTGCGGCCGGCAGGTCACGGGCGCGCGGCGCGCCAAATCGCCCAGCGGGGTTTCCAGGGACTGCTCGGCCAGCGTCTGCGAGGAATACGCGACCTGCAGCGCCTGGCGCGATAGATCGAGAAACTTGAGTACACGCCGGTTCAGGAAATCGGCAAAGGGTACGCTCTTCTGTGCAAGCGCCTGCATGTTGGCCACGGGCAGGGCCAATACAAAGGTGTCGGCCGTAGCCTCATAGGTTGCGGTCACCGCGCGGCGCGCAATCGCCGCGCTTACGGGAAACAAGTCGCCCGTCTCGTACTCGAAGGCACCCCCCGAGAGATCGGCCAGGCCCCGCTTGCCGCTGACGGCACCGCGGCGGACGAAAAAGAGCTGTTTCACCTCACCATGCGACGGCTCGACGAGTATCTCACCCGGCGCGAAATACAGTTGCTCGGTGTGGGAGAGAAAGAAGTCGAGATCGCCAACGACCATCTGCGAGAACGGCGTATAACGCGCCAGCTCTTGGCGGAGATTGCCCAGCAGACTCCCCGAAGGAATCTGGGCTGCGCTGCGGGTCGTCACGGCAGTAATGGTCTGATTCATGTTGTGGATTCCTCCTCATGCGCCTGAGCGCAAGCTTAGCGCAGGCACCATGAAAAAAGCCCGGCAACCTGCGTTGCCGGGCTTCACGATCTGACGGAGATTAATCAGATGGCACGGAGCATCAGCCCGCCTTCAGTTTGGGATAACGCACGTGCTCGATCAGTTCCTGGATCTTCTTGCTCGGAGCCGGGGTCACCAGGCTCACCAGGATGATGACTGCCATGCCAATGGGCATGCCAAACACGCCAGCCGAGATCGGCTGGATGCCCCACCAAAGCGAGACCGGATCGGTCACACCGAAGACCGAGCGCAGCCAGGGCTGGTTCACGGCCATGTAGTAGAAGGTCACCGACACACCGGCCAGCATGCCCAACACGGCTGCGGGGCCAGTGGCGCGCTTCCAGAAGATGCCGAGCACCAGGGCCGGGAAGAATCCCGCCGCCGCCAACGAGAACGCTGCGGACACGAGGAAGAGGATGTCAGCCACCTTGAGCGATGCCACATAGGCGGCCAGCAACGCCACGACCAGCAGCAGGACCTTGGAGATGGTCACACGACGGCCCGTGGAGGCGTTCGGGTCGATCATCTTGTAGTACAGGTCATGCGACAGCGCGTTGGCGATGGTCAGCAGCAGGCCGTCAGCCGTCGACAGGGCAGCAGCCAGGCCACCCGCAGCCACCAGGCCGGAGATCACATAAGGCAGACCGCCGATTTCAGGCGTGGCCAGCACGATGATGTCACCACCCAGGGTCATCTCGTTGAGCTGCAGGATGTTGTCCTTGTTGATGTCCACGACGGACAGCAGGGTCGGATCCACCTTCGCCCAGGCCGCCACCCAGGCTGGCAGCTTATCGAAGGGTGTACCCACCAGCACGCTGAAGACCTCAAACTTGACCAGCACGGCCAGGGCCGGGGCGGTGAAGTACAGCAGGAAGATGAAGAACAGCGACCAGGTCACCGATTCACGCGCTTCCTTCACGCTGGGCACAGTGTAGTAGCGCATCAGGATGTGGGGCAGCGCGGCGGTACCAACCATCAGGCAGAAGATCAGCGCCAGGAAGTTGCGACGGGACGTGTCGAAAGCTTCCTGAGCCTTGGTATCGCCCTTGGGATCGCCAGCGAAAGGCTTCTGGTGCTCGGGCATTCCGTTGAGCGGACGCGCCTTGTTGTCGGCCGACGCCTTGGCAGCCGTCCAGGCCTTCTTGGCGGCTTCGGCATCCTTGGGCAGGGCAGCCAGTGCCTTCTCGGCGGCGACGATGTCCGGGCCCGGGGCGTTGGCGGCCTTGAGCTCGGCGATCTTGGCTTCGGCGGCGGCCTTGTCGGCAGCCAGCGCGGCAGCGGGATCCTTCAGCTTCTCGGCCAGGGTGGCAGAGCGCTGTTTGAAGATGTCGCGAACTTCGAGCTCCTTAGGATCCTTCAACAGCTGCTGCTCTTTGGCCGAGACCTTGTCGAGCTGGTAGCCGTAGATGACCTGCGGCACCGGCACATTGGTCTGCTTCACGGAAAGCCAGACCACCGGGATCAGGTAGGCCACGATCAGGATGATGTACTGGGCCACCTGGGTCCAGGTCACCGCGCGCATACCACCCAGGAAGGAGCAAACCAGAATGCCGCCCAGACCCAGGAAAATACCAATTTCGAACGCCACACCGGTCAGGCGAGCGGTGATAAGGCCCACGCCGTAGATCTGCGCCACCACGTACACGAAGGACACGAGAATGGCGATCAGGATGCCGACGAAACGCGCGGTGTTACCGCCGTAGCGCTCACCCAGGAAGTCGGGAATCGTGAACTGCCCGAACTTGCGCAGGTAAGGCGCCAGGAAAAGTGCTACCAAGCAGTAGCCCCCGGTCCAGCCCATGATGAAGGCTAGGCCGCCGTAGCCCGTCAGGTACAGAGTGCCGGCCATGCCGATGAAGGAGGCAGCGGACATCCAGTCAGCGCCGGTGGCCATGCCGTTGTAGACAGCGGGCACACGACGGCCGGCGACGTAATACTCAGCGGCATCGGTGGTGCGGCTCATGATGCCGATACCGGCATAGAGGCCGATGGTGGCTAGCAGGAAGATGAAGCCGATCCACTCACGCGGCAGGCCCATCTGCTCAAGGATGGCCAGGGCCACCACAAAGATGACGAAGCCACCCGTGTACCACTTGTAAACCTTGTTCAGGTTCTGCTTGAACGCCTTGTTGGCGGCAGCATTGCTAGGGCCAGCGGCGTCGTTACCAAACATTCCAGCCATGATTTACTCCTCGCTTTCCTCGACGCCGTGCTCGACGTCGAGTTTGTTCATGTAACGGGCGTAATACCAGATGATCGCCACGTAGGCGATCAAGCTGCCCTGAGCGCCCATCCAGAAGCTGAATGACCAACCGAAGAATTCAAAGTTCAGATCGCGGGCGAAATAGCCCACGACAAAGGTCACGACGAACCATATCGCCAGCAGGATTGCCGTGATATTGAGGTTCTTCCGCCAGTACTGGCGGTGGCTCTCGGTCAACTCCATGTTTACCTACCTCCAACAAAGTCACCCTCGCGGGCATTTCGCGATCGCCACCCGTCTTTCTGTGGCCTGCTGCCGGATCGCGGCTTATCGTTGTCCGGCCCCGGCTCGCGCCGGGGCCGTCAAGTGCCCGCTCAGCTGGTTGGCACGGCGGGGCTTGCAAGCAAGCCCGTCTCGCGTTCCAGCTGGGCGGCCACTTTCGGCTCGAACCCCTTGAGATGGCGAATGATCTTCACCGCCTCGTCGGGCTCTTGCCGGTCGACATGAACCCGCGCCAGCTGATACCAGCCGAACGGGCTCATGGGCTGCAGTTCCGTGTTCTTCTTCAGGGCCGCCACGGCTTCGTCAAACCGGCGGGTCTGGATCAGGACCAGCGCCAGGCCATACCAGGCGCGGTCCATCTTGGGATCAAGTTCGATGACGCGGCGAAAAGCCGCCTCGGCGCGCGCATGCTCGCCGGCGTCTTCCAGCATGTAGCCCAGGTTGAACCAGGAGGCGAGGTTGCCAGGGTGCAGCGAGGCCAGCTGCTCCTGCGCAACCCGGGCCTCGGCCTTGCGGCCCAGCTGGACAAGCACATGCGCACGGCTGGCCAGGGCGTAGAAATCCTCGGGGCGAAGAGCCAGCATCTGCTCGAAACGGGCCAGAGCAGCTTCCTTCTGGGCGAAGACCAGCAGCGCC
The DNA here is from genome assembly GCA_020248905.1 of Curvibacter sp. GTDB lineage: Bacteria > Pseudomonadota > Gammaproteobacteria > Burkholderiales > Burkholderiaceae_C > Hylemonella. The sequence continues at coordinate 19,470 of JADCGR010000011.1, read as the reverse complement.
ATGGCCTGGAGCTTCAGGAACAGGTAGCTGACCGTGCCGCTCATTTGCAGAGTTCCAGGCCGATCTGCACGCAGGTCTGGACCTTGTAAATCGTGGCAGACAACCACACGAAGACCAGCAGCAGGAACGCCACCAGCGGCACGTGCCGGTCCAACACAAACTTGGGCGACACCAGACGGGCCACACGGGTGAAGGGGCTGCCGATGGTCTGGAGCATCTTGTAGAAAATGTTCTGATCCTTGCGCGCGCCCGCCAGCAGGCCGAGCAGCCACTGCCCGGCAAGTGCCAGAAGGGCGATCTCGGCGATCAGCTTGATGTAGATGGCTGCGGACAGCATGTGGTCAGGAAAGTAAATTATGTGATTGTGGGTTGCGCTCTTACCGCTTTCTTACAAGCGCCCAATAAACCACGATGGCCGAGGGCAAGTCCTGTCAGGGTTTACCCGCAATGACCCAAGAAAAAGGCCGCCCGAAGGCGGCCTGGGACCCGAACCGAGTACTGGCAAGCCGCTTAGCGGGCCAGTTGCTGCCAGGTTTCGACCACGGAGTCCGGGTTGAGCGACAGCGCGGTGATGCCCTTGTCGACCAGCCAGCGGGCAAAGTCGGGGTGGTCGCTGGGGCCCTGCCCGCAGATGCCGACGTACTTGTCCTGCTTTCGGCAGGCGGTGATGGCGCGCTCGACCATGGCTTCCACGGCCGGGTCGCGCTCGTCGAAGTCGGCTGCCAGCAGCTCCATGCCGGAGTCGCGGTCCAGGCCCAGGGTCAGCTGGGTCAGGTCGTTCGAGCCGATGGAGAAGCCATCAAAGAACTCGAGGAACTGGTCAGCCAGGATGGCGTTGCTCGGCACCTCGCACATCATGACAATCTTCAGGCCGTTCTCGCCACGCTTGAGGCCGTGCTTGGCCAGCAGGTCGATGACCTTCCTGGCCTGAGCCAGAGTGCGCACGAAGGGCACCATGAGCTCGACGTTGGTCAGCCCCATCTCGTCACGTACGCGCTTCATGGCCTCGCATTCCATGGCAAATGACTCGGCGAAGTCGGCGCTGAGATAGCGGGCGGCACCACGGAAGCCCAGCATGGGGTTCTCTTCCTCGGGCTCGTAGCGGCTGCCGCCAATCAGCTTTCGGTACTCGTTGGACTTGAAGTCCGACAGGCGCACGATGACCGGCTTGGGCCAGAAGGCGGCCGCGATGGTGGCCACGCCCTCGGCGACCTTGTCGACATAGAAAGCACGCGGCGAGGCGTGGCCACGGGCCACGGATTCGACGGCCTTCTTCAGGTCGGCGTCGACGTTCGGGTACTCCAGGATGGCCTTGGGGTGCACGCCGATGTTGTTGTTGATCACGAACTCGAGACGGGCCAAGCCCACGCCGGCATTGGGTAGCTGGGCGAAGTCGAAAGCCAGCTGCGGGTTGCCGATGTTCATGGAGATCTTGACGTCAATCTCGGGCATGGCGCCACGCTGAACTTCAGTGACCTCCATTTCCAGCAGACCATCGTAGATGCGGCCGGTGTCACCCTCGGCGCAGCTCACGGTCACCAAGGTGCCGTCCTTCAGCGTCTCGGTCGCGTCACCACAGCCCACCACGGCCGGGATGCCCAGCTCTCGGGCGATGATGGCCGCGTGGCAGGTGCGGCCACCACGGTTGGTGACAATGGCGCTCGCGCGCTTCATCACCGGCTCCCAGTTGGGGTCAGTCATGTCGGTGACCAGCACGTCGCCCGGCTGGACCTTGTCCATCTCGCTGACGTTGTGAACCAGGCGCACAGGCCCGGTGCCGATCTTCTGGCCGATGGCGCGGCCTTCGGCCAGCAAGGCACTCTGGCCCTTGAGCTTGTAGCGCATCTCGGCAGTATTGCCGGCCTGGCTCTTCACCGTCTCGGGACGGGCCTGCAGGATGTAGAGCTGGCCGTCGGTGCCGTCCTTGCCCCACTCGATGTCCATGGGGCAGCCATAGTGCTGCTCGATGACGAGTGCGTAGCGGGCGAGTTGCTCGACGTCAGCGTCGGCCAGCGAATAGCGGTTGCGCTGCTCGGTCGGCACATCGATGGTCTTGACCAGCTTGCCGCCAGCCTTCTTTTCCTCAGGCGTGGAGAAGACCATCTGGATCAGCTTGGAGCCGAGATTGCGGCGAACCACGGCCTTCTTGCCCGCCTTGAGGATGGGCTTGTGCACATAGAACTCGTCAGGATTCACGGCGCCCTGCACCACCGTCTCACCCAGGCCATAGCTGGAGGTAATGAAAACGACGTCTTCGAAGCCGGATTCGGTGTCGATGGTGAACATCACGCCGGAGGCGCCCAGGTCCGAGCGCACCATGCGCTGCACGCCCGCCGACAGGGCCACCTCGGCATGGGCAAAGCCCTTGTGCACCCGGTAGCTGATGGCGCGGTCGTTGTAGAGTGAGGCGAACACTTCCTTCATCTTGTGCAGCACTTCCTCGATGCCCACTACGTTCAGGAAGGTCTCCTGCTGGCCGGCGAAGGAAGCATCGGGCAAATCCTCGGCCGTGGCCGAGGAGCGCACGGCAAAGGAAGCTTGGAGGTTGCCAGGGGAGAGCTTGGCAAAGTCTTCGCGTATGGCCTTTTCCAGGTCCGCCGGGAAAGGCTGGGCCTCGACCATGGCACGGATCTCAGCGCCGGTTGCGGCCAGCGCCCGAACGTCTTCGGTGTCCAGGGCGTCGAGCTTGGCGTTGATACGGTCCGCCAGGCCGCCGTGTTTAAGGAACTCGCGAAACGCGTGGGCCGTGGTGGCAAAGCCCGTTGGCACGCGCACGCCTTGCGGCAACTGCGAAATCATCTCGCCGAGGCTGGCGTTCTTGCCGCCGACCACCTCGACGTCGGTCATTCTCAGGTTTTCAAACGGTACGACCAGGGCGGTCGGGCTGAAAAGTGCAGACATGGGAAAGCTCCAGAGTTTAGAAAACTGTCCGCGCCAGCCGGCCACCCCGAACCGGCTGCGCCCATGCCGAAGGAGCGCCTTGGTTCTTGTTCTGAGGTGGCGTTGCGAGGCATGAAAGAATGAGGGAGTTTGACCCGAGCCTGGGCCGAGCGCCGATTTTATCCGAGCCCGGCCTCTCAAGCGGGTTACGCGTCAGCATGTAACCGGATAACAAAAGCAGAGCACCCCATGCCCAACCGCACCGTCTTTTTCATCTCCGATGGCACCGGCATCACCGCCGAAACCTTTGGCAACGCCATCCTCGCGCAGTTTGAGATCAACCTGCACCATGTGCGCCTGCCCTTCATTGACACCGAGGACAAGGCCCACCAGGCGGTACGGCAGATCAACCACACCGCTGAAGTCGAGGGAAAACGCCCCATCGTGTTCACGACGCTGGCCAACGAGGCCGTGCACCGCATCGTCACCGAAGGCTGCTGCGGCATGCTGCTGGACATGTTCGGGACCTTCGTTAATCCCCTGGAGGAAGAGTTCGGTATCAAGTCACATCACCGCATCGGGCGCTTCTCCGACGTGAGCAAGAGCAAGGCCTATCACGACCGCATCGAGGCCATCAACTTCTCACTGGCGCATGACGACGGCCAGTCCAACAAGGACCTGGAAAGCTCGGACGTGATCCTCGTCGGCGTGAGCCGCAGCGGCAAGACGCCGACCTCGCTTTACCTTGCCATGCAGTACGGCCTCAAGGCCTCGAACTATCCGCTGATTCCCGAGGACTTCGAGCGCCGCGCCCTGCCCCCCGCCCTGGTGCCGCACAAGGCCAAGATCTTCGGCCTGACCATCAACCCCGAGCGCCTGAGCGAGATTCGCAACGAACGGCGGCCCGACTCGAAGTACGCCTCTCTGGAGGACTGCCGCATGGAGGTGGCCGAGGCCGAGGCGATGATGCGGCGTGCCGGCATCCGCTGGCTCTCCACGACGACCAAGTCCATCGAGGAGATCGCCACGACCATTCTGCAGGAAATCCGGCCCGAGCGGCTGAGCTACTGACCTGTTCGGCGCAGCGCCCGGCCCCGCTGCCGGGTCACCGCTTCAAAAGGTTAGCTGCAGGCCGGTGCGCAGACTGCGGCCCGGCAGCGGCGCTTGACCGGGTGCCGACTGCGTGAGGATAGAACTCGCCGAACAGGCCAGCACATTGCTGGCTTTGTCAAGCAGCGCGAACCAGAGGAGCGAGCTGCGCTGGACCTTGGTGCGATAGCTTGCAGTGGTATGCCACAGGGTATGGCCGCCCGTGACGCGCTGTCCGGCAGGCACACGCTCCTGCGTGGCGTGGTGATCACCACCGAGGCGCGCGCTCCACGGCCCCTGATTCAGGATCAGTGTTGCACCGATGCGCATTGGTGCGATGCGAGGCAGGAGCTCACCCGTGCTCAGGTCGTCAGCCCGAACCACGTCGCCGCGCAAGGCCAGATCGAGGCGCCGGGCTCCAGGTGGAAAGCGCAGATCCGCCTTGCCCTCGACCCCGCGAAAACGCGCCTGAATCTGACGGTGGCGGAACGTGGGCGGACTGGTGGACGCGTTGCTGAGCATGAGGCCGATGTAGTTTCCGAAGTCCTGAGCAAACGTCTGCAGCTGGGCGCGGTCCGGGCCCAGCCGCCAGCCCAGTCCCAGTTCGGCGTTGCGGGCGCGCTCCAGACCCAGGTCAGGATTGCCGATGTCCCAGGTGTTGGTCACGCCGTGATCCCCATTGACAAACATCTCGTGGTCACGCGCCGCACGCTAGGTTGACGACAGATTGCCCGTAAGTTGCCATTTGGGCGAAAGCTTCCAGAGCGAACCCGGGGTATGGATCATTGGCTGGAAACTGCGTCGTCGCCGAAGACCGAGACGCGCAAGGACCCGCACCAGAACTGGCCGGCAGAATTGCAGATACGCCGCGCGGACGTGGTGACCCCACCGCGGGTACAGCTGAGTGCCCTCGGCATATAGGTATCTTGCGCGTTGCGCGACATGACTTCGGCGTGGACCGTGTGGCGGTCGTTGCCGGCCTCCAGCGCCAGGGCGCCAGCGCGCTCGCGTGTACCGTTGGCGAGGCCGGTATCGGCACGACCGCCCAATCCCCCGGCCGCTTCGAACCTAGGACTTGCGCGGGATGCGGTTGTCGATGACATTGACCACGCCGCCTACCGCATTGCCCCCATACTGCAGAGCGGCCGGCCCGCGCAGGACCTCCAAGCGCTCGATGAGCAGGGGATCGAGCGTCGCCGCACGGCCGTAACTCTGGCTGGAGAGGCGGTGTTGGGCGCGTCGTTGCTCAACATGCGGATGCGCTCGCCGTCGAGGCAACGAATCACCGGCTACCTCGCATTGGGACCGAAGTAGGTGCCGCTGACGCCGGGCCGTCGGTCCAGCTTCTGGCCCAGCGTGCTCTGCAGACGCAGGGTGAGGGCCTCGCCGCCCAGGCTGCCTATGGGCGCCGTGCCGCTGCCAGGAACCGTCGCCTGCCCGGTGACGGTCACCGTCGCAAGCGTCGGGTCAGTTGCAGCGTTGGTGGCCTGGTGAGCGGCCTCTGGAATCCAGAAGGCTCCAGCCATTAAAGAATGGAGCCATGGACAAGTGGAGTTTTCCCCAGAAGTCCGCGAGCGGGCCATTCGTATGGTGCAGGAGCATCGAGAGCCAAAACCCATCGCTTTGGGCGGCAGTGGGATCGCTGGCACCCAAGATTGGCTGCGTCCCCCAAACGTTGAATGAATGGATGCGCATGCACGAACTTGACAACGGCGTGCGCCAGGGCACGACTACGGCAGACAAAGATCTGCTACAGGAACTCGAATGTGAGAACCGCGAGCCGCGCAAGGCCAATAAAGTCCTCAAGCTGGCCGGCGCGTTTGTTGCCCACGCGGAGCTCGATGCCGCTGCTGCTCAAGGGCGTGCCGCACCCGGACGACGGACGGCAGGCTGCGGCCATGGGCGTGGCCGGTCTGATCGGGTCAAACCAAGGTGGTCGCACACTGGACACCACGCCCTCTACCGCCAGCGTGCTGGCGCGCATGGCGCAGGCGGTGGACGGACTGCTCCCGCTCATCAATGACGGCATCCGCCGCAGCACCGACGTCCTCAAGGCCCTAGCCCTGGGCGCGCGCGGTGCCGATCGGACGCTCTGACTTCTACGGCCTGGCCAATGCGGGCGCCATGAACGTGGCGCACGTGCGGCGTCTCCTGCGGGATGAGCGCCAGATCGCCATGGCCTTGTGCGGCATCCACACACTCGACGATGCCAGCCCGGCGCTGCTGGACGGGCCAAGCTTCGAAACGTCGCGCCCCGAAAATAGTAATAGTTCTCATTTATAATTTATCCATGGACATTTTGCTCACCCTGCTCGGCAGCCTGGCCATCGTCACCCTCGCGGCGGGCTGGGCCTGCCGCAGGTGCCGGTAAGCCCTGCGCCGACCGACAATATGCGCCTCGTCCCGACCGAACACCCCGCCATGAACCCTCGTCTGCTCATCGCCACCAGCGTGGTGCTGCTGCACGTCGGCGTGCTCTGGGCCCTGCAAGCGGGGCTGATGCGCCGCGCCGTGGAGGTACTGGTGCCGGCCCAGGTCGTGAGCGAATTCATCAGCCCGCAGGGGCCGGTCACCGCGCAAACGCAGGTGCCGAGGGCGACGCCAGCGCCGCGCCAGGAAATCCAGCCCCAGCCCAGGGCGGCCCCTGTCCCGTCGCCAGCACTCGCGCCCGACCCGGAACCGAGCCCCGTGGCGGCGCAGCCCGCGCCTGCGGCCCCGGCTGCCCCCGCCGCGCCCATCGTCGCGGCCAGCACGGTGGCGGCAGCCCCGGCGGCAGCATCCACGGCACCGATCATCGAACTGCCCTTGAGTGACGCGGCGTATCTCAACAACCCCAAACCTGCCTACCCAGCCCTGAGCCGACGACTGGGCGAGCAGGGCAAGGTGGTCGTGCGCGTCCTGATCGGCGTGGACGGCACCGTTCAGCAGGCCGAGATTGCCAGGTCCGGCTCCAGCGGCTACGAGCGTCTGGACCAGGCCGCCCTGCTCACCGTGCGCAACTGGCGCTACGTGCCGGGCAAACGCAACGGCGTGGCCGAAGCCATGTGGTTCAACGTGCCGATCAGCTTCGTCCTCGAATAACCCGTCTTCTGGAGTCCACCATGGAATCGCAATTCGGTCTTTACAACGTCTGGGTGCAAGGTGACTGGGTGACGCGCGGCGTCGCCGTACTGCTGCTGGGCATGTCCCTGGCCACCTGGATGGTCATCCTCGTCAAGGCCATGGACATCGTGCGCTACAGAAAGCTCGCGGGCCAGGCCGAAGGCTTCTGGCACAGCGCCGACCTGGCCGAAGGACTCAACCGCCTGGGCCCGCCCGAAGACAACCCCTTCCGTAGCCTCGCCGAGGAGGGGCGCGAGTCTGTCGCCCACCACAGCAAGATGCGCGCCCACCTGCACGACAGCCTGGACGTCAGCGACTGGGTCACGCGTTGCCTGCGCAACAGCATCGAGCACACCACCGCCCGCCTGCAGTCCGGCCTGGCGGTGCTGGCCTCGGTCGGCTCGACCGCACCTTTTGTCGGTCTGTTCGGCACGGTGTGGGGCATCTACCATGCCCTGCTGAGCATCGGCGCGGCGGGCCAGGCCACGATCGACAAGGTCGCGGGACCCATCGGCGAGGCACTGATCATGACGGCACTGGGTCTGGCGGTGGCGATCCCTGCGGTACTTGGCTACAACACCCTGGTGCGGGGCAACAAGGCCATCCTCGGCGCGCTCAACAGCTTTGCGCACGACCTGCATGCCTTCTTCGTCACCGGCGCACGTGTGGGCGGCAGCGAGTCCCAGGTTGTACCGACGAGGAGGGCCTGAAGCCATGGCTTTCGGAACCCAGGATGACACCGACGAAGTGATGAACGAGATCAACATGACGCCGCTGGTCGACGTCATGCTGGTGCTGCTCATCATCTTCATCATCACCGTGCCGGTCATGAAGCACTCGGTCAACGTGGAACTGCCGCAGGCCAGCAGCCAGCGCGAGGACGTCAAACCCGAGACCTTGCGTCTGTCGGTCGATGCCACTGGCGCCTACTACCTCGACGGCAGCGCGGTCAGCGACGACGCCCTGCCCGCCGTGCTACAGGCCGAGGCGGCGCGCCAGCCTCAGCCCGAGCTGCACATCCGCGGTGACAAGGCCGTGCGCTATGAGCGTGTGGCCAAGGCCATGGCCTTGGCCCAGCAGGCGGGCCTACGCAAGATCGGCTTCATCACCGAGCCTCAGCGCTGAGACACCGCCCCATGCATCCGACGCCGAAGGACCTTCGGCAAGCGGCCACGCTGCACGCGAGCCCGGCGTCAGCCCTGCCGCCACCCCGCCCGTGCGCGCAGGCAACACTGGACAGTCAAGCGCTGCTGCAAAGCGGCAAGGCGGTTGTCATCCGGCACAACGGCAAACTCTACCGCCTGCAGACAACACGCCAGGGCAAGCTGATTCTCACCAAATGAAAAGGGCCCCGAAGGGCCCTGCGATGGCAGCACGGAGAAGTCAGAGGCCGATGGCCGCGATGCCGGCGCGCGCGATCTGTGCATCTTCGACGGACTTCACGCCGCTCACGCCCACGGCACCAAGGCACTGCCCCTCCTTCATGATCGGCACGCCCCCCTCCAGCAGGCCGTCCAGGCCCGGCGCGCTGAGGAAGGAGACTCGACCCCCATTGATCATCTCTTCGTAGATGCGGCTCTCACGACGGCCCAGGGCCGCCGTATGTGCCTTGGCGGGGGCGATCTGCGCTGAGATGGGTGCAGCGCCGTCCAGCCGCTGCAGCCACAGCAGGTGGCCCCCATCGTCAACGATGGAGATGCTGACAGCCCAGTTGTTCTTAAGCGCCTCAGCCTCGGCGGCGGCAGCAATCTTCTTCAGGTCGGAAAGCTGGAGGTAGGGTTTGTTCTGCATGGCGGGAAGACTCGGGGAAAGAGAGTTCAAAAAAAAACGGCAAGGGTATAGCATAGCCCCAGAATGGAGCGTTGCGCGTGCGCTGCGGTGGCAAAAGTGCCATGACAATCACGCAGAAGCTGTGGTGCTATGCAGGCCCGCATTTGAATCGCCCTAAAATGCTCAAACGCTGGCGACTTGGCTAGCCGGCCCCAACAAGGAGCGATGACATGAGCGAACAAGTTCAAAGCTACGGGCAAGCCAGCTACGGCCTGTCCGCCGGCGAGCGCAACAAGGTGCTGCGCAACACCTACTGGCTGCTTGCGCTGAGCCTGCTGCCCACGGTGCTGGGCGCCTGGATCGGTGTAGCCACGGGCATCACGGCCAGCCTGACGGGCTTCGTCGGTCTAATTGTCTTCCTCGCCGGCGCCTTCGGCTTCATCTACGCCATCGAGAAAACCAAGAACTCCGCCGCTGGCGTGCCCGTGCTGCTGGGCTTCACCTTCTTCATGGGTCTGATGCTTTCGCGACTGATCGCCATGGTGCTGGGCTTCAAGAACGGCGCCGATCTGGTGATGACCGCTTTCGCGGGCACGGCAGGCGTGTTCTTCGTGATGGCCAGCCTGGCCACGGTGATCAAACGCGACCTCTCGGGCATGGGCAAGTGGCTCTTCGTCGGTGCCATCGTCCTGATGGTCGGGGGCATCATCAACGTGTTTGTTGGGTCCAGCACCGGCATGATCGTGATTTCGATGCTAGCCATCGGCATCTTCAGTGCCTACATGCTCTACGACATCAAGCAGATCATTGACGGCGGCGAGACCAATTACATCAGCGCCACTCTGGCCCTCTACCTAGACATCGTGAACGTGTTCCAGAGCCTGCTGGCCCTGCTGGGCATCTTCGGCGGCGAGCGCGACTGATACGACCCGCCCGGTCCACTGGCAAGAAGGCCCCTGCAAGGGGCCTTCTTCATGGCCTGTTCAAGCGGGCGGCTCTTTTGCCGATATGCTCAGTGAGTCATGCCTGTCCAGAACATGAACCTCCACCTGCTGATCGCCTCTGCCACACTGCTGCTGGCCGCCTGCGACATTCCGGGGCTGGGTCCGGACCCGCGCGTGGCAGCCCGCGAAGCTGAAGGCAAAGCCATTGGCGGCGCCTGCCGCTACGCGCTGCGCGGCATCGAGGAGTGCTACCAGCTCAACCCCAAGGCCCTAAAGACGGCTGTCTTCGAGGGCTGGCGCGAGATGGACCTGTACATGCGCGAGAACAAGATCGAAGGCCAGCCCACACCCGTCGCCGCACCCGACGGCGGCACCGTGCCTGCGGACACGACATCGGGTGGCGAAAAGAAGCCCACAACCGCGCCCGCCAAACCGGCAGCGGCCGGCGACAAGAAAGCATCCTGAGCCCGGAGCGGGCCAGGCGCGCCCGCTTGCCGCCTACGAGACCTGGGGCTCATCCCGCTGCGCGTGAGCATTGCGTTCGAAAACAGCGATGCTTTCAACGTGCGCGGTGTGCGGGAACATGTTCACCACCCCCGCCGCCGTACAGCGATAGCCAGCCCGATGCACGATCAGCCCCGCGTCGCGTGCCAGCGTCGCCGGATTGCAGCTCACGTAGACAATGCGCGACGGGGGTGACCAGTTTTCGCTGCCCGGCGTCTGCGGGTACCCGGCCGCGTTGACGCGCTGCTGGTGCAGATCGGCCAGGGTCTTGGAGAGGGCAAAGGCACCTTCGCGCGGGGGATCGACCAGCCATTTGTCCGCTACGCCATCCAGAACCAGCAGCTCAGGCGTCATCTCGAACAGGTTTCGCGCGACGAAATCCGTCGCCGCGAGCGGCTGCCCAGCCGGACGCCGAGCCTGGTTGTGCCTGAGGTTCTCACGGGAGCGCGCCACCAGCGCTTCGCTGCCCTCGATTCCCAGCACCTCGCGCGCCCGGCTGGCCAGCGGGAGTGTGAAGTTTCCCAGACCACAGAACCAGTCGATCACGCGCTCCTCGGCTTGCACTTCCAACAGGCGCAGCGCTTGGCTGACGAGCACCCGGTTAATGTGCGGATTGACCTGGGTGAAATCGGTCGGCTTGAAAGGCACGGTGATGCCAAACTCGGGCAAGCCGTACGCCAGCGTCGGCGCATCCTGTGGGTCCAGCAGTTGCACAGTGTCCGGGCCCTTGGGCTGCAGCCACCACTGCACACCGGGGTGCGTCAACGTAAAAGCACGAAGCTTGTCCCGGTCTCCTGCACTCAGCGGCTCCAGATGGCGCAGCACCAGGGCCGTGACCGTATCGCCACAGGCCAGCTCGATCTGCGGGCAGGTCTCGATGGCATCCAGGGACGCGATGAGCGCACGCAAGGGCATGAGCATGGCGTTCACGTGGGGCGGCAGCACGGGACAGGTCCGCATATCGGCCACATAGCGGCTCTTGCGCTCGTGAAAGCCGACCAGGACCGTACCCTTCTTTTGCACGTGGCGCACCGACAGACGCGCACGGTAGCGATAGCCCCAGGCCGGCCCCTCGATGGGGCGCAGAACTGTCTCCGCCCGGACCTTACCCAGATGCCAGAGGTTGTCCTCCAGCACTCGTTGCTTCACCGCCACCTGAGCTGCGGGGTGAAGATGCTGCATCTTGCAGCCACCGCAAGCCCCGGGATGCAAACCAAAATGCGGGCAGACAGGCCGCACGCGCTGGGACGACTCACGATGAATGGCCGTGACCGTGCCAGCCTCCCAGCTGCTCTTCTTGCGGTGCACATTGGCACTGACGACTTCAAATGGGAGCGCGCCTTCGACGAATACCACCTTGCCGTCGGACCGGTGCGCAACGCCCAGGGCTTCGATGTCCAGGGATTCAATGCGCAGGGCATCGGCGGGATAAGGAGAAACAGGGGCAGACGAATCGGACATCCTCTAATTGTCTCAGAGCCCCTGCACGAAGGTCTCAGACCCAGGCGCGCAGATACTCGTCCCAATGCGGCTCGGTGCGCGCCAGTTGCCCAAGCGCGGCCCTGACCGTGGCGGTCTCCTGTTCGTATTCCTTGTCGAGCAGGCCGCCGCGCATCTTCTGGAAGCGGCAATAGAGCAGGTAGGTGTTCATTACATCCGTCTCGCAATAGCGGCGTATGTCCTCCAGCTTGCCGTCTCTGTAGGCGCCGTAGACGGCGGAGCCGTCCATGCCGAGCTTGCCAGGAAAGCCGCAGAGCTTGGCCATGGCGTCCAGCGGCGCGTTGTTCTTGGGCTGATAAAGGGCCAACAGATCCATGAGGTCAAGGTGCCGCATGTGGTATCGGCTGATGTAGTTGTTCCACCGGAAGTCGCGGTCGTCCTCGCCCTGGTCCCAGTACTTGTCGGCCACCACGCCATGCTGCAGGCCTCGGTAGTGCAGCACGGGCAGGTCGAAGCCGCCGCCGTTCCAGCTCACAAGCTGGGGGACGTGTTTTTCCAGGGTATTGAAGAAGGTCTGGATGACCTTGCCCTCGCTTTGGCCATCGCGGTCCACGAAGGAGTGGATACGAAGCCCTTCGGCATTACGAAACACACAGCTGATCACCAGGACGCGCTGCAGGTGCAGGGGTGCGAAGTCGCTCTGCCCTTTTTCCTTGCGCTCGTCGAGCCAGTCCGAGTAAACCTGTTCGTCCAGGGTGTCGGCCGGCATGCCGCGCAACACGCGCAGCCCGGCCACATCGGGGATCGATTCGATATCGAACACCAAGACCGGAGAAATCATGCGGGTGATGTTAACCGAGCGGCGTCAAAAAAAAATTTCCTCTCGGCAGCCGTAACGGTTGATCACGGCGGCAAGAGAAACCCCTAGCGCGCCGGCAGGTACTTGAGCGGATCGACCGGCTTGCCCTGACGCCGCACCTCGAAATGCAGCTTAACGCGATCCGCGTCACTGTTGCCCATCTCGGCGATCTTCTGCCCCTTGCGCACGGCCTGGTCTTCCTTGACCAGCAACGCACGGTTGTGAGCATAAGCCGTGAGGTAGGTGTTGTTGTGCTTGAGAATGATGAGGTTGCCATAGCCGCGCAGGCCCGCACCCACGTACACCACGCGACCGTCTGCGGCGGCCAGCACGGGCTCACCCGCAGCCCCGCCGATATCGAGACCCTTGTTCTTCACCTCGTCAAAGCCCCCGATAATAGGCCCGGGAGCCGGCCACACCCAGCTCAGGACGGATTCGCTGGCCACTGCAGGCTCAGCGGCACCGGTCGTCGCGACGGGGGTGGCGCCAGCGCCGCTGCCGGGCGCGCGCCCCGCCGCGGTGGAGGCTTGCCCGGGGGGAACCTGTGTAGAGGCGATGCTGCCCGATCCCACCGGACGGGTCACAACGCCACTGCCCTCTGCGGCGCCCGGACCAGCGGCGGCGGCGAGGCTTGCGGTGGGTGGGACCACCCGCAGCACCTGCCCTACCTCGATCTGGTTGGGCTGCGTCAGGTTGTTCCAGGCGGCGATATCCTTCCAGTTCTGACCGGTCTCCAGACCGATGCGAATCAGGGTCTCACCGGGTTTGACGGTGTAGAAGCCCGGCTTGCCCGCATTCTGGAAACCTGGAGGCTGCTTGACGGCGGGCGTGCCAGGATCAAGCCCCGGGCGAGCCACAGGCAAGCGCCGGTCCTCGACGGGCGCCGTGTTGAGCCCCGTGCCGCAGGCGGCGAGAAGCAGCGTCGCTGCCAGCAGCAGCGCCGATCCACAGCGTCGGGTCGTATCCGTCATCGGGGAAACCTCCTTCAAGCGATGCCCGATTTTAGAGGGACAAAATGAACAGCCTCGAGCAGGGAGTGCTGCACGCCGGCGGCCGTCTTGTCCAGCACCAACAGGACCTGGGCGGCGCCCGCCGCACGGGCCACGGGCGCAACGAGACGCCCGCCGACGGCCAGCTGGTCGATCCAGGCCTGCGGCACGGCATCGCCCCCGGCCGCGGCGATGATGCCGGCATAGGGCGCACCGCGGGCATAACCTTCCATGCCATCACCAAAGAGCAGATGTACGTTGGGCAGCCGAAAGTGGCGCAGGTTCTCGCGCGCCTTGTCGTGCAGGCCGCGCAAACGCTCGACGCTGTAGACTTCCTGAACCACGAGGCTCAGCACAGCGGCCTGGTAGCCGCAGCCGGTGCCGATCTCCAGCACCCGCCCCATGCGCTCGCCCTCGCGCAGCGGGCGTGCTGCGAGCAGCAGCTCAATCATGCGCGCCACGACATTGGGCTTGGAGATGGTCTGCCCCAGACCGATCGGCAGACTCGTGTCTTCGTATGCCTGAGTTGCAAGTCCCGTGTCCACGAAGCGATGGCGCTCGACGCGGCCCATCGCGTCCAGCACGCGCGCGTCGCGTATGCCCTGGGCTGCGAGCTTGTCCACCATGGCCAGGCGCACCGCCTGCGAATCCAGGCCCAGGCCCTGCGGGGTCAACCGGGTCTGCGGCTGGCGGGCCACCGCAGCTTCACGCGCGGGCGCGGGCGCGCTGTTGCGAGGCGGTACGGTGGCCTGCCCACGTGGCCGGGGCGCCGCCTCAGCCGGTCGGTCCAGCCGGGCCGGGAAACCGGGGCGTGGACGGGGGGCGCTCATACGCGAGGCCCCGGGCCAAGCGTTGCGGTGCAAGCGCCTTCAGATTGCGGCAAAGCACTCATGCTGCGGCCTGGCCACGCAAATGCGCCAGGGACTGGGCCCAGTAGCCCAGCCGCTCGTGGTCGCTCAGGTCGACCTTGAGCGGGGTGATGGCCACGTGACCGTGCGCGGTGGCGTGGAAATCAGTGCCTTCGCTCTCGTCCATCGCCGGACCGGCCGCGCCGATCCAATACATGGTCTCGCCGCGCGGGCTGGTCTGGGTGATCACGGGCTCGGCCGCGTGACGCCGGCCCAGCCGGCAGACCTTGGGCGGCTTGAGGTCCTTCAGCGGCAGGCAGGGAATGTTGACGTTGAGCAGCCAGGGCTGCGAGCCCACCATGTGGTGCACCATCATCTGCTGCACCAGTTCGCGCGCGCGCGCCGCTGCAGCATCCAGATGCTTCCAGCCCTTCTCGGTCTGCGAGAAGGCAATGGCCGGAATACCGAAGAGATAGCCCTCCATCGCGGCGCCAACCGTGCCCGAGTAGATGGTGTCGTCACCCATATTGGCACCGTTATTGATGCCCGAGACCACGAGATCGGGGCGATAACCGAGCAGCCCCGTCAGCGCAATGTGCACGCAGTCGGCAGGCGTGCCATTGACATAGCGAAAGCCATTGGGGGCGCGGTGTACATAGAGGGGCGAATGCAAGGTCAGCGCATTGGATTTCGCGCTGTTGTTGTGCTCGGGTGCGACCACTTCGACCTCGGCGACATTCTTCAGCGCCTCGTAGAGCGCCACAATGCCCGGGGCCTGGTAGCCGTCGTCGTTGGAAATCAGGATCTTCATGGTTGCAGCGTCTGACGCCCATTGTAGGTGGCGACACCCCCTGACCCGAGCTGCGTCACGGCAGAGACAAGGTCGACATGTGCACTCGCCGTATCATGCCCCGCGAGACAACACTCAGAACGAGGAGTCCCACGATGCATGCATGGCTCTGCTCCAACCCCACCGGGGTTGAGGCCCTGGAATGGAAGGAACGGCCCACCCCGCAACCCGGCGCCGGCGAGGTACTGGTCGAGATCCGCGCGGCGAGCCTGAACTTTCCCGACCTGCTCATCGTGCAGAACAAGTATCAGATCAAACCGCCCCTGCCCTTCGTGCCGGGCGCCGAATATGCCGGCGTGGTGCAGGCCTTAGGCAACGGTGTCACCGGCCTCAAGATCGGCCAGGCGGTGGCCTGCCTGTCGGGCACCGGCGGTTTCGGCACCCATACGCTGGCGCCAGCCGCGCTGTGCATGCCGCTGCCACCGGGTTTCCCCTTCGAGGACGCAGCAGCATTCATCATGACCTACGCCACCTCGCATCATGCGCTGATCGACCGCGGCCAGCTCAAGGCCGGCGAAACCGTGCTTGTGCTGGGCGCGGCCGGCGGCGTGGGCACGGCGGCCATCCAGATCGCCAAGGCCCAGGGCGCGAGAGTGATCGGGGCAACCTCCAGCGAGGAGAAGTGCGCGCTGTGCTCGAAGACCGGTGCCGACGCGGTGATCAACTACAGCACCCAGGACCTGCGCGAGCAGCTCAAGGCCCTGACCGATGGCAAGGGACCGAACGTGGTCTACGACCCCGTGGGCGGCCAACTGGCCGAGCCGGCGCTGCGATCAATTGCCTGGCGCGGCCGCTATCTCGTGATCGGCTTTGCCGCTGGCCCCATCCCGGCCTTGCCCTTCAACCTGCCCTTGCTCAAGGGGGCTTCCATCGTCGGCGTGTTCTGGGGCGATTTCGCGAAGCGCGAGCCACAGGCCAACGCCGCGATGATGGGTGCTCTGGCCCAGTGGTACGCTCAGGGCAAGGTCAAGCCAGTACTCGACAGTGTATTGCCCATGTCGGAGCTCAAGGCCGCCTATGCGCGCATGGGCGCGCGGGACGTCAAGGGCAAGCTTGTGATGGTGAACTGAAACCCCTGGCAGCCCTGGGCTCGCACAGCAAAGGTCGCCATGGCGAGACTCAGACGATTGTCAGCGTTGGAAAGGACTTGACGAGATCGTCAAGGGCCTTGATCTGGACGAGGAAGGGCTCAAGCTTGTCCAGCGGCAGCGCGCTGGGACCATCGCACTTGGCCTGATCCGGGTCAGGATGCGCCTCGAGAAAAAGTCCCGCGAGCCCCACGGCCATGCCCGCACGCGCCAGGTCGACCACCTGCTGGCGACGACCGCCCGAAGCCGCACCACCCGGGTCACGCTGCTGAAGCGCATGCGTGACGTCAAAAAGGATGGGCAGGCCGTTCGTGACCTTCTTCATCACGCCAAAGCCCAACATGTCGACCACAAGGTTGTCATAGCCAAAGCTGGTGCCGCGATCACACAGGATGAGCTTGTCGTTGCCGGCCTCACTGAACTTATCGACGATGAGGCTCATCTGGGAAGGGCTCAGGAACTGAGGCTTCTTGATGTTGATGTGGCGCCCCGTCTGGGCCAGGGCCACCACCAAGTCGGTCTGGCGCGCCAGGAAAGCGGGCAGCTGCAGAACATCGACCACCTCAGCCACTGGCGCGGCCTGCCAGGGCTCGTGCACATCGGTCAGAACAGGCACGCCAAATTCCTTCTTGACCGCCTCGAACATGCGCAGGCCTTCCTCCAGGCCCGGGCCACGGTAGGAATGGATGGACGAACGGTTGGCCTTGTCGAAGCTGGCCTTGAAGACATAGGGCATGCCCAGCTTGTGTGTCACGCGCACATACTCGGCACAGGCGTGCAGGGCCAGATCCAATGACTCCAGCACATTGATCCCGCCGACCAGCACCATCGGTCCCTGGTTGTTGAATGCGATGTTCATGGTCCCGCCTGCAGCTTTAGGAGTGGAAACAAAAATGGCGCTATCTTTTAAATAGCGCCATCATCAGGATGCGGTGGGGTGGCTGATGGGACTCGAACCCACGACAACAGGAATCACAATCCTGGACTCTACCAACTGAGCTACAGCCACCGCGAGCGCGAAATTATAACCCGAGTCCTCGTCAGGAAGCGCCGCTCGCTGCTGCGCGCTCGGGGATTGGTCGCGGCACCTTGATCTGCACCTTCAGGCGGTCCTGCAGCATCTGATAATAAGCCTGGCCCTCGGCCTGCATCCACCATTGCGCGTATTGGGCGCGCTCCTGGCGACTGGCGTCGGCCGCTGCGGCTGCACGCTCAATGCGCTTGCTCACTCGTGCCACGACATAGCCCTGGGCACCGAGATCCACTCCCACCCATTGGGGAAGCTGGGCAGCGTCGGCACGCAGCACGGCGTCAACGACGCTCGCGGACAGGCCGGACGCGGCATCACGAGAGACGGTCTGGGCCGAGCCCAAACGCGCCTCGGCCGGTGTGGCCTTCCACGCTGCCAGCTTCTGTTGCCCTTCCGTGCGTGCAAGCTCGGCGGCACGCGACTGCACCACGCGCTCCCGCACCAGCACGCGAACTTCCGCCAACGGCAGGGTGCGTGCCGGCGTGTAATCGACGATGCGCGCGGCGGCCAGCTCGCTCGGAGCAATCTCCACGGCTTCGGTATTGCGTTTGTTCTTCACGGCGTCGGGATTGAATACGGCCTCGAGGAACTTGGCACTGGCCAGCACACCGCGTGCGCCCGGCGCTGGCTGGCGCCCCAGGCCAGCGGCCGTCTGGATTTCGAGGCGCAGCTTCTCGGCGACGGGCTTGAGGCTGTCGGATTGCTCATAGACGCCGTTGGTGAAGGTCTCGGCCGCTTCGGCAAACCTGGCACGTGCCTGCTGGTTCTTGAGCTCGTCCTCCAGGCTGGCGCGCAACTCCGCAAAGCTCTTCTGCCGGGGCGCCTTGATGTCGGTAACACGAATGATGTGAAATCCGTAGTCGGTCTCGACCAGTTCGCTGATCTCACCCTTCTTCAGCGCGAAAGCGGCGTCTTCAAAAGGCTTGACCATGGCGCCACGACCGAAAAAGTCGAGGTCGCCGCCATTGGGCGCCGAACCCGGATCCTGCGAGTGCTTGCGGGCGAGGGCGGCGAAGCCCTCCGGCGCCTTGCGGGCCTGTGCCAGCAGATCCTGGGCGCGCTCGCGGGCCCTCTGCCGCTCGGCGGCCGGGGCATCCTTGGCCACGGAAACCAAGATATGGCTGGCACGGCGCTCCTCGGGGCCGCTCAGACGGGCAACGTTCTGCTCATAATAGCTACGCACATCCTGCTCGCTGAGGCGCACACCCTTGCGTACGGCATCGATATCGAGCACCACGTACTCGATGCGCGCCTGCTCCGGCGCCTGAAACTGTGAGTGGTTGGCCTGGTAATAGGCCTCGAGGTCGGCGTCGGTGGGCTGAACCCGCGCGGAGAAGTCGCTGGTGGCAAAGCGGGCGACCTGCACCTCACGTCGCTCGAACCACGCGGCCAGCGCCAGATCGGCGGGTACGGCGGCGATAAAGGCGGTCTGGGCGACGCCGGCCTGCACCTGGCGGGCTGCGAGCTCACGGCGCATGCCGGCCTCGAACATCTCGGGACTCATGCCCTGGCGTCCGAGCAGATCGCGGTAACGCTCAATGTCCAGGCTGCCATCCGGCCGGCGCAAGCTGGCAATGGCGGGGATGCCCTGGATCTCACGCGCTAGGCGCGCATCACTGATGCCCAGGCGCGATTCCTGCGCAGCCTGCTGGAGCACGCGCTCGCGCACCAAGCGCTCGAGTGAGGCATAGCGTGCGGCGTCGGAATCAAGCAGCTTGGCGTCGATCGAGGGCATTAGCTGGCGGATACGCTCCACCTCCTCTCGGTGCGCGTTGTCCCACTCGCTGCGGGTGATTTCGGTCTTGCCAACGCGGGCGACCGTGCGGTCCTTCTCGAGAAAGCGGTTGTAGCCGTCGATACCAACCAGCACGAAGGACGGGATGATCAATAGAAACAGCACGACCATCAGGATCTTCGTGTGCCTGCGTACGTGTTCGAACATGAGCGCGCTCTCCAATCAAATCGGCATAGGGGGCCTCCATTGTAGGAGGCACCCCTGCCACACCACCCGGCATGCGGGTCCGCACCGGGCGGTTCGAGAGTTTGAGGTCAGGACAGTCTTGGTACCCCCAGCCGG
>JADCGR010000010.1 GCA_020248905.1 Curvibacter sp. | reverse complement strand
TCAACCGCTTCCGTAAACTGCTGGTTCGCTACGAGAAGCTAGATCGAAGCTTTACCGCTCTGAACCATCTTGCCGCCGCCATCATCGCCTTCCGCAAAGTTCCGCTCTCAGTGAACCTTATTTACGGATAAGTTCTTAGTCAGCAACAGGCTTCGCCGAGGAGCAATCTGTCGCTCATGGTAACGACGGACTGTAACGAACTTGAAGAGGAAGTATGCTTATCACCGTCAGAGCTATTGATGCTCAACGACAAAGACGGCGTACTGCGCGGCGCCAGCGGACTGGCTGCCGCCGAGGACTAGCAGGTGACGGATTTCGTCGCCGCTGGCTTTGCTGCACAAGGCCAGTTGTCGTCTCGCGCCGAACAGCAGTTTCAGAAGCCGTGGCCCTGGAGCGCGCACAGTCGACGCGCCACGAAAGGCAGGTTGTTGGCATAGCCGGGCCAGTTCTCGTAGCCCGGCACCCTGAACTCCCGTTCGGCCGTGTGCCAGCACTTGCCTTCCTGGGCAAGTTTCTTCATCTCGGCCGACGTGGCCCTCGGCCGCCTGGATCGAGGCCATGGGACAGGTCAGCAGCGCCGCCAGCAGGGCGAGAGTCGTGGTGAGGATGGCGCGGAACATGGGGGCTTCTTGAGGGCAGGTCCGGCGTCGTCCAAAACCACCCCATGCCAAAGTTGACGCGACGCCTGTACCTCGTAGCCTGCTCTGGCCCCCTTGCCTGGGTGTGAGATGCGCAGGCCCGGCGCTGGCCTGGGCTCTGAGACAATCCAGCCCCATGCAACTGCAACAAATCCTGATCCCCCTGGGCGCGGCGGTGCTGGTGGTGGCCGGCTACCAGGGCGCGGGTTGGGCGGGCGTGGCACTGGCCGTGGGCGCGCTGGTTTTCTGGCTACTGCTGCATTTCACGCGTTTAATGCACATTCTCAAGCGCGCGGCGGACAGCCCCATGGGCTATGTGGGCAGTGCGGTGATGCTGCAGGCCAAACTCAAGCCGAAGATGACGCTCATGCACGTGATTGCCATGACGCGTTCGCTCGGCCAGCAGCTCAGCGCGCCCGAGGCCCAGCCTGAGCAGTACCGCTGGACCGACCCATCAGACGCCACTGTCACCTGCGACTTCGTGGGCGGCAAGCTGATGCGCTGGGAGTTCCGCCGGCCTGGGGGCGCGGCCGACGCCAGCCTCACCACCCGCCCGGGCCTGCCGCCGGCCCCGTAAAATGGTCCGTCTCGCCCGCACAGCCCTTGCGGGCGTTCCCCAGAACCAGGAAACAACGCATGAGCCCCCTACCGACTTCGATGTCTGACCGCGACGGAAAAATCTGGATGGATGGCAAGCTCGTGGAGTGGCGTGACGCCAAGATCCACGTGCTCACCCACACCCTGCACTACGGCTGCGGCGCTTTCGAAGGCGTGCGGGCCTACAACACGGTCAACGGCACCGCCATCTTCCGCCTGCAGGACCACACCGAGCGTCTGTTCAACAGCGCCAAGATCCTGCGCATGAAGATCCCGTTCACCCCCGAGCAGGTCAACGAGGCGCAGCGTGAAGTGGTGCGCGCCAACAAGCTCGAAAGCTGCTACCTGCGCCCGTTGACCTGGATTGGCGACAAGAAGCTCGGCGTGAGCCCCAAGGGCAACACCATCCACCTGATGGTGGCGGCCTGGGCCTGGGGTGCTTACCTCGGGGAGGAAGGCCTCAAGCGTGGCATCCGCGTCAAGACCAGCAGCTACACGCGCCACCATGTCAACGTCACCATGACGCAGGCCAAGGCGGTGAGCAACTACACCAACTCCATCCTGGCCAATATGGAAGCCACGGACGAAGGCTACGACGAGGCGCTGCTGCTCGATTCGTCCGGCTTTGTGTCCGAAGGCGCTGGCGAGAATCTCTTCGTCATCAAGAACGGCGTGATCTACACCCCCGACCTGTCGGCCGGCGCGCTCAACGGCATCACGCGCAACACTGTCTTCCACATCGCCAAGGACCTGGGCCTGGAAATCGTGCAGAAGCGCATCACGCGCGACGAGGTCTACATCGCCGACGAGGCCTTCTTCACCGGTACGGCGGCCGAAGTCACGCCCATTCGCGAGCTGGATCGCATCGAGATCGGCATCGGCTCTCGTGGCCCGGTCACGGAGAAGATCCAGACCGCCTTCTTCGACATCGTCAATGGCCGTAACCCGAAGTACGCCCAATGGCTCACAAAAGTATGAACACCCCCAGGCTGCGCGTCGCCTTGCCACCCCCCTTGCAGGGGGCAACGCCAGCGGTCCGGCAAAGCCGCTCCTGCGGCATTCTGCGACAAGACTCGGCGCGCTGCATTCGAACCTTAGACAAAGCGCCATGAGCAAACAGACTGTCGAATTGCTGGCCACCGACCTGAACCACCAGGGCGGTGTCTACTGCCCCAGCCCCAAGGCCGACATGAAAATCTGGAACAGCCACCCGAAGGTGTACCTGGACGTCGGTCACACCGGTGAAGCCAAATGCCCCTACTGTGGCACCGTCTACAAGCTCAAGGCCGGTGAGCACCACGCCGCGCATCATTGATTCTCCGCCGCGTCGCGAGCGGGTTGGCAGCGCGAAGCCGCGCAGCGAACGACGAGGCATACCCGGAAAGGTCGACGAGGAGTGAGCGAGCGCGCGACAAAGCCGCCGAAGCGCGCAGTCGCCGCGCTGGTAATCGCGCCCCAGTGGATCGGCGATGCGGTGATGACGGAGCCACTCATGCGCCGGCTCGCCGCACGTGGCGAGCGGCTCACTGTGGGGGCGCTGCCCTGGGTGGCCCCGGTTTACCGGGCCATGCCGCAGGTGGCCGAGGTCATCGAGTTTCCCTTTGCCCATGGCGGGCTGCAACTCAAGGAACGCCGTTCGCTCGCGCGGCAGCTCGAAGGGCGCTTCGACGCCGCTTACGTGCTGCCCAACTCCCTCAAGAGCGCGCTGCTGCCCTTCCTCGCCAGCATTCCAAAGCGTGTGGGATATCTGGGTGAAGCGCGCGTGGGCCTGCTCACGCACCGGCTGAAAAATCCCCCGAAGGGCAAACGCCCGCCTATGGTGGCCTTTTATTCAGCGCTGGCTGGCGAACCGGGCATCGAAACCGATCATCCCCGCCTGCACCTGGCCGACGCACAGGTCGATGCTGTCCTGGCCGCGCGGGGCATGCCGCGCGGGGGCTACTACGTCTTCGTTCCTGGGGCGGAGTATGGCCCCGCCAAGCGTTGGCCGGTCGCGCGCTATGCCGAGCTGGCCCGTGCACTTGACGCGCCCGTCCTCGTGCTGGGCTCCGGCAAGGAAACGCCGCTGGGCGCTGAGATTGCTTCGCTTGCTGCGTGCGCCGACTGCCGCAACCTGGCCGGTACCACCCGTCTGGACGAGGCGTTTGCATTGATTGCCGGTGCCAGGCGCGTGATCACCAACGACACCGGGCTGATGCACGTGGCCGCCGCGCTGGACGTGCCGCAGGTGGCCCTGTTCGGCTCCAGCAGTCCCGAGCATACGCCGCCTTTGAGCGACCGCGCCCGGGTGATCTGGCTCAAGCAGGATCCGGCCTACCAGCCGCCGCTGGACTGCGCGCCCTGCTTCGCGCGCGAGTGCCCGCTGGGGCACCTGCGCTGCCTCAACGACATCACGGCGCAGCGGGTGCTGCAAGCGCTGTCAGCAAGGGCGTGATCGCCTCAGCCAATGCAGGGCGGCCCGTCGCACGGCTGCGCGCAGGACCCATTCCCATCCCAGGGCTAAGGATCGGGGCCGACCGCTCGGCGACAGGGATGAAGCGGGCCGGTGATACCGCACCGATTGAGGGGCTGTTTCATCGGAGCAGGGCCTTGACCTTGCGGCGCTACGCGAGATCGCGGATCTGCGCCACAACAACGGTCTGGCCCAGATCCGTGAAGTTCGAGACCACGACTTAGACCCTAAGGGATTCGCCCCAGGCGGGCCAGGCCCTGCGCTCCAGCACCAGCGGCTTGGTCAAAGGACCGGCACGCGCAAGCTCAATCATCTGTCGGGATACCGCCGCCGCCTCCTATGGATCCTGTGCCAGCAGCGGGGACGGGCGGTATCACACGTTGCTCAGGCCCGGCCACGCCCGCGAGCCGGGAAAAGCCGTCCTTGCAGAACAACACGGTCCCGTCGACGGAGCGCGCCGCCGACGCATCCAGCAGCCGCTTCAGGCCCTGCGGCAGCCGCAGCCACGACTGCTGAACAGCCACGTAGACCAGGGTCAGCGCCAGCAGGAGCGCGCACGCCTAGCTACTCATGGATAGGAACACCGACTGGGACGGGGCGCAGAACTGCTCCGGCTGCGCCAGACCGGGCAGTATCACAGCCGCAGCACGGATGGCAAACACGGCCCCGACCCACAGCCAGCGGCGTTGCCGCGCAAACAGTCAGGCTAACCAGAGCTAGGTTGCGAACATCAGCAGGGCGACCAGCCGGCGGCTAGCAGCATCTTTAACCACGAACCCGGCGACACCTACGACGAAAGCACCGCACCGGCTTGCCAGGCCAGGCTGGGGACATGGCTGCTCTGGTTTGCCAGCGCGCGGTTGGCTGCATGCAGTGTGACGAGAAACACAGCCGTTGCAACAAGGGACACGCCATCCATCCAGGCCTCCAGACCCTGCCGGTAGCGGTAACCCAAGAAAACGGCCACGCTCAGGCAGATATGGCCCACGCCCCAAAGCAAGTCCGCGTTGTTGAGTCTGTCGCCGACACAGACCAGCGCGAAAGCCACTCCAAGAATGCCAACCACGATGCCCACCACGATGCCTGCAACGTCGCAGTATGGGAACGCGGTGCGTCCATTCGATGTGGTTGGAAGGCTCCCTGCCAAGACTCGCTTTGGGGCCTGCCTGTCATCACGGTCAGCGATGCGTCGGTGTGGAGCGTTTGCAGGACGGATGCGTACGCCAAGGCACCTATGCGCGCCGGCCGACACGAAAAAAAGCCACCCGTGAGGGTGGCTTGTAAAAGTCCTCGAAAGGACGTCGTTGGGATCGGTATTGACGGCTTCCCCTTTGGTGGAATCGCTTGGAAGCCGCAATAAATCTCCAATGCCTGAGCCGTGACAGCAGAACGGGGCTTACTTTAGCGAGCGGCTGTCGTTTGAACATCCCACAAACAGGGGATAGGGCCTGACGTGCATCGCGAGGATAGGTCATTCAGGATGCAGATTAATTGGCGCCGTCTCCATCGGAGGCGACCTGCGCGCGCACGAAGTGCAGCTTTAGGCAGCTTTGGCCAGCGGCAGGCGAAGCACGAAGCAGGCGCCCTGGCCCTCCGGGTTGGCGCGGCATTCGATACTGCCCCCGTGGCGAACCGCGATGGAGCGCACCAGTGCCAGACCCAGGCCCACGTTGCCCTCGCGCTCGGACGCGCCGGGCAGGCGAAAGAAGGGCTCAAAGATGCGCTCGCGAAGATCCGCAGGCACCCCGGGGCCCTGGTCGCAGACCTGCAAATCGGCCTGGCCGGCGGTGATCCGGAGTGTCAGTGTCACCCGACCCGCCCCGTGGCGGCGCGCGTTTTCCAGCAGGTTGCGCAGGGCGCGGCGCACCAGACGCGTGAGCCCGCTGACGACCACACTGGTCACGCCGGGTGGTGTCTCCAGCTCGGCGCCGGTGCGGGCGCATTCCTCGGCGCACAGGCCCACCAGATCCACGGGCTCCAGCGGTCCGAGGTCGTCAGGGCTCGCGTCCAGGCGGCTGGCGAGCAGAATCTCGTCGATCAGCTGGTCAAGCTCACGGATATTGCGTGCCATCTCCTCGCGTGCGGCAGGGCTGGGCTGGGCCTGCATGAGTTCCAGGCCCATGCGGATGCGCGCCAGCGGCGAACGCAGCTCGTGCGAGGCGTTGGCCAGCAGGGCCTTGTGCGAGAGCAGCAGGGCCTGAACCCGCGCGGCCGCGATATTGAATCGCTGGGCGAGAAAGGCCACCTCATCCTGCCCGTCCTCCGGCAGCCGGCGCGACAGATCTCCCTCGCCCCAGCGCTCGACGCCCTGTTGTAGGGCCTCAAGGCGCTTGGTCAGACGGCGCACGACGGGATACGCGCCGAGTGCCACAGCCCCGGCAATGAGGGCGAGCAGGACCAGCAGGTTATAGGGTGGTCGAAACCAGCCCGGGGCGGGCGGCCCCGGGGGACGATTGCCGGGCCGGGGCAGTTGTACATAGATCGTCTGCCCGTCGCGCAGGGGAACCTCGAACTCCAGCCCCTGGCCCGGGACGCGCGTCCCGCGGGCCTGGGCCAGGCCCAGCACTTCGCCGTGGGCGTCGCGCAGGATGATCTCGCGGCCTGGCCGCTGCGCCCGCTCCCGTTCGGCGTCCTGCCGCAGGATCCAGCCGAAGGTGATCGTCAGCAGAACCACCGCGCCGACGACGGCGGACCATATGCGCAGGTACAGGCGCTGCGTGAGCGGGGTAGACATCTCAACGACTCCACCGCGCCGTGCGCAGGCGGCGGCGCATGAGGTGGACGGGGCGGGGAACGCCGTGGAACGGGCTTTGCTTGGCCACTGGCGTTGCCCCCGTGAGGGGGGTGGCGTAGCGACACGCCGTGCGCGCAGCCTGCGGGTGCGTCATGTCAATCCTGCTGGCGCGCGAATACGTAGCCCACGCCACGCACGGTGAGGATGCGCCTGGGTGCCTTGGGGTCGGACTCGATGGCCGCGCGGATGCGGCCCATGTGCACGTCGATCGAGCGGTCGAAGGCTTCCAGTTCGCGCCCGCGCACCGCCTCCATGATCTGCTCGCGCGTGAGCACGCGCCCCGCCCGCTCGGCCAGCGTGACCAGCAGGTCGAACTGGTAGGACGTCAGGTCGCAGGCCTGTCCATGGACCGTGACGGTGCGGGCGTCCCGGTCGATGGCCAGCGAGCCGAAGCGCAGCTGGTTGGACGGTGTCGCAGCCTTGTTGCCCCGCCGGCGCAACACGGCGCGGATGCGCGCGAGCAACTCGCGTGGCTCAAAGGGCTTGGCCAGGTAGTCGTCGGCGCCAATCTCCAGGCCGATCACGCGGTCCATGGGATCGCCCTTGGCCGTGAGCATGAGCACGGGTGTCTGTGCCAGCGCGCAGGGCAGCGCACGGATGCGCCGGCAGATATCCAGCCCGTCCATGTCGGGCAGCATGACATCGAGGATGAGCAACTGCGGCGCCAGCTCCGCTGACTGCAGCAATTCCAGGCCCTGCGCGCCGTTGCCCGCGACCTGCACGCTGTAGCCCGACTGCGCCAGGTACTCGCGGACCATCGCGGCCAGGCGGGCATCGTCCTCGATCATTAGCAGGTTTTGGGGGTTCACGGCGACAAGTCTATCCATCAATGCATGATGGGCCGCGCGAGTCAGCCAGCCTTGTCGCGGTCGTAAAGAAAGGTAAACCCGGCTTCACTTGCCGGCGCGCCGGGCGCGGTCGGCCAGGGCCACCAGCACCAGCACGGGCAGGCCCAGCAGCGCGGTGGAGACAAAGAACTGGCTGTAGCCGTAGGCGTCCACATAGTGACCCGAAAAGCCGGCGATGAACTTGGGCGCCAGCAGCATCATCGAGCTGAACAGCGCGTACTGCGTAGCCGAGTAGTTGATGTTGGTCAGGCTCGAGAGGTAAGCGATGAAGGCGGCCGAGGCGATGCCGCTGGCCAGGTTGTCCGCCGAGATCACGAAGACCAGGGCCGTGAGATCGTGGCCGTGACCGGCCAGCCAGGCAAACAGCAGGTTGCTGGCTGCGCTCAGCACCGCGCCCAGCATGAGCACGCGCATCACGCCAAGTCGCAGGGCCATCAGGCCACCCACAAAGGCGCCGAGCAGGGTCATGATCACGCCGTAGACCTTGGTCACGGCGGCCACCTCGTCCTTGCGGTAGCCCATGTCCACATAGAAGGGGTTGGCCATGATGCCCATCACCACGTCGCTGATGCGGTAGACCGCAATGAGCGCGAGGATCAGGAACGCCTGCCACTTGTAGCGGCGCAGGAAATCGGCGAACGGTTCAAGCAACGCGCCCTGCAGCCACTCGGCCGCGTTACGTGCCGGTGGCAAGGCCTGCTGTGCGGGCTCGGACGAGAGCAGTACCGTGAGCACGCCCGGCAGCATGCTCGCAGCCATGACCAGATATGCCCAGGTCCAGGCCGAGTTCTGGTAGCCCGATGCCCCGGTCTCGGCACGCGCGGCAAGCCAGAGCACGCCGGCACCGGCCCAGATCATGGCCACACGGTAGCCGCTCTGATAGGCCGCAGCCAGCGCGGCCTGCCGCTCGACCCCGGCTGACTCGATGCGGTAGGCGTCAAGAGCGATGTCCTGGGTGGCCGACGCGAAGGCCACGGCCAGGGCGCACCAGACCAGCACGGCCAGGCCCGCCTGCGGGTCGGCCAGCGCCATGCCCAACAGCCCTGCCACGATGGCCAGCTGTGACAGCAGCAGCCAGCTGCGGCGCCGGCCCAGCCAGCGCGTCAGCCCGGGCAGCGTTACGCGATCGACCAGCGGTGCCCACGCCCACTTGAACGCGTAGGCCAGGCCCACCCAGCTGAGTTCACCGATGGTGGCACGGCTGACGCCAGCTTCGCGAAGGCGAAAGCTCAGGGTACCCAGCACCAGCAGCAGCGGCAGGCCGGCGGCAAAGCCCAGGGCCACCATGCGCAGGGTGGCCGGTTCGCCGTAGACCCGCAACGAGGCGCCCCAGGAAGGCTTGATCTGGCTGCTTTCGGGCGCACTTGAGCTCATGCCGGGCATCATAAGCGCGGCTCAGGCATGATTTCAGACACCATGAAGCTCTCGTACCGCCACCTCCTTGCTCCATGCGCAGCCATGCTGATCGCTGGCGCAGCTCTTGCCGCGCCGGAGGTTCGCGAGGGCGTGGACGTGGGAAAGAACTCCGCCTTCGCCAAACTGGCGCCGGCCGAAGAGGTGGAGCGCATGGCCTTGCAGCAATACCGCCAGCAACTGGCCCAGGCGGCCGAGAAGCGGGCCCTGGCGCCGCCCGACCATCCGCAACTCAAGCGCCTGCGCAACATAGCGCAGCGCATCATTCCCCACGCGCTGGCCTGGAATCCCCGCGCGAAGGACTGGAAGTGGGAGGTCAACCTCATCGGATCGAAGCAGATCAACGCCTACTGCATGCCCGGCGGCAAGATCGCCTTTTACACCGGCATCCTGGACCAGCTGCAGTTAAGCGACGACGAGGTGGCCATGGTCATGGGCCACGAAATCGCGCATGCCCTGCGCGAGCATGCGCGTGAGCGTATGGGCAAGAGCACGGTGACCGAGGGCGTGGCGCGCGTGGGCGGTGCCGTGCTGTCGGCCTGGCTTGGCATTGATCCGCGCCTGACCGATGGCGTGGCCCGGGGCGGCGCCAACCTGGCCGTGCTCAGCTTCAGCCGTAGTGACGAAACCGAGGCTGATCTCGTGGGTATGGAGCTCGCGGCGCGTGCGGGCTACGATCCGCGTGCAGGCGTGAGCTTGTGGGAGAAGATGAGTGCTGCCAGCAAGGGCGCGCCGCCGCAATGGCTGTCCACCCACCCTTCAGGCAAGACGCGCATCGCGGAGATCGAGCAGAACCTGCCCAAGGTGCTGCCGCTCTACGAGCGGGCCCGCGCGCGCCGCACTCAGTAGCGGTAGACAAGACCCAGCGAGACGCTGGGCTGCAGTCGAAGCCCTAGCCAGCCGCTGCCACTGTTGCGCCAACCCTCGCCCCCTAGCGACACATTGCTGCGGCCTGTCGCATCCCCATCAGCCGCCAACGCGCCCACCGACAGCCCCATGTCGGCATAAAAGCCCAGTCCCTTGGTGCGCGGGCCGAACTGGCCGTAACCGACCCCGAGGTAGGTGGAGGGCGAGGGGTTTCTCCGGCCACCGGCCAGCGAACGCACACCTATGCTTTCGCCGTAAGCGCTGGCGGCGGGGGAGTTCGAACTGTCCAGAAAGATCACGCCGCCGACGACGCGAAAAGA
Organism: Curvibacter sp.; assembly: GCA_020248905.1. Classification (GTDB taxonomy): domain Bacteria; phylum Pseudomonadota; class Gammaproteobacteria; order Burkholderiales; family Burkholderiaceae_C; genus Hylemonella. The sequence continues at coordinate 20,277 of JADCGR010000010.1, read as the reverse complement.
ACTGCTGGCAAACGGAAACCAGTCGGCATACAGGGAGTTGCGCTGGGACTGCAAACCCAGCGGGCCCTCGCCCCGAGCCCACTTCAGCCCCAGCGTGTCCTCACCGCGCAGCCACACGCTGCCGCGCAGCGGCAGGCCTAGCGCCAGACTGTAGACGTCTGGTCCCGAAGATGGCAATTGAGCCGTCGATGTACCGGCCGTCATCGAGCAGACGGCCAAGGCCAGCAGACGGGCGCGCAGCGTTTTCATGACACTTCCTGAGCTTCAACACGCGATCCAATTATTCTGAAGATCGGCACGCCCCGGGGTTTACTGAACTGGCGCCCGTGGTTTCTGTTCGCCGGCGCAGCATGGAAGCAAAGACAGTAGCGTGTGCTTACGTACCGCCCACGAAAGGATTAGACTGGCGTTCGCGCCCGAAACTGCTCTCCGGTCCGTGACCGGGAACGAACACGGTTTCGTTGCCCATGGGCCACAGGCGCTCGGTGATGCTACGGATCAGGTCCCCGTGGTTACCGCGCGGAAAGTCGGTACGACCGATCGATCCCGCAAACAACACGTCGCCCACGAAGGCGCGCTGCGCTTCAGGGGAGTGAAAGACTACATGGCCGGGCGTGTGGCCGGGACAGTGCCGCACGTTCAGCGTGCAGTGGCCAATGCTCACGGTGTCGCCGTCGTGGAGCCAGCGGGTGGGCGTGAAGGGCTCGGACTGCGGGAAACGGAACATGCGGCTCTGCTCGGCCAACTGGTCGATCCAGAACTGGTCTCCCGGGTGCGGGCCGATGACGGGCAGCGCCAGCAGCCGCGCGAGCTCGGCCGTACCGCCCGCGTGGTCGATGTGGGCGTGGGTTAGCCAGATGGCCTTGAGCGTTACGCCCAACCGCGCAGCGGCGGCCGTGATGCGGGGCAGGTCGCCGCCGGGGTCGATGACGGCGGCCTCCAGGGTTTCGTCGCACCAGACGATGGAGCAGTTCTGTTCAAAGGCGGTGACGGGGACGGTGAGGTAGCGCAGCATCGAAGTTGGGGCCGGAAAAGAAGGGACGAATCGGGCTGGGCGCATTGTGCATGCCAGCCCGAGAGCCCGGAAACCGGCCTGCGCGCAGCGAACAAAATGCTCCACCGCCGTGCGCGTGAAGTCGGCACAATGGTGCCATGAGCGACACCCCTGCCCCCATGCGTCTGTTGCCGGTGGATGACGAGCAGCGCAACGCCCTGCACAACGAGGTCCACGCCCGCCCCTCCGCGCGCATCCGTCTGCCCGCGCTGGTCGTTTACGTGGCCGTCCTCAACGAGGGGATCAGCCGTGAGCAGGAGTGCGAACACCTGCGGCGCCTGCCTGGCCAGCAGGAACTCACGCCTGCGCAGATGCAGGGTAACTTCCTGCGCCTGCGCTGCGAGGGCTACACGCTCAGGTGGGAGCGGCACACCGAGTTCACGCGCTATTCCATCGTGCAGCCCCTGCCCGCTCAAGCTGTGCTGGGGGCCCGGACGCCCAGGCTGCTGGACGCGCTGGTTGTCGCGCCCGAGTGGTTGCGCGAGATCCCGGGCCGCACCATCGCCGCGATCCAGCTGGCCATGGTGCATGGCGACTTGCGCGCGCCCGACGCCACCATGGCGCAGGCGCGCCGCTGGTTCGACGACCGCCCAGTGGTGGCCTCGGTCATGGGCAACAACGGCCACTCGCTGGCTGTGACGGATTTCCAGCTGGGCAGCGACGGCTTCGAGCGCATCCTGGTGATCGGCCCCGAGGCGACCACTGAAACACGTGCCGGGCGCATCTCGCAGCGCCTGCTAGAGCTGGAGACCTACCGCATCATGGCCCTGCGCGGCCTGCCCGTGGCCAAGGCGCTGGGCGCCACGCTGGGCGAGGCCGAGCGGCAACTTGCCGACATCACCGCCCAGCTCGAAAACAAATCTGCCTCCGACCAAGGCCTGCTCGATACCCTGGTGGCGCTGGCCGCGCGCATTGAGCGCGCCATGGCCGAGCACGATTACCGCTTTGCCGCCACCCGGGCCTACGACACCCTGGTGGGACAGCGGCTGGCCGAATTGCGCGAGCGCCCGATTCCCGGAACGCAGACGCTGGGCGAGTTCATGCAACGCCGCCTCTCGCCGGCCATGGCGACCGTGGCCGCTACGGCCCAGCGTCTCGCTTCCCTGTCCGAGCGGGTGGCCAGGACCAGTGCGCTGCTGCGCACACGCGTGGATATCGCCACCGAGGTGCAGAACCAGCAACTGCTGGCCAAGCTCACGCGCGGCCAGGAGCTGCAGCTGAGGCTGCAAAGCACGGTGGAAGGCCTGTCGATTGCGGCTATCTCCTACTACGTGGTCAGCTTGTTGTTCTATGGCGTCAAGGCCGTCAAGGCCGCGGGCGTGCCGCTGAACGTGGAAATTGCCACGGGTGCCCTCATTCCGCTGATTTTGTGGGGGGTGTGGCGCACCACGCGGCGCATCCACCGCAAGCTGCGTTCAGATTGAGACGGCGCCAGAAAGCAGCCCGCAGGCGACTGTTCAGGGGCTGAATCCGTAATCCACCGTCAGCGGCGCGTGGTCAGAGAACTTCACGTCCTTGTAGATCGACACCTTGCGGGCCTGATTGGCCAACGCCGGCGTTGCCAGTTGATAGTCGATACGCCATCCGACGTTCTTGGCATAGGCCTGGCCGCGATTGCTCCACCAGGTGTAGGCGGCGTCGGTGGCGTCGGGGTGCAGCTGCCGGTAAACGTCCACCAGCCCGCCTTCGTCGAGCAGCTTGGTCATCCAGGCCCGTTCCTCGGGCAGGAAGCCCGAGTTCTTGAGGTTGCCTTTCCAGTTCTTCAGGTCCATCTCCTTGTGCGCGATATTGACGTCGCCGCAGAGGATGAACTCGCGCTGCCTGCGCAGCTTTTGCAGGTGCGGGTAGATCAGATCCAGGAACCGGTACTTGGCGGCCTGCCGGTCCTCACCCGAAGAGCCGCTGGGGAAATAGCAGCTGATGAGCGATCGCTTGCGTGCCGGCGTATCAAAACGCAATTCCACGTAGCGGCCCTCGGCGTCGAACTCGCCGCCGTCAAAGCCGATCCGTACGTCGCTGGGCACGTGGCGGGTGTACACGCCCACGCCCGAGTAACCTTTTTTCTCAGCGAAATGAAAATGCCCCTGGAGCCCGGCCAGCTGCTCGAACTTGCCTGCCACGTCGGGGGCCTGCGCCTTGACTTCCTGCACGCAAATACAATCCGGACGAGCCTGCGCGATCCAGTCTTCCAGCCCTTTGCTGGTGGCTGAACGGATGCCGTTGAGGTTGAGGCTGACTAATCTGAACAAGGAATGGGCCATGGCCGAGAGTGGGGTAAGCGGTACGGTGGCGGGGCAGGACGCTCTGGCTCAGGACTTCGTGGCTTTCGCCGTCGCGTGCGGCGTGCTGCGCTTCGGCGAATTTAAGACCAAGGCCGGGCGCATGAGCCCCTACTTCTTCAATGCAGGGCTCTTTGACGATGGCGCCAAGCTCGGACGGCTGGCTGAATTCTATGCCCGCCGCGTCATTGAATCGGGTATTGAGTTCGACATGATCTTCGGCCCCGCCTACAAGGGCATCCCCCTGGGCGCAGTGCTGGCCGTGGAGCTGGCGCGACACGGGCGCAGCGTGCCTTTCGCCTACAACCGCAAGGAAGCCAAGGACCATGGCGAGGGCGGCACACTGGTGGGCGCCCCGCTCAAGGGGCGCGTTCTCATCGTGGATGACGTGATGTCCGCCGGCACGGCGGCGCGGGAGTCCATCGCCCTCATCGAGGCCGCAGGCGCCAGGCCGCACGGTGTGGTGATTGCCCTGGACCGCCAGGAGATGGCTACTGAGAAAGGGCAGGACGTGCCCTACAGCGCCGTGCAGTACGTCCGTAACCGCTTGGGCCTGCAGGTGGCCGCCATTGCGAAACTGGCCGATTTGCTGCAGTATCTGAAGAGTCATAGCACTGACGGTCTGGCCGACCACCATGCCCGCGTCTTGGCTTACCGGCGGCGTTATGGCGTCCAGGACTGAAAAAACGATGAGACTCACAGGGATGACCTTGGCGGGATGGATGCTGGGCGTGGCCTGCAGTGTGCCTGCGCCTGCATTGGCCCAGTCTGCCTACCCCGGAGGCATCTACACGTGCGTTGATGCCCGGGGACGCAAGCTCACCTCCGATCGTCCGATCCCCGAATGCTCCGATCGCGAACAGAGCGTGCTCAACCCCAGCGGAACGGTGCGCGCCATCGTGCCCCCCACGCTCACCGGTCCGGAGCGCGCCGCGCTTGAGGCCCGGCAGCGCCGTGAAGCCGAGGAGCGTGCCCGCCAGGCCGAGGAGCGGCGGCGCGAGCGGGCCCTGCTGGTGCGCTACCCCAACCGCGCAATGCACGACAAGGAACGCCAGGAGGCGCTGGATTCGATCGCCGTGGTTCGTCAGGCCGCGATCAACCGCGTCCGGGAACTGCAGCGCCAGCGCAGGGAGCTGGACGCCGAGCTGGAGTTCTACGCCAGAGATCCGAGCAAGGTGCCGCCCTCGCTGCGCCGTCTGGTCGAAGACAATGACAAGAGCATGGCCGTGCAGGAGCGCTTCATCCTCGACCAGGAAGCCGAGATCGCGCGGGTGAATGCCCGCTTCGACGAGGAGCTGGTGCGCCTGCAGCAGCTCTGGGCGCAGATCGGCGCGCCGACCAACTGACGGCCGTACGCCGTCGGGCGCGGCCCGCCCACCCCGGATCAGCCCAGCTTGCTGCGCAACAGGTCGTTGACCTGCTGCGGATTGGCCTTGCCCTTGCTGGCTTTCATGACCTGGCCCACCAGCGCGTTGAAAGCCTTTTCCTTGCCGGCCTTGAACTGCGCCACGTTGTCCGCGTTGGCGGCGATGACCTCGTCGATGATTTGCTCCAGCGCGCCGGAGTCGTTCATCTGTTTGAGACCCTTGATCTCGATATAGGAATCGATCTTAACCAGCGCTTCGTCTTCCGATCGTCGAGTAAGAATTCCTTCCTCACTCCACAATGCATCAAAGACTTGCTTGGCCGCATTGTTGGAAATGACACCTTCGCTAACTCTTGTGATCACGGCGCCAAGCATCACTGCGTCGACTGGCGCTTTCTCGATGCTGATCTCCGCCGCGTTCAGTCGGCGGGAGACCTCACCCATGATCCAGTTGCTGGCCAGCTTGGGTTGCTTGCAGGCTTGCGCCGTCGCCTCAAAGTATGCAGCCATGGCCTTGCTTTGCGTGAGCGTGGTGGCGTCGTACTCGGGCAGGCCGTAATCGGCCACGAAGCGCGCTGCCATGGCGCGCGGTAGCTCCGGCATCTGACTCTTTACGCGCTCTATCCATTCCTTTGAGATCACCAGCGGCGGCAGGTCCGGGTCCGGGAAGTAGCGGTAGTCCGCGGCATCTTCCTTGGTCCGCATGGCGCGGGTCTCGCCGGTGTCGGGGTCGAAGAGAACGGTGGCCTGCTGGATGGCGTGGCCGTCCTCGATCTGCTCGATCTGCCAGCGCACCTCGTAGTCGATGGCCTGCTGCATGAACTTGAACGAGTTCAGGTTCTTGATCTCACGCCGCGTGCCCAGGGGCTGGCCGGGCTTGCGTACCGAGACGTTGGCGTCGCAGCGGAAACTGCCTTCCTGCATATTGCCGTCGCAGATGCCAATCCAGGTCACGATCTTGTGCAGCTCGCGGGCGTAGGCCACAGCCTCTTCGCTGGAGCGGATGTCGGGTTCGGTCACGATCTCCAGCAGCGGCGTGCCGGCACGGTTCAGGTCAATGCCCGACTGCCCAATAAAGTCCTCGTGCAGCGACTTGCCCGCGTCTTCCTCCAGGTGCGCGCGCACCAGGCGTACAGTCTTCTTCTCGTCACCGAGGTAGAAACTCACCTCGCCGCCTTGCACCACCGGGATCTCATACTGGCTGATTTGGTAGCCCTTGGGCAGATCGGGGTAGAAATAGTTCTTGCGCGCAAAGATGCTGCGCGGCGCCACACGGGCGCCGATGGCCAGGCCAAAGCGGATAGCGCGCTCCACCGCACCCCGGTTCATCACTGGCAGCGTGCCGGGCAGGGCTAGGTCCACGGCGCAGGCCTGGGTGTTGGGCTCGGCTCCAAAGGCGGTGGGTGCGCGGCTGAAGATCTTGCTCTGGGTGGAGAGCTGGGCGTGCGTCTCGAAGCCGATGACGACCTCGTAGCCCTGGATGAGTTTGGGGGTGCTCATGGTCAACGACTCCGATACGCAGCCGAGCTGCTGCGCATGAGACGATCAAAGCGGGGAACGCCGTGGAACCAGCTTTGCTGGGCCACTGGCGTTGCCCCCTGGAGGGGGCTGGCGTAGCGACACGCAGTGCGCGCAGCCTGGGGGTGTTTCATCAATAGCCCTCCGGGGTGCGGAGGTGGAAGTCGGTGGCCTGCTGGTAGCGGTGGGCCATGTTGAGCAGCTTCGCTTCCTGAAGGTGGTTGCCGATGAGCTGCAGGCCCACGGGCATGTGGCCCTCACCGAAACCCACGGGCAGACTCATGCCCGGCAGGCCGGCCAGCGAGCCGGGCAGGGTGTAGATGTCGGCCAGGTAGGCCGCCACCGGGTCCTCGCTCTTGTCGCCCAGCTTCCAGGCCACGGTGGGGGCCACCGGGCCGGCGATCACGTCGCAGCGCTTAAAAGCCTCCTGAAAGTCGTCGGCGATCATGCGGCGGATTTTTTGCGCCTGCAGGTAGTAGGCGTCGTAGTAGCCGTGGCTCAGCACGTAGGTGCCGATCATGATGCGGCGTTTGACCTCGTCGCCAAAACCCTCGGCGCGGGTCTTCTTGTACATGTCAATCAGGTCGGCGTACTGCGCCGCGCGGTGCCCGAATTTCACGCCGTCAAAACGGCTGAGATTGGAACTGGCCTCGGCCGGGGCGATGATGTAGTAAACCGGGATGGCCAGCTCGGTGCGCGGCAGCGAGATCTCGACCAGCTTCGCGCCCAGCTTTTCGTATTCCCTGAGCGCGGTGTCGATGGCGCTGCGCACATCCGCAGCCAGGCCGGCGCCGAAGAACTCCTTGGGGATACCGATGCGCAGGCCGTCGAGCGATTCGTTCAGCTTGCGGCTGTAGTCCTCCACGGGCACGTCCAGTGAGGTCGAGTCGCGGTCCAGGTCAGGTCCGCACAGGGCGCTGAGCAGCAGCGCGCAGTCTTCGGCGCTACGCGCCATGGGGCCAGCCTGGTCCAGACTGGAGGCGTAGGCGATCATGCCGTAGCGGCTGGCGCGGCCGTAGGTTGGCTTGATGCCGGTCAGCCCGCAAAACGAGGCCGGCTGGCGGATGGACCCACCGGTGTCGGTGCCCGTGGCGGCGGGCGCCAGGCGTGCGGCCACGGCCGCCGCACTGCCGCCCGAGGAGCCCCCGGCCACCCGCCGCCTGTCCCAGGGGTTGCGCACTGCGGCGGGTGCCTTATGGCCCACGGCGGGCACGGCCACGCTCTCGTTGGCCGAGCCCATGGCGAACTCGTCGCAACTGAGCTTGCCAAGGGTGACGGCGCCGGCCTCGGTCAGTCTGCGCACCACAGTGGCATCAAAGGGCGAGCGGTAGCCAGCAAGCATCCTGGAGCCTGCGGTGGAGGGAAAGTCTTTCGTGACAAATATGTCCTTGTGCGCGATGGGCACACCCGCCAATGGGCCCGCCGAGCCCGCAGTCAGCGCTGCGTCGGCGGTGCGCGCCTGGGCCAGTGTGACGTCCTCGTCCACCGCGACGAAGGCGGCCAGGTCCCGGTGGGCTGCCATGCGGCCCAGGAAATGCTGCGCCGTCTCAAGGGCTGAGACTTTCCTCTCGCGCAGCTGGCGGGCCAGTTCGGCCACAGACAGTTGGTGCAGTTCGGGCATCACTCGATCACTTTCGGGACCAAGAAGAGACCGCGTTCGACGGCCGGGGCACTCTGCTGGTTAGCCTCGCGCTGGTCGGGTTCGCTGGCCGTGTCCTCGCGCAGGCGCAGGGCCGCCGCGCCGCTAACCGCCGCCATGGTTGGGTGGGCCAGCGGCTCAATGCCGGTGGTGTCGACGGCGCGCATCCGCTCGACGATGTCGAAAAAGCCATTGATGCGAGCCAGCATGCGCTCGCTTTCTGCCGGGTGAAGCTCCAGGCGGGCCAGGTTGGCGATGCGCGAGATGTCTGCGGAGTTGAGGGACATGGCGGGCAAGGTTTGAAACCGGGTGTAAACCCGGGGCCGCAATGCGATGGCGTGGGCCTCGCAGCGCGGAGTTATACACAGGGGATCGGGTATTATCCCGCCTTTGACAGGGCCCTTTCCGTCGCCAGGAAATGCGGTTTCCGCGAACAGTACCACCCGCGCGCTGCGCAACGGGCGATGCACCGAACGAAGCTCGGCCGTGCCCACAACAAGGATAGAGAATGTTTGGAGCTTTCCGTCAGTACTTTTCCACTGACCTGGCCATTGACCTGGGTACCGCCAACACCCTGATCTACGTGCGTGACAAGGGCATCGTGCTGGACGAGCCTTCGGTGGTGGCAATCCGACACGAGGGCGGCCCCCAGGGCAAGAAGACCATCCAGGCTGTGGGCCACGAGGCCAAGGCCATGCTGGGCAAGGTGCCCGGCAACATCGAAGCCATCCGCCCGATGAAAGACGGCGTGATCGCCGACTTCACGGTTACCGAGCAGATGCTCAAGCAGTTCATCAAGATGGTTCATCCGCGTGGTGTGTTCAAGCCCAGCCCGCGCATTATCATCTGTGTGCCCTGCGGCTCCACCCAGGTCGAGCGCCGCGCGATCCGTGAATCGGCGCTCGGCGCGGGTGCCAGCGACGTGTATCTGATCGAGGAACCCATGGCTGCGGCCATCGGGTCGGGCCTACCGGTTTCCGAGGCCTCGGGCTCCATGGTGGTCGACATCGGCGGCGGCACCACGGAAGTGGGCGTGATTTCCCTTGGCGGCATGGTCTACAAGGGCTCGGTGCGCGTGGGCGGCGACAAATTCGACGAAGCCATCATCAACTACATCCGCCGCAACTACGGCATGCTGATCGGCGAACCGACGGCCGAGGCGATCAAGAAGAACATCGGCTCGGCCTTCCCCGGCAGCGAGGTGCGCGAAATGGAGGTGCGCGGTCGCAATCTGTCGGAAGGCGTGCCGCGCAGCTTCACGATCTCTTCCAACGAAATCCTCGAGGCCCTGACCGATCCGCTGAACAACATCGTCTCGGCCGTCAAGAACGCGCTGGAGCAGACCCCGCCCGAACTCGGTGCCGATATCGCCGACCGCGGCATGATGCTGACAGGTGGCGGCGCGCTGCTGCGCGACCTCGATCGCCTGCTGTCCGAGGAAACCGGCCTGCCCGTGCTGGTCGCTGAAGATCCGTTGACCTGCGTGGTGCGCGGCTGCGGTATCGCCCTGGAGCGCATGGACCGGCTGGGCGCCATCTTCACCAACGAGTAATCGACAAGGTCAGCGATGCCACTTGGTACGCTGGACAGAACTCCCCCCCCTTTCTTCCGGCAGGGCGCTTCGGCTCTGTCCAAGCTGATGTTTTTCAGCGCGCTGGCTCTGTTCCTCATGGTGGCCGATACGCGCTTCAATGTCACTGGCCCCATCCGCGTTGCGGTGGCCTCGGTGATCTATCCCCTCCAGTGGGCGCTGCTGCAGCCGGTGCAGTGGAGCCGCATCGGCTACCAGAACGTCCAGTCGCTCAGCAGCGCGCGGGAAGACGCCGTCTTGCTGCGCGAGCAGCTGCGCCTGCAGGCGCCGCGAGCTCATCAATACGAACAGCTCGCACTGGAGAATGATCGCCTGCGGGAGCTGCTGGAGCTGCGCCCGCGTCTGCCCACGCCCACGCTTGCGGCGCAGGTTTTGTATGACGCGGCCGATCCCTACGAGCACAAGGTCGTCATCGACAAGGGCCTGTTGCACGGCATCAGCCCCGGCTCACCGGTGGTCGATGCGTCGGGTGTGTTGGGTCAGGTCACACAGGTCTATCCCTCGCTGGCTGAGGTCACTCTGCTGATCGACGCCGAACAGGCGATACCGGTGCTCAACACACGCACCGGCATGCGCGCCGTGGCCTTCGGCGAACCTGGCCGGCATGGTGGCGTGCTCGAGTTGCGCTACATCGGAGCCAACGCCGACGTGCAGCCGGGCGATTTGCTCACCACCAGTGGCATCGACGGGGTGTTCCCGCCCGGCCTGCCGGTGGCTCGGGTCGACAAGGTGGAGCGCCGGGTTGAGTCGCCCTTCGCGCTCATTCACTGCGTACCCCAGGCGCGCGTCGACGGCGCCACCCATGTACTTGTGCTCCCTTCGATGGCGGGCCAGCTGCCCGACCGCCCGCACGCCCGGCCCGAGCCGCCCGCTGCGGCGGCCAACAAGGGCAGCAAGGGGGCGACCAGATGATCATGCGCCGGGGCCAGCTGCTGCTGCTGCCCGCCAATCCCTTCTTTATCTGGGGCAGCCTGGCCGGCGCCTACAGCCTCAACATGTTGCTGAACATGGCGCTGTGGGGTCGCGCCCCCTGGGCGCCTGACCTGCTCGCTCTGACGCTCGTCTTCTGGGGCGTGCACCAGCCGCTGCGGGTCGGCATGGGAGCCGCTTTTCTTTTCGGCCTTCTCATGGACGTGCACCGGGGCAGCGTACTGGGCCAGCATGCCCTGGCCTATGCGGTGCTGAACTTTTTTGCCATCGCGATCCATCGTCGTCTGCTCTGGTTTACCGTGGTCAGCCAGGCCTTGCACGTCTTGCCGCTGCTGGCGGCCGCGCACCTGGTGGCGCTGGGCGTGCGCCTCATGGTCGGTGGCAATTTCCCGGGCTGGTCCATGGTGCTGGCGCCCGTGATTGAGGCCACGCTGTGGCCGCTGGCAACCCTGCTGCTGCTGCTGCCCCAGCGCCGGGCGCCCGACCCTGATGCCAACCGGCCGCTGTAGGAATGCTGCGCCATGACCGAGTTACGCAACGTCGAAGCCGACCTGCAGCGCTTTCGCGCGCGGGTGCTGGTCGTCTCGCTGCTGGTTCTGGCGTGCTTTCTGGTGCTGCTGTTGCGGCTGGCTTACCTGCAGATCGTTCGCCATGACGAACTTGAGGCGCAGGCCGAGATCAACCGTACCACCATTGTTCCCCTGGTGCCCACGCGCGGCCTGATCCTGGACCGCAACGGCATTCCGCTGGCCACCAATTACTCCGCCTACACGCTGGAGATCACGCCCTCGCAGGTGGGCAATCTGGAGCAGACGATCAATCAGCTGGCCGAGCTCGTGGAGATCACACCGCGTGACCGGCGGCGCTTTCGCAAGCTGATGGAGGAGACCAAGGGCGCGGAGTCTCTCCCCATCCGCACCCGGCTCTCGGATGCGGAAGTCGCACGCTTCATTGTGCAGCGTTACCGCTTCACTGGCGTCGAGATCCGGGCACGCCTGTTCCGCAACTACCCCTGGGGGGAGCTGGGCAGCCACGTCGTGGGCTACATCGGCCGCATCAACCCGGCCGAGAAGAAGGAGCAGGAAGAGTGGGCAGAGGAAGACCAGGCCAACTACCGGGGGACCGACTACATCGGCAAGCTCGGCGTGGAACAGAGCTTCGAGAAGCACCTGCACGGCACCACCGGCTTCGAGCGCGTGGAAACCTCGGCCGGCGGGCGTGCGGTGCGCAAGCTGGCCAGCAGTCCCTCCCGGCCTGGCAACAACGTCGTGCTGTCCATCGACATCAAGCTGCAGAACCTGGTCGAAGAGATGTTCGGCGAGCGCCGGGGCGCGCTGGTCGCCCTGGATCCGAATAACGGCGAGATCCTGGCCTTTGTGAGCAAGCCCACCTTCGACCCGAACATGTTTGTTGAAGGGATTGACGCCGAGTCCTGGCAGGCCCTCAACGAGTCGATCGACAAGCCCCTGCTCAACCGTGCGTTGCGCGGGACCTATCCGCCCGGGTCAACCTACAAGCCGTTCATGGCGCTGGCGGCACTCGAGACTGGCAAGCGCTCGGCTTCGACCATCATCAACGACGGCGGTTCCTGGACCTTCGGTGGCCACGTCTTTCGCAGCCACGGCGATGTGGGCCTGGGCCCGGTGGATATGTACCGCAGCATTGTGAAGTCCAGCAATGTGTACTACTACTCGCTCGCCAATGAGATGGGCGTCGATGCCATCCACGACTTCATGAAGCCCCTGGGCTTTGGCCAGCTCACGGGCATTGACATCCAGGGCGAGGTGCGCGGCGTGTTGCCCAGCCAGGATTGGAAGCGCCGCTTCTACCGCCGGCCCGAGCAGCAGAAGTGGTACGCCGGTGAGACCATCTCTCTGGGCATCGGCCAGGGCTATAACACCTTCACCATGCTGCAGCTGGCCTCCGCTACGGCCACGCTGGCCAATGGCGGCATCCGCCATACCCCGCACCTCACGCTGGGCACGCAGAACGCCGGCAGCAAGGAGGTCCAGGACGTGGCCAAGCGTGCACCCGAAGACCTGCGCTACAAGCCCCAGAACCTGGCCGTGGTACGCAAGGCCCTGGCCGCCGTGACGCAGGAGGGCACCTCGGCACGCTCCTTCATCGGAGCCAAGTACCTCAGCGCCGGCAAGACCGGCACTGCGCAGGCTGTCACCATCGGACAAAAGGAAAAGTACGATGCCCGCAAGATGGAGGAGCATCAGCGCGACCACGCCCTGTACATGGCCTTCGCGCCGGTGGACGAGCCCAAGATCGCGCTGGCGGTGATCGTTGAAAACTCCGGCTTCGGTGCCGAGCACGCGGCTCCCATGGCGCGACGCGTGTTCGATTACTGGTTGCTGGGCGAGTACCCCAGCGTCGAAGACCTGGCCGCCGTACGCGTGGGCAAGGCCGCCACCCCCATCGGCAAACCGCGTTCCGCAGCCGAGGCGGCGTGGCCCCCACGTGGCAAGGGTGACGTCAACGTGATGCCCGCGCAGCCCTGAGCCGGGCGTCAGCGCAGGAAGGCGTCGTACCCGGTCTTGAGAATCAGGGCCAGCACCACAACAATGAAGACCCCGCGCACGAAGCCCGCGCCATGCTTGAGCGCCAGCCGGGTGCCCAGCAGACTGCCCGCGACATTCGCCAGCGCCAGCGGTAACGCCAGATGCCACCAGACATGGCCCTTGAGCGTGAAGAGCAGGAGCGCCGACAGGTTACTGCTCAGGTTGAGCAGCTTGGCGCCAGCCGACGCGTGCAGGAAGTCATAGCCCAGCCACCGCACGAACAAAAAGACAAAGAAGCTGCCCGTTCCCGGCCCGAAGAAGCCATCGTAGAAGCCAATCAGCAGGCCCACGCTGCCTGCGGCGCATATCTCCCGCGCGCCGCGGTAGCGCGGGCTGTGCGTGCGTCCCAGTTCCTTGCGCGCCAGGGTGTAAACCAGCACGGCGAGCAGCACCCCAGGAAGCAGCTTGCGCAGGAAATCCGGCGAGATCAGCGTCACCAGCCAGGCCCCCGCCAGCGCCCCGGCAAAGGACAGGGCCATCGCGGGCAACAGGGTGCGCCAGCTCAGCTCCACGCGCCGAACATACTGCACCAAAGCGAACGCTGTGCCCCAGACCGAGGCAGACTTGTTGGTGCCAAACAGTGTGGCGGCGTGCGCGCCCGGATATGTCGCAAAGAGTGCGGGCAGCATGACCAGGCCCCCGCCGCCGACGATGGCGTCGACGAAACCCGCCAGCAGCGAGGCCAGGGTGACGAGCAGGATGTCCATCAGCAGAGCCAGGAAAATAAAAAGGCACCGGGTGAGCGGTGCCTGGGGAACGCCATCTGCTCTGGATGGTATCAATTTTGTTTTTGGGTTTCGAGCGCGTCTTCCTCGGTTCCTCTCATCCCGGGCGCTGAGGCCCGTCGCGAGTGCCGGTAATTTAAGGCACTACAGCGGTGCGCACCCTAGGGGTTTCCCCGGCTCGTCAGGCCGGGGCCTCATTGGCACGCAGCTTGCTTATGCGACTGCAAACAGCGTTGGGGGAAAAATGCAAAGCATCAAGTGTTGGATGGGGATGATCGCTTTTGTGGTCTTGAGCGGCGCAGCCGGCGCCCAGACGGTTCAGGAAGAGCGGAGTCCGGGGTCGCCGCCCGCAGTCGTCGGCGCGCCCGCCGCAGAGGCGCCGCGCGACGCTGCGATCACGTCGGCGTCAGCTCCGGTTGCGCCCGCATCCATGCTTGCACCTGCGCCCTCGCCGGTACCCCAGGCGCCGACACAGCCTGCGCTCGTCGGTGTGGACCAGATCAACGGCGCCGACACGGCATGGATGATGACGGCCACCGCCCTCGTGCTCCTGATGACCTTGCCCGGCATCGCCTTGTTCTACGGGGGGCTCGTGCGCCGCAAGAGCGTCATCAACACCATGGCCAGCGTCACCGCCATCACGGGCCTCGTCAGCCTGATCTGGTTTGCCGTGGCCTATTCGCTGGCCTTCACCCCCGGCAGTGAGTGGATCGGCGGCTTGAGCCGCAGCGGCTTCACGGGTATGGAATACCTCAAGGACGCCGGCAAGGTGGCGGTGAGCCACATCGCGCCGCTGATCCCGGAGTCGGTCTACGCGATGTTCCAGCTGACCTTCGCCATCATCACGCCGGCCCTCATCGTGGGCGCTTTCGTCGAGCGCATGCGTTTCTCGGCGATGCTGATCTTCATTGGCCTGCGGTCGGTGCTTGTGTATGCCCCGATCGCTCACTGGGTCTGGGAGCCCGGCGGTTGGCTGGCCAAGATGGGCGTGCTGGATTTCGCTGGCGGCTCTGTGGTGCACGTCAACGCCGGCGTGACCGGTCTTGTTTGCGCTTGGATTCTGGGGCCACGGCTGCAGTACGGCAAGGAGGCTTTCGAGCCGGTCAACCTCGGGCTCTCCATGGCTGGCGCGAGCCTGCTGTGGGTCGGGTGGTTTGGATTCAACGCAGGCTCTGCCGTCGCCTCCGATGGCCGCGCAGGACTGGCCATGGCCGTGACGCACATCGCCGCGGCTGCGGGGGCTGTGTCATGGATGCTCGCCGAGTGGATGGTGCGCCAGCGCCCCTCCCTGCTGGGTATGTGCTCAGGCCTCGTGGCGGGTCTGGTCGCGATCACCCCGGCGGCTGGCTTCGTGACGCCACAGGGCGCGCTGGTCATTGGTCTCGTGGCTGGCGTTGCCTGCTACTGGGGCGCGACCGGACTGAAGCGCCTGCTCAATGCGGACGACTCGCTCGACGTGTTTGGCTTGCATGGCGTGGGTGGCATCGTGGGATCGCTGCTCACGGGCGTGCTCGCGAGCAAGGCAGTTTCGGGTGTTGAGGGCAGCACGATGACCCAGCTGTTGGGCGTGGTGGTCGTCATGATCTACAGCGCGAGTGTCAGCGCCGCACTGCTGCTTCTGATCAAGGCCGTGGTCGGCCTGCGGGTGGACGAGCGCGCCGAGACGGCCGGCCTCGATCTCTCGCAGCATCGAGAGCGCATTGCGAGCTAGCCGAAGCGGACTGAACGACAACCCAGGAGCGCCTTATGCTCGAGAGCGAGAAGCTGGCCATCGCTGCCCATCTGCACGTTCTGTTGCGCCGCAAGACCGGGCGAGTGACTGACACCGAGTGGATGTCGGTCAATGCCGAGTACGCCCAAGAGATCATTCGCATCGCACGCCGCAGTGCCGCCGAGGACGGTCACGCCGACCTGGCCGAATGGGCCGGCAAGCTCGAAGGCGCCCTCGGACTCGGCGAAGCGCGCTCGCCCGAGCGTCGGGACCGTGCGGGCAGAGCGTCGGCAGGCCCGAGCTCGGGGTTTGCCCACAGCGTGCCCCCTGTCGACAGTGCGCCGCCCGAGGAGTTGCCGCGGTACGTGCGCGGCATACGTTAGCGGGTCGACGCGCGGATCAGCGCTGCCGCACGCTCGGCAATCATCAGCGTGGGTGAGTTGGTGTTGCCGCTCGTGATGGTCGGCATCACACCCGCATCGGCCACGCGCAGGCCGCGGATGCCGCGCACACGTAGCTGCGGATCCACCACGGCCATCGGGTCGGCATCCGGCCCGCTCACGCGGCCCATCTTGGTTGTGCCGACCGGATGAAAGATCGTCGTAGCAATATCACCGGCCAGGCGCGCCAGGTCTTCGTCACTCTGGTACTGCAAGCCGGGTTTCCACTCCTCGGGCTGATACTTGGCCAGCGCGGGCTGCGCAACAATTCGCCGCGTCACCCGCAGCGAATCGGCAGCCACCTGGCGATCTTCCGCCGTACCCAGGTAATTGGGCGCAATCGCTGGCGCATCCGCAAAGCGCGGGCTGCGGATCTGCACCTGACCTCGGCTGGTGGGGTTGAGGTTGCACACGCTGGCCGTGAAGGCGTTGAAGCGGTGCAGCGGCTCGCCAAAGGCATCGAGCGAGAGCGGTTGCACGTGGTATTGAATATTGGGCCATGCCCTGGCCGAGTCGCTGCGGGTGAAGGCCCCTAGCTGGCTGGGCGCCATGCTCATGGGGCCGCTGCGTTTGAGAGCGTATTCCAGCCCGATCATGGCCTTGCCCCAGAGGCTGCTGGCCTGGGTGTTGAGTGTTTTCACGCCCTGCACCTTATAGACCGAGCGGATCTGCAGGTGGTCCTGCAGGTTAGCGCCTACGCCCGGCAGATCGTGCACCACCGGCACGCCATGCTGGTGCAGCAGTGCGCCGGGACCGATGCCCGAAAGCTGCAGGATCTGCACCGACCCGATGCTGCCGGCACTGAGCACGACTTCGCGGGCCGCACTGGCCGTCACCCGCTCCTGCCCATTCCAGATCTCGACGCCCGCGCAGCGTGGCTGCCCGTCAGCGTCCGGCGCAAACAACAGACGGCTGACCTGGGCCGCGGTCCAGAGCTCGAAATTGGGCCGGCCATAGCACGTGGGTCGCAGGAAGGCCTTGGCCGTGTTCCAGCGCCAGCCGCTCTTCTGATTGACGTCAAAGTAGCCCACGCCTTCGTTGCTGCCGCGGTTGAAGTCCGAGCTTGCGGGAATGCCTGCCTCGACCGCCGCCTGGGCAAAGGCATCGAGCACGTCCCAGCGCAGGCGCTGCTTTTCCACCCGCCACTCGCCGCCGCTGCCGTGCAGCTCATCGGCGCCCTTGTAATGGTCCTCGTGCTGCTTGAACAGCGGTAGCACGTTGTGCCAGCGCCAGCTGTCATCGCCGGTCAGTTGCGCCCACTGCTCATAGTCGCGCGATTGGCCGCGCATGTAGATCATGCCGTTGATACTGGAGCACCCGCCCAGCGTCTTGCCGCGCGGGTAGCGCAACTGCCGGCCATTGAGGCCGGCGTCCGGCTCGGTCTTGTACAGCCAGTCGGTGCGCGGATTGCCGATGCAGTAGAGATAGCCCACCGGGATGTGGATCCAGTGGTAGTCGTCCTTGCGTCCGGCCTCTACCAGCAGGACGCGCTTGCTGGGGTCCGCGCTGAGCCGATTGGCCAGCAGGCAGCCGGCGGTGCCGGCGCCGATGATGATGTAGTCGAAAGTTAAGTCGCTCATGGTGTGGGCTCCGCTGGATTGGCGTTGGCGGGGGCTGCGTGTACGGGGTGGCGGGCCGGGCTCAGAGGCGCTGCGCTTTGCCACATCGCCCGACCCGCCTCCCCGAACACGCAGGGTGTGCAAGCGAGCGTGCTGTCGCTGGCCTGCCACCTTCCAAACCCCGCACACCGGGCTTGATGGGCGTGCGGACCCAGAACAAGAGGCATCACTTGCTCGTCGGCATGGCGAACTCGGCGCCCTTGCCGATGCTCTCGGGCCAGCGCTGCATGACGCTCTTTTGCTTGGTGTAGAAGCGCACGCCCTCGTCGCCATAGGCGTGCATGTCACCGAACAGCGAGCGCTTCCAGCCACCAAAACCGTGCCAGGCCATGGGCACGGGAATCGGCACGTTGATGCCCACCATGCCCACCTGGATGCGGTGCGAGAACTCGCGTGCCACATGGCCGTCGCGCGTGTAGCAGGACACACCGTTGCCGAACTCGTGGTCGTTGATCAGCTTCACCGCAGTGGCGAAGTCCGGCACGCGCACACAGGAAAGCACGGGGCCGAAGATCTCTTCCTTGTAGATCTTCATCTCGGGCGTCACGTGGTCGAACAGCGTGCCGCCGAGCCAGAATCCGTGTTCGCATCCGGCGCCGGCTACAGAGCCCTTGAACGTTCGTCCATCGACCAGTAGCTTGGCGCCTTCTTTCGTGCCGTGCGCGATGTAGCCGCTGATGCGGTTGTGCGCAATGCCCGTGACGATGGGCCCCATCTCGGCGTCGATCTCCATGCCGTTCTTGACCTTCAGCGCCTTGGTACGCTCGATGAGCTTGGGCATGATCTTGTCGGCCACATCTCCCACCAGCACCGCGACCGAGATGGCCATGCAGCGCTCGCCGGCCGAGCCGTAGGCCGCGCCGACCAGGCCGTCCACGGCCTGGTCCAGATCGGCGTCGGGCATGACCACCATGTGGTTCTTGGCGCCGCCCAGGGCCTGCACGCGCTTGCCCTGGCGCGCTCCCGTCTCGTAGATGTAGTTGGCGATCGGCGTGGACCCCACGAAGCTCACGGCCTTCACGTCCGGGTGGTCGATCAGCGCGTCCACCGCCTCCTTGTCGCCCTGCACCACGTTGAACACGCCGTCGGGCAGGCCG
The DNA here is from genome assembly GCA_020248905.1 of Curvibacter sp. Classification (GTDB taxonomy): domain Bacteria; phylum Pseudomonadota; class Gammaproteobacteria; order Burkholderiales; family Burkholderiaceae_C; genus Hylemonella. The sequence goes on along the minus strand of JADCGR010000010.1, from coordinate 1,741 downwards.
GCCGTCTTCAGCAGCTCGGCCATGAAAAGCGAGGGGCTGGGGTCGATGGGGCTGGGCTTGAGCACAAAGGTGTTGCCCGTGGCAATGGCCACCGGGTACATCCACATGGGCACCATGACCGGGAAGTTGAAGGGCGTAACGCCCGCCACCACGCCCAGGGGCTGGCGCATCGTCCAGTTGTCCATGCCGGTGGAAACCTGCTCGGTGAAATCGCCCTTGAGCAGCTGCGGGATGCCGGTGGCGAATTCCAGGATTTCGATGCCGCGCGTTACCTCGCCCTGTGCGTCGGTGAACACCTTGCCGTGCTCGGCCGTGATCAGGCGGGCCAGCTCATCGCGGTGCTGGTTCATCAGCTCCAGGAACTTGAAGAGGATGCGCGCACGGCGCAGCGGCGAGGTGGCGGCCCAGGCCGGGAAAGCGGCCTGCGCGGCCGCCACCGCCTGTTCGACTTCGGCTTTGCTGGCCAATGCGGCCTTGCCGCTCACGGCGCCGGTCGCCGGGTTGTACACGTCCTGATGGCGGCCCGAGGCGCCAACGACAACACGGCCCGATATGTAATGGTCAATATTTGCAATGCTCATAATCGCGTCTCCAAAGGTCTCCCAAGTCTCAGCGAAATCGGCGCACTTTTCCAATGATTTGTACTCAACAGTGATATAAATTTGGCAAATATGCCTGCTACTCCCGACCTGCAGACCCTGCGTGCCTTCGTGGCCGTGGCGCGCGAAGGCAAGGTCTCGCGTGCCGCCGAGCGGCTGCACCTGAGCCAGCCCGCCGTGAGCCTGCAGCTCAAAGCCCTGGCTGAGAGCACAGGCCTCACGCTCTTCACCCGCACGCCGCACGGCCTGGCCCTCACGCCCGACGGCGCGGCCCTACTTCCCCAGGCCGAAAAAGCCCTGGCCGCGCTGGCGGACTTTGGCCAGGCCGCGCAAAGCCTGCACAACACCGTGCGCGGGCGCCTGCGTATCGGCACCATCCTCGATCCCGAGTTCATCCGCCTGGGCGCCTTTCTCAAGGAGCTGGTGGAGAGCGCGCCGCAGATCGAGACCGAGCTGCGCCAGGGCATGAGCGGCGAGGTCCTGGCGCAGGTGGGCCGTGGCGAACTGGACGTGGGCTTTTACCTCGGCCTGCCCGGCGAGCGCGGTGAAGACTCGGGCTATGAGCTGCGCGAACTCTCGCGCTTTACCTACCGTGTGCTGGCGCCCCCAGGCTGGGGCGAACAGGTGCTGGGGCGCGACTGGAGAGCCCTGGCCGCGCTGCCGTGGATCGCCACACCCCCAGCCTTGGCGCACCACCGCCTGCTGGCTGGTGTGTTTGCGCCGCTGGGCGTGAGCCCGCGCCAGGTGGCGCTGGTGGACCAGGAGGCTTCCATGCTGGACTTGGTGCGCTCGGGCGTGGGCTGCAGCCTGGTGCGCGAATTCATCGCCATCAGCGAGGCGCAGGCGCGGGGGCTGGTGGTGGCCGACCGGGTGAGTCTGGATTGCCGGCTGTGTTTTGTCTGCCTGCAAGCACGGCGCGGCGAGCCGGTGGTGGGCAGCGCCTGGGAGGCCTTGGGGCGGGTGTGGCGGTGAGGTGAGCTCGAAGTTCCTCTGCCTGTTTGTGGCGGCTTATCAGGAGCGCATCGATAGGCTCATCAGCGCCATGTGCGCCGAGGCCTGCGTGCGCCTGCCCGGCAGCACGCGGGAGCAGAAAATGCAGAGGGTGCAGGCGCGGGGGCTGGAGACACCCGCGGCGGTGCTAG
>JADCGR010000001.1 GCA_020248905.1 Curvibacter sp. | reverse complement strand
GTTCGCCAACGATATCGACGTCCCCGAGCCCCTCAAATCCCTGCCCACCATGGGTGGCGCAGGCAACGTGCGCGAACTGCAGCAGGCCGCCGCCCAGTCCGGCAGCGTCGCCGGGGTACTGGCCCAGTTCCAGTCCGCCACGACTCGCGCCGAACAAAAGGCCCTGCTCGACCAGCTGATCACCAGCTGGGCCGACACCTCCGGCATGGCCAAGAGCCTGGAAGAACGCGCCTCCGGCAAATACCGCATCGTCTACGAAGCCTTCGGCAACGAGCGGCGCAGCAGCAGCATCGATACCGTGGCCTTCGCGGCGGTCTCCTCCGGCAGCGTGGGCGGTGGAGGCGGCGGTGCCGCGCTGATGACCGACTTCGGCGGCCTGTATCTCTCCGAGCGCTACCGCAACCTGATCAGTGACTGGAGCCGCAAGCTGCATGTGCTCGAAGCCTTCAACGGCCAGTACTTCTTCAACCTGCCCGAGAAAAAGAGTCAAACCGCCGGGGCGAACGATTCATTGTGGGAGCGAGCCGCATGACCGCCGAACACTTCGCCCAGACCATCAACCGCTTGAAGAGCAAGGTGACGATGATCTTCATCACGCACCAGGTGCCCAAGGGCTTGCAGGTGGATGAGGTGGTGAATATGGGGCAGCATGCCATGCACATGAGTTTGGTGAAGGAGGAGATATGAGGAGGGCAGCATGAAACGTTGGACTCTCGGCATAGCATTGGCTGTGCTTCTACTTTGGGTCGGCGCGGTGAGCTTGGCTTGGTGGCGACCGGGATACCTATTAGCGGCCACAGCTACGGTGTCGCCAGAATTCGCGGCGAAATGGATGAGGAATTGGAGAGAACGAATGTCAAAAAATGCACCAGAACAGCAAAAAAAGAATCTGGAGTCCGAGGTGATTCGCATTGAAATGGAAGGGCGACGATACAACGTGCCAATGCGATACACCTACGGACAGGCCATTGAGAAACACGGTCGATGGCCAGCCGCAAAGCCTGAGCGCGTGAAAGTCGGCGCGCTCACGCTAAGTGTTCTTTTGCCGGGCTTAAAACCCTACTACCCAGAAGACGATACGCATTGGAACGTTAGGGGTCACGGCGATAGGCTGGAAGTGGATATCACTGTCTCACGCGGCTCCCAGGGGTGGCTTCATCAATTAAGAGACAGGTATTTGAGAGGCGAAGAACAATTCGCTATGCGGATACCTGATGACTTTGGACTAGCTCGCTTTTCAGTTAAAGGCATGGAGGATGCCTATTTCCCGATTGGGGATGACTTGGAATTGACTATAAGCTGCGATCCAGAGCCTGCAAGCAGTGACTTCTCACCCGGTTGCAGAACAAAGTCAAACTATAAAGAGGGCATCGTGCTTGAGTATTCTTACGGTAAAAATTATTTGGAACACTGGCGCGAAATCGACTCGGCTTTAAAAACCATGTTCGATGACTTCGAGCGGGCAGCAAATACGGAATTCAAAGGACAAGGGAGATAGTCATGGCATTGAACATTACCCAACAACAGCTTTCAACAGCAAAATCCTATGCCGACGCGGGAGACTACAAAGGTGGGTGGCAATACCTTGCATCAGTTGGCGATAACTATGCAGACAATGCATATGTCGTGACATCTGGCAACAGTCGAGATGTTTATGACGAAGTCATGAACAGGATGGTGAAGAACTTCTGGGATAAAGTTGCTGGCCCCGATGCGTATAGAGACAAATTTGAAGACGTCGCAAGACAACATTATCGGCAGTATGTACGCGACATTGCAAACAATCCAGGGAACAAGCTCCCTGATTCAAAGCAGATCGAGAAAAGCTATCGAGATGCTGGCGGGTGCAGGTGCCGCTGCCGCCGCATATTTCGGTGAATCCTTGTACCAAGACATTGGCAAGTTCGTCGCTCCTCATGCGGAAGCTTTTGGACGCTGGGTGGCTGCGGCGGCAGCAAATCTCTTTGATTGTGAGATGGGGCGCATCAAAAAGAAAACCCAGTCCGCCACCACCATACCCTCGCCGATCATCCTCGACCTGGACGGCGATGGCGTCATTGCTACCGTAGGCCTATCGTCGGGCGTTTTCTTCGACCACGCCGGCGACGGCTTTGCCGAGCGCACCGGCTGGGTCGCCCCCGGAGACGGCCTGCTGGTGTGGGATCGCAACGCCAACGGCCTGATCGGCTCCGGCCGCGAACTGTTCGGCTCCGAGACCCTGCTACCCAACGGCCTGAATGCCGTCAACGGTTTCGAGGCCCTGAAGGCATTTGATGCCAACGGCGACGGCTTCATCGATGCCGACGACCCCGTTTATGCCCAACTGCGTGTGTGGGTCGATGCCGACACCAACGCTCGCACAGGCGAAGGCGAATTGCTCACGCTCCAAGAAGCCGGGGTCAAGAGCATCAACGTCAACTACACCAACTCCAATTTCGTCGATGCCCAAGGCAACGCTCACCGGCAAGTGGGCAGCTATACCACCACCGATGGCGAGACCCGTACTGCTACCGACGTGTGGGTCAAGACCGATGCCACCTACAGCGTGCCCACCGACTGGGTGGATGTGCCGGAAGACATCGCCGCACTTCCCGACGCCCAAGGCTACGGCAAGGTCCGCGACCTGCACCAGGCCATGGCCATGGATGCCACGGGCGAACTCAAGGCGCTGGTCACAGCCTTCACCCAAGCCGCGACGCCCGAAGACCGGGACGCCCTGATCACGCAGATCATCTACCGCTGGACTGGTGTACAGGACGTTGATCCAAGCAGCCGGGCTTCACGCATGATCTATGGCAACGCCATAGGAGACGCGCGCAAACTCGAAGCCCTGGAAGAATTCATGGGCGAGGAATGGGCAGGCGTGTGGTGCTGGGGTACGAGAGACCCCAATCCCCACGGGCGGGCCGCACCGGTGCTGCTGGCGGCTTCTTTGGCTGACCGTGCGGCCAACGATCCAGCATGGAGGATCGCCGCATGATCCCCGGGCACTTCGCCCAGACCATCAACCGGCTCAAGGGCAAGGTGACGATGATTTTTATCACGCATCAGGTGCCGAAGGGCTTGCAAGTGGATGAGGTGGTGAATATGGGGCAGCATGCCATGCACATGCGTTTGTTGAAGGGGGACGCATGAGACGTAATCACTTTTTTTACTGTGATGCTCTATCGCACAAAGAAAAAACTGCGCAGATTGTTTTACGAAAGTTTTTTCGGAAGAAATGGGCTAGTTGCTTCCTTTTATTTGCTGCCACAGCGTTGGTTCCAACTCAAGTCGTTTTTGCTTCAGACAATCAAGACGTCGATACGAGGCAGCCCAATGAAACTGCATGCCCGGCACAGAAGTTCCCAGAATTTTTATCCGCATACGCAAATAGCGAGGCTATCCAGCGGACGTTTTTGCGGATACCGCTGAAGATGCAACGGCTTGATTTGGACGCAGAGCCAGAGCCAAAGCCAGTTGTGAAAAAGCTTAAATACGCACAAATTAAATTCCCATTGTTGCCATTACGCGCCGAGCGGGATGCCAAATTATTGGCCATGCGTATCGACAAGTTGTCAGAAAAAAAAGCGGAAGCAACTCTATTCAAGGAAGACACGGGCTACCAGGTAACTTATTTCTTTGTCAAGAACGAATGCTGGGTACTAACGGCTATCGAAGACTGGTCGATGTAAAACTTTTCGAGTCCGTGCGGTCGCTCGGCATTTTTTCAGTCAATCAACTGTGCGATGTCAGCGTCGGCGGCACTGACGCCATCATGGGCCCGCAGGCACGCCCCCTGTACTTGGTCGCTCTCCACAGACGCTCCACGAATACGTTTCCCCGCCAAGGGCTGGAGTGGCTCAAAGCGGCTGAATTCATTGCGCAGCTCTGACGCTGCCTCGCTCGCGTACGGGTGCCGCTTTGATGGCGGCGCACAGGGTACAGTTCGTATATCGCCACACCCCCGCGCAGTCATGGAATTCCTGCTGATTGCTCTGCTGATCTTGCTTAACGGCGTGTTCGCCATGTCCGAACTCGCCCTCGCCGCGAGCCGCAAATCCCGCCTGCTGGCCATGGCCGAGAGCGGCGACCGCGGTGCGCAGAAGGCGCTGGACCTGATGGATCAGCCCAACCAGTTTCTGTCCACCATCCAGGTCGGCATCACTTCCATCGGCGTGCTTAACGGAATTGTGGGTGAGGCAGCTTTCAGTGGCGACCTGGCGGCCTGGCTGCTGGGCATGCCGCTGGGCATGAGCGAGGGAGCGGCGGCCATTACCGCCACGGCCCTGGTGGTGACCCTTATCACCTTCATCACCATCATCTTCGGCGAGCTCGTGCCCAAGCGCATCGGCCAGCTTTATCCCGAGCTCGTCGCGCGCTGGATGGCGCGGCCCATGCACGGGCTGGCGATCGCCGCCAAGCCCTTTGTGAAGCTGCTGGCTGCCACCACACAGGGCGTGCTGACGCTGCTGCGCATACCCACCGATGTGGGCCGCGCCATGACCGAAGAGGAGATCCGCCATAGCCTGGAGGAGGGCGTCGATGCGGGCGTGATCGAGCAGCACGAGCACCAGATGGTGCGCAATGTCTTCCGGCTGGATGACCGGCCGCTGACCTCGCTGATGGTGCCACGGGCAGATGTCGACTGGCTCGACGCGTCGCTCACCGTAGCCGAGTGCCTGCAGCACGTGGGTGTAGCAGGCCAGGCGGGCGCGCATTCCTGGTACCCTGTGTGCCGAGGTTCCATGGACGAGGTGCTGGGCCTGGTCAGCGTGGGCCAGCTGCTGGAGCTCGGGGCCGCAGCGAGCGGTCGGATTGGCGAGCACGCCCAGCCGGCTGTCTTCGTGCCGGAGACGCTCTCGGGCATGGAGCTGCTGGAGCAGTTCCGCGAGCGCTCCGGCCGCATGGTGTTCGTGGTGGATGAGTACGGGGTGGTGCAGGGCATGCTCACGCCGGGTGATCTGCTGGAGGCTATTACGGGGGAGCTGCAACCGGTCGCACAGGTGGACGCCTGGGCCACCGAGCGCGAGGACGGGTCCTGGCTGCTCGACGGAATGATCCCCGTGGACGAACTCAAGAGCCGTCTCGACATCCGCGAATTGCCGGACGAGGAGAAGGGGCGCTACAACACCGTGGCCGGCCTGCTGCTGGCCGTGAGCGGCCACTTGCCACGCACGGGCGAGAAGATTGCCTGCGCGGGCTGGGAGTTTGAGGTGGTGGACCTCGATGGGCGGCGCATCGACAAGCTGCTCGCGCGACCTCTGCCTTGAGTCGCTGCCCCCGGGCGTAGGTCAGAGGCGTCCCGCGAGGCGGTATACCGCCAGGCCCAGATACTCGTGCAGGGCGGTCTGCCATTTGAGTGCGCTGGAGGCCAGCGAATAGCGGTGCCAGTCAGACTCCCGCGCCGCCCGGTAGTCGGCCGGCCAGGGGGTGACGTTCCAGCCCGCCTGCTGGAAGGTCGCCATTGCGCGCGGCATGTGCCAGGCCGAGGTGAGCAGCAGCCACGGACGGCTCTTGTCCACTCCTGACATCCGGGCGCTGAACACGGCGTTCTCGTAGGTGTTTCGCGAGGCCGATTCGAAGATCAGGCGCTGCGGGTCCACGCCCTGCTCGGCGTAGAAACGCTGGGCCCGTTCGGCCTCGCTCAGTGGGCTGCCCAGCAGTTCGCCCTCGCCGCCTGTGAAGAGCAGGCGCAGGCCGGGCGCGCGCTGCAGCAGGGCCACGCCAGCCGTCATGCGCTCGGCCGCGCTGTTGAGCGCCGGTTGTTCATGGGACGTCCACAGGGCTGCGGGCTCCAGTGCGCCGCCGAGCACGACGACGCCCGCATATCGCTGCAGGTCCGGCTGGGCTGGTCGCGGGTGCTGCGCTTCGAGCCGGCGCAGCAGGGCGTCGGGCAAGGGCTCCCAGCCCTGCAGGACCAGGACGGTCAGCGCGCTCCACAGCAGCGCCCTTGCGGCGCGCGGCCGCCGGCGCTGCAACAGCACACCGGCGGCGAGCACGGCGATTACCCACGAGAGCGGCTGGGTGACGAAGGAGAGCAGCTTGGAAAGCACGAACATCGCTGGCCATTGTGCCCCACGGTAAAAGCGCATCATCTCCCCCGCTTGGGGTTGTTTATGCGGCGCAATAAAGAATCTCTATGCTTAGCATTGATAAATCGCAAATAGAAACTAATAGCCAAAGACTACAATTCCCCGGTCGGCAATCGCAGCCGTGCTGTAGCTCTCTTTCCCTTATCAACCCACCAGGAGTTCCCATGTCCCTGATCAACACCCCGGTCCAGCCGTTCAAGACCACGGCTTTCCATAACGGCAAGTTCATCGAAGTGAGCGACGCCACCCTCAAGGGCAAGTGGTCTGTGCTGATCTTCATGCCGGCGGCCTTCACCTTCAACTGCCCCACCGAGATTGAGGACGCAGCCGAGAACTACGCCGAGTTCCAGAAGACCGGCACCGAGGTCTACATCGTCACGACCGACACCCACTTCTCGCACAAGGTATGGCACGAGACTTCGCCCGCCGTGGGCAAGGCCAAGTTCCCGCTGGTGGGCGATCCCACCCACGCCCTGTCCAAGGCCTTCGACGTGCTCATCCCCGAAGAAGGCTTGGCGCTGCGCGGCACCTTCGTGATCAACCCCGAGGGCGTCATCAAGACCGCTGAAGTCCACAGCAACGAGATTGCCCGCGACGTCAAGGAAACTCTGCGCAAGCTCAAGGCCGCCCAGTACACCGCCGCCCACCCCGGCCAGGTTTGCCCGGCCAAGTGGAACGAAGGCGCCAAGACCCTGACCCCGTCCCTGGACCTGGTCGGCAAGATCTGAGGCTGGTCGAGCGTTAAGTGTTGGGCGTTGAGCGTGCTGCGCTCAGCGCCCTTCCCTGAACGCTTAGCCCGCGGCGCTGGCACTGCGGCGCTCAACGCTGAACGCACAACCCTCGATGGAGTAAGCCATGCTTGACGACACGCTCAAATCCCAGCTCCGGGCCTACCTGGGCAAGCTGCAGCGGCCGATCCGCCTGATCGCATCGCTCGATGGCAGTGATAAGTCGTCCGAGCTGCGCGATCTGCTGCGGCAGATCGCCAGTCTTTCCGACCAGGTGAGCTATGACGAGAGCGGCACGGATACCCGCAAGCCGTCGTTCGTGATCGCGCGTGAGGGCGAAAGCACCGGCGTACACTTCGCGGCCATCCCGCTGGGCCACGAATTCACCTCCCTGGTGCTCGCCCTGCTGTGGACCGGCGGACATCCGCCCAAGGTCGAGGCGGACGTGATCGAGCAGATCCGGGCGCTCGACGGGGACTACCAGTTCGAGGTCTACATGTCCCTGAGCTGCCACAACTGCCCGGACGTGGTGCAGGCGACGAGCCTCATGGCCATCCTCAACCCGCGCGTCAAGACGACGGTGATCGACGGCGGCCTGTACCAGGCGGAGGTCGATGCGCGCCAGATCATGGCCGTGCCCATGACCTATCTGAACGGTCAGGTCTTCGCCTCGGGTCGCATGACCGTGGAGGAGATCGTGGCCAAGCTTGACGTGAAGTCGCAAGACCGCGATGCGGCCAAACTCTCCGCCCGGGAGCCCTACGACGTGCTCATCGTCGGCGGTGGCCCTGCCGGTGCCGCAGCGGCCGTGTACGCGGCGCGCAAAGGTATCCGCGTGGGTGTGGCAGCGGAGCGTTTTGGCGGCCAGGTGAACGACACCATGGGCATTGAGAACTACATCTCGGTGCTGGAGACCAATGGTCCGGCTTTCGCCGCCGCCATGGAACAGCAGGTGCGCCACTATGAGGTGGACATCATGAACCTGCAGCGTGCCGACAGACTGATCCCGGCCGAAGCACCTGGCGGCCTGGTCCGGGTGCAGATGGCTAACGGCGGCGTGCTGGCCGCGCGCAGCGTGATCCTGTCCACCGGCGCGCGCTGGCGCAATGTCAACGTGCCCGGGGAGCAGGAGTACAAGAACCGGGGCGTGGCCTACTGCCCGCATTGCGATGGCCCTCTGTTCAAGGGCAAGCGCGTGGCCGTGATCGGTGGTGGCAACTCTGGCGTGGAAGCGGCCATTGATCTGGCTGGAATCGTTCAGCACGTCACCCTCATCGAGTTCGCCGATCAGCTCAAGGCCGACGCCGTGCTCGTAAGCAAGCTCAAGAGCCTGCCCAATGCGAGTATCCACGTCAACGCCCAGACCACCGAGATCACCGGCGACGGCAGCAGGGTGCATGGCCTGGGTTACAAAGACCGCGTGAGCGGCGAGACGAAACACGTGGAGCTCGAAGGTGTCTTTGTGCAGATCGGCCTGGTGCCCAACACCGAGTGGCTCAAGGGCACCGTCGAGCTCAGCCGTTATGGCGAAGTCGTGGTCGACCCCAAGGGCCACACCAATGTGGCCGGTGTCTTTGCTGCTGGCGACTGCACGACCGTTCCTTACAAGCAGATCGTGATCGCTGCGGGCGATGGCGCCAAGGCCGCGCTCAGCGCCTTCGATCATCTGATCCGCACGCCGGTGCCCGAGGCCGTCGCTGCCTGAGTGGCACTGCGTCGCCAAAAAGGGACAGCGCTGAAGGATGCGGTCCCTTTTTTCCATCGCGGGGCGTACGTTGCAGCAGGCCCGCTCGTATGATGAGCGTCCACACTGAGGAGGGCTGGGATGTCCATGGGTTCCGCGATCTTCTGGGGCGTCGTGCTCGTCGCCGCGATCTACGTGATCATGCTTTACAACGGCCTCGTGCAGCTCAAGCACAACGTTGCCAAGTCCTGGGCCAATATTGATGTCGCGCTCAAACAGCGCCATGACGAGTTGCCCAAGCTGGTCGAGGTGTGCAGGCAGTACAAACAGTTCGAGCAGGCCACGCTGCAGGCCGTGATCGAGGCTCGCAGCCGGGTGCAGAGCGCCCGCGAGGCGCAGGACGTGCCAGCCTTAAGCCGTGCCGAAGGCACGCTTCGCATGGGCCTGGGCCAGATCTTTGCCGTGGCCGAGGCTTACCCGGAGCTCAAGGCCAACGAGCACTTCATGGAGCTGCAGCAGCGCATCAGCACCCTGGAAAGCCTGATCTCGGACCGGCGCGAGCTCTACAACGAGTCGGTCAACATCAACAATGTGCGGGTGGACTCCTTCCCCGATACGCTGGTCGCGCGCTTCTTCCGTTTCGGGCACCATCCGCTGCTCGAGTTTGCCGACCACGAGAAGGCCGACGTGGACGTGGCCCAGCTCTTCATACGCTGAGCGCCAGCGGTCACGCTTGGCCATGCGCTGGTATCTGTCCTTCGGTGGGGGGCCGGGGTCCCTGCACGCTCGGGTGGTTTTCGGTCAGTTCGTCCTGATGGCCGTGGGTTTCCACAAAGGGCAGCGTGAGGTCTGGCTAGTCGCGCTGGCTGGCGTGGCCGCGCTGGCCCTGCTGGGCTGGGTGTTGGCCCTGCGCCGGCGATATGCCATCACGGGCATGCCGACTTCGCGCATTGCGAGCGCGGCCCAGGGCTATGTGGAACTGCACGGGCGTGGACACCCCCTGGACGTGAACCCCCTGGTGTCACCGCTCAGCGGGGCGCCCTGCCTGTGGTACCGCTACCAGGTCGAGCGCAAGGGCAGTGACAACAAATGGGAGCTGGTCGATCAGGGCCAGAGCCAGACGAGCTTCGTGCTGGACGACGGCAGCGGCCAGTGTCTGGTCGACCCGGATGGGGCCGAGATCGTGACGCGACACTGCAGGCGCTGGAACGAGGTCGACTACCGCTACGCGGAGTGGACCCTGCGCCAACGGGATCGCATCTATGTGCTCGGTCATTTCGTGACGCGCCACCCGCACCATGGGCTGGACGCGGGCGCCGACGTGCGCGATATGCTGGCCGAGTGGAAGCGCGATCAGGGCGGCCTGCTCAGGCGCTTCGATCTCGACCACGATGGCCAGGTCGATTTGCGTGAGTGGGAAATGGCCCGGCGCCTCGCGCGGGGCGAGGTGGAGAAAAAGCACCGCGAGCTGCGACGCCAGCCCGAACTGCACTTGGTGGAGGGAGCGCCGTTGAGTCTCTATCTGATCAGCAACCACGAACCAGACGAGCTCGTGCGGCGCTTTCTCTGGATGGCGCTGGGGCAACTCGCTGTCTTTTTCGCCGCCCTGGGCTGGCTGGCCTGGTGGTGGCGCCAGCCGCTTTAGGCTTGCAGCGCCTTGCGCAGCGCGCGCTGCTGGGCCTGGCGTTCGCTCTTCTTCGTCCGGCGATGCGAGCCCGCCTTGCGCTGTCGCGCGGGCACCACCATCGGGTTGCGCGGCGGGTGCTGCTTGAGCTTGAGTTTGCTCTTGCGGGCGGAGTTCATCTCCACTCCCAATTATCGGCGTGCCATGAAGCCCCGCCTACAATGGGCGACCCCGCGCACTGCGGGCTGGATTTCAGCTTCCTGTGAGCCCTCACCCATGCAAGTTTCCGCCTCGATTTTCAAGGCCTATGACATCCGCGGCATCGTGCCGTCCACCCTCAACGAGGCCGTGGCCGAGCCCCTGGGCCGGGCCTTTGGCACCGCCGCGCGCAAGGTCGGCGAGACCCGTGTGGCCGTGGGGCGCGATGGCCGACTCAGCGGCCCGGCGCTCAGTGCAGCGCTGATTCGCGGCCTGGTAGGCACGGGCATGGAGGTGATTGATGTGGGCATGGTCACCACCCCCATGGTCTACTTCGCGGCCAGCACCGTCTGCCACAGCGGTATCCAGGTCACGGGCAGCCACAACCCCGCCGATTACAACGGCTTCAAGATGGTGCTCGCGGGCCGAGCCATCTATGGCGACGAGATCCAGGGCTTGCGCCGGACGATGGAACGTGAATCCTGGCAACTGCGCGAGGGAGGTAAGGTCACGAACCTCAATGTTTACGCACCCTACCGTGATCGCATCATCGGTGACGTCCGGCTGGCGCGACGGATGAAGGTCGTGGTTGATTCGGGCAACGGCGTCGCCGGTGCCTCAGCCCCGGCCATTCTGCGCGCGCTGGGCTGCGAGGTGATCGAGCTTCACAGCGAGGTCGACGGGACCTTTCCCAACCACCACCCGGATCCGAGCAAGCCCGAGAACCTGCGCGACCTCATCGGCGCCCTACAGGGCAGCGACGCCGAGCTGGGGCTGGCCTTCGATGGCGATGGCGATCGCCTGGGCATCGTCACCCGTGATGGCAACAACATCTTTCCCGACCGCCAGATCATGCTGTTCGCGCGCGACGTGCTCAGCCGTGTGCCCGGCGGTACCATCGTCTACGACGTGAAGTGCTCGCAGCGCCTCGCGCCCGCGATTGAGGCTGCGGGCGGCAAGCCCCTGATGTTCAAGACCGGCCACTCGTTGATCAAGGCTCGCATGAAGGAGATCGAATCGCCGCTGGGCGGCGAGATGAGCGGCCACATCTTCTTCAAGGAGCGCTGGTTCGGTTTTGACGATGGCACTTATGCGGCCTGCCGTCTGCTTGAGATATTGAGCCGTTCGGCCGATGTGGGGGCGGTGCTCAACGCCCTGCCCACCAGCCATTCCACGCCCGAGCTCAACGTGCCCTGCGCTGAGGGGGAACCGCACCGCCTGGTGGACGCGCTGCAGAACAAGGCGCAGTTCGTCGCACCCGCCACCGTCAACACCATTGATGGCGTGCGGGTCGACTGGCCCGATGGCTTCGGCCTGATCCGTGCCTCTAACACCACACCGGTTCTCGTGCTGCGCTTCGAAGGCCACACGCCGCAGGCGCTGCAGCGCATCGAAGGCGAGATGCTGGCCCTGCTGCGCAGCGTCAAGCCGGACGCCGCCTTCGCTGCCGCCGCGCATTGACATGAGTAAGCAGCTAAGGCGTGAGCATCGCCGGGCCGCTCCAAGATGCAAGGGCCCCCGCGGGGAGCAAGAAGGTACGAGCAATGACAAGCGTGGGGACCACTTTTGAATATCCTCATCGTCAAGCTGTCCTCGCTGGGTGACGTGGTGCACGCCATGCCAGCCGTGCAGGACCTGCGCTGCGCCATGCCGCAGGCGCAGATCGACTGGGTGGCGGAGAGAGGCTTTGCGCCCCTGGTGCAGCGTTGCGAGGGCGTGCGTCGCGTCATTCCCTGCGAACTTCGGCGCTGGCGCAAGTCACCCTTTGCGGCAACCACGCGGGCGCAATGGAAGATTTTCAAGGCCGCACTGCAGGCTGAGGCCTACGACGCAGTCATCGACCTGCAGGGCCTGAGCAAGTCGGCACTGGTGGCGTGGCTCGCGCGGCTTGCACCGGGTGGCAGGCGCTACGCGCTGGCCAATCGCACCGAGGGCTCTGGCTACGAGGCACCCACGCGCTGGGTCGCTGATGTGGCGCTGCGCATCGAGCCCCATGTGCACGCGGTGCAGCGCTCGCGCCTGCTCTGTGCCCGCGCACTGGGCTACGAGCCGGGCCCGCAGGAGCACTATGGACTGGGCGCGCGCGTCCCGCACGAACAGGTGGCGCTGGGCATGCTGGGGGCACGGCCCTGCGTGGCGCTGGTGCACGGTACCTCGCGGGCCGACAAGCAGTGGCCAGCGGAGCACTGGATTGCGCTGGCCTCGCGCCTGGACGCCGCGGGCTATGACGTGGCCTTGCTGCACGGCAGCGACGAGGAGGAGCGGCGCAGCCGGCAGATGGCGCGCGCTATGCCTCGCGCGGTCGTGTGGCCGCGCCTGGCACTGGACGCGCTGACGGACGCGTTGGCTGGCTGCGCGGGCGTGGTGGGAGTGGACAGTGGTCTGAGCCATATCGCCGTGGCGCTAGATTTGCCCCACGTGCAGATCTACAACTTCGATACTGCCTGGCGCACCGGGCCCGTGCAGCGCAAGCGCCAGCGCAGCGTCTATGCCCAGCCCGTGCCTGCGGTTGAGGCGGTGTGGGCTGCCTGGCAGGCGGTCAGTGGGGCGAGCTGATGGTGCGCGTGCTGTACTCCCTGCTCATGCGCACGCTGCAGCCGCTGCTGCGGCGCAAGCTGGCCCGACGCGTGTGTACTGAGCCCGGCTACGGTGTGGCCGTCGAAGAGCGCTTTGGTCGCTACAGCTCGCCGGCCCTGCCGGATGATGGTCGCACCGTCTGGGTTCATGCCGTGTCGCTGGGCGAGACGCGCGCCGCAGCCGTGCTGCTCAGGGAACTGCGCGCGCGCTGGCCCGACGTGCGGCTGCTGCTGACCCACGGCACCGCCACTGGGCGTGCCGAAGGCGCAAGCCTCTTGCGTGAGGGCGATGTGCAGGTCTGGCAACCCTGGGACACGCCCGAGGCGGCGCAGCGTTTTCTCGCCCATTTCAGGCCGCGACTGGGCATCCTGCTTGAAACCGAGGTCTGGCCCAACCTGGCTGCTGCGTGCGCTGCCGCTGCCGTGCCTCTGGTGCTGGCCAATGCGCGCCTGAGCGAGAAGTCCCTGCGCGGTGCTTTGCGCGTGGCCTGGCTTTCGCGGCTCACCTACCGCCGTCTGGCGGCGGTCTGGGCCCAGACCGAGGACGATGCGCAGCGGCTACGCCAGTTGGACGCGCCGGTACGCGGCGTCTTCGGCAACCTGAAGTTCGACGCGACGCCTGATCCAGCCCTGCTGGAGCGGGGGCGCGACTGGCGCGCCGCGCTGGGCCGGCCCGTGGTGATGTTCGCCAGTTCGCGCGAGGGCGAGGAAGCCGATCTGCTGCAGGCGCTGCACGCTGAGCGCGATGCTGCGCGCAGCGTGCACTGGCTGATCGTGCCACGCCATCCGCAGCGCTTCGACGAAGTGGCCGACCTCATCACCCGTGACGGTTGGACTCTCGCGCGCCGCAGCACCTGGGGTGAGCTGCTCACGCAGGTCGATCTGGCGGCTGACGTCTGGCTTGGGGACACGCTGGGTGAGATGCCGCTGTACTACGGCCTGAGCGATGTGGCACTGCTGGGCGGCAGCTTCGCGCCACTGGGAGGGCAGAACCTCATCGAGGCGGCGGCCTGCAGCTGCCCCGTGTTCCTGGGACCGCACACCTTCAATTTCGAGGAGGCAGCAAATCTCGCGCTGGAAGCGGGCGCAGCCGTGCGCTGCGCCGACATGGCCGCTGCGGTGCGCGGCGTGCTGGCGCTGGTGCGCGAACCCGGACGCCAGGACAGCATGGCACGCGCCTCACGCCGCTTTGCCCGCGACCATCGCGGCGCCGTAGCCCGCACTTGCAAGGCGCTGGCCGATTACCTGCCCTGAGGGCTGGCGGCGGGTGCAGCCGGCGCAGCGAGCAGGGCGTTGACGCCCTGCAGATCCTCACTCTTGAGCGTACCGTTGGCCTGGCGCAGCTTGAGGCCGCCGACCAGCACGTCGTAGCGTGCCTTGGCCAGATCGCGCTTGGTCTGGAAGAGCTGGCTCTGGGAGTTCAGCACGTCGATGTTGATGCGCACACCAACCTGGTAGCCCAGCTTGTTGGCGTCGAGCGCGCTCTGACTCGATGCTTCCGCCGCCTGCAGGGCGCGCACCTGGCCCTGGCCCGAGACCACGCCGTAGTAGGCGGTCCGGGTGCCTTGCGCCACATTGCGCTGGGCCGCGTCCAGATCGGCGCGCGCCTTCTCCTGCAGGGCCACGGTTTCGCGCAGGCGGTTTTGCGTGGCAAAGCCCGCGAAAAGGGGCATCACGAACTGCACACCCACGGTGGTGTTCGTGGTGCGCGAGTCCTGCGTTGAGAGGACCGAGCCGTTGATGTTGCGGTTGACGGTCTGGCTTGCATTGAGATCCAGCGTCGGAAGGTGACCAGCTTTGGCCTTGTCCGTCTCCAGGTTCGCGATCTCAAGCGCAATACGGGCCTGCCGGATGGCCGGGTGCTGCTCCTGCGCCTGCTGGACCCAGATATTCACGTCCTCGGGCAGCAGGTTGGGCAGACCGCTGGCCGCCGCCAGCGGATGGGGACGTGCATCCGGCTTGCCGACCAGCTGATCTAGCGTGAGCTTCTTCACGCGCAGGTCGTTCTCAGCGGCGATCTCCTGGGCGACGACCAGATCGAAGCGGGCCTGTGCCTCGCGCGTGTCGGTGATGGTCGCCGTGCCCACCTCAAAGTTGCGACGGGCGGAGGCCAGCTGCTCGGCCACCGCCGTCTTCTGGGCCTGCACAAAGACCAGGCTGTCCTGCGAGGCCAGCACATCGAAGTAGGCTTGGCTCACACGCACGATCAGGTCCTGCTCTGCGGTCAGCAGCTGGGCTTCGGCCAGGTCGCTTTGGCGCACGCCCTGCTGGTAGTTGGCGATGTTGACGCCACGGTACAGGGGCTGCGTAGCGCTCACGCCCAAGTTGCGGTTGTCGAAGCTGCGCTCGGTTGTCGAGCCGCCGATTTCGGTTCGCAGCTGCGAGGATGACGCGCCGGCCGTTAAGTTAACCGTGGGCAGCAGCGCGGCCTTGGCCTGGTCCGCTTTGAACTGGTTGGCCTCGTACTGCGCGCGGGCTGACTGATAGGCTGCGTCGTAGCTGCGGGCGGCGTCGTAGAGCTCCAGCAGGCTTTGCGCTTGCGCGGGCAAGGCCAGGGCGGCGCTGATGGCAACGGTCAGCGGCAGCAGGCGTAAGGTCTTCATGGTCGGGGTACTCCGGGGGTGTCTACGGAAAAGTCAGGGTCAGACAGCGTGGACCGGCCCTAGTAGCGCGGTACCGTGGGATCGACCTGGATGGCCCAGGCATTGATGCCACCGCTGATGTTGGCCACCTCCCGGAAGCCGTGGTGTTTCAGGAACTCGGCGACGCGCATGCTGCGCCCGCCGTGGTGGCACAGGCAGGCCACCGGTCGCACGGGATCGAGTTCGCCCAGGCGCGGCGGGATCGCACCCATGGGGATCGTGACGAGATCGTAGTCGGCGCCAGGCCGGATGCTGGCCTGCTGCAGTTCGTGGGGCTCGCGCACGTCCAGAACCACGGGGCGGCCATGGGCCTGGACTTTGCTGATCCATTGCGCAAGATCACCGGGGTGGATGTGCTCGATCATGATGAGGCTCGGGGGGGTCAGAAGCTGAAGCGGGCGTGCTCGGGGAAGTTCAGCAGGCGCGGCGCCAGGGTGTCCCAGTCCTGGCGCGTGCGGTACTCAACCGTGCTGCTGCGTTCAATCAGTGTGGCCCGCATCACGGGCGCATCGCCGACGATGGCCATGAGCCGGCCACCGACCTTGAGTTGCTCCAGCAAGCCGTGCGGGACCTCGGCGACCGAGCCGCTGAGGACGATGACGTCGAAGGGCCCATCTGCCTGCGTCCCGCGCGCGCCATCGGCCTGACGGACTTCCACGTTGGTGATGCCGGCCTTCTGCAGGTTGCTGCGGGCCAGGGCAGCGATGCCGGCGTCGATCTCCAGTGTAACCACCCGCTGCGCCTTGTGCGCGAGCAGGGCGGCCATGTACCCGGAGCCCGAGCCGATCTCCAGCACCGACTCGTGCTTCTGCACGGCCAGGTCCTGCAGCATGCGTGCCTCGACCTTGGGCGCCAGCATGCACAGGCCATTCTCGCCATTGCCGCGCAAGGGCAGCTCCAGGTCCGCAAAAGCCAGGGCCCGGTGCGCGGCGGGTACGAAGTCCTCGCGCCGCACCTGTCCCAGCAGGTCCAGAACCTCGGCGTCAAGCACATTCCATGGCCGGATCTGTTGCTCGATCATGTTGAAGCGGGCTTGTTCGAGATTCATAAACACTCCATTCGGTATCGTTCGGGTTCCCGGAAAATTGTAGCAAGGGCTATGCGCCGCCTTGTCAGCGCCGCCTCAGCCAGCGTACGAGGTCGTCCATGTAGCAGTAGACCACCGGCACCACCACGAGGGTGAGCAGCGAGGAGGTGATGACGCCTCCGATCACCGCCTGGCCCATGGGCGCGCGCTGCTCCGAGCCCTCGGTCAGCGCGAAGGCGAGCGGCACCATGCCGAAGACCATGGCCAGCGTGGTCATGAGGATGGGGCGCAGCCGCACCTTGGCGGCCAGCAGCAGGGCCTCGGCTCGCTCCATCCCCTCCTCGCGCGCGCGGATGGCAAAGTCCACCAGCAAGATCGCGTTCTTGGTCACCAGTCCCATGAGCATGACCACGCCGATGATGGAGAACATGGACAGGGTGGAGCGGAACATCAGCAGCGCCAGCACCACCCCGATGAGCGTGAGCGGCAGCGAGGTCATCAGGGTCAGTGGCTGGAGGAAGCTCTTGAACTGGCTGGCCAGGATCATGTAGATGAAGATGATGGCCATGGCCAGCGCCGAGATGGCGTAGCCGAAGGACTCCTGCATGTTCTTCGTGGAGCCACCAAACTGGTAGCGGTAGCCGGGCGGAAAGCTCACACCGTCGAGCGCCTTGCGGATGTCGGCCGAGACTTCGCCGGCCGAGCGGTTGTAGACGTTGGCATTGATGGCCACCTCGCGCATGAGGTCGCGCCGGTTGATCTGGTTCGAGCCCGTGTCCGCCGACAGGCTGGCGACCTGGTTGAGGCGGATCACGCGCGAGCTGCCGTCGCTGTTGTTGCCCAGCGCAAACGGCAGGCGCTCCAGGTCGCTCATGGTGTTGCGCGCTGCGGGCGCCAGCCTGACCTTGACGTCATAGGTCTGGTCGTCGCTGGCACGCCAGTTGCCCACCGTCTGGCCCGCGATCAGCGTGCGCAGGCCGGCAGCGATCTGGTTCACGTTCAGGCCCAGGTCGGCCGCAGCCTCGCGGTTGACCTGCACGGCGATCGTGGGCTTGCCCGGCTTCACGCTGGAGTCCAGGTCCACCAGGCCGCGGATGGTCCGGATGCGCTCCATCACCTGCAGGCTCAGACGCTCCAGCTCCTTCTGGTCGCTGCCCTGGAGCGAGAACTCGATCTGCTTCTGCCCGCCCACCGGGTCGAGCAGGCCCACGTGGGTGACGGTGATGCCCGGCACCTGGCGCAGGCGTTCGCGCAGGGCGGCAGAGATCTGGTCGACGCTGCGGCTGCGGTCCTTGCGGTCGACCAGGCGGACATAGAGGCTGGCGTAGTTCTTGCCCTGGGCGTTGCCCGTGTTCAGGGTGGCCAGCGTGTAGCGCACCTCCGGGAACGAGCGCAGGATGCCCTGCACCTGTTGCGCCCGCGCTTCGGTGGTTTCGATGGACGAACCCACAGGGGTGTAGAAACTGACGCTGGTTTCCGAAAAGTCGGCCTTGGGCACGAACTCGGTGCCCAGCAGGGGCACCATCACAATGCTCAGCACGAAGATGCCCAAGGCCAGTGCCAGTGTCTTCAGTTTGTGCACAAGCGACCAGCGCAGGATGGCCTGGTAGGCGTCGGCCAGCCTGTCGGTGGCCTGCTCGAACCAGGCGGTGACGCGGCCGATCGTCCGGTCGTAGAAGGTCACGGGGGTCGTCTTCTGCCCATGGGCGTGGATGGTCGGGTCGTGCCAGACCGAGGACAGCATAGGGTCCAGCGTGAAGCTCACGAACATCGAGATCAGCACCGCCGCGACGATGGTGATGCCGAACTCGTGGAAGAACTTGCCGATGATGCCGCCCATGAAGCCGATGGGCAGGAACACCGCCACGATGGAGAAGGTGGTGGCCAGCACGGCCAGGCCGATTTCCTGCGTGCCGTCGAGCGAGGCCTGGTAGGGGGGCTTGCCCATCTGCACGTGCCGCACGATGTTTTCGCGCACCACGATGGCATCGTCGATCAGCAGGCCGACGCACAGCGACAGCGCCATGAGCGTGATCATGTTGATGGTGAAGCCGAACCAGTGCATGAAGAGGAAAGTGCCGATGAGCGCGATCGGCAGCGTCAGGCCCGTGATGACGGTGGAGCGCCAGGAATTGAGGAACAGGAAGACGATGAGCACCGTGAGGATGGCTCCCTCGATCAGCGTGCGGCGCACGTTGTCCACCGCCACGCGGATCGGGCGCGAGCCGTCCTGGATCGGTTCGAGCCGCACGCCCGGTGGCAGCTGGCCCTTCAGCTCGGCGACGGTGCGTGTCAGGCCGTCGATCACGGCGATGGTGTTCTCGTCCTGCGCCTTCTGCACCGTCAGCAACAGGGTGCGCTGGCCTTCGTAGAGCGCCAGGGTCTCTGTCTCCTGCGGCCCGTCCTCGATGGTGGCCAGCTGGGACAGCCGGATGGGTGTGTTGCCCTTGCGGGTGACGATGATGCGGCCGAAATCCTCCGGGCGCTGCATGCGCGCGTCGATCTGCACCGCCAGCTCGCGGCTGCTGGAGCGCACGGCGCCCACCGGCAGGTCCTGGTTCTCGCTCTGGACTGCCGCCACGACCTGTGCCGGCGTCACGCCATAGGCCTCGAGTGCCTCAGGCCGCAGGTACAGGTTGATCTCGCGCTTGGTCGCGCCCACCAGATTGACCGCGCCCACGCCACGCACGTTCTCCAGCCGCTTCTTGAGCACCTGGTCCGCCCAGCTGGTGAGCTCCACCGCTGAGGGGGCTCTCTCCGTGCCCTCGGCCGGAAGAACGGCCAGCGACCAGATCGCGCGGCTGGCCGGATCGAAGCGCAGCACGCGCGGCTCCTTGACTTCGGTGCGCAGACTGGGGCGGATCGAAGCCACCTTCTCGCGCACGTCCTCGGCGGCCTTGCGGCCATCGATGTGGAGCTGGAACTCGATGATCACCAGCGACTGGTTCTCGTAGCTGCGCGAGGTCAGGGCGTTGATGCCGGCAATCGAGTTGACGCCCTCCTCGATCTTCTTGGTGACCTCGTACTCCACGATCTCGGGCGAGGCGCCCGGATACTCGGTACTGACCACGACCACGGGGAAGTCGACGTTGGGGAACTGGTCGACCTGCAGGCGCTGGTAGGAGAAGAGGCCCAGCACCACGAAGGCCAGCATGACCATCGTGGCAAAGACCGGGTTCTGGAGGCTGACGCGGGTGAACCACATGAGACGTTGACTGTTCGGCGTTGTGCTTTGTGCGTGGGGGCTGCCGGTGCTGGCCGTTCAACGCTGGGCGGCCAGCTTCACCTGCGTTCCTTCGCGCAGCGGGCCGACGGCGCCCGCCAGCACCAGGCTGCCGGCGGTCAGGCCGCTGACAGCGACCCGTTCGCTGCCGTTGGCCTGACCACGCGCCCCCAGCGTGACGCTGACGTGGCGGATCTGATCGCCTTGCAGCACCTGCAGATAGGGCTGGGGCTTGTCGGTGCGCACCGCCTCCAGCGGTACAGCCAGCGCCCTGATGCTGCCGGTGCCCAGCGAACCTTGTACGAAGAGACCCTGACGCAGGCCCGGGGTGGCTTGCAGCTGCAGGTAGACCAGCACGCTGCGGCTGCCGGCCTGGGTGCTCGGGTTGATGCGCGCCACGCGGGCGCTCAACGGTTTGTCGAAGCCTTCGACGTGCAGCTCCGCGCGCTGGCCCAAGCGCACGCCCACCGAGTCCGTGGCACTGAGGGCGGCCTCGATCTCCATGCGCGAGAGATCCACGATCTCGACGATGCGGGTGTCCACGGCCACGCGTTCGCCCGGCTGGGCCAGGCGCTGGGAGACCAGGCCGCTCATGGGCGTGCGCAGCACGGTGTCGGAGGCGCTTTTGCGCGCCACGTCGGCGGCGGCCATGGCCGCCTCATGGCTGGCGCGCGCCGCATGGAGGTTGGCCAGCGAGGTGTCCAGCGCAGTCCTGGAGATGAAGCCCTGATCCACCAGGGCCTTGTTGTTGTCGTACTGGCGCAGCGCGATATCGATCTGCGCCTTGGCCGCATCGGCCTGTAGCTGGGCCTGGCGCAGCCGCGCGTCGTATTCCGAAGGTTCGATGCGCGCGATGACCTGGCCGGACTTCACGGCATCGCCTTCCCGTACGGCCAGGCCCTGCAGTTCTCCGGCCACACGGGCCTTCACAAAGGCGGTGTTGGCGGCCCGCAGCGTGCCCGATACGGGCAGGCCGCCCTGCAACTCCTGCTCCTGCAGGGCAAAGTAGTCACTCGCGGCAAGTTCGACCACGGCCTGGGCGCTGCGCGCGGTCTGCTCGGCCACAGCCGCCTGCTGGGCCTTGCGCGCACCCAGGGCGCGCAACACGCCCAGCGCCAGCAGGACCATCACCACGGCCGCCAGGGCCCACATCATCCAGCGTTTCATCGTCTCAGCTCTTTCGGTTCGGGGGCAGCGCGCCCTGGCCGTCCGGCCGACACAGGCCGTGGAGCAAGATCCCGCATTGCATCTCCAGGTACTTTTCAGGGTCCAGTTCGTCAGCCGCGCTGGCGCAAGCGCCGAACGAATGCCGCCAGGACATCAGGAAGATCATCGGTGTGAGCACGGCGTAGACCGACAGGTCCAGATCCATCGCACGGAACTCCTTGCGGTCCACGCCGCGCTGCAGGATGCGCCGGATCAGTGCGTGCCCGGGGCCGATCACCTCCTGCTGGTAGAAGGCTGCGAGCTCGGGAAAATTGACCGCCTCGCTCATCATGAGCTTGGTGATGCCTGCGGCTGGTGTCTTGCCGATGCGCTCCCACCATGTCATCAGGGCGTAGTGCAGCATCTCGGGCGTGGTGCCCTCAAAAGTCTCGAACTCGGTGTTCCACTCGGCGAAGCGCCCGGCGATGTTCTCGCGAACCACGGCCTTGAACAGGTCTTCCTTGGTCGCGAAGTAGAGAAACAGCGTGCCTTTGGACACCCCGGCGCGGCGGGCCACTTCATCGGCGCGTGTGGCGGCGTAGCCTTTCTCGACGAACAACTCCAGCGCCGCCGCCAGCAGTTCGCCTGGCCGCGCCTCCTTGCGCCGCTCGCGCTTGGCCTGCGCCTTGGCGCAGCTTTCGGCGAACAGCTTGGTAATCATGGCGCGGTGGATTTTAATGACTGGCGGGTTATTAATGTAATCCCGCAGCCGCGGGTCCGTCAAGCCGCATCCTGCCTTGCCCATGCAAGCCTGCGGCCCAAGAAAGGTGAAGGCGGGGTAGAGGGCGCGGGCCTGATTAAGATGCAGGTTCCTCAGAGCGAACACTATCCCATGTCCCACGACCTTCCCTTCCTCGTTCTCGGCGGCGGCTGCTTCTGGTGCACTGAGGCCGTCTTCGACCGTGTCCGCGGTGTTGTAGATGTGCAGAGCGGCTACAGCAACGGGCATGTGGAGCGGCCCAGCTACGAGCAGGTCTGCACCGGCACGACCGGCCATAACGAGGTGGTCCGCCTGGTCTACGACCCGCAGCAGGTGAGCGTGCGCCAGCTTCTGGGCATCTTCTTCGCCATCCACGACCCGACCACGCTCAACCGCCAGGGCAACGACGTGGGCACCCAGTACCGCAGTGGGGTGTACTACACGACCCCGGCCCAGGAACAGGAAGCCAGGCTGCTGATCGACGAACTGGAACAGGGCGCGATCTTCGACGCTCCCATCGTGACCGAGGTGCTGCCGTTGGCCAATTACTGGCCGGCCGAGGACTACCACCAGGACTATTTCGCGCAGCACCCCGGCCAGGGCTACTGTGCCTATGTGGTCGGCCCCAAGGTGGCGAAGTTCCGCCAGCAGTTTGCGGCGCTGCTCAAACCCCAGGCGTGATCCGCACTCAGCGTGAGGCGGCGGGAGGCGCCCGCGTGCCTTCGGCGGCTTCCGGTACGTAGACCATAGTGCCGTTTTGCAGCTGGTAGGCCGTGCCGGCCTTGCGACCCTGGCCTTCGCCGATCTGGCCGGAGGATTTGTACTGTTTCAGCTCCTGCCCTTCCTTGACGACCATGCTCATGTTCGGTTGCCCCGGGTTCCTGATCACGATGGTGTGATCGGTGGAAAAAGGGTTGAGCGGGTTCTCGATCACGGCGATCAGCAGCACGGCGATGATGACCAGAAAGACGTCGACGATGTTGACCACGCTGAGGATGGGATCGTCCGCATCGTCGTCGTCCAGCACGTTGAGGCGCAGGCGGCGCGGGGCGGGGTACAGGGCTTGGGGCTCAGATCCGGGCGCTTGCATCGCGGTCCTCCAGGATCTGAGCCAGTTCTTCGAGCAGCCAGCGACGGCGCACCGTCTGCACGCCGTAGGTGATCGATGCCGCCACCAGGGCCACGATGACTGCAGCGAATGCGACGACCAGATGTCGGGCCATGCCCTCGGCGTTGCCGGCCGAAACGGCCACCAGGGCCGGTCCCATGGGGATCATCGTGGCCACCAGACCCAGCATGGGCGCGATGCGGCTGACCAGCCGCTGTAGCTCGATCTTGCGCAGCACCAGCAGCTCCAGCTTGTCCTGGTTCAGACCGGGGTGCTGCTGCAGATGCGCTTGCAGGGCCAGGCCCGCCGGCCGGCCCCAGGCGCGGCGCAACAGGTCGTGCAGCAGCATGCCCAGGGTGAACAGCGCGTAGATGAACATCAGACAGAGCAGGATCAGCACCGGGTTGAGAAAGAGACGCGTGATTTCGTAGAGCAGGGTTTCGATGGCGTTCATGTTGATGAGGTCGGGATCAAAGGGAGGGACGTCGGGTGCGCCAAGCCTGGTAGCCGATGCCGCCGGCCACGATGAGGCCGATCAACAGAGCATAGGTCCAGATCAGTTTCTCGAAGGCCTGGGCTGCGCGGGGCACCACGCGCAATTCCTGCCCTCGGACTGTGGGATCGGCAGGCGGGGCTACCGCTGTTTGGGGGGCGCCGGTAGCACGCTGGGTTGTTGCCGGCTTGCCCAGACCCAGGCCGTAACCGGCCGCCAGTTCGGCCACGTAGGCGCGGAAGGTGGCGTTGGACGAGACGATGTCATGCCGACGGCTCAGCTGCTGGTAGGCACTCACGAGCTCGCGCACGGTGCGCTCGTCGGCCTGCCAGTAGTCTTTGCGCACGGCTTCGAGCATGCGCTCGACGACCTGGGCCATTGCATCGGGGTTGTGTCGCTCAAACCACTGGCGCAGACCCAGACGATGGCGGTCCTGCACATAGATTTCGTGGAACTCCTGCCATTGGTCGGCGCGCACAGTCTGGCGGTCCATGACCTGCCAGCCCCAGAAGTTGTTGACCGTGTTGAGCAGTTGCAGCGTGCCGGCGTAGCCCTCGCGCTGCATCTCGCCAATCCAGCGCGGGTGGTGGTAGATGCTGCGCAGCTCCTTGGCGATGAAGGTCTCCGCGCGTTCCAGCTTGGCGCGGCCAGGGTCGCGCAGATTGGCCACGTAGAGCGTGGGGCTGGCGCCGTCGAGCTGGCGCACCGCCAGCGCCAGGCCCCCGAGGTATTCGAAGGGATGGTCGGTATCGAGCAGGCCGCGCAGGTTCGATGAACGCGACAGCACGGCCGCGTTTGTGCCGCGCAGTTGTTCAGCATAGACGTTGATCTCTTGTCCCTGCGGGTCGTTGAGCTTGCGGCTCCACCGCGCGGGGTCAGGCCCGTAGGCCCAGGACATGCGCCTGAGGTAGAGGCCGGCCAGCTTGCCATCGTCCTCGTTCCAGTGCTCCGAGGCCAGGGTGGCCTCGGTCAGCCCGGTGCCGTAGTCACCGCTTTCGTTGCCGTAGATGCGGGTCAGCGCAAAGTCCCGGGCGTCCGTTGCGGCGACGCCTCGCGTCTGCAACTGCTGGCGCACCCGCTCGGTGTGGGCGCGCACGGGGTTCTGCACGGCTGCTTCGTCGAGTGCAGCGACCAGGGCAACGGCCTCGTTGAGCCGCTCCATGAGATTGGGAAACTGGTCGCGGTACAGGCCCGTGAGGGAGATCACGGCGTCGATGCGCGGACGTCCCAGCTCAGCGGCGGGTATCACTTCGAGACCGACCACCCGACCCCCTTCGTCCCAACGAGGTCGCACGCCCAGGGCGTAGAGAATTTGCGACTCCAGCATGCCGAGATGGCGCAGGGTCTCCGTGCTCCAGAGCGTGAAGGCCAGCTTCTGCGGCGCCTGGCCGTGGTTCAGGCGGTAGTCGGCCACGAGTTGCTTGAGAGCCTGCTGGCCGGCCTCGTAGGCCGCGCGTGTGGGAATGCGCGAGGGGTCGAAGCCATAGAGGTTGCGTCCCGTGGGCAGTGCGTCGGGGTTGCGGATCGGGTCGCCACCGTAAGACGGGTCGATCCAGCGCGCCGACAAGGCGCGGCTCAGCGCCTGCAGCTCGACTCCGGCCTCCAGGTTCTGCAGGTACTCGCGGCCGCGTTGCGCCAGTTCGCGCAGCCTTGGGTCCGTGCTGTCCAGCGGCCTGCCTTCAAGCACATGGTCCTGCACGAAGCGGAAGGGCCGGCTCTGCTGCAACTGGCGGTAGTCGGTCTTGAAGCTGCCCGCTTGCAGCCCCAGGGCTTCGAGCAGCGGCGTGCCCAGCATCTGCATCACGTTGCTGACGCGGTGCGCGGCCTCGGCCGTCTGCCCCAGGGTGTGCAGGCCCAGCGGCTGCATGCTGGCGCCGAGCTCCTCGAGGTAGTCCTCGATCTCGCGCAGGAAGCGCGGAAACTCGCGCTCCAGGTCGGCGACCTTCCACTTCATGTCCCGGTGGATGTTCATCTTCACAGCCTGCTCGATGATGAGGCGGCGGTTGTTGTCTTTCACCAGGCCTTCGTCCAGCGCCTGGTATTCACGGATCAGGTCATTGATGCGCACGAAGTCGCTGGTCAGACCGGCCGGCGCGAAGGGCGGGGTCTGGTGGCTCACGATGACGCCGCGGCCCCGGCGCTTGACGTTCAGCGCCTCGCCGATGTTGTTGACGATGTAGGGATAGACCACGGGTGTGTTGCCCACCAGCAGATTGGGTTCGTCGTAGGCCCAGAGCCCGCGCTCCTTGCCCGGCGTCCATTCCTGCGTGCCATGGGTGCCGAAGTGCACGATGGCGTCGGCGCGGAAATGCTCGCGCACCCAAAGGTAGGTGGCCAGGTAGGCGTGGTGCACCGGCATTTTGGTGTCGTGGAACAGCTTGCCCTCGTCCCGGCCGCTGGCGGCGGTCTCGTTGCGCGCGGGCTGAGGCAGCACGACCAAGTGCCCGAGCTCCAGCCGCGGGATGACAAAACCCGTCACGCCGCGTCGGCGAGCGATCCAGGCGCTTTTTTCCGGTGCGCCCCAGGCCGCGTCGATAGGCCGGCGCACCGACTCGGGAAGTTGTGCGTACCAACGGCGGTAGTCGTCCAAGGGAAGGAAGTCCCAGTGCGCCGTTTTCATCAGCTCGGGTAGGGTGCCGGCCCGGTAGCTGGGGCGCAGCATCTGAGCCACGGTGTCGATGAGGGTCTGCTCGCGCACCGCGTCGAAGGCATAACCCTCAGCGCGCAGGTGCGCCACGACCTGTTCGATTGAGCGCGGCACATTGAGGTTGGAGGCGCCCTGGTTGCGCTCTCCTGGCGGATGGTTCCAGAACAGCAGCGCCACGCGTTTGTCGGCATGGGTCATCATCTGCAACTGCGCCAGCCGCACCGCCTTGCCCACCAGCAACTGCATCTGCTCGGGCATGGGCACGAGCTCGCCGCCTTCGTTGGTGCTCAGCACCACCGGGTCCTGCAGGCCGATGTACTCGGCGTTGGTCACGGTGAAGGGCAGAAAGAAGCTGCTCACGCCGGCCGGATTGCGCAGATAGTCGGCCCGGTTGCCTTCACGGTAGGCCAGCACATTGATCGTCGGGATGCCCAGGCTTCGGTGCCAGGCGCGGCGCCCGTCCGGGTTGATGCCGAGAAAGGTGTTGACCAGCAGCACATGAGGCAGCGTCCTCCCTTCGAGAGTGATCAGGGGTTCTGGCCCGGGCGTGCCTACTTGCGGGCGGCCCGGCCCCAGCCGGGTGGAGCGGTAAAAGAGCAGCGGCACGGCACCGGCCGCTTCGACGGCCTGCACCGTTTCGTCCAGCATGCGAGTCTGGCTTTCGGCCACATAGGTCGAGGCCATTTCCATTGCGATCACCGGGCGCGTGCGCCAGTCTCGGCCCGTGGCCTGTTGCCACCAAGCCAGGAAGGACGGCAGGTCCGTGACCAGACGCTGGGGGTGACGCGGGTGGTAGATGGCGGAGGGCGGCAGTGGCTGCGGCGGTGGTACCGCGGCCAAGTCCTGGGCGCGCACCAGCGCGGCCAGGTACTGGAAGAGTGCCGCGCGATTGCTGGGCGTACCACTGACGTAGTAGGCATAGACGCGCCGCGCCTGTTCCTCGGGCAGGCCGATGCCGCGTTGCCCCCCGGGGGACAGGGGCGTGTTGTTCACGCTGACGCTGGGCAGGCCGGTCTGGCGCAAGGCCTCAGCGGCATATCGCTCGATCACAGCCCGGTCTTCGTTGCGGTGGCTATCGACGAGCACCAGCTTGGCGCCTTCAAGCACGCGGCGCACACCGGCTTCTCCTTCGACGTCTACCTGAGTCCACGCCAGTTCCAGGCCGGCGGCGCGGGCGTCCGCCTCCATGAGCTTGTAGCGGTGCTCCAGCAGGATCTTGGTCGAAAACACGGCGATGCGCTCGCCCCCCTGGGCGTTGCCGGCCAGCAAGGCCAGCGGCAGGCCCAGAGCCCAGAGGGCGCGGCGGCAGCACGCGCGCAAGTCCATCGATGGCAGGCTCATGTCGGCGCTCACATGGCGTAGACGAGTTCGGTGTTCCAGCTGCGACCGGGCATGAGGATCGACTGGTAGACCTTGCGGTCGGTCAGGTTGGTCACACCCAGGTTGACACGCACGTGCTTGCTGTACTGGTAACCGAGTTTGGCGTTGGCCCAGACATAGGCGTCATAGGCGCCGGGTACGCCCTGCACGGTGTCGGAGTTGTCGGTGTTGCCGTAGACCTTGCCGGTGTAGCGCAGATCGAGCGTGCTGCTCCAGGCGCCGCGTTTACCCGTGAGTCCGGCGTATGCCATGTTTTTTGGCACAAAAGTCAGGCGCTTGCCCACGCTGGCCGGTTCGGCGTCGTTATCCACCGTCGTGGCGTCGATCCAGCTGTAGTTGGCGTCCAGACGCAGGCCAGCCATCAGCTGGGCCTTGCCTGTCCATTCGATGCCGCGCACCTTGGCTTCGCCGATGTTCACGTACTGGCGCGTGAAGGTGCTGAGTTGCTTGAGGATGATCAGGTCCTTGAGGCGCGACTCGTAATAGGTCAGGCCGCTGCTGATGTCGGGCGTGGCCTGCCAGAGGCTGCCCACTTCCCAGGTCGTGCCGCGCTCGGGCTTGAGATTGGGATCGTTGAGGAAGGTGTTGGGGCCGTGAAAGGAGCGCGCGTACAGGTCGAGATTGCTAGGTGCCAGGAAGGACTGGCCGATGGACCCGCGCAGCGACAGGGCCGGAGCCAGCTTGTAGACGCCCGAGACCTTGGGACTGAAGGCCGCTTCCTGGCGTTCCGCGTAGCTTGCATTCACAGTGGGTGCCGTGTTCTTGAAGTACCTGCCGCTGGTACGCCACTGGTCGTAACGTCCCCCGAGGTAGAGCGTCAGCGGGTCCGTCACCTGCCATTCGACCTGTCCGTACAGCGACGTGGTGGTCGAGCGGCCATCGTAACCCTCATTGAGCGTGCTCTGTGTGGTCGGATCGTTCCAGTTCCACAGCGCCCACTGGCGTTGGGCCACCTCGGCCTTGCGGACCGCGAGGCCATAGACCAGGAAGGCTTTCTCGCCCAGGCCTTCGCTGATCTGGGCCAGCAGGTCCGTGGTGTCGCTGGGAGTCAGGCTCAGGCGCCCTGTGCCGCTGGCCACAGGCTGGCCGCTGGTGATGACCTGGGAGCGGGCGTCGTCCCTGATCTGCGCCAGGTCAAGCTTGAGCTTGCGTTCGCGGCCCAGCATGCCGTCGTATCCTGCGACGTATCGCGTGGCGGTCTGCCGCGACTGCGAATTGACAAAGGCGCTCTCCTGCAGCACCACACGCTGGCCGTTGATGCCCAGGGTGCCACTGCTCACCACATTGTTGCTGCCATCACGCAGCCAGCTCTCATAGGGCTGGCGCGACTCGCTGAACTCCAAGCGCGATACACCGGCGTACAGCCGGCTGCGGGCGTCCAGGTCGAAGCTGAGCCGCGCGCCCAAATTGTCCTGGCGCCAGGGCGACAGGCCTTTGGTGCCGACCTGGTAGGTGGAGCCGCCGGTGGGCGTCTGCAGGGGCACAGCGCCGGTGACGGCGGTGCCCGCGGCGCCTGTCGAGGGGGGCGCGAGCACCGCGTCGTTGGCGTAGTCTTCGCGGCTGATCTGGCTGGCGCTGATTTGCAGGCCCAGACCGTTGCTCATCTTGTCGCGAAAGAAGATGCCCAGGTCGTCGCCCGCCGCGTCGCCATATCCGCGCTTCCAGCGCGCCACGAATTCCTGCCGGTCGGGTTGTTTGGTGATCATGTTGATCACGCCGCCGATGGCGCCGCTGCCGTAGAGCGAGGAGAAGGGGCCAGGCACGACCTCGATGCGCTCCAGTTCGTCGACATTGATGGCGCGCCAGTTGATCGCGCCCGAGTTCGCCCCCAGCAAAGACTGACCATCGAGCAGCACCAGGGTCCGCGCGCCGGGAATACCGCGCAGTGTGACGGCGCCAGTGCCGCCGGCATTGCGATTGATCTGCCCATCGGCCTGCGCGCCGATGTAGAGGCTGGGCACAGCCTTGAGCGCGTCGGCCGGGCGGGTGACGTTGCGCGAGTCGATCTCCTGGCGCTTGATGACGGTGACGGCGGCCGGGGCGTCGGCGGCTTCCATGGGTTGGGTGGTGGCGGTGATCACCACGTTGCCGAGTGTTTTTTCGGCCACTTCATCGGCCAGTGCGGCGCAGGGCAGGCACTGGCAGAGGATCAGCCCGCTGAGCAGGCGCACGGGGAATGGCGGACGGGAAGTTGGCATTTTGTTTTTCATGGTCAGAGGCGGTGGCTGATGGAGAAGAAGCGGGTCAGTTGCGGACCCAGTGCGCAAAGGGGTCCGGCAGACGCCGCCAGGCGGAAGGGCCCTTATGCAGCTCGTCCGGTGTGAGATGGCAGTGCGCCCAGGCCGCGCTGATCGCCTCGCGGTCCAGGTCCTGGCCAATGAAGACAATCTCGTTGAGCCGGTCGCCGTAGGGCTCCTGCCAGATGGCCTCGATGGCGCGGCGCTGTGCATCGCTGCCCGCCGGCCAGCGCTCGCGCGGTACTGTGGCCCACCACTGGCCCACAGGCTCATGGGTGGCGGTGTTGCCCGCGCGCGAGTACGACAGCACCCATTCGGGCCGGCTGGCCAGCCAGACATACCCTTTGGCGCGCAGCAGACCGGCCTGGGGGCTTTCCATGAAGGCGTGAAAACGCGCGGTGTGCAGGGGCTCGCGGCTGCGCAGCACAAAGCTGGCGACGCCATAGGCCTCGGTCTCGGGCGTGTGATCACCCTCCAGGGCGCGGGCCCAGCCCGCCATGCTGCTGGCGCGCTCCAGATCGAAACGACCCGTGTTCAGGAGCTTGTCCAGTGGCGCCCGACCATGGGCGGCGTGCACGATGTCGGCCTGCGGGTTCAGGGCCCGCACGGCGCACGTCACTTCGTCGAGATGCGCGGCGTCGACCAGGTCGGCCTTGTTGACCACCACTACGTCGGCGAACTCGATCTGCTCGGCCAGCAGAGCCGCCAGGGTGCGATCGTCCCCTTCGCCGGCCACCTCGCCGCGCTGCGCCAGCAGGTCGCGGCTGCTGTAGTCGCGCAAGAGGTTCTGCGCGTCGACCACGGTCACCATGGTGTCGACACGGGCCACGTCGTTGAGACTGAGCCCGGCTTCGTCGCGGAAGTCGAAGGTGGCGGCCACGGGCATGGGCTCGCCGATGCCCGTGGATTCGATCAGCAGACAGTCAAAGCGGCCTTCTGCTGCCAGACGGCGTACTTCAAGGAGCAGATCTTCGCGCAGCGTGCAGCAGATGCAGCCGTTGCTCATCTCGACCAGTTTTTCGTCGGTGCGCGACAGCGCCGCCCCGGCGTTGTCGGCCGATTTGTCGACCAGCGAGGCGTCGATGTTGACCTCGCTCATGTCGTTGACGATCACGGCCACACGCAGTCCCTGGCGGTTGGCCAGCACGTGGTTGAGGAGGGTGGTTTTGCCGGCGCCCAGAAAGCCGGACAGGACGGTGACGGGGAGCCGGTGATCGGCGCGCGGGGATGGTGTCGGGGGGAAAGGTGTCATGGGTGATTTCCTGGAAGCAAGAAGAAAACAGTGCGTGCACGACTCCATGCCCACACCTTCCGCTCGGGTGTCGGCCTGTGGCTCGGCCGACGTGGGCCGGATCGCCGACAATCGGGGTTATTCCCGCTTGGGCGGGGTAAGGTGCTAGACGCCATGTAATACTGCAACTGTGTTGCGGTATATATTAACGCAATTCAGTTGCATTAAGTAACTGGGGTAGCCACATGCCTGAAACCGACGCATCGATCGACCGACTGCTGTCCGAGCACGGTCTGCGGCGTACGCACGCCGCGCGTGCTGTTCTGAAATGGCTGCACGCGCATCTCGAGCGCAGTTGGACCCATGCCGAACTGCTGGAGGCTCTGCATTCGGAGCAAACCGCGGACCTGGACCGCGTGACGCTGTACCGCCTGCTGGACCGGCTCTCCCAGGCCGGTCTTTTGCTGTGCCATGTGGATGCGGACCGCGTGCGTCACTACCGTGTGGCGTCGGACTCGCCCGAGGCCTCGCCGCGTTTCGAATGCCAGGCCTGTCACCGCAACTTCGAGTTGCACGACAGCGCGGCTCAACTGGAGCGCGCCGCCCGCTCGGCACTGCGTGCGCTGGAATCGGTAGGCCATCACGGTCTCAGCGTGGACCTGTCCGTGCGTGGGGTGTGCGCTGGTTGCACGCTGGCGGGCACGGCTGGCCGCAGGCCGGCATGATCCACAGCAAAGGCTTGGCCTGCCGCTACGCAGGTGGCGCGCACATCCACTTTCTCGATCTGACGCTGGCGCAAGGCGAGACCTTGCTGCTGCGCGGCCGTTCGGGCCGCGGCAAGTCGAGCTGGCTGGCCCTGGTCGCCGGCCTCATGACGCCGTCTGGCGGCGAGGTCACCGTGGCGGGCCAGGCGCTCGCAGCGCTCGGGCCCGCGCAGGCCGATGCCTGGCGCGCGCGCACCGTCGGCTTTTTGCCGCAGAGGCTGCATCTGAGCGAGGCGCTCACGGTCGCCGGCAACCTGGAACTGGTCTATTTTGCTGCCGGCCTGTCCGTGGACCGGGAAGCCATGGCCGCCGCCTTGCAGGCCCTGGGCGTCAGCGAGCTGGCGGCGCGCCGCCCCGCCACGCTCTCGGGCGGGCAGGCCCAGCGGGTGGCGCTGGCGCGGGCCGTGCTGTTGCAGCCGAAGGTAATCCTGGCCGACGAGCCTACGGCCAGTCTGGACGACGTCGCCGCGCATGATGCGTTGACGCTGCTGCAGGCGAGCGCGCAGCGCTGCGGCGCCACACTGGTGATCGCCACCCACGATGCACGCGTGCGCAGCGCCCTGCCGCAGGCCCGTGTGCTGGACCTGGACGCGATGGAGTCCGTGGCGTGAACACCCTGTCCCTGTCCTGGCGCTACCTCTGGGCACGGCCGCTGGCCAGCGCGCTGAACCTGTTGCTGCTCAGCCTGGCGCTGGCGGCCATCACCCTGGTGCTGCTGGTGCGCACCCAGCTGGACCGCGCCTTCGAGCGCGACGTCGCGGGCATCGATGCCGTCGTGGGCGCCAAGGGCAGCCCGCTGCAGCTCATCCTCTCCGGCGTGTTCCACATCGACGTGCCGCCGGGCAACATACCCCTGAGCGAGGCGCAGGCGCTGGCGCAGGATGCGCGCGTGGCCCAGCTCATACCGCTGAGCCTGGGCGACAGCTACGAGGGTTTCCGCATCGTGGGCACCACGCGCGATTACCCCGCGCATTACGATGCTGCGCTGGCCCAGGGCCAGTGGTGGCAGGCGCCGATGGAAGCCGTGCTCGGAGCCCAGGTGGCGCGCAACACGGGCCTGACCGCAGGCGGCCTGTTTGCCGGGGTCCACGGCCTGGGTGGGGGAGGCGAGGTGCATGGCGAGGAGCCCTACCTGGTGAGCGGTGTGCTCGCGCCCTGCGGCTGCGTGCTCGACCGTCTCGTGTTGACTTCCAGCGAATCGGTCTGGCGCGTGCACGAAGGCGAGCCCGAGGACGAGGCCGAGCGGCGGGCGCTGGAGGCCGGGCGAGAAATCACGCTGGCCCTGATCCGCTACCGCAGCCCGCTGGCGGCCGTGACCTTTACGCGCTACGTCAACGAGGCCACGGGCCTGCAGGCGGCTGCGCCTGCTCTGGAGATCACGCGCCTGCTGCGTCTGGTGGGGGTGGGCACGGACGTGCTGCGCGGCTTTGCCGCGGTCCTGCTGCTGAGTGCCGGCCTGAGCGTATTCATCGCGCTCTGGAGTGCCTTGCGGGAACGCCGCGCCGACCTGGCCCTGCTGCGCCTGCTGGGCGCGCCGCCGCGTCGCCTGGCGGCCCTGCTGCTGTGCGAGGCCCTGTGGCTGGCCCTGCTGGCCACGGCCCTGGGGCTGGCGGCCGGCCATGGCTTGACAGCTCTGCTAGGCTGGTTGCTGGAGCAGGACAGGTCGCTGCCGATCAGCGGCACCGTCTGGCTGGCGCAGGAACTCTGGGTGCCGGTCCTGGCTCTGACGGTCGCGGCACTGGCCGCGGCGCTGCCGGTGCTGGCGGCCTACCGCAGCGAAGCGGCCGCGCTGCTCAATGAACGATGAAGGACTTGATCATGAGAAAACTGCTTTGCCTGCTGGTCCTGGCGCTGCCGGTGCTGTCGGCCCAGGCCCACGACGCCAAGGCCATTGCCAAGGACGTCCAGCGTCACCGCGCCATGGCGGCCGCGCACGAAGCCGCGGCGCGGTGCCTGGAGTCGGGCAAGAAGTTCGAAGTCTGCCAAAAGGAGCTGCAGGCGGCCTGCAAGGGCCTGGCTCTGGGCAAGTATTGCGGCATGCGCCATGAGCACTAAATTGCTCCTGCTGGCCGCACTGCTCTGCGCGGGACTGGCCCAGGCCCAGCTGCTGAGTTCGCCCATCGAAGGCGGCGTGCCCAGTGGCCCGCCCGGCAGCGGCGCGGGTACGCATGGCGCGCAAAGTCCCTTTCCGCCGCTGAAGCAGCGCTCGGATGTGTTGCCCTGGTCCTTCCTCACGAATGTGAAGACCCGGCTTGAGAAGAACCGAGTGCTCCCCGTCTTCCCGCCCGAGATCCTGGCGCTGGACGGCAAGCCGCAGCGTGTGCAGGGTTTCATGATGCCGCTGGAGCCGGGCGAGCGGCAGACGCATTTCCTGCTGACTTCGGTGCCGCTGACCTGCTCGTTTTGCCTGCCCGGCGGACCCGAGAGCATGGTCGAGGTGCGAACCAAGACGCCCATCCGCTATGGCATGGAGCCGGTGGTGGTGCAAGGGCGCCTGTCGGTGCTGCGTGACGACCCCTATGGCCTGTACTACCGCATCGTCGAGGCGGTCCCGGTGAAGTAAGCCACCTTTTCACGCTAACGAATCGAGCATGTTGCGCCCCCGGTCCACGACCCGCAATCCGCGATGGCTGCTGCCGGGCACGGCGCTGCTCGTGCTGGCGCTGCTCTGGGCCCAGGCCCTTGGCCTGGCGCATCGTGTGCTGCATGCACATGGTCCAGCGGCCGGCGGCTCCGGTCTGGCGCACGCGCATGACCACGGCCACGGCCACAGCCACAGCCACAGCGCGGGTTACGATGCGCACGCCCCCCACGGCCTGCTGGCCCACCTGCTCGCCCCCGCCGGGGAGGAAGAGGGCTGCCGCCTCTACGATCCGGTGGCGCAGGATGTGCCCGCCAGCGTGCCGCAGCTGCTCCTGCCCACGGCCCTGCCCCTGCTACCCGCCTGGGTCGTGCTGCAGGCGCTGCAGCCGCGTCCCTGCGTGGCCTTTGTCGCGCGCGGACCGCCCGTTTCTCGCTGAACCCCCTTACCAGCCTCACGCCGCGACGGTGCTCCGCCGCGGTGTGTCCCTTTGTTTGGTTCAACGAGATCATCATGTCAAGAACATCAAGCTTCATTCATCGCTTCCGACTCAGCGCCGTGGCCAGCGTCAGCCTGCTGGCCTGCAGCGGCTGGGCCCATGAAAACGCCACCCTGGCGCCCGTGGTCGTGACCGCCAACCCGCTGGGTGCCACCGAGCTGATCGCCCCGGTCGACCAGCTCAACGCCGCCGAGCTGCTGCAACGCCGCGACACCACGCTCGGCGAGATGCTCAACGGCTTGCCCGGCGTGAGCAGCAGCTATTTCGGCCCCAATGCCAGCCGGCCGGTGATCCGCGGCCTCGATGGCGACCGCATCACCATCCTGAGCAATGGCGGCGGCAACCTCGACCTTTCGGCCCTCAGCGTCGACCATGCGGTGACGCTGGACCCCCTGCTGATCGAACGCGTTGAGGTCCTGCGTGGACCTGGCGTGCTTCAGTATGGTGGCAGCGCCGTGGGTGGGGTCGTCAATGTGATTGATGGCCGTATCCACCGCGAACCCCTGTTTGGCAAGCAGGGGGGCGTCGCGAGCCGTCTCGACGCGGGCTTGGCCAGCGGCAACAGGGAGCAGGGAGGCGCCGTCGTGCTCGACGGTGGCAACGATCGGTTCAGCCTGCACGTGGACGCGATGTCGCGCAAGACCGAGGACGTGGCCGTGCCGATCGCCCTGGACTGCACCAAGCCTGGCGCCTCGTCCAATGCGCGCCGTATCTGCAACTCCGCCAGTGAGACCTATGGTGGCGCCGTCGGAGGCACCATGCATTTCGACCGTGGCTACCTCGGTGCGTCGCTGTCCACCTACGACAAGAACTACGGCGCCGTCGCCGAAGATGATGTGACGATCCGCATGCGCTCCAACCGTCTGGCCGTGGAGGGCGAGTTGCGTGATCTGGGACCGGCTTGGCAGAGCGTGCGTGCCAAGTTCAGCCGTACGGACTACCAGCACTCCGAATTCGAGGGGAGCACCGTAGGGACCTTTTTCAAGACCACCGGCAACGACCTGCGAATCGAGGCGCGTCATGCGCGCTTCGGCAAGCTCGACGGCCTAGTTGGCTTGCAGCTGGACGACAGCCGCTTCTCTGCGGACGGCGCTGAGGCCTACGCCCCCCACAGTCGCACGCGCAGCAGCGCCGCCTTCGTGCATGAGGAGCTCGGGACCGGCTGGGGCAAGCTCAGCGCCGGAGTGCGGGTGGAGTCGGTGCGCGTGGAGTCCTTCGGCATTGCTGGCAACGCCACTTTCACGCCTGGCTCGCGCAGCTTCAACCCCGCAAGCTACGCCCTGGGCGCGCTCTGGAATGTCGCGCCTGAATGGCAGCTCACGTCCAACCTCTCGCTCAACGAGCGCGCGCCCAGGCATTACGAGCTCTACGCCAACGGCGAACACGTGGCGACGAATGCCGAGGAGATCGGCAATGCCAACCTCGGCAAGGAGCGCTCGGCCAACGTCGATGTAGGCGCTGCATGGAAGCGTGGCGCCCATCGTGCCCGGGTACAGGTCTTCCAGCATCGCTTCAGCAACTACATCTCGCTGGAGGGTACGGACCTGGGGGCCTCCCCGCCGCAATACACCTACACCCAGGTACGAGCCCGTTTCGTCGGGGCCGAGGCAGACGGCAACGTGCGCCTGCTCGATGCCCAGCACAAGCTGGACCTGCTCCTGCGTGCCGATACCGTGCGTGCCGAGAACACCAGCACCGGCCAGCCCCTGCCGCGCATCGCGCCGCATCGCGTGGGCGCCACCCTGCAGTGGAGCCACGCCGCCTGGAGCGCGCGCCTGGGTGTGGACGCCTACGCGGGCCAGGACCGCGTGCCCTCGGGTCAGCAGACCACGGGCGGCTACGCGCTGTGGAATGCCGGCCTGAGTCTGCGGGACAAGCTCGGAGGTGTGCCGGCCCTGTGGTACGCCCGGCTGGACAATATCGGCGACAAGCTGGCTTACTCTTCTTCGTCCTTCCTCACTCAGACCAAGCCTGGCCGCGTGCCGCTGCCCGGCCGCAGCCTGCGGGTGGGCTTGCAGCTGACGTTCTGATCCTGCCAGGACGCCGGCAGGATCCACCGGGCCTGTTCGCGCACGGGCGAGCAGGGTGTCAGCAGGCCCGGTTCAGGTATCGCGGGTCCTCGTGACGGCCCGCGATACCATCGATAGGTGGCCCACTCCGCCCTCTATGCCCTGATCCCGGTCGCGCTGCTGATCGCGCTGGGCTAAGCCGCAGCCCGGCTGCGCTGGCTGGGTGCCGAGTCCGCCAAGGACCTCTCTAACTTCGTCTTCCTGGTGCTGACGCCGGCGCTGATGTTCCGCGCCATGGGCAAGGCCGATCTGCGAGAGCTTGATTTCCTGCCACTTGCCAGCTACTTTGCCGCAGTCTGCCTGCTCTTTGGCGCCGTGCTGCTGTGGCGGGGCCTGAACCGGCGTGGGGCCGTGCTGGCCTTGGGCGTCACCTTCAGCGACACGGTGATGATCGGCATCGCGCTGATCCAGCTGGCCTATGGCGAGGCCGGGCCGGTGATCCCGTTCGCCCCGCTATCGGTGCATGCGCTGGTGCTGCTGGCCGCGAGCAACACAGTGCTGAAGCTAGGCGTGGCGCGCGAAGCAGCGGCGCGGGGCCGCACGCCCATGAGGCGCACCGTGCTGGGCGCCATGCGTGCGCTCATCCATCCCGTGCCGCTGCCCATCATCGCGTGACTTTTTCTTGCCCAGACCGGCTGGGACCTGCCTGAGGTGGTTGACCGGCCCCTGCAGTGGCTGGGTCAGGCCTTTGGTCCACTGGCCCTCGTTCTGGTGAGGGCGACGCTGGCGTCCACACGCGTCGGTACGCATCGGCGCTGGGCGCGACACCTGACCCTTGCAAAGAACCTGGCGCGGCCCGCCCTCGTCGCCGGCTTCGGCCTGTGGTGGGGCCTGGCCGGACTGCCACTGAATGTGATGGTGGTGCCGGCCGCGCTGCCCATGGGCACCAATGTCTTCATGTTCGCGCAGCGCTACGACGTGGCGCAAGAGCTGGTGACCGCGAGCCTCACCGTGTCGAGCGTGTCCGTGCTGCTCACGCTGCCGCTCGTCATGTGGGGATTGGGCAAGCTCTGATCTGCGCGCTCAGGGCGCCAGCCGCTCGCGCTGCCACGCGCTGCCCGCCAGGGTGTAGCGCAGGCGGTCGTGCAGCCGGCTGGGACGGCCCTGCCAGAACTCCCAGCGGTCCGGCACGAGCCGGTAGCCTCCCCAGTGGGGTGGGCGCGGCGGCTGCAGCAGGAACTGGGCGCTGTACCTGGCGGCGTTGGCCACCAGCACGCCCCGCCCGCTGATCACCTGGCTTTGCGGGCTGGCCCAGGCACCGATGCGTGAATCGAGTGGTCGGCTCGCGTAGTAGGCATCGCTCTCCTGCGCACTGACCGGCTTCACCTGCCCTTCGATACGCACCACGCGCTCGAGCTCCACCCAGTGGAACTGCAGCGCAGCAAAGGGATTGCCAGCCAGCTCGCGGCCTTTACGGCTCTCGTAGTTCGTGTACCAGACGATGCCGCGCGCGTCATAGCCTTTGATGAGCACCACGCGGGTCGAGGGCCGCAGATCGCTGGCGACCGTGGCCAGCGTCATGGCATTAGGTTCAGGAACCCCGGCCTGGATCGCTTCATGCAGCCACTGGTCGAACTGCTTCAGCGGGTCGGCGTGCGACGCCTCCTCGCTGAGTTCGGCGCGTTCGTAGCTTTTGCGGATGTCGGCAATCGAGGGCATAGGGCCGCAGTATAGGCATGGCGTTGGCCATGGCCTGCTGCGGGTGGGACTGGTTCACACCTTCCCTAGGGCTAATCCGTATGGCGACCTGCTGGAATGTCACTAATCTGATCCAACGTCCTCTCAACATTGCCGCGTTCTCGGGTTTGCGGCCAGGAGCTTGACGATGGGTAAGACCCTGAACGTCATCTACGAGCCGACCACCGCCCTGGTAGTGCCGGGAATCGACTGTGCGGTTGCCGCTCGCAGCGCCAAGCGTGTGCGTAAGCTGCCGCTGGCGCCCGGAGCGGTCCGCCTTGCCTGAGCGCGCAGTCTGAAAGAGCGCAAAGATGGAAAGTCTTGACTTGCGGGTGCTGGCCGATGCGCTGGCCTGGAAGCGTGCCGGCCAGGCGGTCTCGCTGGTCACGGTGGTGCAGACCTGGGGCAGTGCGCCGCGTCCGCCCGGCGCGCTGCTGGCTGTGCGCGAGGATGGCGTGGTCAGCGGCTCGGTCTCGGGTGGC
Organism: Curvibacter sp.; assembly: GCA_020248905.1. Classification (GTDB taxonomy): domain Bacteria; phylum Pseudomonadota; class Gammaproteobacteria; order Burkholderiales; family Burkholderiaceae_C; genus Hylemonella. Next base: position 1,644 of record JADCGR010000001.1, on the reverse strand, counting down.
TGTGTCGAGGATGACCTCATCGCACGGGCCAGGGCAAGCCTCGCCACATCCGGGCAGGAACCGCTGGCTGCGCGTCCTTCAATCATCGTCTATGGCGTTGACAAGGACGAGGCGGCGCGCTTTGGCCTGCCCTGCGGCGGTACCCTGCGTCTGGTGCAGGAGTCCCTGCAGGATGCGGACTGGATCGAGCAGCTGCTGGCGCGCACGTCCGGGCACCGGCTGGTGGCGCGCACACTGGACCTCTCCACGGGTCAGGTCAGTCTGGACGATGCCGTGCGCGGGCAGCCCATGGTCTTTGACGAGCAGCGCCTGACCACGCTGTTCGGGCCGTGCTGGCGTCTTCTGCTCATCGGCGCAGGTCAGCTCTCGCAGGCGGTGGCCAGCATGGCCGGGCTGCTCGACTTCGAGGTCCTGGTCTGCGATCCGCGGGAGGAGTACGCGGCGACGCTGAGCAGTGCGGGTGTGCGGCGCCTGCCTGGCATGCCCGACGACGTGGTTCGCGACATGCTGCCCGACGCCCATACGGCCATCGTGGCCCTGACCCACGATCCCAAGCTGGATGACATGGCCCTGCTCGAAGGGCTCAAGTCGGCCGCGTTCTACGTCGGGGCGCTCGGTTCACGCCGCAACCAGGCTGCGCGCAAGAAGCGTCTGGCCGAGCACTTTGACCTCAGCGCCGACGAGCTGGTACGCCTGCACGGCCCGGTCGGACTGGCGATAGCCGCGCGCACGCCCGCCGAGATTGCGGTGGCCATCCTGGCCGAGATCGTGCAGGTCAAAAACGCCGCTTGGCAACGTGCCGCCGCAGCGCCCCGCTGCCTGACGGCTTGATCCAGACCGGATGAAGCCCGTTGTCATCGTGCTTGCCTCGGGCCGGGGCGAGCGTTTTCTGGCTTCCGGCGGCACGACGCACAAGCTGCATGCCCTGCTCGGGGGCAAGCCCGTCTTGCAGCACACGCTGGACGCGGTTCGCGCCAGTGGCCTGCCGTGGCACCTGGAAGACGGAGGCCATCCCGGCATGGGCGACACGATAGCCGCCGCCGTGCGCGCTAAGCTTCACGCGCCGGCGTGGCTGATCCTGCCGGCGGACCTGCCACTGGTCTTGCCCGCAACTCTGCTGGCCGTTGCACAGGCGCCCGGGGAGCATCGCGTGGTGCGCCCGGTGGACCGGGGCCGGCACGGGCACCCCGTGCGTTTCGCGCATGACTGCGCGCCCACGCTGCTCAAACTTCAAGGTGACGTTGGCGCTTCGACCGTGGTGCGCCAACACACGCTCTGGACCGTGGAGGTGGACGATCCCGGTTGCGTGCTGGACGTCGATACCGTGGAGGATCTGCAGCGGGCGCAGCAGATCCTGGTCGCGCGCCGGGCCGCGCAGGCAGGGACCAGCTAGAGACGGTTTACTGTCGCGCAATCACGGCGCAGGCCAGGCGCGGGCCGGAGTTGCCCGTGGGCTGGGTGGTGTAGTCATCCGGGTCGCGATGGACAATGAGGCCGCGGCCCACAATGTCGGCGGCACCGCTGCCCACAGTAATGCTTGTGGACTCAAAGCTGAAGCGTGCGACGCCCTGGGCATCGGCCTTGAGGCTGGGCAGGTCGCCGGCGTGGTGCTCGCCGGTGCCGTGGGCACCATGCTTGCTGCCT